>JAKOMQ010000049.1 GCA_022241605.1 Aquimonas sp. | reverse complement strand
AGCAGGAGGGCATCGAAACGGCGCACATCGACCCCGGCAAGCCTTGGCAGAATGGCACCGCGGAGAGCTTGAACGGCAAGTTCCGCGACGAGTGCCTGAGCATGGAGTGGTTCCGGAGCCGGGCCGAGGCGCGGGTGATCATCGAGAGCTGGCGCCGCCACTACAACGAAGATCGCCCCCACTCGAGCCTCGGCTACCGGACCCCGAAGCAGTTCAAGGACGAACAGAAGCAGAAGAACGAAGCATCAACCCACCGAGCCTCCCTCAACTAATCGGTGGTCCTGAAAAAGCCGGCAGGTCACGCGGATGTCCTCATCGCCGGAGGCGAAGCGCAGGGTCTCGATGGCTTGGCGTGTGAGCTGGCTGTTGAGTCGCAGGGGGCGCTCCACCGTGACCTTCCAGTAGCCGAAAGCCGCATTCGGGAAGATCTGTGACTCAGGCGTTTCCTCGAAATCAAGGAAGCTGCGGCTGATGCGCTCGATGTCCGCGGGTGAGAGTTCGCAGTTCTTCTTGCCCAGATTCTTGCGCAGTGGCTTAAACCACTGGCTGGCGTCGATCAGCTGCACCCGGCCCTTGCGGTGCTCGGGCTTGCGGTTGGTCAGCACCCAGACATAAGTGGCGATGCCGGTGTTGTAGAACAGGTTCAGCGGTAGCGCGACGATGGCCTCCAGCCAGTCGTTCTCGATCAGCCAGCGGCGGATATTGCTCTCGCCCTGGCCGGCGTCGCCGGTGAACAACGACGAGCCGTTGTGGACCTCGGCGATGCGGCTGCCCAGCGCGGATTTGCCGTTCATCTTCGAGGCCATGTTGGCGAGGAACAGCATCTGGCCGTCGCTTGAGCGCGTCACCAGGGACAGCTCTTCGCCCTGGTGCATGACCTTGTAGCGCGGATCGCGCATGCCGTCCTTGCCGCCCATCGCTTCGAGGTCTTTCTTCCAGCTCTTCCCGTAGGGCGGGTTGGCGAGCATGAAATCGAACTCTTGGGCGGGGAAGGCGTCGTGGGCCAGCGTGGACCACTCCGCGCCGCCGACGATGTGCTCGGCGTTCTCGCCTTCGCCCTTCAGCAGCATGTCGGCCTTGCAGACGGCGTAGGTTTCGGGGTTGATCTCCTGGCCGTAGAGCAGGCTCTTGACCTGCTGCCCGCGCTTGGCGGCGAGCTCGGTCAGCGTGTCCTCGGCCACGGTGAGCATGCCGCCGGTGCCGCAGGCGCAGTCGTACAGCAGGTAGGTGCCGGACTTGATCTGCTCCTCGATCGGCAGGAACACCAGGTTCGCCATCAGCCGCACCGCGTCGCGCGGGGTCCAGTGTTCACCGGCTTCTTCGTTGTTGTCTTCGTTGAACTTGCGCACCAGCTCTTCGAAAACGGTGCCCATCGAGTGGTTGTCGATGCCCGCTGGCGAAAGGTCGATGTCGGGGTCCAGGAACTTGTTGATCAGGGTGCCGATGGCATCCGCCTTCGACAGCGTCTGCAGCTGGTTGCGAAACTTGAAGTTCTCGAGGATGTCCTGGACGTTGGGCGAGAAGCCGTCGAGGTAGTCCTCGAAGTCAGCGAGCAACTGCTGCTGGCTGCCGCGCGAGGTGAGGTCGCGCAAGGTGAACTTCGACGTGTTGTAGAAGGCTTGGCCCGAGGCATCACACAGCGCTGCGCGCTGTTCGGTGATGCGCGCATCGTCGAGCATCCTTTTCGTTTCGAGCACCGTGGCCTTGGTGGGCTCAAGCACCGCATCCATGCGCCGGATCACGCACATCGGCAGGATCACATCGGGGTACTTGCCGCGCTTGAACAGGTCGCGCAGCACGTCGTCGGCGATGCCCCAGATGAAGGAGACGATCTTGTTGTGGGTGGTTTGGTCCATCAGTCAGCCATGTCCTTCAGTCAATTCGAGCAGCTTCATTCCAAGGTCGGACGCCTGCGCCCCTAGGTGCAGCCGCTCCAAACAAGACGCTGACACTAGCGAGGCACTGCGCTGGCAGCAAGCGCGCAGGATGCGCATAGGTTCGATTGCTGGCGCGGAGCTAGGAAACGGGAATCCAGCGGCGACGAACCCGCCTGCCGCGGCAAGGCTTGAGCTCGCGATGGTGCGCCAAGGCCTGAGGTCTCCCCACTTTTCATAGCAGTGCGAGCCCCCGTTTTCGCTCGAGGAGTTCGCCCAATACGGCGTGCAGACCGGCACGAATATCTTGGGGTAAGCGCCTGAATCGTAACCACTCCATTCCCCTTCGCCACGCCGAGTAGCGGCGCATGTGCGACTTCTGGCGGGTCAGGGGATCCACGCTCCAGGTGTTCCGGGCAGCGATGGCCATCATCCATGCGGCAAAGCKGGTCAGGCGATTGAGCAGCAGCAACACGCCCGCGCGCTCGCTCTTGCGGGTCAGGCTGTCGGTGAAGCCGACCCCGAACCGATGGCTTTTCAGGTCGCGAAACGCCTCTTCGATCTGCATGCGCGTGCGATAGGTCGCGACGATGCGCTCGGCGCAGTGCGTATCGGCGCCYAGAGAGGTGACCAACAGCCATGGCTCACGCGCTGCCATCCGCGCTTTCTTGGAGATGCCGCCCTGTTCGGGTAGGCCTGCGCGCGTGAGCTTGTCGCGCCCAGTACGTCGGCCGCGATAGCGCACCAGCCGGCTGGTCATGGGCTGGCCCTTCACAATTCGGTGAGGCCCCAGGTCCGCGGGCTGCGCGGTGGCGGACGCGTGAAGGGTCCCGCAGGGTACCCAGTCGTCGACCTCAAGCGGGCTGATCTGCGTGTTGCTGCGCAATCGCCCCA
>JAKOMQ010000021.1 GCA_022241605.1 Aquimonas sp. | reverse complement strand
CAGCAGGAGGGCATCGAAACGGCGCACATCGACCCCGGCAAGCCTTGGCAGAATGGCACCGCGGAGAGCTTGAACGGCAAGTTCCGCGACGAGTGCCTGAGCATGGAGTGGTTCCGGAGCCGGGCCGAGGCGCGGGTGATCATCGAGAGCTGGCGCCGCCACTACAACGAAGATCGCCCCCACTCGAGCCTCGGCTACCGGACCCCGAAGCAGTTCAAGGACGAACAGAAGCAGAAGAACGAAGCATCAACCCACCGAGCCTCCCTCAACTAATCGGTGGTCCTGAAAAAGCCGGCAGGTCACACCCATTGCCGTTTGGGTTCGTCCGAGCTTCGATCCATGAATTGCATCAGTGCTGGCGGGACGAGTCCGCCTCGCGCGCCAGAAAGCACGAAGCCCGGCGCAAGGCCGGGCTTCGTGACGTCGCAATGAAAGGCCGGACTTAGAAGTCCATGCCGCCCATACCGCCGCCGTGACCGTGGTCACCGCCGGCCGGGGCGTCTTTCTTCGGCAGCTCGGCGACCATGGCTTCGGTGGTGATCAGCAGGCCAGCGATCGAGGCTGCGTTCTGCAGCGCCGTGCGGGTGACCTTGGTCGGGTCCAGGATGCCCATGGCAACCATGTCGCCAAACTCGCCGGTGGCGGCGTTGTAGCCGAAGTTGCCGGTGCCTTCAGCGACCTTGTTGAGGATCACGGAGGGCTCTTCGCCGGCGTTGGTGACGATCTCGCGCAGCGGGGCTTCCATGGCGCGCTTGGCGATCACGATGCCGTGGTTCTGCTCTTCGTTGATGCCCTTCAGATCGCCGATCGCGGTCAGGGCGCGGATCAGCGCCACGCCGCCGCCGGGGACCACGCCTTCTTCCACTGCGGCGCGGGTGGCGTGCAGGGCGTCTTCAACGCGGGCCTTCTTCTCTTTCATCTCGACTTCGGTGGCAGCGCCGACCTTGATGACGGCGACGCCGCCGGCCAGCTTAGCCACGCGCTCCTGCAGCTTCTCGCGGTCGTAGTCGGAGGAGGTCTCCTCGATCTGCGCCTTGATCTGCTTGATGCGCGACTGGATGCCTTCGGCCTCACCGGCACCGTCGATGATCGTGCTGTTCTCTTTCGAGATCACGATCTTCTTGGCGCGGCCCAGATCCTTGATGGTGGCCTTCTCAAGCTGCAGGCCGACTTCTTCAGAGATGACCGTACCGCCGGTCAGGATGGCCATATCTTCCAGCATCGCCTTGCGACGGTCGCCGAAGCCCGGGGCCTTGACGGCGCAGACCTTGACGATGCCGCGGATGGTGTTGACCACCAGGGTCGCCAGCGCTTCGCCTTCGACTTCTTCGGCGACGATCAGCAGCGGCTTGCCGGCCTTGGCGACGCCTTTTGGAAGCGACTTCCTTGACCATCTGCGCGCCCATGTTCTCGAACTTGCAGGCAAGCTCGATTTCCTTGGCGACGGAGACGCCGGCGCAACATTGGTGCATTCAACGGAGAGGTTTAACTCCGCCCCTGCGTCCGAAACCAAATGCAACGCGGTATACGTCCGGCATCTGTATCCGGTCTTGCGGGATGCGCTGAACCATGCCCAAGGCTTCGAGATCGAGCAGGACGCCTTTCGGCCCTTGCTCAATGTTCTGCGGCGGTAACTTCACGACAGCCCCTTCTGCCATCAGCTTTCCCTCCAGTCTCGATATAGTCCTGTCCTGTTTCCACAATCTTGTGATCTCGCTTGCATCACACGGAACGGTAAGGTTGCCACGGAGTGGCGCCATCACTTCGCGAACCCACGGGTAGTCCTCAGTAATCTCCTTCACGCGAATCTGCGAAGCCTCCTGCACTCCCCGCTGAATCCCGCGGTAATCTAGGGGCAATTCGTGATCATCCGGCGTCTCGTCCGCAGCTTTTCCCAGAGCCGCATAGAAGCTGCGCGGGCTGACCTGATCGAGGCCATCTTGCAGGTGATTGACGAGCCAAGTGTACGGTTTGCCTCGCTTTGTACTGCTGCCCATGGCCACACCAGCGATCTGCTTGAAGAGCTCCTCTTGGAGAAATTCGTCACGGCGCAAGATGGTCGGCACGGCCCAGTCTGATCCACGCGGAGCGCTCTGGGGCTTCCCAGTCACTTTGGATGCTAACGCGACGAAACTCTTGCGGCTGATCTCTGCGTTACCAAGGCATTGGTAAAGAAGCGAGTAGAGATCCGCCCTGTTCCAAACCAATGAGGCCTTGGTCGCAAGTAGTTTTGAATAATCCGGGAAGCTGGTGATTGCCTCGTCCTGCAATAGATCTGGGCGAACGTAGACCTTACAGCGGATGGCACGTGTGGATCGCAGATCAAGCGCAACCTGCAAAAGTCCTTTAGCCAGCGTGCGGATGTGATCCCAATCATCTGCCATGCGATCAAGCGCGTCGAAGAGGATCAACAAAGTCTTCCCCTGACTTGCGAGCTTGCCATCTGCCTCCTCAAGAGACCCTGCGAACCCCTCTGGATTTGCCTGCACCCAACTCACGCGTTCCTTCCACGTTCTCATTGAGGCGAACTCGCCTCCTATCTGGACTTGGTGTGCCGCAACGGCGCGCCAAATTGATCGCGACCGGAACTTCTCGACTAGATCAACAAGCGTGTCCGCGTCTGGCGCCTGCGAAATCGAGAGTCCCGTCCCAAAGCCCTGCGCAACTTTGATTTCTGCTGGAAGCCGTGCTTCAGGAAAACTTGACCGAACGAAGTCGAGATGCGGCGATGAAGCAAGTAAAGCGAACCAGAAAGACTTCCCCGCTCCGCGGATCCCCTCGATTAATGTGGCATCCGGCTCCAAAGCACGAGCATGCGAGGGAGGTACATAGGTATACGCAGGGCGCTTGGTCGAGGCCGCTTGCGCTTGATCAAGAACAGCTGCCGTCTCCTTGACGCCGCTGCGAATCGCCCGCACCGAAGCATTCATTTCGATGTCTCCTGGATGCGTTGCATCACAGAGCGTATCAAGACACCGAACGTCGCGTCGATCTGGGCTCCGGTGGCTCCGCCCTCCTCAGGCCGCAGGCCGGGATCGAACTCCTGGAACCGCTCATCCCAATCCACCAAGATGGGAAAGTGCGGAGCCGCCTCATCGTTCTCGCTAGGGTGGAAGTAGTCGTTCTCAGACTCGACTAAATCAGGCGGAATGGCATCGTAAAGTGCATTGGCAAACAACTCGTAGGATCTGTGCTGAAAACTTTGAACGCCATTCTCACGGTCGTGTTTTGGCGTGAGTGCGCGAACAATTGCGAGGCGCTCACGGACATGGCGAACAACGTCCGGCCTTAGTTGCCAGTGCGTGAATAGCTGGGCATAGCCCTGCCAAGTCTGCTCGCTGTCAGTGGCAAAGAGCAGTGCCGTGTCGGCTAAACCGGTGATGGCCGCCGCGGCGAGATCGTGTAGCCCGGCGCGGCTATCAATTAACACTACGTCCGGAGTCTCCTGCGCCTCAAGCGCTTTCACCATTCGATGTAGCCGGGCGCCAGTGCGCAGTGAGCCACCCGGCCGCGGCACGTCGGCGTAGGCTCGCGCAAGTTTTGCGAGATAATCGGGCTCTCCCTGACCCATCGCGGCAGCCACCCGAACAGCGCCCTGAGTTGTCTCACCTAGCGGACTCGCTGACACCATTGCACTCAGCACGCTGTCACCTTGGCCGACCGCATCTTCGATCAACCAATCCGTCACGCCAAACTCAGCGACACGCTGAGGTGGCAAAACGAGCCCTGAAAGTCCGGGTGATTCAAGGTCCAGATCCACTAAAAGTACACGCTTGCCTTGATTCGCCAAACCCCAAGCCACCATGCACAAAGCGGTTGATCGTCCAACGCCGCCCTTCAAGCCAAAGAAGACAACACGGTGGGGATGCTGGACGACACTATCGTCCCTCGGTTGCAGCCAGTCCTGTCCCGTCACCTGCCGGTCCAATACCTGTACCTCAACATCGCCGCGCGGATTACCGTCTTCGTCAGCCTCCAGAGGCACGATTGTACGGTGCCACTCTGGGCCACTGAAAACTGCATCGGGGAACGTGAAACTCTCGCGGAATAGCAGCTCGTTTCCAGTTGCGTACGCCCCGAGCGCCCTCTGCGCGCTTTCAAGATGCTTCCGAACGTCCGGCGCGAAGCCTTCCTGCGTCGCATTCACGGCAAAGCGCACCCGGCCGTAGACGTCGCGAATGATGCGGACGCTGCCATCACGCGGCACGACCGCGGCGGCCATCGCCTCGGCAGCCCGCTGCAAAGCCTCATGAAACCGAATCACTGCCATCACAGCACTCCATCCTTTTGAGCCTGATCCAAAGCGAGCATCACCTCATCTGCCGCCGTCGTCCACTTGGGCAGTGATGCAGCGGGCCACGCGGTGTCGCGCCAGTAGCGGTGCTCAACCGCCCAATCGGAGAACACGCTGAGACTCGGCATGCTCGCCAGATAGCGGGTTGAAAACCGGCCGTCGGGCAAGTGACAACCGTACGCGATGGCTGCCTGATGAAGTTGTGGCATGTGATCTCTGAAAGGCTTGCCTTTGACCCCTGCCAACTTATCAACCGATCCGTCGGCATCAGTATTGGCACCGCAGGCCACTACGATTGCCTTTAGCCCACATTCGGCGGCCAACCCGAACAGCTGACCGGCATTGGCTTCCCGACTGTTGGATAGCAGCAATGCTGCGTCGGCGAAATGGCGACGCGCAGCCTCCGCGTAACTGACCCTTTGGTTGCCCACCGTGCTCATCTTCTAGCCCTGCGCCCTTTGTCACCCAAGCGTTGCTGTCAATCTGGAGGTGAACCGTCACTCGCCATGAACTCAGCGCGCTCGGCAGACCACCTGCCTACCATGCGTCGCAACTATCGATCCGCTCACCAAACATTGGCTCTATCCCCTCGTGCCATGACTCCACATGCCGGGCTCATGGCCGGTCCGGTCGACCAGAGACTGGTCGCGTTGCTGTGATCGCAGGCAGACCAACCGCTGCCGGCAACGACGTGAGCACTTCGCTGAGAAGTTGGAAGTCCATCGGCGTTCAGCGCGAAGAATACCGTGTTCGGCTGTATTGGCGGGGGCCTTGGCTGCCCGTTGTAGAACAGAGGGGTATTGGCAAACGAAAAGCCCCGCATCGCTGCGGGGCTTTTGCTTTCGGGTCCTTCCGAAGCGTCGGCGACCGTTGCCGGCCGCCGCGCGTCATCCATGGGGTTGCCGGACTTAGAAGTCCATGCCACCCATACCGCCGCCGTGACCGTGGTCACCGCCGGCCGGGGCGTCTTTCTTCGGCAGCTCGGCGACCATGGCTTCGGTGGTGATCAGCAGACCAGCGATCGAGGCTGCGTTCTGCAGCGCCGTGCGGGTGACCTTGGTCGGGTCCAGGATGCCCATGGCAACCATGTCGCCGAACTCGCCGGTGGCGGCGTTGTAGCCGAAGTTGCCGGTGCCTTCAGCGACCTTGTTGAGGATCACGGAGGGCTCTTCGCCGGCGTTGGTGACGATCTCGCGCAGCGGGGCTTCCATGGCGCGCTTGGCGATCACGATGCCGTGGTTCTGCTCTTCGTTGATGCCCTTCAGATCGCCGATCGCGGTCAGGGCGCGGATCAGTGCCACGCCGCCGCCGGGGACCACGCCTTCTTCCACTGCGGCGCGGGTGGCGTGCAGGGCGTCTTCAACGCGGGCCTTCTTCTCTTTCATCTCGACTTCGGTGGCAGCGCCGACCTTGATGACGGCGACGCCGCCGGCCAGCTTGGCCACGCGCTCCTGCAGCTTCTCGCGGTCGTAGTCGGAGGAGGTCTCCTCGATCTGCGCCTTGATCTGCTTGATGCGGGACTGGATGCCTTCGGCCTCACCGGCGCCGTCGATGATCGTGCTGTTCTCTTTCGAGATCACGATCTTCTTGGCGCGGCCCAGATCCTTGATGGTGGCCTTCTCAAGCTGCAGGCCGACTTCTTCGGAGATGACCGTACCGCCGGTCAGGATGGCCATGTCTTCCAGCATCGCCTTGCGACGGTCGCCGAAGCCCGGGGCCTTCACTGCGCAGACCTTGACGATGCCGCGGATGGTGTTGACCACCAGGGTCGCCAGCGCTTCGCCTTCGACTTCTTCGGCCACGATCAGCAGCGGCTTGCCGGCCTTGGCGACGCCTTCCAGCACGGGCAGCAGCTCGCGCACGTTCGAGATCTTCTTGTCATGCAGAAGAATGAACGGGTCTTCCAGCTCGACCTGCTGGCTCTGCTGGTTGTTGATGAAGTAGGGGCTGAGGTAGCCGCGATCGAACTGCATGCCCTCGACGACGTCGAGTTCGTTGTCGAGGCCGGAGCCTTCTTCAACGGTGATCACGCCTTCCTTGCCGACCTTCTTCATGGCATCGGCAATGATGTTGCCGATCGACTCGTCCGAGTTGGCCGAGATGGTGCCGACCTGGGCGATGGCCTTGTCGTCAGCGGTGGGCTTGGACAGCTTCTTCAGCTCGGCGACGGCGGCGATCACGGCCTTGTCGATGCCGCGCTTGAGATCCATCGGGTTCATGCCGGCGGCGACCGCCTTCATGCCCTCGCGGATCATGGCCTGGGCCAGGACGGTCGCGGTGGTGGTGCCGTCACCGGCGTTGTCAGAGGTCTTGGAAGCGACTTCCTTGACCATCTGCGCTCCCATGTTCTCGAACTTGCAGGAAAGCTCGATTTCCTTGGCGACGGAGACGCCGTCCTTGGTGATGGTCGGCGCGCCGAAGCTCTTGTCGAGCACGACGTTGCGGCCCTTCGGGCCCAGCGTGGCCTTGACGGCGTTGGCCAGGGTGTTGACGCCGCGCAGGATCTTGACGCGCGCGTCTTCGCCGAACTTGATTTCTTTAGCTGCCATGGGATGTACCTCTAAGACGGGATTGGGGATTCGTGATTCGGGATTCGCGACATCAGCAGCGGCGGGACTCGGGCAGGGCGTTGGGATCGATACGCCTCGAAGGGCGGAAGCTCTTGGCTTCTACGAATCCCGAATCCCGAATCCCGCCGTCAGCGGCTTCAGCCGATGACGGCCAGAATGTCGTCCTCGCGCACCACCAGGTATTCGGTGCCTTCGACCTTGACCTCGGTGCCGGCGTATTTGCCGAACAGCACCTTGTCGCCGGCCTTGACCTTCAGCGCGCGGACGCTGCCGTTGTCGAGCGGCTTGCCTTCGCCGACGGCGACGATTTCGCCGCGGATGGGCTTCTCGGTGGCGCTGTCGGGGATCACGATGCCGCCGGCGGAGACTTTCTCTTCTTCCATGCGCTTGATGACGACGCGATCGTGGAGGGGTTTCAGGTTCATGGGGATCCTCGGTAAGTTGCTGATTTTTCGATGGGCCAACGCGCTTTGTTAGCACTCGCCATTGGTGAGTGCCAAGTTTAGCCGCGGAATGTGACGCGGTCGATGCCAGCCCGGCGTAGGCTCTTCGACCCGCGTCAGCGTCGGGGCTCGGACGATATGGGGCAGCCAAAGCGGCTTTCAAGGGGCGGCCGCAGGCAAGACGCCCACGACCGTGGCCTCCGCTGGGACACCCGCCCCTCGCGAGCCCCTCAGTCTCCACACCCGCGCAGCCCGCTCTCGCGAATCCCGAATCACGAATCCCCAATCCCGGCTCTCCAATGACCGACCTCCAGCTAGTCCTGACCACCGCCCCCGATACGCTCGTCGCCGAGGCCATCGCCCGCGCCCTGGTAGAGGCCCAGCTCGCCGCCTGCGTCAGCCTGCTGCCCGGGGTGACCTCCGTATACCGATGGCAGGGCAGCGTGGAAACCACCCGCGAGGTGCAGCTGGTGATCAAGACCCGCAGCGCCAACCTGCCTGAGCTGATGGAGACGGTCACGCGCCTGCATCCCTATGCGCTGCCGGAGCTGATCGCCGTGCCGATCGAGGGCGGGCTGCCGGGCTATCTGGAGTGGGTGCGGTTTGGGGCGACGCCGCCGATGCGGGCATAAGGGTCACGCGCGTCTGTCATCCGGCCCCGCTATCCTTGTTCACCTGCCGGGCCGGGCATGGCGCCCACCGGCATTTGCGTCCGTCACGCATGCCCTGCTGGCGCAGGCTGCGCATCGCCTCCGACACCGCCCCGGCAAGGATGCCGGCCCGCGCCTCGGTCGAATCGGGCCCGCCCACTTCAAGGTTTCGGGGGTTTCACATGCGTATCGATCTCGGCCGCGCGTGCGCGCAGGCCGCCCTGCTGCTTTCGCTGGCGGCGCTGCCGCTGTGCGTTTCTGCGCAGGCGGTGGACTTCAGCGGTGGCTACAGCCAGGACTTCGACAGCTTGGAGAATTCGGGCACCACGGGCACCGCGCTGCCCCCCGGCTGGGCCTTTGCCGAGTCGGGCAGCAACGCCAACGCCAGCTACGGCATTGACAATGGCAGCTCGATGTCGGGCAACACCTTCAGCTACGGGAGCACAGGCTCGCCGGAGCGAGCGCTGGGCGCCCTGCTTTCGGGCTCGCTGAATAGCCGCTTCGGAATGCAGCTGGTCAACCGCACCGGCGGTTCGCTGTCGTCGCTGGGCCTGTCCTATACCGGCGAGCAGTGGCGACTTGGTACGGCGGGTCGCGAGGACCGGCTGGATTTCGAGTACAGCCTGGATGCCACCAGTCTGACCACCGGCACCTGGACCGCGGTGACCGAGCTGCGCTTCGTCGCGCCCGTCACTGCGGGTACTGTCGGAGCACTGGACGGCAATGCCGGCCCCAACCGCGTCGCCATCAACGGCGAGATCACCGGTCTGAACTGGGGCGTCGATCAGGTGCTCTGGATTCGCTGGGTCGACTTCAACGCCGCCAGCAACGACGACGGTCTGGCGATCGACGACCTCGTCATCGGCACCCTGGCCGATGTGCCGCCGGTCCTGCTGTCAACCACGCCGACCAACAACGCCAGCGGCGTCGCCGTCACCCAGGCCCTGCGCCTGCGCTTCTCCGAGGGCGTGGACTTGAACGCTTCGGCAGTGAGCTTCAGCTGCGGCAGCGGCGCGATCGCCTTCAGCAGCAACAGCCCCGCCAGCGAGATCGCACTGACGCCGACCAGCGCGCTGCCCTATGCCGCCAGCTGCTCGCTGAACATCCCCGCATCCGCGGTGACCGATCGCGACGGCACGCCGGATCCGCTGGGCAGCGACATCTCTCTCGTTTTCAGCACCGAAGCCGACCTGCCCCCGCAAGTGGCCTCGACCACGCCGGCCGACGGCGCCACGAACGTGGCGCCGGCCGTGACCCCAAGCGTGCAGTTCAGCGAACCGGTCAACCTCACGGCGCCGGCGTTCACCCTCGAATGCGCCGCCGTCGGCGCGATCGCGCTCACCCATCCCGCCAGCGGCCAGAACATCACGCTGTCGCCGCAGGTGCTGCTGGAAGAGGGCGACAGCTGCACCCTGCGCATCCTGGCGGGCCGCATCAGCGACCTCGGTGGCCAAGCACTGCCAGCCGACGTGGTGATCAGCTTCACCGTCAGCGAGGGTGTGGGCAGCTACTACGCCCGGGTCAACACCAGCAGCCCGGAGCAGCTGCGCTGCTCGCTGCACGCCACCATCCGCGGCCACACCGCCTTCCCGTATTCAGGCAGCACGGTGACCAGCACCTGGACGATCCTGGAGCTGGCCGAGGAGGACCCCAACGACGCCACCCGGATCATCGACGCCTACCGCAACCGGCGTTTCGTCAAGGGTAGCGACCGCGCGGGAACGGGCAGCGGCATCACCTACAACCGCGAGCACAGCTGGCCGAATTCGCTGGGCTTCCCAAGCCAGACCGATGCGCTGGGCCGGCCCAACGCGCCCTACACCGACACCCACATGCTGTATCTCACCGACACCGGCTACAACTCGGATCGCGGCAACAAGCCCTATGCCAACTGTCCGCAGGCCAGCGGCTGCAGCGAGCGCCCGACCGAGTTCAACCTGGGCGTGGGCGGCGGCAGCGGCGTGTATCCGGGCAACTCGAACTGGTTCAACGGCAGCAGCTATGAAGTCTGGGGCGCGCGCAAAGGCGACTTCGCCCGCACCGTCCTGTACATGGCAATCCGCTACGAGGGCGGCAGCCATCCGGTCACCGGCCAAAGCGAGCCGGATCTTGAGCTCACCGACAACCGCAGCCTGATCGTCAGCACCACCAGTTCGCCGGCTTACATGGGCCTGCTGAGCACGGTGCTGGCCTGGCACCAGGCCGATCCGCCCGATGCGGCCGAGCGCCGCCGCAACGACGTGGTGTTCTCGTTCCAAGGCAATCGCAATCCCTTCATCGACCGGCCCGAATGGGGCACCCTCGCCCTGTTCACCAGCAGCCCGCCGGCCAACTGCGAGCTGGCGCAGCTGCCAGCGGTGTTCGCCAACGGCTTCGAGGCGCCTTGATGCCGCATCCGGGCGGCGCCGGAGGGCGTCGCCCGGATGGCTGCGCAGCTGCAGGCTCACGGGGTACTGCCCGGCAGATCGGCTAGGCTTACGCGCTTTGCAGTGCAGCACCCCGCCACCGGGGAACCCGCCGCCACCTGGCGGGTCCATGCTGCTTGCGCCCGCCGAAGCCCCAAGCTGCCTGCCCATGCCCCTGCTCCGAACCTGCCTCACCCTGCTCCTGCTGCTCGGCGCCCTGCGCGCGCAGGCCATCGACGAGTCCCAGTTGCTGCCGATCGACGAGGCTTTCCGCTTCAGCGCGCGTGCGCTGGATGCCGAAAGTGTGGAGCTGCGCTGGGAGATCGCCGAGGGCTACTACCTCTACCAGCACCGCACCTCCGCGCAGGCCGACGGCGAGGGCATGGATGCCGGCGAGCTGGTGCTGCCGCCGGGCACGCCCTACACCGATGACTTCTTCGGCGATGTCGAGACCTACCGGATCGAGCTGGTCGGCCGCCTGGACGGCGTGCGCGCCGGCGCCGAAGGCCGCCTCGACCTGCGGGTGCGCTACCAGGGCTGCGCCGATGTAGGCATCTGCTACCCGCCGCACCAGCAGCGGGTGAGCCTGCAGCTGCCGGTGTCGGCCCTGGGCTCGCCAGCGCCCGGCGGCAGCGCACTGCCATTGGCCCTGCCCAGTCAGCCGCTGCTGCCCGGCTCGACGCCGCCCAGCCTGCTTGCGACGCCCGTGCCGTTTACCGTCGAGGGCACGGGCGATCCCGGCCAGCCGCTGCCGGAGGAGCAGGCCTTCCAGTTCGAAGCCATCGCCGCCGCGCCGGACCTGCTGCTGCTGCGGATCAGCCCGGCCCGCGGCTATTACCTCTACCGCGACCGCAACAGCTTCCGCATCGTCGGCGACGAGGCCGAGGCCGGCCGACCGCGCTGGCCGGAAGGCCAAGCCCACCGCGACGAGCACTTCGGCGAGGTGCTGGTCTACTTCGACCCGGTCGAGATCGAGCTGCCGATCGCCCGCCGCAGCGGCGCGGCGACGTCGATCGAGGTGCTGGCCGAGTTCCAGGGCTGCCAGACCGACGGCATCTGCTACCCGCCGATGTTCCGCAGCGTGCAGCTGCAGCTGCCGGCCGGCAGCGCCCGCGAGCTGCCGCCGGAGGACCGCGCCGATGCGCGCGCACCGATCTCGTTCACGGCGGCGCTGCTCGCGCTGCTGGGCGCGGTGGCCGGGGGCCTGATCCTGAACCTGATGCCCTGCGTGCTGCCGGTGCTGTCGCTGAAGGCGATCGGGCTGGCGCAGAGCGGCGAAAACGCGGCCAAGGCCCGCGCCCATGCGCTCTGGTACACGCTGGGCGTGCTGGCCAGCTTCGCCGCGCTCGGTGCACTGGCGCTGGGCCTGCGCGCGGCCGGTCAGGCGCTGGGCTGGGGCTTCCAGCTGCAGCAGCCGCTGTTCGTGGGCTTCGTGGTCTACGTGATGTTCGCGGTCGGGCTTGCGCTGTCGGGCGTCTACACCCTGGGCGGCGGGCTGGCCGGCATGGGTCAGGGCCTGGCCCAGCGCGGCGGTGCGGCGGGCGATTTCTTCACCGGCGTGCTGGCCGTGGTGGTGGCCAGCCCCTGCACCGCGCCCTTCATGGGCCCGGCGCTGGCCTTCGCCTTTGCCGCACCGCCGGTGCTGGCCATCGGCCTGTTCCTGGCGCTGGGCCTTGGGCTTGCCCTGCCCTTTCTGCTGATCGGCTTCGTGCCGGCGCTTGCGCAGCGCCTGCCGCGGCCGGGCGCTTGGATGGAGACCTTCAAGAACGTTCTGGCCTTCCCCATGTACCTGACCGCGGTCTGGCTGCTGTGGGTGGTCACCCGCCAGCGCGGCGCCGACGCCATGGCGCTGGTGCTGATTGGCCTGGTAGTGCTGGGCGCCGGCCTGTGGGCCTTCGAGCGCGCCCGCTACGCGCAGGGCGCACGGGCACGGGTGCTGGCCTGGCTGCTGATCGGCGCCTCGCTGCTGCCGCTGGCCGCCCTGCACTGGCTGCCCGCACAGGCCCAACGCGCGGCGGTGCAGGCCGAGGGGGTGGAGGCCTACTCGGCTGCGCGCCTGGCGGCGCTGCGCGGCGAGGGCCGCACCGTGTTCGTCAACATGACCGCCGACTGGTGCGTGACTTGCAAGGCCAACGAGGCGCGGCTGTTCAACACCGGCGGCTTCCGCAGCGCGCTGGACGCGCATGAGGCCGTCTACATGGTCGGCGACTGGACCGATGTCGATCCGGCGATCACCGCCTTCCTTGAACAGCACCGCGCGGTCGGCGTGCCGCTCTACGTGGTGTTCCGCCCCGGCGAGGTCGAAGGCCGGGTGCTGCCGATCGTGCCCACACTCGCCGCGGTCGAAGCCGCGCTGCGCGGAGACCCCCGATGAAACCCTCCCATATCGCTCTGATCCTCGCGCTCGCCGTACTCGGCGCCGGCGCCGGCGTATTCGTCGGCCAACGCACCATGATCCCGCAGGGCCCGCCCCTGCCCGAAGGCACCCTGGTGCTGCAGGAGGGCGACCGCCGCCCCGATGCCGAGATGCTGCGGGTCGGCGACGCCGGCACCGGCGCGCTGTCGGACTACGACGGCCGCCCGCTGCTGATCAACTTCTGGGCCACCTGGTGCCCGCCCTGCGTGGAGGAGCTACCCCTGCTCGACAGCCTGCACGCGCGCACCGCGCCCGCCGGCGGCCTGCAGGTGATCGGCATCGCGCTGGACGACCCTGAAGAAGTGGAGCGCTTCCTTGGCGAGGTGCCGGTCGACTTCCCCATGTACCTCGCCACTCCGGGCCGGGTGGATCTCTCCACCACGCTGGGCAACAGCCGCTCGGTGCTGCCGTACTCGGTGCTGATCGGCGCCGATGGCCGCATTGCCAAGCGCAAGTTCGGCGCCTTCAGCGAGCGCAGCCTGGCCGAGTGGGTCGCGGGTTTCGAAGGGCTGGCCTCGGAATAGCCCCCGGGCTCAGACTGCGGGGCCCTACCCGAGCACGAGAGACTCTTCCGCATGGACACCGACACCCTGCTGGGCCTCGGCGCCGAAGTCTTCCAGAAGCAGCTCGGCGGCAAAGCGGGCGGGCTGCCCGTCGAGGCGATCGCCAAGGCCCTGCTGGGTCTGCTCGGTGACGGCAGCGGCAAGCTCGACCTCGCCGGCTTGGTACAGAAGTTCAGCAGCGGCGGGCTGGCCAGCCTCGCGCAGAGCTGGCTGGGCGACGGCGCCAATGCTCCGATCAGCGGCGCGCAACTGCTGCAGGTGCTGGGCTCCGGCGCAGTCGGCGATTTCGCCAAGCAGCTGGGCCTGGACACCGGCACCGCCACGCTGGGGCTGGAAGCCGCGGTGCCGGTCATGATCGACAAGGCCAGCAGCGGCGGCGGCCTGCTGGAGGCCGCCGGCGGCGTGCAGGGCCTGATGGGCATGGCGGGCAAGCTGTTCGGGCGCTAGCAGCTCCCCGATCACGGACGCAACGGACGGAGCCGCGCTCAGGGCCGGAAGGTCGACGCGCGCCCACTCATCACTGCGCTCCGCACAGCCCCTCATCCGGCGCTTCGCGCCACCTTCTCCCGTGGGGAGAAGGGCGAGCAGGGCGCGGCGGCCACTTTTGCCGCGCCCTGTTCTTGCGAATACCAGCCCTCGCGCACAGCGCTCGGGCGCTCGTCGGCGCGCGGACCAGTGGTCCGAAATCGCGCCTCCTCGCTCCCGATTGCCGTCGCCCGACGGCGCGATCAGTGCCGACGGGGCGATCGCAAATCAGCAGGAAATGACAGGGTCAACGCAACGTGCCTGCGCCCCGCACAGCCCCTCATCCGGCGCTTCGCGCCACCTTCTCCCGGGGGGAGAAGGGCGAGCGGGGCGCGGCAGTAACTCCTGTCGCGCCCTGCTCTTACGAATCCCGAATCCCGAATCCCGAATCCCGATTCCCGATTCCCGATTCCCATCGACCCGGCGGCGCTTTAGCGCCGACGGGTCGACTGCAGATACCGGAAGAAATCCGAATCCGCGTCGATCATCAGGGTCGAATTCTCGCCGAGGTTACGGTAGCTCTCCAGGGTGCGGAAGAAGGCGTAGAACTCCGGATCGGCGCCGTAGGCCTCGCCATAAATGCGAGTGGCTTCGGCGTCGGCGCGGCCGCGGATCTCGGCGGCCTGACGCTCGGCTTCGGAGCGGATGGTGCGCAGCTCGCGCTCCATTTCACCGAGGATCTCCTGACTTTTGCCCTGGCCCTCTGAGCGGAAGCGCTCGGCGATCGACTGGCGCTCCGAGATCATCCGGGACTCAACCTGCCGGCCCACGCTTTCGATGTAGTTGATGCGCTTGATGCGTACATCGACCAGCTCGATGCCAAGCTCGGGCATCAGCCTTGATGCCGCCGCCAGAATCTCCTGCTCCAGCCGCTCGCGGCCCTTCTTGGGCTTGTCGAGGTCGACGTCGGCGCGGAGTACGACCTCGTCCTCGATCTCAGCAGTGTCCACCTCCCAATCACGCGAGCGGACGATCTCCTCCAAGTCGGTGCTCGCGACGGTATCGCGGGCCATCGAGTCAATGATGTCGTCCAGCCGCGTGCGCGCGCCGGCCTCATCGCGCACCGAGCGCAGGAACTGCAGCGGGTCGGCAATGCGCCAGCGTGCGGTGGTGTCGACAATCACGAACTCGCGGCCCAACGTGGGGAATTGATTGACATCGCCGTCCCAGGCCAGCAGGCGCTTGTCGAAGCGGCGCAATTCCTGGATGAAGGGCATCTTGAAGTGCAGGCCAGGCTCGTTGATCGGCTCGCCGATGGGCTCACCGAACTGGACGAGGATCGCCTGTTCAGCCTGATCGATCACAAACGCAGCATCGCGCAGCGTGATCAGGCCCAGCAGGGCGACGACGCCAAGAATAATGGGGCTCTTCATCGACGGTCTCCGGCAGCGGCGGGCTGGGCATCGCGCAGGTTGATCAGCGGAACCGGCGGCATCGCGCCCTTCTGCTGCACCACCACGCTACCCACGTTGGGCAGCATCTCGTTCAAGGTTTCCAGATACATGCGGGTGCGCGTGACCTCCGGCGCAACGCGGTACTCGGTGAGGATGGAGGAGAAGCGTGCGGTCTCACCCAGGGCCTGGTTGACACGCTCGGTGGCGTAGCCTTCAGCCTCGGCGATGGCGCGGTTGGCCTGACCACGGGCCAGCGGCAGCTGCTGGTTGGCCTGTTTCTGGGCCTCGTTGATCATCCGCTCGCGCTCCTGGCGGGCCTCGTTGACCTCGTTGAAGGCCGGCTGCACGGCGCGCGGCGGCAACACGTCCTGCAGCTCCACGGTCATGACATGAATACCTGTCTGGTATTGATCCAGAGCTTCCTGCACCTCTTTACGCACCAAGACGCCGATCTGCTCGCGACCTGTTGTCAGCACCTCGCTGCCCAGACGGTTGCCTACGGCGCGGCGCATGACCGATTCGCTGATGTCACGCAGGGTGCGGGTGGGCTCGCGCATCGAGTAGATGAACTTCATCGGGTCCGAGATGCGGTACTGCACCACCCAGGACACGTCGATGATGTTGAGGTCGCCCGAAAGCATCAGCGACTCCTCGGGGAAGTCCTGGCTGCTGTACTGGGTGGCCTCGCCACCGCGCGAGTCCAGGCTGCGGAAGCCGAACTCCTGCTTTAACACGCGCTCGGTGGCCACCAGCTGCACGGCGTCCACGCCGAAAGGCAGCTTGAAGTGCAGGCCGGGGTCGGCGATCTTCACCACTTCGCCGAAGCGCTTGACCACCGCACGCTCCTCCGGCTGCACGGTGTAGAACACGCTGCTGACGCCCCACAGGGCGATCACCACCGCCGCGCCTGCGGCGATCATGCCGAGCGGCGGCTTGGGCAGCTGCGGCATCTGCGGCGTGCCGCCGCCTCCGCCGCCGGCGCGCGAGCCGCGCCCGCCTCCGAACAGGTTTTCCACGGTCTTGCGGGCGTCGCTCATCGAACTGTCTCCTCGCGGGGATGAATCTCAAGGGCAGGCAGGACGCCGCAGCGGCGCCGCCGTGACCGTGCATTGTGGGCGCGAAGGCGGCGCGCCGCTATCCGGCAGAGTCGATGGATCAGTCCGGCCGCTTCGGCGCGGCCGTGCAGCCGGCTCAGCCCCGGCGCAACCAGGCACTGCCGAGCAGACCCAGCGCCAGCCCCCCGCCCAGCCACGCCGCCAGCGGAAGGCCCTGCCAGAGCGGCCCACCGAGCCCTTGGCCGACAAGCACGGCTGCCAGCACCGCCACACCAATCCCGCTGACCGCGTGCAGCAGGCGGCGCTGGCCAAGGCGCGCGGCTGCCGCCAACTGCCTGAGGTCGTCCGAGTGCAGGCGCACCCCGTGCTCACCGGCGGCGGCCTGCTTGAGGTAGGCATGCATCAGCTCGGCCACTTCCGGCGCGGCTGCCACCAGGCCGGGCAGACGAGCACCCAGGCGCTTGGCGATCGCCTGCGGGCTGCGCTTCTCGCGCAGGATCTGCGAAAGCACCGGCTCGGCCACCGCCCAGATATCGAGTTTGGGGTCGAGCAGGCGGCCCAGCCCCTCGATGTTGAGCAGGGTCTTCTGCAGCAGGATCAGCTGCGGCTGCAGGGTGAGCTGGTACTGGTGCGCCACCTTGAACAGCTTCAGCAGCACCTCGCCCAGCGCGATCTCCGACAGCGGGCGGGTGAAGTAGGGCTCGCAGACCGTACGCACCGCGCCTTCCAGGTCATCAATTCGCAAGGTGCCGGGCATCCAGCCGGCGTCGATGTGCAGCTGGGCGATGCGCCGATAGTCGCGGCTGAAGATCGCCATGAAGTTCTCGGCCAGGTAGAACTGGTCGATCTCCGGCAGCGCGCCCATGATGCCGAAGTCCAGCGCGATGAAGCGCGGCCGCTCGACTCGACTGATGTCCACCCAAAGGTTGCCGGGGTGCGCATCGGCGTGGAAGAAGTTGTCGCGGAAGACCTGGGTGTAGAACAGCTGCACCACCTTGGCCGCCAGCGCACGGCGATCGATGCCGGCGGCCTCGATCGCGGCCAGGTCATCGGCGCGCACGCCGCGAACGCGCTCCAGCGTCAGCACCTGCTCGCAGGTCAGCGGCCAGTGCACCTCCGGCACGTAGAGATCGGCCGAGTCCTTGAAGTGGCGACGCAGCACCGAGCCGTTGGCGCCCTCGCGCTGCAGGTCCAGCTCGTCGCGCAGCGAGCGCGCGATCTCGTCCACGACCTCGGCCGGGCGGGTTCGCTCGGGGTCCGGACCGAAGCGCTCGGACAGCGCCGCCAGCGCGCGCAGCAGGCCGATGTCGGCCTCGATGGTGCCGGCGATGCCGGGCCGCAGCACCTTGACCACCACTTCGCGGCCGTCGTGCAGGCGCGCGGCATGCACCTGCGCGATCGAGGCCGAGGCCAGCGGGGTTTCGTCGAACTCGGCGTACAGCTCGGTGACCGGCCGGCCCAGCGCCGACTCCACCTGCGCCCGCGCCCGCGCGCCGGCAAACGGCGCCACCTGGTCCTGCAGCAGGGCCAGCTCGTCAGCCACATCCGCCGGCAGCAGATCACGGCGGGTCGCCAACACCTGGCCGAACTTGACGAAGATCGGCCCCAGCGACTGCAGCGCCAGCCGCAGCCGCGCCCCACGCGAAAGCCTCGCCACATCGCCCCGAGCCGCCGGCACCACCCAGGTCGCCAGCCGCAGCACCCGCTCCAGCCGGCTGCCCGCGGCCAGCTCATGCAGCCGGTAGCGCAGCAGCACGCGCAGGATGCCAAGCATGCGCAGGGGGCTGCGGATCAGACGCACGGCGCACGCTCGGCGTAATGGGAGGGCAGAGGACTGGGCATGGGCGGCGCTCTGGCAGGCGGATCACGGCGCCGCACTGTGCCACGCAGGGTGTGGAGGTGGCGAGGGGACGTGATGGAGGGTGGCAGGCCGAGAGTCGAGGACGGGCGGGCGGACTGGAGAGGCTACGGCCCTAATCCATTCCTCAAGAAAAGCGCAGTTAGCCGCGACCTGAGCGTTACCGTTGCATCGAGGGAACCTGAAAGCCCGGCACGTCGGCGCATCGAGTGACGCCATAGCGAGGAACCAACCTCTCCTCGATGAACCCATCAATGGCCGCGACCAGGTCGGCGTCCTTCTCTTGTTCGAATCTGAACAGGGCGAGCGCAGAACCAAACTCTCCCAGCCCCTGTGTGTACACGACTATGGCGCGCGGTCGCTTCACGTCGCCGCGAACACATGTCGAGCTGAGCGGGTGTGACAGGTTGGGGGCCAATCGATGGTCTATTGCGAACTGCTGCAGTGATGGAAGAAGCTCTTTGCCGCGCAATTGCTGGAGATCAACCAGCACACAACGCTCGGCAACAGCAGGCGCCACCGCTCCGCAGGAAGTCGCCACGAATGCGGTCGAGAGCGCAAAGGACAGTAACCACAGCGGGCGACGCACAGACACTGGATCAGTCTCCAACTCAACACCTCCGCGTGATGTCATGCGGCAAAGCGCCGAATGCTGATCGAGCAACCGAGCACTACCACCAGACCAGCGAAACAAGGCGCGGCAAGAACCCCCGCCGCACCCTGCCCTTGCAAATCCCGAATCCCGATTCCCGAATCCCGGCCCTACGCCGATATCGCCAGCTGCTCGCGGTGATACAGCTTGGCCGCGATCAGCCAGACCACGCCCGCCAGCGCCAGGCCTGCACTGAGCGCCAGCGCCCATTCGGCGCCGCTCACCAGCTCGCCGCGGACCACCTTCAGGATCAGCTGGTTCTGCGACAGCAGGGGCACGGCCGACATCCACAGCTGATTCTTCACCGGCGAGACCATCAGCACCAGGGTCGGCAGCATCGGCAGCAGCATCAGCAGGGCCATGTAGCTCTGCGCCTCCTTCATGCTCTTGGTGGTGGCCGAAAGCAGGGTGACCAGGCAGGAGCCGAACACGGCGATCGGCATGATCAGCACGAACAGCTTGAGCATGGCCAGCCAGCTGATGTCGATCTTGAAGCCGAGCAGCGAGGCCGGAATGAAGCTGAAGCAGGCCTTGAACGCGAGCAAGGTCAGCAGCGTGGTGAGCAGGGCGAACACCGCTGCCGCACCCAGCTTGCCGCTCATGATCGCGCCACGCGCAGCCGGGGTGGCCAGCAGCGGCTCCAGCGACTGCCGCTCACGCTCACCGGCGGTGGCGTCCATCGCCAGCTGGGCGCCGCCGAGGAAGCCACTGAGGATCAGGATGTAGGGCAGAAAGGCCAGCAGCATGCCGGCTCGGCTCTCAGGCGTGGACAGATCGCGGCGGTTGATCTGCACCGGCGTGCCCACCGCCGGATTGACCCCGCGTGCGATCAGGCGCAGCGCGCCCATCTGGCGGTCATAGGCCTGCAGCAGGCTCTCGACGCGACGCATCGGGATGCGTGCATCCTGGCGGGTGGAGTCGTAGAGGATCTCAAGCGGCGCCGGCCGGCTCTTGCGCCACTCCTCGCCGAACTCCGGGGAGATGCGCAGGATCACGTCTTCGTCCTGGCTGCGGATCGCGGCATCGGGGTCGGCCGGTGCCTCCACGATCTCGATGTTCATGGTGGTCAACCAGTCGACCAGGTTGGGCGCGTGCTCCGCGCCGATCACCGGCAGCTTGAGCGGCCGCTCGGCGCGCTCGACTTCCTTGCTCGCGATCATGGTGATCAGGCCGACCATCAGGATCGGGCCCAGCAGCGGGCCCATCAGCAGGCTGATCATCAGGGTGCGCCGATCGCGGAACAGGTCCAACAGCTCCTTCTTGAGGACGATCCAGGTGGCTTTCATGCGAAAAGTCCTTCTTCCGATCCGATCGCCTTGACGAAGGCGTCTTCCAGGTTGTCCTCGCCGGTCAGCGCGCGCAGCTGGTCGGGGGTGCCCTGCGCGACCACCCGGCCCTTGGCGACGATGACGATGCGGTCACAGAGCGCAGCCACCTCCTGCATGATGTGGCTGGAGAACACCACACAGCGGCCCTCGCGCTTCAGCTGCTGCAGGAAGCCGCGCAGGCCACGGGTGGTCATCACGTCGAGGCCGTTGGTGGGCTCGTCAAGGATCACGTTCTTCGGGTCGTGCACCAGCGCTCGTGCAATTGCGGTCTTGGTGCGCTGGCCCTGCGAGAAGCCCTCGGCCTGGCGGTCGACGATCTCCTGCATGCCCAGCGCCTCCACCAGCGCCGCAGTGCGGCGGGCGATGGTGGCCTCGTCGAGGCCGTGCAGGCGACCGAAGTAGGCGATGTTCTCCGCCGCCGTCAGCCGCTTGTAGACACCGCGCGCATCGGGCAGCACACCAAGCCGGCGACGCGCGGCCTCGGGGTCCTTGAAGATGTCGATGCCGTCCACGCTGACGGTGCCGGTGTCCGGCCGCATCAGGGTGTAGAGCATGCGCAGGGCGGTGGTCTTGCCGGCACCGTTGGGGCCAAGCAGGCCCGTGATCTGGCCGTCCTCGGCGCGGAAGCTCACGCCGTCCACGGCCTTGACCAGGCCCGTCTTGGTCTTGAAATGTTTGCTCAGGTTTTCGCAGACGAGCATCTCAGGGCTCCCAGCCGTGGAAGCCCGCGAACGGCGGCGCAGGCTTCAGAGTGTCAAGGCAGTCCACGTCCAGCGCATCGGGCGCAGTGCCGCCGAAGAAGTCACCGAGGATGCGCGGCATGCAGCCGGCCCCGGCAATGCTGTGGCCCTGGCCGCGCAGCACCAGGTGGCGGGCGTCCGACAGGCCAGCCGCCACCTCGTCGCCATAGCGCGGAGGGGTCACCGGGTCGAACTCACCGGACAGCAGCAGGGTTGGGACATCGCTGCGCAGGGGCTCGGCGAAGTCGGCCGGTGCGGTGCCGGTCGGCCAGACCGCGCACTGCGCCTGCAGCACCTGCAGCATCATGTCGCCGAGCAGACGCGCGCCGTCGGCAGGGTCTGGCCGCATCCGCGGCAGGTCTTCCGCGCAGATCACCGACAGCTGCATGCCGTGCATGATCTGTTCCGACAGCGAACTGGTGATCATCTCCGCCTGCGCCATCAGCGGGCCTGCCCGGCCCTGCACGGCCTCGTGCAGGGACAGCGGCAGTAGGGCGGCCAAGGCTGGCGCGTACGAGTACATGCGCGCCACCGCGGCAACGTGGCCGACGGTGAAGTCGCGCTCGACCTCTTCGCCGCTGAGCGGGTCGCGGAAGCGCACCGGCCGCGGCTGCGCGCGCAGCTCGGCCAGCAGCGCGTCCAGGTTCTGGCGCGGAGCGCCCAGGCGCTCGCGGCAGGCGGCCACTTCGCCACACTGGGCGAAGTGCAGGGCCAGGGCGTCCTCCAGATTGCGGGCATGTTCACCGCCCAGCGCCAGCGTATTGGGCACCACGCTGTCCAGCACCACCCGGCGCGCGCGCTCGGGGTAGCGCCGCATGTACTGCTGGGCCACACGGGTGCCGTAGCTGACGCCCAGCAGGTTGATCTGCTGGACCCCGATGGCTTCGCGCACGGCGTCGAGGTCGGCGACCGCCTCGCTGGTGGTGTAGAGGCGCAGGTCGGCGCGCGGGGCAAGCTCGTCGCGGCAGCGTTCGGCGAAGGCGCGCCAGGTGCCCGGATCTTCGGCCGCGGCGGCATCCAGCACGGCCGAGCCGCCCTCGGCATCACGGCAGACCAGGCGGTTGGACTCACCGGTGCCGCGCTGGTCGACCAGGATCACGTGACGGTTCTTGCGGATCTCGCGGAAGGCTCCGTGGATACCGGGGTAGCTCTCCAGCGCCGACTGCCCGGGCCCGCCGGCCAGCATGAACACCGGATCCTCAGGCCCCGCGGTGTTCTCGGTAGGCACCCAGGCCACCGCCAGCTCGATCTGGCGGCCCTGCGGATCAGTCGGGTCCTCGGGCACTTCAAAGCGGGTGCAGTAGGCCTCCACGTTCAGCACCGACAGCGGTGCCTTCAGGGTGCAGGGTTCGAACTCAAGGCTGCCGAGCCGGCGCTGGGCCTCGGCGGGCGCGGCGAGCGCCAGCGCGAGCCCAGCGGCAAGCCCGAGATGAAGCGGGGAAACGGGGCGATTCATTCCAATCTCCACGTGGGTGGTGGCGGCTAGTGACTGGCGGGGCGGGCTGTTGTGACAGCGGAGCCTGGCAGCACCGGGGTCTGGTACTTCTCGCGACGGATGCGACGTGGGTGGAAGCCGGCGGCCTTGAGGCGCTCGAAGGCGGCGTCGACCATGTTCGGGTTGCCGCACAGAAAGGCGAGATCGCCCTCCGGATCCAGCTGGAAGCTGGCCAGCGCGTCCTGCACATAGGCATGCACATCGTGCCGGTCGGGCGTTTCGGGCAGGCTGCGTGAATGACAGAAACGCAGCTCGACGCCGGGGCTGCGCGCCGCGGCCGCACGGAACTCGTCTGAATAAAGCTGCTCGCCCGCACTGCGGTTGCCCAGCAGCAGCAGGGTGCCGCGACCGGCCGCGGCAGCGGATTCGATCTGCGGCAGCATGCCGCGGTAGGGCGCCACCCCGGTGCCGGTGCCGAGCATGAGGTAGCGACGCGCTTCTTCGTCGCCCGGCAGCAGGCAGAATCGGCCATTCGGCGCGGTGGCGTGGATCTCTTCGCCCTCGCGCAGGGACGACATCAGGGCGCTGCCAAGTCCGCCCTCGACCATGCTGATCACCAGCTCGATGCGGCGCGCATCGCTGCGGCCGGGCTCGGTGGGGTTGGCGATCGAATAGCTGCGGAAGTCCGGGCGCTCGCCCTCGGCCACCTTGACCCGAAGGAACTGGCCGGGCACGAAACTCAGCGGCTGACCGTCGCTGCGCTCGAACACGAAGTGGCGCACGCTGGAGGTGAGCCAGCGGCTGTCGACCAGCCGCAGCGGCGTGGTGGGCGGAGGGGGAATCATCGGCACGGCTCCCGTCGGGCGGATTGCGGGGGGCGTGTATATTAGCGGGCTGCCGCGTAGGGGCCGGGCGAACTGCTTCAGCGGCCGTGGCGCGGCCTCTCCGAACCCCTGGACGCCGGGCGCCACGCGCCCCGAAAGGCCCTGCCCGCATGAGCTCCACTCCCGCGCTTGACGTGCGCGAACTCCGCAAGACCTACAGCAACGGCACCGAGGCCCTGAAGGGCGTTTCGCTGTCGGTGGCCGAGGGCGATTTCTTTGCCCTGCTGGGCCCCAATGGCGCCGGCAAATCGACCCTGATCGGCATCGTCAGCTCGCTGGTCAACGCCAGCGCCGGCGAGGTGCGGGTGTTCGGCATCGACCTGCTGCGCCAGCGCTCGGAGGCCATGCGCTGCATCGGCCTGGTGCCGCAGGAGATCAACTTCAACATGTTCGAGAAGCCCTTCGACATCTGCGTGAACTACGCGGGCTTCTATGGCGTGCCGCGCGCGGAGGCCGCCGAGCGTGCGGAGGCGGAACTGCGCAACGCCCAGCTCTGGGAAAAAGCGCATGTGATGTCGCGCACCCTGTCAGGCGGCATGAAGCGCCGGCTGATGATCGCCCGCGCCATGATCACGCGCCCGCGGCTGTTGATCCTCGATGAGCCTACCGCCGGCGTCGACATCGAGATCCGCCGGGGCATGTGGAAGACCCTGAAGGACGTCAACGCCCGCGGCACCACGGTCATCCTCACCACGCATTACCTGGAGGAAGCCGAGAACCTCTGCCGCAACATCGCCATCATCGATCACGGCAGCATCGTCGAGAACACCAGCATGAAGTCGCTGCTGGCCAAGCTCGACGTGGAAGGCTTCGTGCTGGATCTGGCCGAACCCTACAGCGGCGCCCTGCCGGCCCTGGCCGGCATCCGCATCGAGCGCAGCGACGAGCACACGCTGGAGGTGGAAGCCCCGCGCGCGGCCAACCTCAACGGCATCTTCGCCGCACTCAGCGAGGCCGGCATCCAGGTGCGCAGCATGCGCAACCGCGCCAATCGGCTGGAAGAACTCTTCGTGCGCCTGACCGGCAAGGAGGCCGCATGAGCGTCACCCAGGCCAACCTGACCGCGCTCTACACCATCGTCCGCCGCGAGGTGACTCGGATCCTGCGGATCTGGGGGCAGACCCTGGTGCCACCGGCGATCACCATGACCCTGTACTTCCTGATCTTCGGCAGCCTGATCGGCAGCCGCATCGGGCAGATGGGCGGGCACAGCTACATGGACTTCATCGTCCCCGGCCTGGTGATGATGAGCGTGATCCAGAACGCCTACGGCAACATCTCGTCGAGCTTCTTCGGGGCCAAGTTCGGCCGCCACGTGGAAGAGCTGCTGGTCAGCCCCATGCCCAACTGGGTGATCCTGCTGGGCTATGTAACGGGCGGCGTGCTGCGCGGCCTGCTGGTCGGCGCGATCGTGCTGTGCGTGGCCATGTTCTTCACCCGGGTCAGCATCCCGCACCCGCTGGTCATGCTCTCCAGCGTGCTGCTGGCGGCCGTGGTGTTCTCGCTGGCCGGCTTCGTCAACGCGGTCTATGCCAAGAAGTTCGACGACATCGCCATCATCCCGACCTTCGTGCTGACCCCGCTGACCTATCTCGGCGGCGTGTTCTACGCGGTCGAAGCCCTGCCCGGCTGGGCGCAAACGCTGACCCTGGCCAACCCCATCGTCTACATGGTGAGCGCCTTCCGCCACGGCCTGCTGGGCTCCAGCGGCGTGCATCTGGGCGTCTCGTATGCGGTTATGCTCGGCCTCGCGCTGGCGCTTGGCTGGCTGGCGCTGACTCTGCTTCGCCGGGGGATCGGTCTGCGCAGCTGAGCCTCCCGCACACCCGCGCGCCGCAGCACTCGCTCAACGCAACGCTGCCCACCACGCTCGTCCACCGGAGGAAAACGCATGAACATGGCCCTGCTGAACCCGCTGATCGCCCTCATCGCCGGCATTCTGATCCTGATCCGTCCGAAGTTGCTGGCCTTCATCGTGGCGATCTATCTGATCGTGGTAGGGGTGCTGGGCCTGCTGCCGCACTTCCGCTGACTGACCGGTTTTGGCATGGACACCGTGTTGCGGCGGACCTGCCGCAACACGGTGACTTGCCTGGGCGCGCGCTGAAACCTCCAGCCCAAGCGCTGCCCTAGAGCACCCGGGCGGGACATCAATTCAGAGGAGCAGGCCGAGGCGAATCCTCCGGCTCAGCGCGTTTTTTCTCGCCGCAGCAGGGCGTGCTCCACCCGATGCATGCCCACGTCCGCCGCCGTTTTCAGGCCGAGGAACAGCAGCACCGCGCCGCCGCCGCTCAGCAGCATCCCCAGGATAAGGGTGAGGTGCATCGGCAGGATCCGCAGATAAGGCATGAACATCAGCGTGCCGATGTTCGGCCGCCCGGCCAGATCCGCCTCCACATGCTCGCGATGCGAGCCGCCGTGGCTGCGCCAGAACACGAAGCCGAGCGCCGCGAACAGCAGCCAATCCAGGGCCCGCACCTGGCCCATCGCCACCTGCGTCACCTCGCCGCTGCTGGTGTCGGTGACCGCGACGCTGCCGCCGCCCGCCGCAGCGGCCGCGGTGAAGCCGGCGAGGAAGGCGAAGTAGATGAAGTGGAAGAATCCGTAGTGCAGGGCGAAGAACACCGCCGTCAGCGTGCGCGTGACCGGAGTGGCCTCGACCGGTCGCTGGTTGATGCGGAAGCCTTCGGTGCAGAACGCCTGCAGCTTCAGGATCCGCTGCATCGCGAACCAGCCGATCACCACGCTCTGTATCCAGAACGGCCACAGCAGCTGCAGCAGGCCCCAGCCTGAGACCAGCGCCACCACGGCGGTCAGCGCATTGCTGCCGAGGATGGCCCAGAGCGCGCGGTCGGTGGTTGATGCGGATGCGGACATCGCGTTCTCCTGTTGGCCGGAACGCCATTGCGCGCGCGCCAGGCAAGGCGGGCATGCGGCGTCAACATGCTGCCCGATCCCGGCCGCGACAGAGTTGAAAGCCGGCACGGACTGCTAGGCTTGCCGGCGAAAATCATCCCGAGGAACGCCCATGCAAGCGCTGCACCTGCTCCGCGCCCTGCCCTTGACCTGCCTGATGCTGGCGGCGCCGTCATTCGCCGCCGCCCGCCAGCCGGCCCTGCCCGATCAGGGCCGCGCACTGACCAGTGCCGATGACTTCGCCGTCCTGTCGCCGCGGGCGCGGATCGAGCCTGAGAACCGGATGCTTACCGAGCGGCTGGAGCAGCTGCTGCCGCGGCTGATGGCCGAGAGCGGGCTCGACATGTGGCTGGTGTTGAACCGCGAGTACGCGGAGGACCCGGTCTACTTCACGCTGGTGCCGCAGCCCAGCTTCGCCGCCCGCCGCACCACCATGCTGGTGTTCAACCGGCTGGCCGACGGCAGCATCGAGCGGCTGACGGTCAACCGTTACCCGCTGGGCGGGTCCTACGAGTCGGCCTGGTCGGGCGGCAGCCTCGACGAGCAGTGGGCGGCGCTGGGCCAGCTGATTGGCGAGAAGGCGCCGCAGCGCATCGGCATCAATGTCTCGCGCGACTGGCCGGTGGCCGACGGCCTCACCCAGGCCCTGCACCAGCGCCTGCTGGAGGTGCTGCCGGAAGGCTACGCGCAGCGTCTGGAGTCGGCCGAGTCGCTGGTGGTGCGCTGGCTGGAAACGCGCACGCCCTCGGAGCTGGCGGTCTATCCGCACCTGCAGGCGATCGCGCGCTCGGTGCTGGCGGAGGGCTTCAGCAGCCGCGTGATCACGCCCGGCGTGACCCACACCGACGACGTGGCCTGGTACTACCGCGAGCGCTTCGAGGCATTGGGCCTGCCGATCTGGTTCATGCCCTACGTAAGCATCCAGCGTGAGGGCGCGCCCTGCGAGCGCGACTCCGATTTCTGCGGCATCAGCGGGACCATCCAGCCCGGTGACGTGATCCACACCGACGTCGGCATCTGCTATCTGAAGCTGTGCACCGACACCCAGGAGATGGGCTACGTGGCGCGGCTGGGGGAAACCGAGCCGCCGCCGGGCCTGCGCCGCGCGCTGGCCACCGGCAACCAGTGGCAGGACCTGCTCACCGCCGAGTTCGTCAGCGGACGCACGGGCAACGAGATCTTCACCCGCACCCGTGCGGCGGCCGAGCGCGCCGGCCTGGTCACCAGCACCTACACGCACCCGCTGGGCATGTTCGGCCACGCGCCCGGTCCCACCGTCGGCATGTGGGACAACCAGGGGCCGACCGCGGTGCAGGGCGACTGGCCGCTGCACCCCGACACGGTCTACGCGATCGAGGGCAACGTGAAGGTGCAGCTGCCCGAGTGGGGCGGCCAGTGGCTGCAGGTCAAGCTGGAGCAGGGTGCCCTGTTCGACGGCGAGCGCGTGCGCTATCTGGGCGGGCGCCAGGTCGACTGGCACCTGGTGCGCTGAATCGCCCAGCGCCGCGTCCGCTCAGCGGTGCGGCGCCGGCCAAAGCCTGATCAGCCGCCGAGCTCGCGCAAGCGGGCGGAAAGAGCGTCCAGCCGCGTCTTCATCGCCGCATCCACCTCGTCGGGGCGGATGCGGCCGATGATGCTCTTGAGCACACGCATCTCATTGGCATCGATGCGACCGTCGCGTTCGGCAATGGCGACCAGCTCATCCAGCTCGGCGGCATCCAGGCGGCCATCGTCGCCGAAGCAGGACACCGAGCGGAAGGTCAGTTCGAGGTAATCACGGGATTCATTCATGGCGCAGGCTCCTGGGAAATTTACGGCCGCAGCATGATGCAGGTGCACTACAGAGACAAGCGGGGCGGGGTCTGAGCCCGAGGTGCCGAGGCCGTTGGGAGCAACGCTGCTCAAAGGCCTGCAGGAGAGGTCGCGAGCATGCCCGCTTCAAAGACGATGGGCTTTCCCAGTCTGATCGGCTCGACGACCACGCTTGGGCCGTGATGCCTTGAGGCTCGAAGCCTCGGCAGCGGCCCGCCCAACCTTAGGCAGTGGACAAACCCGGACGCAGCCGGCACGGTCGGTGCCCGTCTACATCCACCGCGAGGTGCCCCGTGTTGAAATCCCTGTGCTGCCTGCTGCTGGCAACCGCCACCGGCCTGGCCGCGGCCAGCGAGCGCCGCGTCCTCACCCATGAAGACCTGTGGCTGATGCCGCGAGTGTCGGCGCCCATGCTCAGCCCGGACGGACGCTGGGTGGTGCTGAACGTGGTCGAGCCGGCCTACAGCGCCGATGAACAGCGCAGCGATCTGTGGCTGGTGCCGGCCGACGGCAGCGCCGAGCCGCATCGGCTTACCAATACCCGCACCGGCGAATCCGGCGTGGCCTGGAGCCGCGACAGCCGCAGGATCGCTTTCTCCACCCGCCGCGAGGGCGACTCCGCCAACCAGATCTATGTGCAGGATATCGACCGCGCCGGCGAGGCCCAGCGCGCCACCACGATCTCCACCGGCGCACGCGCACCGCAGTTTTCTCCGGACGGACGGCGCATCCTGTTCGTCAGCAACCTGCACACGGACGCGCAGACCGATGCCGACAGCCGCCGCATCGCCGACGAGCTCAAGAACCGCAAGTATAACGCGCGCGTCTATACCGGTTTCCCGATTCGCAACTGGGATCGCTGGCTGGACGAGATGCGCCCGCGCGTGTTCGTGCAGACGCTCGGCGCGGATGACGCCCGCGACCTGCTGGCCGGCACCGAGCTGCTGAAGGCGAAGGGCTACGACGGCCGCAACGTTCTGAATAGTGCGGAGCTGGACGCGGTGTGGGCGCCGGATGGCGGATCGATCGTGTTCGTCGCCACCACTACGCGCGACCGCGCGGCGTTCGACTTCACCCATACCGACCTGTGGCAGGTGCCTGCGACCGGCGGCGAGCCGCGCCGTCTGACCAACGCCGGCCGCGAGAGCGCGGGCGACAGCTATGCATCGCCCCAGTTCTCGCCGGATGGCCGCGAACTGCTGGCGACCGTAACCCCGCGCGGAGAGCTGGTCTTCAACGCTACCCACCTGGCGCGTATCGACTGGGCCAGCCAGTCCGAACAGCGGATCACCCTGCCCGGCCTGCTGTCGGTGTCGAGCTTCGCGGTCAGCGGCGACAGCCGCAGCGTGTGGATCAGCGCCGAACACGAGGGCCTTGAGAAGATCTACCGCGTGCAGGGCCGCGCCAGTGAAGCCAGCCTCGCGTTCACTCCGGAGCGCGGCGTCTACACCGCGCTGAGCAGCGGCGGCAGCGGCAACAGTGCACGGCTGATCGCCCTGCATGAACACACCGCGCAGCCGCCGGAAGTGGTGCGCATCGATCTCCGCAACGGTCGCGCCACGCCGCTGACCCGATTCACCGCCGAGCGCGTGGCCCAGCTCGACCTGCCACCCGCCGAGCACTTCTGGACCACCGGCCCCAACGGCCAGCGCATCCACAACATGCTGGTGCGGCCGCCCGGCTTCGACGCTTCGCAAAAATACCCGCTGTTCGTGGTCATCCACGGCGGCCCGCACACCATGTGGCGCGACATGTGGGTGCTGCGCTGGCACTACCACCTGCTGGCGGCGCCGGGCTACGTGGTGCTGCTGACCAACTACACCGGCTCCACCGGCTTCGGCGAGGCCTTCGCGCAGGGCATCCAGGGCGATCCGCTGAAGGGGCCGGCGGACGAGATCAACCTCGCCGCCGACCAGGCGATCGAGCGCTTCAGCTTCATCGACGGCAGCCGCCAGTGCGCCGGCGGCGCCAGCTACGGCGGCCATCTGGCCAACTGGCTGCAGGGCACGACCGACCGCTACCGCTGCCTGGTCAGCCATGCCGGCCTGGTCAACCTGAAGTCACAGTGGGGCACCTCGGATACCATTTACGGCCGCGAGGCCAACCTCGGTGGGCCGTTCTGGGAGGACCACCCGGTCTGGCGCGAACAGAACCCCATCCGCTACGCCAACAACTTCAAGACGCCAGTGCTGGTGACGTTCGGCGAGCTCGACTACCGCGTGCCCATCAACAACGGTTTCGAATACTGGGCGGTGCTGCAGCGCCAGCAGGTGGAGAGCCGGCTGGTGATCTTCCCCGACGAGAACCACTGGATCCTGAAGGGCGAGAACAGCCGCTACTTCTACCAGGAGGTGCACGACTGGCTGGCGCGCTGGCTGAAGGTCGAAAGCTGAGTTCAAGCGCCTTTCCCACCGCCACACCGGCTGTTATCCCGGGTGTGGCGGTGGAGGCTCTCCGCGGGCCCTGTGGCCTTGCAGAAGCCAAAGCTATTCCTGTGGGCCTTGCGTGTGACACGCGTGACGATTCATCAGATGGTTGGCGGTGATTCGGTGCGAATCGACGCACGAGGAGGCGGCACAGTGGCGTTATGGCGCCGATGAGCAAGCCTGAGCCTCACCCAAAGACGCCGTCACACACGGATGGTTTGACACGCGCGGCACGCTACAGAAGCCGCACCCGCCGCAAGGCGGCAAGGTCGCCCGCGCCTGTGGCAAAGCACGTCAGGCGCAGGGCTGACTCCAGCTGGCCGAAGTGCGCAAGCACAGCGTCCGGCCCCTCCACCGCGGCCCGCAGCAGGGCGCCGGCCTGACCCACCACGTCCGCACCGAGGCGGATCGCCTTCGCCGCATCGAGCCCGCTGCGGATGCCTCCCGAGCCGATCAAGGGCATTGATGGCAGCGCGGCATGCACTTCGCGCAGCGCAGTGGCGGTGGGCATTCCCCAGTCGCGGAAGACTTCGGCCAGTGCGGCGCGACGTGGATCGTCGCTCAACACGCCCTCGACCGCGCTCCAGCTGGTGCCGCCGGCACCTGCCACATCGATCGCCGCCACGCCGCAGCCGGCGAGGCGAAGGGCAACCCCAGCGGAAATGCCGAACCCCACCTCCTTGACGATCACCGGCAGCGGTAGGGTTCGGCACAGGCGCTCGATCTTGCAGAGCAAGCCCGACCAGTGAACGTCGCCGCCTTGCTGCAGTGCTTCCTGCAGGGGATTCAGGTGCACGATGAGTGCATCGGCCTCGATCATCTCAAGCACCCGCAGCAGCTCCATGCTGCCGAAATCCCGCTGCAGCTGGGCAGCACCGATGTTGCCGTAGAGAGCGATGTCCGGCGCGCGCCGGCGCAGGCTACGGTCGATGCCTTCGCGCCCGCCTTCGGCCAAGGCAATCCGCTGCGAGCCCACACCAAGCGCGATGCCCAGCGCCTGCGCGGCCTCGGCCAGCGCCGCGTTGATGCGCTCCGCACCGCCCTGGCCACCGGTCATCGAGCTGATCAGGAAGGGCAGCTTCAGGGGCTTGCCGAGGAAACGGGTCGACAGGTCGATCGTCTCCAGATCGAGTTCGGGCAGCGCACAGGGCTCGAAGCGGATGGCGTCAAAGCCAGCGTCGACCCGGCACGCCTGCGCGCGCCCCGACAGCACGGCCTCGATATGTCCGCGCTTGCGGGCGGCCATGGGGGCTTCGCGCGTTTCTACAGGGCGCAGGCGCTTCATCACTTCTCCTGGGATCGACGCGCAGCCAGCCAGGCCACGCCCATGTGTGGGACGGTCAGTGCGGCCAAGCCGATGAAAACCAGCCGCAGGCCCTGATCGGCATCCAGCTGGGCCAGCCACGCTTGCGCGCTGTCACCCGCCTGGCCCGTCGCGAAGCCCGCCGCCAGCACGAGCAGCGCCGCCAGCACCGCGTAAAGCGCGGCCAGAGCAATCAGCGACGGCCGCCGTGCAGGCTCTGCCAGAGCCAGGCTCAGCCGAAGCTGGCGCGGGCTGTGCAAGGTGCAGAAATAGACGGCGAAAAACAGCAGCGGCGGGGTGAACAAGGCCAGCAGGCTGAGTACGCCAAGCTCGATCATCGCGCGGGGCGTGCGCCGCAGTCGCAACAGCGCAAGCCCCAACATCAGCGCGAACAGCGGGCCCAGCGCGGTCAGGGCCTGCGCCAGCTGCAGGCCGCCATCGCCGGCAAGCACCGAGAAAATGGACGCGACCGGCTCGGCCCAGAACCAGGCGGGCAGGCTGAGGAGAGCAAGACCTGTCGCCGTGCGCAGCAATGGCGACAGGCCCGGCCAGTCGCCCGCAAAGTGCCAGGCCGAGATCAACAGAAAACCCATCAGGGTCAGGGTCGGCAGCCACAGCCACAGCAGGGCGACCGTGCCCGCCGCCAGCACGTACAGGACGTGGAAAAGCGCGAATCCGCGGGCGTCACGCACCACACCGCTGCGCTGCGCGAGCCAGCCATCCAGCCCGCCGTGCGGCAGGCCGATGAGGGCCACGGCCGCAACCAGTGCGATCAGCGCAGGCCCGTCCGTAATACCCACGCGTGCGCCGGTGGCTGCAAGCGCCACGCTGGCCGCAAACAGGAACAGCAGGGTCTCGGGTGAGCCCCTCGACATCCCAGGCCGCTGGCGCTGCAGCGCGCTCAATGCTGGCCCTTGACCACGGGGGGCGTGAGGCCGGCCCACAGCGCACGCAGGAACGGTGCGGGCGGCAGCGCGGCCACCACGCGCGCGCAGTCGGCCGCGCTCGCGCAGTCACTCATGAAGCGCACGAAGGCCCCGCCGCGCACACGGCTGGCCAAACGCAGGAACAGTTCGGGTGCGCGCTCAGGCTCGCGCCGCAGCACCTGCAGAAACAGCGCGTCCATCCAGCGCCGCAGCGGCGGCTCCGGCGGGTGGCCGACCGCGCTGCCATCGCTGGTGATCGCTATGGCGCAGCGTTCGGCCCAGCTGCGAATCCGCAGGAATCCGTAGCCGGAGGCCGCGCGCAAGCCTCCAGCAGCGACGCCGGCGCGCACGGCCCCCACAGGCAGCGCAGCAGGATCCGGCAAGCCCATCGGCAGCACCGCGTATTCCCGTCGCAGCGTGCTGGCCGATGTCCATCCGCGCGCTGCAATCAAGGCGTCCAGATCGGTTTCCAGCACCGATTGGGGGAGTGGCGTGGTTGCGAAGCGTGTTGCTTCAACCAGCGCGCGACGCGGTGATAGCGGCAACACGTAGCTGAACACGAGCCCCTGTGCATCACAGCGCAGGTCGGTCATCAGCTCCACCGAATCCGCCGCGAACAGATCACGCTCGGATTCAAGCTCGCGCCCAGCGAAGACCTGGAGCAGACCGGACCGTGCCCGCCGCTCGGCGCTCGGCGGGCGTGTATCGACCACCTGCGTGGCGAACAGCGGGCCCTCGGCGGTGTCGACCCGCAAGGCATCGCCTACTGCGTGCAGCCCCGTGGCCGGGCAACCCAAGCGCAAGGTGATGCGGTCGCTGGCTTCGATCTGCCGCTGCGCCGCAGCGTAGACGCGCGCACTGCGGACGTAGCAATAGCGCCAGCCGGGCGCAGCACACTGCTTGGGCGAGCGGTCCACCACACCGACCTGCCAGCTCCGCCAATGCTGTTCGGCTTCCTCCGCTTGCAGGTGACCGTCGCGTGCCCAGAAGGCCCAGCTCCGGTCATCCTCATAGGCAGTGCGCGGCTCCAGCACCTGCACGCGTCCTTGATAGCCGCGACGCGCGAGGGCTGAAGCCAGGCTCAAGCCCGCGAGGCCGCCGCCCAGGATCAGCAGGTCAGCGTCCAGATGCGGGCGCAAATGGCGAAGCAAGGCTCAGCCCCACGGAACCGGGCGCAGCGCCCGATGCAGAGCGACCTGGTGCAAAGCCTGCTGCGAATGCAGAGATGGCCTCAGCCCAAACGCGAGCAGAGCGCTGGCCGCATAACCCCATTTGCCGGCGGCACCGACGACCGCGCGCTGGTCCCAGCTGCGATAGCCGGCGCTTGCAATGCGCGCGCCGATACCGCGGTAGACGCGCGCGGCGGTCAGGATGGCGAGGCGGGCCCGCACCGGCAAAAAGCCCAGCCCCGCCTCGCCGCTGGCGTAATACTGATCGGCAAGGTCAAGCAGCCGGGCGGTGGCTGCACGCAGCCGCTCCTGCAGCCCCGGATCGGGGGCGAGTATCTGGTCGGTGGTAGCCGCACCCAGCCAGTCCGCCGGCAGGTAGCGCCGTCCCAACAGCGCATCGGCACCCACGTCGCGGGCGATGTTGGTCAGCTGCATCGCGATCCCGAGGTCGACCGCGAACGGAAATGCCCGCCGGTCGTGGACGTCGAGCACCGAGCACATCATCAAACCGACGCTGCCGGCAACCCGGTAGGCGTAAACGGTCAGCGCATCCTGGTCCTGGACAGCGACCTCACCAAGATCACTCCGCACGCCTTCGACAAGGTCGAGCATGGGCCTCGCGGACAGCCCCGTTTCCGTCTGCAGCTCACGCAGCTCAGCAAGCCACGCCGGGCCGCCGCAGCCTGCGCGCAGCGCGGCCTCAAGCCCGTCAAGGGCCGCTGCCGCCGCCTGCGGATCCGAGGCCTCATCGACGAGGTCATCGACCCGTCGGCAGAAAGCGTAGAGCCGTGCAGCGCGCGCGCCGTGGCGTGCGCCGAGGAGATGGCTGGCAAAGTGGAAGCTGCGCCCGTGCCGCGCGAGCACATCGCCGGCGGCCTCCAGCTGCGGCAAGCACTCCGCAGGCGCCGGCACGGTGTTCACGCTGGCACCAGCCTCGCCGGAACCTGACGGACCCGTACCGCAGCCTGCGGCAGCAGGCGATCCACCACCTTGGCCGAGCAGACCACGCCCGGCAGACCCGCGCCAGGATGGCTGCCAGCACCGACCAGGTACAGATTGCGAGGGCCTTCGCCGCGGTTGTGGAAGCGGAACCACGCCGACTGGTGGAAATGCGGGGCGATCGAAAATCCGGCGCCCGCCGGCGACAGGTAGCGCTGGTCGAACTGCTCGGGCGTCATGTGGAAATCGGCTCGGATCGAGGTCTTCAAGCCAGGCAGGATGGTCGCGTCCAGCGCGTCGACGATGCGCTGCTGCAGGCGCGGCCCCTCCACGGACCAGTCGATGCCGGCCTTGAGGTTGGGCACCGGCACCAGCGCGTAGAAGCTGTCGCACCCCGCCGGGGCAAAGCTCGGGTCGGTGGCGGTAGGGCGGTGCAGGTAGATCGAAAAATCCTCCGCCAACACGCCGTTGTGGAAGATGTCGTTCAGCAGCTCCCGATAGCGTGGACCCATCCAGATCGTGTGGTGGGCGACCTCGGGATAGCTTCGCTCCGTGCCAAAAAACAGGACAAACAGGCCCATCGACTGCTCGGCGTGGCGCGCCTTGATCCGCGCCGACAGCTTCACCGTGTCGCGGGGCAGCAGACGATCGTAGAGGTGCACGGGATCCACGTTGCTGATGACGTGCTCGGCCTCGAAACGGCGGCCGTCGGCGGTGCGCACCGCACGGACTGCCTGCTGCTCGACTTCGATCGCCTGCACCGTGGTGTCGAGGTGGATCGCGATGCCCTGCTCGCGCATCAGCTTCTCGAACGCCGCCACCAGGGCGCCAGTGCCACCCATCGCGAAGTGCACGCCATGCGCACGCTCCAGGAAATGGATGAGTCCGTAGATCGAAGTGGTGTCGAACGGATTGCCGCCGACCAGCAATGGCTGGATCGAGAACGCCTGGCGGATTTTGTCGTGCTGGATGTACTTGCTGACCATCTGCCACACCGAGCGGTCTGCGCGCAGTCGCAGCAGATGCGGCACCTGCTTGAGCATGAACCAGAATCGATGGAAGGGCCGGTCTGACAGTTCGGTGAAGCCGCGGTCGTAGATGCGCTGCGAGTGCTCCAGCAGCCGGCGATAGCCTTCGACATCCGGCGGGTGGATGCGCGCGATTTCGGCCAGCGTGTCCTCGATGCCGCCGCCGTAGTCGAAGTGATCGCCGTCGTCGAAGCGAAACCGGTACCAAAGCTTGAGCGGAACGATCTTGACGTAATCGGCGATGTTTCGGCCGAACAGCGCGAACAGCTCCTCGAACAGGAAGGGAGCCGTCAGCACGGTCGGGCCGGCGTCATGGCGGAAACCATCCTTTTCGAATACCTGCGCGCGACCGCCCAAGCGCGGGCAGCGGTCGATCAGGGTTACCGCATACCCTTTTGCGCGCGCGCGCAGTGCGGCGGCGATGCCGCCGAAACCGCCGCCGATCACCACGACCCGTGGTCGGCCAGCGTCGTCGGATAGTTCAGGGCTCACGCGGGTTCTCGCAGCAGTTGCAGGGCATCCGAGCGCTGGCGCGCATAGTCCGCCAGCAGCTGGCCGGCACCACGTGGAAGGGTCAAGGCTGCGATTCGCGCTTCGCGGAAGTGCCCCAGGGCCAGCTCGCGCGCCACCTGCAGAGGGGCACGCTCCCCGCGTGCAGCAAGCACGGCGACCACGTTGAGCTCTTCGTTCAGCGCATCGCGCTGGACGTCGTCGAGATCATCAGTCATCTGATAGCCCACGGCGAAACGCTCGCCGGCGACAACCGCAGAAGTGAGGTGGTCGCCTTCGTCAGCCAGCAACAGGGCCAGCTCGACGGGCAAGCTCAGAAGAGGTCCGGACTTGCCGGCAGCCACCTCCTCGTATCGGGCGAGGCTGGTGTCGGAGCGTCCGCGCAAGCTCAGATCGGAAGACTGGCCGCGAATGACCGCGCCAACGCGCTCGTGCACCCGCAGCAGCAGCGCGGGCGTGGCGTAGCCGCAGGCAGCGAGCGATGCATAGGCCGCCGACAGCAGCAGATCGCCCACGCAAATGGCGGCCGCGTCGCCGTGTTCTTGCCACACGGCCATACGACCCCGACGCAAGGCGTCGCGGTCTTGAAGATCGTCGTGCACCAGTGATGCGTTGTGCAGCAGTTCGCAGGCGGCAGCAACAGCCACGGCAGCGTCCTGCGGCAGGCCCAGGGCCTGCGAAGCCGCAAGCGCAAGCTTGGCGCGAACGCGTCCGCCGCCGGCACCAAGGTGCTCGGCCGCAATGTCCCCGGCCTGGCCCTGACCCGCACCGACCAGTTGCCGCATCCTTGACTCAACCCGCTGGAGCGGGCTTTCGGATTGTGGAATCTGCATCTCCGCCTCCCTGTCGCGAGGATTCGCTGATCGCCGGGGGTGCCGCTTGCGCGGCACCCCCAACGGGTTGATCAGGAACAGTCTCGACTCAGGAATGGCCGTCCTCGGCCTCGGACTTGCGCACCGCGATCAGATAGATCAGCACGCCGAACAGGGCCTTGGCGGTGATGTCGGCCACGGTGTAGCCAACTTCGATGACGGTCGTCGACATACCGCCGGACAGCGGCAGCACGAAGGGCGCGAAGTAGACCACCGGGTAGAAGAACCAGGACAGCACCGTGACGTTGCGCGCCAGCCTCACCAGGCCGCGGGCACTCTCCGGCTGGCGGTTGATCGCCTCACCCAGCCCCACGTACAGCGTGTAGACGATGTACAGGAAGGGAATCATCGACAGGGCGCCCCAGATCAGCCGGGTGCTGTCGATACCGCCAGACACTTCGCCGGGGTAACCCAGCAGGATCATCAGCGCCGCGGCACCGCCAAGGGTGAGCGACTTGGACACCGTCTCCGACTGCGTGAGGCGCATCACCAGGATGAGCTCGATGAGCAGCAGCGGCACCGTCAGTAGCCAATCGACATAGCGGTAGGCGACGTTGAACGAGGTGCCAGTCGCCACCACGACGCCATCAACGATGTCGTAGGCCGCGTCCCAGCTCTCGAAGATGCGCACGTAGTGGTAGAAGGCGATAAAGGTCACCAAGCCGGTGACGGTCAAAGCCGTCTTGTAGTGCTTGTTGACCTGCGAGCGTCCGAACCAGAAGAACAATGTTGCTGCGGCAAACGTAGCTATACCGAACGAGAACGCGTTGTAAACCAGCTCATATTGGCCGGCGGTCATACCTTCCATAATCGTTTTCTCCAGGCCTGCTCAGGCGTTTTCGTGGGTTGTCGTGCGGGTTGGCCGCAACCCGTCGAACGCAGCACCTGACGGAGCCGCATGGACCGGTATCACCCTCCCGCTTCCTCACCAGCTGCCCAGCTGCCCCCCGTTGACCCTTGGGCTGTCGGTGCTGTCCGTGCCTTTGAAAAGCCGATGCTTGCTGGTGAGCCGAAATGAGGCGCCTGAACGTGTGCATAACGCGTACACGGCGCCTCAATGGACCTTCACTATTGATGTTGCGTTTGCACAACAGCGGATCACCCGATCCTCACATGCGCGAACATGTCGCGGCGCGCACAGGGTCATGTCTAGACACGCGTGATCGCTTCCAAACCCACTGTCTGGTCATGCAGAGACAGACAAAGTCCTCAACAGTCCTGTTTTTCCGAACGATTTCGTTTCCGCGGGGCGGCAATGGCGGCCGACGCAGAATTTCCGCGACGGCCGCTGCTTCACCTTAGTATTTCACTCAACAGCAGCCCTCCCTCACACACATGAGCGAGCATGCCTCGTTGCTACTGCAGCATGCCCGAGCCCTCCGCTGCGCCCTGCACCTTGGGCGGTCTTGACGGGCGTGACCGAAAAGCGAGCGCAAATGCGCTGAACGCGTGCTCCGAGGCGTTGAAAGAAGCGACCCGTGTCCCCGCGCAAGCGCCATCCCCCGTGCCCGTAACAATGCTTTTGGCCACGGTTTGCGGATGCAAATCGGGACACGCCCACACGAGTGAAGGCCTGCCGGCCGTCGCACGGATACCACTCCCGCCTGACGCGGCAGCTGAAGCGGCTGCGGAACACCTTGCCTCAGTTGCGCGCGCCATGGCGAGGCGCAGAGAGCGGGTTCTTCATCCGTCCTCTGCGCTGCGACTTTTCGCGCAATTAATTCTCAGGCGGCTGCATCACATAGGTTTCGGCTGCCGCCGCTGGCGGCTCATCGGCGGGCTCGAAGCTGTCCCTGAAGATCAGGGTTGGCGCGCGTGCGTCGCGCACCGCTATCGCAGCCGGGCTGGCAGCAGACTCCGCGCCGCCCTCGCTGAGAGCCGTAACGCGGTACCAGTCGGTACGGCCGTCACCGCCGGTGAGATCGATAAAGGCCGGCACGAAGCTCGATCCCACCGGGGTCCATTCCTGGGTGCCGTCGGCGGCCGGCGGGTTTGCGCGCCAGATGCGCCAGCTGCTGATCCGCGGATCGGTCGCGGCCGGCCATTCCAGCAGCGCGTGGCGATCGCCCTGGCGCACTTCTACGCTGGGCAGGCCCGGGACTTCGAGCGCACCGATGTCAGCGCTGCCGATGTCATTCGCGCCGTCGGCATCGCCCTCGCCCGCGCGCTGCACGCGCACGAACAGGCGGCGGGTCTCGTCGCGGCGGAACTGCGCCGGTACGGCCACATTGAGATCGACCAGGGCCTGGCCGCCTGCTCCGAAGGCACCCAATTCGCTGCGACCGGCAAACTCGCCGATGCCGGGCTCTGCGTCCCAGGCCGCCTCGATCCGCAGCACCTCGCTGCCGGCCACACTCGGCCAAGGCTTGCCGCGCGCACGCAGGGCGACCTGCACGCGGATGGTCTCGCCGGGCAACAGCACAGGGTCGATCGGCAGCACCGCCTCCACCGCAAAGTCGGGCGCATCGGCCAAGCTCACCAGCTGCAGGCTGCCTTCGACCGGCGTGCTCTTCAGGCTCGGACGCAGCGGCTCGAAGGCCAGGCTCTTCTCGAAGGCGGCGAGATTGAACACCGGCGTGGCGCTGACGTCGGCCAAGGCCAGCAGCGCCTGAGTGGCCGGGTTCTGTACCAGCACCGGGTTCATCCATAGGCCGGCGCCATCGCCGAGGGTGAGCAGTGACGTGGGCGCAGCGTCGAAGCGCGGCACCACGCTGACCAAGCTGCCGGTGCCGGCGAGCATGCCGACGGGATCGCCGGGCGCCGCGCGCAGGCCCTGCGCGTTCGGGCTGAAGCCGAGACCGCGGAAAGCAAGCTGAACGTCACCGCCCGCGGTGCGCAGCAGGGTTGGCGCTTCCGCGCGCAGGCCGCGGCCGAGCGCATCGGTCTGGCGCTGGCTGCTGAAGCCGCAGCTGCCGCTGCTGCAGGTGCCGACCGCACTCCACAGCTCGGCCTGGTTGCCAATCTGTGCGGCACCGGCCGGATGCGCGGTAAACGCCAGCACCGGCCGGCCCTGGGCGTCACTGGCCAGCGACTGCCAGACCACGCCCTGCGGCGCACCGCCGACCGGCGCGGGCACGCCACCGGGCAGCACGCGATACATCAGCTGGCGGCTCGCCTGCGCCGCCAGGCTGCGGCCGCCAGCGCGGGTGAAGCTGACGATCGGCACGCCGTTGGCATAGGTGGCGCGGGCGTGCATGTCGCTGCCGGCGCCGGGTTCGGCGACCCGCGCCGGTGCGGTCCAGGCGCCGTTGCGGAAGAAGGCGTGCCAGACCTCGAAGCGGAAGCCGAACACGTCAGCACCCGCATCGCGCGTCCACACAGCCAGCACTTCGCCGCCGGCCGGGCAGCCGCTGGCGCCGGCCGCGCAGCTGGCGAGGTTGACCTGGCCCTCGCCGCCCGCGCCCGGTGGCGTCAGGTTCTGCGGCGCGCCCCAGCTGCCGTTCTGCAGGCGCCGGAACACGAGATGCCGGCTGGCGGTGGCGGCCTGCAGGGTGGAGGCTCGGAAAGCGCTTTCGGACAGCGACGAGCGTTCGTAGACCAGCACGGCCTGGCCGGGCGCGTGATACGCAACTTGCGGTGCACTGGCGCCGACCACAGCGCCCAGATCGACCGGCGCGGCGAAGCCACCGCCCTGCCAGGGTCGGAACTGCACGCGCCCCTGCCGCGCCTCGGCGAGGCCGCCCTGACCCAGCGCATCGAAGGCCGCGCTGACCGGCGCCAGCCGGGTGATGCCCAGCGCCGCCAGACGCTGCGGGGCGTTGTGCTTCGCGCTGTCCATGTCCGGCACGTCGCAGCTTGGCGTGGGCTCGCGCTCGTCGATCGGCACGGCGGTGTCGCCGAACTCCACGCAGAGCGGGCAGGGGCCAACGCTGACGTCGTAGCGCACCTGCATGCGGAAACGGAAGCAGGGCTGGCTCTGGTTGGGATCGAAGCGACCGTTCACCACCGTTACCGGCATCGCCACGCCGAAGCTCGGGGTGAAGCCGGCAGTCATGTCGACCAGTCCCAGCACCGCGCTGAAGTTGAAGAAGGCATCGATGGCGCCGCCCACTGAAGGTTGGGTCTTCAGCAAGCTGGACAGCCGGCCGGTTTCCAGATCGAGCTCGGCCTGCATCTGCACCAGCAGGTCGGCCCAGAAGCGCGCGTCGATGCCGAAGGTGGCGGCTGCGATCGGCGGCACGCCCCAGGCGAAGCGGAACACCGGCACCCAGCCGGTATCGAGGATGCGCTCGGGGCCGATGGTTTCGCTGAAGGCGAGGCCCGAGCGCGACGAGGTGCGCGGCCCGGCGTTGCGGTTGACCGTCCGGTTGTCGCTCTCGCTGGTGCTCACGAAGCCGGTCTGACCGTTGGCATCGACGCTGCTGGACAGGCGCTCTTCGCCCTGGCTGCGGTTCTCCAGGGTCGGCATGTCCTGCGGCGGCGTGGCGTCCACCGCCACCGGGTCAGGGCGCACGGTCATCTGCAGTTTGGCGCGCTCCGGCGTCCACGTGACGCTACGGCTCAGCATGTCCTCGGGCGGCTGCCGCCACCACAGCGGCGGCGGTCGCGCCTCCAGCTTGAAGCGGTATTCTCCGAACGAACTTGCCGGCGTGCCCTGCACGCGGATGCGGTAGCGCTCGACGCCCCAGGGGCTGCGGTGGAAGTTCGGCAGATTCACCTCGAACTCGGTGTCGCCGGGGCCGGCGCAGGCCTGCTGCGTACTCACCGGGAAGCTGGCAACCGTCTGCTCGACCCACGTGCCCTGCGCATTGCGCACGCTCTTCGACAGCAGAGCCGACTGCACCACGCCGAACAGGCCCTGGTCGAGGGTGAAACGGACCGGCAGGTTACCGGCGATGTTCAGACCCTGCGCATCGTTGAAGGTGCTGCCGGGAAAGGAGGTGATCGGCCCCCAGGTCGCGAGACCGTTCGCATCCAGCGTGCGCGGCAGGCCGCCGATGTTGGGGTCCAGCGGCAGGCTGATCGTGCCGCTGTAGGGCCGCAGGGTGTAGTTCAGCACCGGGTTGAAGCCCAGTGGATTGGTGCATTCGAAGTACTCGAGCGAATCGCCGCCGCAGAAGGTGCCGCTGTTGTGTTGAAAGACCAGCGGGTACTCAATGCCCTGGGCGATGCCGCCGCTGGCGTTCGCGGTGTAACCCACCGTCAGGCCGGAGGCACGCATCAGGATCAGGCTTTCCAGCGGCTGGTTGTCGCCAGGGCCTGAGTTGTTGCCATCGTTCCACTGCCGACCTACATGTGTCGCTCTCGCCAGGATCAGTTCCCCACGGCTCAGCTCGACGGTAACCTCGCCGTTGGCGTCTGTCTCGCCGCGCCACAGCGTGACCGGGCACTGCCCGACGATGCGCGCATACAGGCCGGGCGCGGTCTGCTGCAGGATCGGCCCGAGCTGCGCCGGATTACGCAGGACCATGGCGGCGCTTGAGGTTGTCACTGGCGAGAGATTGCTGGCGGTCGAGCCGCCCGGGCCGCGCATTTCCTCGGGCGGCAGGATGCTGCCGATATTGCCGTCGATGGTGACGATGCCGCCCTGGATGGGCTCGCCGCCCGGGGTACGCAGGCGCACGCGGAACCGCACCGGCTCATCGGGACTCGGCAGATTGACGTTGCCGCCGGGAAAACTGAAAGGCCCGCGCCTCGGGGAGCGCGGCGAAGGCGGATCGGGCTCGGTGAATACGATATCGGTCTCGCCCTGACCGCTGGGTCTGAAGTCGAACGACAGGCCGCTCCACGGCGAGCGCGCCCAGCCGCGAACCATGAAGCTGCCGTCGGCACCGACGACGGCGCGACCATCGTCCAGCGGCAGCACGCGACCATCCGGCAGGCGCAAATTGATCCGGGCACGCAGGCCGGCCGGGCTGCCTTGGCGCAGCTCAAGCCGGCCGGTCACGGTGAATGCCTCGCCGATGCGCAGAGTGGAAGGCAGCCCGGCCAGGTTCAACACCCGCGCCGGCGCGCTGAAGCCCGCCGCCAGCACGCGCACGCTGCCGTCGCCGGCCGCGATCACCTGGCTGCCTTCGAGCTGCTCGACGCGCAGGCTGGCATTGCCACCCGTCGGCGTGGCCGCCGGCAGCAGCAGATCCACCGCTGCGATGGCCGCGCCGCCATCGAGCAGCTCGGGCCCGAACACGCGCTGGCCGTTGACCCGCACCTGGGTCGGCGCTGCGCGCAGGCCGCTCAGGGCCAGCCGCAGCGGATCGCCCGGCCGAAGCGCATCGGGCGTTGCGGTGACACCCAGCGCTGCCCCCACCGTCAACGCTCGGCTGAATACCTGGGCGCCACTGCTGTTGTTGTCCAGGGTGAGGGTGTAATTGCCCGGCGCGATCGCGCCCAGCGCCAGCGCAGCGCGCACGCTGCCGTCGGCGGCGGTATTCAGCACGCCCGACTGCAGCAGCACAGCGCCGGCAGCGCGCAGGCGGAAGCGGTAGCTGCCCGCGCTGGGTGGCACCGCGGCCACGCTGAGCGTGGACTGCGGGGTCGGCAGCGCCGGCATCACCACGATCTGCGCCAGCACCGGGCCGGCCAGCAGCGCGAGCAGAAGGAACATCAGGCCGCGCGCCAAGCGCGGGGCGGATCTGCGTGGACGGTCAGAATGCATGGTCGTTGCTCCCGGCCCCCATGGCCGCTTGGATGCAGGAATGCGGCCGGAGGGCAAAAGCGAACGCGCCATAGGGTGGGCCCTGGTCCACCCTGCGTTCGCCCCCCCCCCCCCCCCGCGCCTGCCCATGCGCGCACGGCCCTGCGGGTGGCGGCGCCGGGGGTGTCCACGAACCCAGGCATCGGCATGTTGGAGGCCAGGGTGGGCCAGGGCCCTCCCTAGGCTGGCTTCGAATCCCCCATCCGCGATCCCGTTTCCCGCGGCTCGCACGCACTGGCCATGCGCGCAATCGCACGGTTCAGCTTCATGCGCACCCCATCTGCGCTCTCGCCCAGCTCGGCGGCGATCTCAGCGAAGCTCATGCCGAACTCGAAGCGCATCAGCACCAGCGCGCGGTGCGCGGGCTCCAGCCGCTGCAGGGATTGTTCATAGGCCAGCCAATCGTCGGGATCGACTTCGGCAGTCGGCAGCGCGGCGGATGCTGCGGCATCGTCCTCGCCGCCCGGGCCGATCACCGGCGAGGCGCCCCGCCGGCGCAGGGTTTCGCGCAGGGCGTTAATCAGCACGGTGCGCAGATAGGCGAAGAAATCGTCGGGCGAATCGGTGCGGATCTGCGGCAGCCGCTCCAGCACCCGCAGCCAAGTGATCTGCAGCAGATCCGCGGTGTCATGCTGATGCCGCAGCAGCTGCGGCACGCGCCCACGGGCGAAGCGCTGCAGCAGCGGCCCGATCCTTGCGACCAGCGCCGAGCGCGCCGCCGAATCGCCGTCGCGGATGCGTTGCAGCAGAAAGGCCGTGGTGTTGCCTACGTCACCGGAATCGCCCATGGCGGGTGCGGATCTGCGCGAGCAGGGCGACACTGTGCGCACTTGGCGTGCACGAATCAATCACGGGGTCCGGGGCGGGCGCAAGGCCAGCTGCAGCGGACACCGCAGACCTGCGAGCGAGGCTGCCGCAAAAGCATTGCAGTCGGGCGATGCACTGCCGCATCGAGAGCGAAGAACGCAGCGCCGCTGGCCTTAGGCCCGCTGCGGGCTGAGAGCGAAAGCGACATGGGCGGCCGACAGGGTCGTGCGCGCTCCCGAACAGCGCCGGCGCTTTCGTTCAGCATGTTTGCTCCGGCGGAACCGCGATTCCAGCAGGAGAAAACCGCTGCGACCCGTCGCCGCGGCTGCGATGGCTCGCGCGTTGACCGCCGGCAAGTCAGCCCAAAGAACCTGCCGGGCGCTGCTTGCGGAAACGTTTGGGCGATTCCCGCAGGGCGCGCTGTCGTTTCGGCCATTGGATGCCGATCTGGTGAGTGGCCCGCCAGATTCAGCGGCGGCTGATCCGAACCCGAAGGACCGCGATCGCATGGACATCCGCCACCTCGCTGCAGTGCTTTTGTTCAGCCTGCAGGCATTCGCACACGCCACCGCAGACGCGCCGGGCGACATCCTGTTTCGTGACGGCGCCGAGAGCGGTTTCCATTGCACGCTGGCGACACCAGGCGAGGTCACGATGAATCTGCGCTCGGCGCGGGTGCAGCCGATGTTCCGACTCGATGGACGCAACTTTCCGGCGCAGTCCGCGCACAGCGCCAGCTTTCACTTGATCCCTCGTGATGGCGAGCCGATCCCCCTCGGCTTCAGCAGTGAAGCCTCGCCTGCAGCGGTGCGGGTGCTGGCGGGGGTCTACGACGTCGAGTACCGCTGGGTCGCCGGCAGCCTGGTGCCGCGCAACCACGCCGCGCGGGTGCTGCACGGAGTACTGCTGGATCGCGATCAGACGCTGGAGATCAATGTTCCGAGTCAGACCTTGAGCGGCGACCTGACGCTGAACGGCGCAGGCTTTCCAGCCGCCGGAGCGACACTGTCATTGAAGAGCCTGCACCGCCTCGGTCAGGTGCCGCTTGGCTCCAGCCCGATCAGCAGCTACAGCGTCCGCCTGATTCCGGGGGTCTACCAGCTGCACTACCTGTCACAGCCCCGGGCCTGGGCCAGCATGCCGGCCAACCTCAATGCGCACTGGGGGCGCTTCGAGATCGAACCACGGCGGAGCACGCTGGACCTCGATCTGCCGATGGTCAACCCACTGTTTCACTTCCGATTCGATGGCGTGCAGGCTTTTGGGTTGGCAGCTGAATCAGGTCGCATCAGCCTGAGAACAGCCAACGGGGATCAGGTCGGCCTTGGCGAAACGCACGAGCAGACGGCGCAGCGACGCCTGATTCCCGGCACTTACGATGTGCATTACGAGTGGATCAGTGGTTCGGCCATCGCACCCGCGAATACCGACAGACGCGTCTATTCGCGCAGGTCGATCGGCGATGGACAGCACGTGATCGACATTCCAACCGTGGTGGTTCAGGGCGAACTCCAGTTCAACGGCGTGCGAGCCCCTGACGTCAACTCCGAGTCCGGGCGAGTCGACCTGCATGACCGGGTGACGGGCAGCGCAACGCCGCTAGGTTGGACGCGGTACGGCAGATACGAATTGCGCATCATCCCAGGGCACTACGATCTGGGGTATGTGTCCATTGCCGGAACCGCCATCGCTCCCAGGAACGCGAACGCACTCTTCGAAGCTGGACGCCCGATGCTCGTGGAGGCCTCTGGCCCAATCAATCTTGTTTCCGATTGGATCGATACCCGACTAACGGTGAACGGCCAAAGCTTTCCGGCGTTTGCCGTTGAATCCGTGATGCTGTGGATACGCTCCGACAAAGATCGCGAACCTGTGCTGGTCGGGGCAACGAACTGGGCCGGAGGAAACGGCGGCGTGCGCCTACTGCGCGCTGAATATATGCCCATCATCGCCTCCGTCTCGGGCGCAGCACTGGCGCCTGTCAACACCTTCGCCAGGCTCCCCGGTCGCTTTCATAGCCCATCGCCGAGCCCTGGTGTGCAGACGCTTGATCTACGCACAGCCGAGTTCCAGTTCCGCTTCACCCATAACGGAGCGCCTCTGCCGGGCGGCACCTCCCATGTCGCAAGGTTCGAGCTCCGCCACCAGCAGGACTCGGTGGATCTCGGTGACAGCCTCGCCCCGTCCTGGCCTCGCAGGATTTTGACCAACGCCGAAACCGGCTCCGACCATCGCGGGGGCACGCTCTACTACAGCCGCATCAGCGGCATCGGCCCCAACCTGCCTCAGAACACCGACTCACCGGCCGGCTGCGTGATTTTCGGCGGCGACAACTGACCAGGCATGATTCCATCGGATGCGAATCTCAGCCGCAGCTGGACGCGCGCGATGCCAGCGCGCAAGAGTAGCGCCGACGCCGCCGTTTCCTGCGGGTTCCGATGCATCGATCTGGAGGTCCGCAGCGATGAGCGCAGATGCGGAAATGCCGGCCCTCTATGCCGAGCTGAAGTCGATCGCACATCGGCTGCGCGCCCGCCTGCGTCCGGGCGACACCCTGTCGACGACCGTGGTGGTGCACGAAGCCTATGCGCGGCTGGCCGATCGCGACGAGCTGCAGGTGCGCGATCGCGAACACCTGCTGGCGCTGTGCGCACGCGCGATGCGCTTCGTGATGATCGACCACCTGCGCGAGCGCGGTGCTGAAAAGCGCGGCGGCTGGGCGGGCTGGCTCAGCGTCGATTCGATGCAGATCGCCGACCTCAAGGACCCCTCGGCGGTTCTGGCCCTGCACCAGAGCCTGCTGCAGCTGGAAGCGCTCGACCCACGACTGGTGCGGATGATCGAGCTGCGTATGTTCGCCGGCCTGGAGCCGCCGATGATCGCCGAGGTTCTGGGGGTGAACGTGCGCACCGTACAGCGCGACTGGCAGCGCGCTCATGCCTGGCTGACGGCCGAGCTGCCGTGAGCCTGCGGCCGACCTCGGCGGAAGCCTTCGCACGGCTGGACCAGCTGCTCGGCGAAGCGCTCGATCTGCCGCGTGCAGAGCGCGCTGATTTCCTCGCCGCAAGCGCGCGTGACGCACGCGAACTGGCGCAAGCCCTGGCATTGCTGCGGGCGGCCGAGGCCGCCCCTGAACTCGCCGCCGCCAGCGGCTTCGAGCCGGACCCCGCGCTGCCGGCGTGGATCGGCGGCTGGCAGGTGCTGGACACGCTGGGCCGCGGCGGCATGGCCGATGTGCTGCTGGGCGAGCGCAGCCTGGCCAGCACCCGCCAGCGCGCGGCGATCAAACTGCTGCAGGCGCAGTGGGACGACCCCGAATCGCAGCGGCGCTTCGCCCGCGAGCGCAGCATTCTGGCTGAGCTCGACGACGCCCGTATCGCCCGCCTGCTCGATGGTGGCGTGCTTGAGGACGGCCGGCCGTGGCTGGCGCTGGAATATGTTCAGGGCCAGCACATCGATCGCTGGTGTGACGAACACCGCGCTGACCTCGAAACGCGCGCGCGGCTGGTCATGGAAGTCGCAGGCGCGGTTGCCAGCGCGCACCGGCGTCTGGTGGTGCATCGCGATATCAAGCCGGCCAATGTGCTGGTCAACCAGTCCGGCCAGGTCAAGCTGCTCGACTTCGGGATCGCCAAGGTGCTTGCGGTGGATGCCACCGGAGGTGACCCGGAAACCCGGCTGACCGCGCTGACGCCAGAGTACGCCAGCCCTGAGCAGTTGGCGGGCGAGGCCGTCACCACCGCGTCGGATGTCTATCAGCTGGGCCTGCTGCTGTTCCAGCTGGTCTGCGGCCGCCGCCCCTTCGAGGCCAGCAGCGGCCATGTGCCCGGGCTGATCCGCGCGGTCAGCGAACGCGACGCGCCTTCGCCGCTGCAGGCGCTTGGACGCGACCCCCAGCAGCTGCGCTCGGCCGCGCAGCTGCGCTCAAGCACGCCGGCGCGCCTGCAGCGCGCGCTGCAGGGCGACCTGAGCGCACTGCTGGCGAAAGCGCTGGAGCGCGACCCCGAGCGCCGCTACGGCTCGGCGCTTGAGTTCAGCGGTGATGTCGAGCGCTGGCTGCAAGGGTTTCCGCTGCATGCGCGGGCGCGCTCACGCACCTACCGGCTGCGTCGCCAGCTGCAGCGTAATCCGCTGTCCAGCGCGCTCGGTGTGGCTCTGCTGCTGTCGCTGCTCGGCTACGGCTTCAGTAGCTATCTGCAGCTGCAGCGTCTGGAGGAACAGGCGGAACTCAATCGCAGCACGCGTGATTTTCTGGTCCGACTGTTCTTGAGCGCCGAACCGGTGCCCGATGCACCACCGCCGCTGAGCGCACTCGATGTGCTGGAGCGCGGCGTCGAGTCCGCCCGCGGCGACTATGCGCAGCAACCGCGCCTGCTGGCGGAGCTGCTGGTGGTGCTGGGCGAATCGCTGATCTCACGCGGCGAATACACGCGCGCGATCGAAGGCCTGAGCGAGGCCATCGGCCTGCTCGAACCGCACTCCCAGCGCGAACCTGAGGTGCTGGCGAATGCGCTGTTCGAACTGGGCATGGCCCAACACTACGCGGGCCGCTACAGTGAAGCCGCGCAGTCCTTTCGGCGGGCCATCGCCCTACACGCCCAGCGCGGCGACACCTTCCTGCATGCCGAGGCGCAGCTGGCCTGGGTGCTGCACTCGCGCGGTGAGTACGCGCAGGCGCGAACCCTCGCGCGGAAGGCCTGGCAGAGGCTCGACTCGGCGCCGCCCGAGCTGCAGCCGCTGCGCGCAGAGTTCGCGCAGATCCAAGGCGACATCGCGCGCGACATCGGCGACTTCGAGTCGGCGCAGCGCTGGCTGGAGATGGCCGAGCGTCTGCAGCTGGAACGGGACCCTTATGACCGTCGCACCTTGGGCTGGTACCGCGGCGCCTTGGCGCAGACGCTCGCCCTCGGCGGCCACAGCGGGCCTGCGTTTGCGCTTGCGCAGACGGCCTTCGAGGACTACGTGAGCTCGCGAGGACTCAATCACGCCGGCACCGCAGTCACCGCCTACCGGCGCGGGGTGGCGGCGGCAGCGGCAGGTGAGCTCGCCGCAGCCCGCGCCGACTTCGAGTTCGCCCGCAGCAAGCTCAGCCCCGACACTATCTATCCCATCTATGCGCAGATCGAGCTCGGCTGGCTGGAGCTCGCCGAGGCCGGATGGCAGCCCGCAGCCACGCATTTCGAGGCGGCGCGAGCGGCCCTGCACGGCATCCATGCCGAGCACCCCCGACTGTCGGAGGTGCAGCTCGGGCAGGCCCTGCTGCTGCACCGGCAGGGCGCAACGGCGGAGGCACACGAGGCGTTGAGGTCCGCGCGCAGACTGCGCGAGCGCAGCTTCGGCGTCGATCATGCCTACGTGCGCCTGCTGCGCGCGCTGCAGCTGGAGCCCGCATTGCGCCTGGATCCACTCTCTGCGGCCGACGCCGCGCTGTACGAAACCCGACGACTGCAGCGCGCCCTGCGAGCGCTGCAGTCGGGAGGCCCGCCTCCGCACTGATCGCAGCAGCTTGCATCGGCTTGGGCACTGGCGTGCGGCGATCCAAGGCGGGCTTCGGGCTCAAGGTTTCCAGCTGCGGAAGTAGGTCACCCAGTCGCGATACTCAGGGGTCAACCGCACCGCAGTCAGCGGACGCAGGCTCCCGGAGGTGCAGGGAGTTGCGGTTGCAGTCGTGCCGCAAAGCGAGGCGACATGCACACCGACCACTCGCGGTCCATTCGAGTAGCGATAGATCGGAGAACCGCTGTGACCTGCACTGGCGTCGCAGGAATGATTGATCAGGCGCGGCCAGCCTTGGGGATCGAGATTGCTGGACTCTCCCGTGCTGCAGGTGGCGGGATCGCCGTACAGGTGATTGGCGATGCAGACGACATTGCTGCCGGGATCGCCGGGGTCATCGATGCGTGCCTCACCGCTAGGCGTGGACGCATTGCAGCTTGGATAGCCGCGATTGTAGATGGCGCTATTGGCCATGCTGGCATCGTTGATCGAGGTGTAGCCCATCCAGCCGCTCGCGTTTCCGAGCCGATCGGGAATCACCAGGATGCCGATGTCGTACTGACGCGCCCCACCGGCGGGGCTCTCCACCCGCCATTGCCAGGGCGTGAAGTACCAGGCGAAGCTTCCGGACGGCATCAGTGACGTGCCGTAGAGCGACACGCTGCCGGACTGTCCCGGCACAACGCTGAAGCTTAGCCAGCGATTTTCGCTCCGCCGGTAGATGCAGTGCGCTGCCGTCACCACGTGACGGGGGCCGACAAGAGTGCCGGTACAGCCGTTGCTGAAACGGGCGATGGCACGCCATGGCCATTGGCTCGTGCCGACGCCGACCGTGGACAGGCGCACGCGGTTGTCGATGTTGTTGCTCCAGGACTTTGCCGGCCCCTGACCGGGTGTTGAATCAGGGTTGTCCGGCGGCACGGGCTGACCCTGGCGGCCGGCGCCCGCATCGAGAAAGGCGCGTGCGCCGGCTTCGCCAATAAGCTGTAGATCCGCGCGCGCGATCTGGATCCGGAATTCGTTGCGCGTGGCTGGGTTGAAGGCGCTGAAACCTTGTGCAAAGGGGTTGGGAGTGCTGACCTGGGGCTGCGGCTGCAGCGGCTCGAAGGCGACGCCGTTGTCCAGGGTGCCTTTGCCGATGTAGGTGATGAAGACCTCGACGTCGTCAGCATCCGCACCCAACAAATTGACTAGCGCTTCCCGGCTGGAGGTGCGCAGCTCTTCGGCGTCAGCGCCGATGCTGGCGTCGGTCTCGAAGCCATCGGTGAACTGGGGCTGGCCGATCAGGCTGGTCTGGGCGTGGGCGGCAAGGCTCAGGCCGCAGAGCAGCAGGGCAGCCGGCGTGAACAGGGTCGCGGGGCGGGAGCGTGTGGGCAGGCCGCGTCGCGGCGAGGGCATCGAGTGCATGTCGGATCTCCTGGGTAAAGGGCCGCAGCAATCGCGCTGAACCCCTCTACAGAGAGCGCCCAGCCGCACGATTGCCGCCGCGGAACAGGGCGCGCCGCGCCCCGTCAGGCGCATCGAATGCGCCCTTGACCCAAGGCTTCGAGAAAAGTCGGCAGAAACGACAGCGCTCGCGGCCGGGATTCAGCGGCCGGTAGCGATGCCTGTCGAGCACGCGCCTCCGCAGCCGCCCCGCCGCTGGCTCACGCCGACACCCAAGACTCAGCAGCCACTGCCACCGGCGCGCGATCAAGTCCCAGCGATTGCCGTACAGATCCTCGAACACCACCACGCGAGCGTAGACCTCGCCGCGCGGCGCGCCGTCTAAGCGCGCGCCGGCCGCGGCCAGGCGCTCGCAATCGGCATCGAAATCCGCACTGCGCAGGAACGGCCAGACCCGCCCACCGCCCTGCCGACCGGCATGCGCCGCCTGCTCCTCGGTGGCCGCGCGTGCCAGCGAAGCCTGGGTTGCGCCCGGCACTCCGATCCCGCCCATTGCCGTTTTGGCGTGGGCGGCGTGCCCTCGATCAAACGCTCGTGTGCCGCATGCAGCGGGGGATCCACGGCCAAACGCGCCTCCCACCGCACGCAGGCGACGCAGTGGCTTGACCGTGCCCACATCGAACACACGCTTTTGCACCGCCAACGCACTGTTCTTGCGTTCCGCTGATAGGTCGAGAGGGGCGCAAGCTGCAAGCGCAGCACCCGTGTTCGGTAGCTAACGGACCGCCGGTAGCGCCACGCGTAGTTTCGCGGCCTAACGAGATGCTTCCTTGCATTTCATCATTTCTGAGGACGCAAACATGAGTCGAACCAGCGAGGCTATGCACTCCCATCTACATGAGGATCCGTCGACACTGCCGATGGCTGCGTCGGACCGTTCGCCGAAGAGTGCCAGTGCAGTCTCGTGGGCGGCGATCGTCGCCGGCGCGGTCGGCGCCGCAGCGCTTTCACTGATTCTTCTGGTGCTCGGCGTGGGCCTCGGCATGGCCACCATGTCGCCGTGGGCACCTTCTACGATCGGCGCAACCGAGCTCGGGGTGTCCAGCATCGTCTGGCTGACCGTGACTTCCATTCTGGCATCCATGCTGGGCGGCTACCTGGCTGGCCGCCTGCGCACGCGCTGGGCGAACACCCAGCCGGACGAGGTGTATTTCCGCGATACCGCCCACGGCTTCCTGACCTGGGCCCTGGCGACTCTGTTGACAGCGGGCCTGCTGACTTCGGTCGTGGCCTCCATCGTCGGCGGTGGCGTACAGGCGGGCGCGAACGTTGTTGGCGCCGCGACTTCAGCCGCCGTGGGCAGCGCCGTCTCCTCCGAGCGGGATTCCGACGCGTCGTGGACCGGTTATTTCTCGGACCTGCTGTTTCGTCGCGATGCAAGTTCCTCGCTGAGTGCCGGCCCATTTGACGATTCCAGCCAGAGCTCCCCTGCTGAAGATGCGCGCGAGGTCGGGCGCATTTTCCTGCAGTCGCGCGATGCCACAACGCTGCCGGCCGCTGACGTAAGCCACCTCGGCCAGATGGTGGCACGTCGTACCGGCATGGACAGGCAGGCCGCCGAAGCGCGCGTGACCGAAACCTTTGCCCGTGCCCAGGCTGCCGTCAAGGGCATGGAGGATACCGCCAAGGAAGTCGCCGACGAGGCGCGTCGCGCCACCGCTTACGGCTCGCTCTGGCTGTTCATTGCACTGTTGGCCGGTGCGTTCTTCGCAAGCCTCGCCGCGACCTTCGGTGGCCGTCAGCGCGACGCCTGAGCGCGTGCCGGCTGGCTCGACCAGACCCGTACCTGCTCGCATTCCCCCCCTACTGAGGATCCGACCATGAAGTACCTCCTGCTGCTGTTCCTTGGCATCCCGCTTCCGTTCATCCTGCTGATCGCTCTGTTTACCTGAACCTGAGCCGGCGACATGCGCATCAATCGCCCCCGCGGCCTGCCGGCCTCCTACCGGTGACCATAAGCCCTGGTGAAGTCATGGGTTGGGCTGCATCGGCTGTATTGATTGCGACGCTGCTGCACCAGGTGGGCGTGCAGTGGCGGGAACGCTCTACTGAGGGCGTGTCTGACTGGCTGTTCGTCGGCCAGCTGACCGCGAGCCTGGGTTTTCTCGGCTACAGCTGGCTGATCGGGAATCCGGTGTTCGTGGTCAGCAACGGGGTCCTGGTCTTGACCGCCTTGGCGGGCCAGGGCGTCTATCGCCGCAATCGAAGAATCGAGCGATCAGCCGCTGCCGGCCGCCGTGTGCACGCGCCGGCATAGGAGTTTGTTGCGCTCTCACCATTCAACCTTGCAGCATCGAGAACATTCGACGCATTGGCAACCGGACGCCGGTCTGAACGCCAGCCGCGGTATCGCAACCCCCAAAGTGCCATGATGAATTCTGCGATGTCACAGCAGGGGAGCCGAGCCACGATGTTTTGGATCATTGCCGCGACCGTTCTGGCGACCACGCTGCTGCTGGTACTGGCGCAGAACTTCAAGACACCCGAGAAGTCGCTTGAGCACAAGATCGAGCACCGCTACGGAGTAAGCGACCCGCAGTTTCGCCGGGAAATGTCTGCCCTGCTGGGTCCGGCCATTGTCGGCGGCAATCAGGTGACGGAACTGCAGAACGGCGACGAAATCTTCCCCGCGATGCTGCAGGCGATTGGCGAGGCCCAGCACTCGATCACCTTCGAGACCTTCATCTACTGGTCGGGTGAGATCGGCAGGGCCTTTTCGCAGGCGCTGGCGGAGCGAGCGCGCGCTGGGATTGCGGTCAGCGTGACCATCGATTGGGTTGGCAGCTCCCGGATGGATCAGGAGCTGCTTGAGCTGATGCAGGTGGCCGGCGTTTCCCTGCATCGCTATCGGCCCCTGAGCTGGTACCACCTTGGCAGCATGAACAACCGCACGCATCGCAAGCTGCTGGTGATTGATGGGCGCATCGGGTTCACTGGCGGGGTCGGTATCGCCGACCAGTGGTTGGGCGATGCCGGAGACCCGGAACACTGGCGCGACACGCAGTATCGGATTGAAGGCCCCGTGGTAGCGCAGCTGCAGGCCGCGTTCAACGACAACTGGATCAAAACCAGCGGCACGGTGTTGAACGGCAGCCACTACTTCCCCGAGTTGCATCCCGCGGGCGACATGGACGCCCACATGTTCGTCGCCTCGCCCTCCGGCGGCAGCGAAAGCATGCACCTGATGTATCTGCTCGCGATCGCTGCCGCCGAGACCCACATTGATCTTGCGGCCTCCTATTTTGTGCCCGACACACTGCTGATCGAAGCGCTGGTCGCTGCGTGTGCGCGCGGCGTTCGGGTGCGCGTTCTGCTGCCCGGGCCGCATATGGACGAGCTCTCGGTCAAGATCGCATCCAAGGAGACCTGGGGCGTGCTGCTCCAAGCCGGGGTCGAGATCCATGTCTATCAGCCAACCATGCTGCACACCAAGCTGCTGGTGATCGACACGCAGCTGGTGTCAGTGGGGTCCACCAATTTCGACATGCGTTCGATACGGCTGAATGACGAGGCCAGCCTGAATGTATACAACCGGGACTTCGCCCAACGCATGACCCAAATCTACGAAGCGGATCTGGGCAAGGCGGAGCCTTATTCGCTGGAGCGCTGGCGCTCGCGGCCGCTCCGCGAAAAGCTCAGCGAGATGCTGCTGCTGCCGCTCCGATCACAGCTTTGAGCCTGGGCGTAAAGTGCATGCAGATGCGGATGCGCGTGCACAGGCAGGCGCTACCCACGCACGAATTACGAGCGCTTGATGCTGACGACGCGCGCTTATCCACTGATGCCCCACGGAGCAAACGCCATGTCCACCCCTACGCTTTACGACGCCCTGCGCGAAAGCCACGATCTGCAGCGCGCGATGTTTCGCTCACTCCTGCGCTCCAAGCCGGGCAGTGAACAGCGAATTGCGCTCTTCACCCAGGTTCGCCATGAGCTGGCGGCGCACGAGGCCGCCGAAGAACGCTATCTGTATGCGCCAATGCTGATGCACGACGGCGGGCTTTCGGCCAGCCGCCACGCGCTGCACGAACACCATCAGATCGATGAGCTGATCGAAGACCTGCAGGCACTGGACCCCGCCGGCAGCGCATGGATCGAGACTGCCAAGACGCTGTCGAAGAAGGTGCGCCATCACCTGCGCGAAGAAGAAACCAAGTTCTTCCAGGTCTCAGGAAAACTGCTGAGCGACAGCAGCAAGCAGAGGCTGGCCGGCCAGTACCGACGCGACTATCAGCGCATGCATCGCACGCTGGCGGCTGGCCCCTAGCGGGCAATGCCTGCCACTTCAGCCCAATCGTGCGAACGCGAACAGCCGGGTAAGGGGATGCGTGCGACGCTCGATCTGGGCCCGCAGCAGGCCGGCGCCGAGCATGCTGTAGGTGATGCCGTTGCCGCCGTAGGCCAAAGCGAATAGAACGCGCGGGCCGTACTGCGGGTGGCGGCCGAACAGCGGCAGGCCGTCGGTCGTCTCCGCGAAGGTACCCGCCCAAGCAAAGGCCGGGCGTGCATCAAGCTGCGGAAACAGGCGCTCGACCTTGCGCTGCAGCGTCGCGGCCTTGCGGTCGACGCGACGATCGCGTCGCGCGGGCATATCGCGATCATCATCCTCGCCGCCCACCAGCAGCCGCCCATCTCCGGTGCTGCGCAGATACAGATACGGACGCGCGGATTCCCACAGCAGGGTGTTCGCCAGCCAGGCCAGCTGTGCACGGTCGATGGGGTCACTCATGTAGGCGTAGCTGCTGCGATTTCGCGCCACGCGCTGACGCAGCCAGCGTTGCGATTCGTAGCCGCTGGCGATGACCGCGTGTTCCGCGCGAATCGATGCGCCGGTAGCGGTGGTCAACTGAACAGAGCGCGCTGTCGCCGAAATCGACGTCACTTCGCTGCGGTCGTACACCTGCGTGCCCCTTCGCTGCAGGCGTCGAAGCAGCCGTGAAGCAAATCGATACGGGTCCACCCGAGCGGCAACCGTGCTCAGGATGGCGGCTGGAGCAGTCAAGCTGTATACGTCCTTGAGCGCGGCGCGGCCCAGCCATTGCACCGGTAACTGATGCCCGGCCCGCCACGCGAACTCGTCGGCCAATCGCGACTGATCCGCGCGATTGCTCGCGTAGTAGAGACTATCGCAGCGGCTGAAATCGACATCACCGATAGAGAGCGCCACTTCCGCAATGGCGTCGATCGCTTGAAGGCATGACCGGTACGCCAGCAGGGCTGTGGCTTCGTCGTAGCGCTGGGCTAGATCGACCGCATGGGTATCAATCTCGTATTGCAGGAGGGCAGTGCTGGCTGAGGTGCTGCCCCAGGCGACATCACGCTGATCAACCACCACGACATCATGGCCGTGGCTGGCAAGTTCATCGGCGATCAGGGCGCCAGTAATTCCGGCGCCGACCACGACCACGCCACAGCGCAGGTCGTGCTCCAGCTTCGGAAATGCGTACATGAGGCCGTTCTTGACCGCCCAGTATGGGTAGCCGCTTTTCAGATCCACGGCTGACTCCTCGGCAGGGTCTTCAAAGGCCATCCGGCAGTGCCGCCTATGGCGTGGGCCCGACGGCGCACCGAACGCGTTGATGCAAACCACCGGCCTACACACACGGCCCCTGGCGCACCCTCCTTGGTGCGCCAAAGGCGCCGATGACTACAAATGCGTCCTGCGAGTCGGCGTGTTCAGGGCCACACACGCCATGTCAATGCGTGGCTACGTACCGCGCTCAGCCTCAGCGATAGACGTTCTGACCCTGGCTGGACTTCCACTCGCTTTCGAAATGCTCTGCATCACTGGCGTTGCGGGGCTTGACCGCCATCAGGATGCCGCCCCGATCAATACCGTCCTGGTACAGCTTGACGCGCTCCGCGGGGATGTTCCAACCGACCAGGGCGCCGACCAGACCACCGGTCAACCCGCCGGCGCCGGCACCGGCCACTGCGGCAGCAATCGGACCAGCAATCACCAGGCCCAGGCCTGGCACAACGAGGGAGGTGCCAACAGCAGCCACGGCCGCGACGATGGCACCGACGGTGCCGCCAATCGCACCGCCCACGCCAGCCCCCTCGGCCGCCTTGTTGCCGAGATCGGTGTCAACGTTGTCGGTGTGCTCGAAGTGCGCTTTGCGGGTTTCTTCCGACATGATCAAGTTGATGTCGGCTTTGTCATAGCCGCGACTCGTGATTGAACTATAGGCGCGCTCTGCGCTCATCCGGTCGGGGAACAGACCGGTGACCATGTTGGGATGCTCGCCCTCGCTGTCGATCGGATGCGCCGGGTTGTGAGCGCTCGTGTGTACGGGATTCTGTGTGTTCATGGTCTTCTCCAGAGTGCATGTCCCCGAACAGCTACGGGGTGACTAGGCGGTTGCCTGTCGCACTAGACTGAGGGAGCAGGAACGATGCGGTCGGTGCGCTAGGGCGCTAAGCGAGCCTTGAAAATATTTCTGTTCAGCGCACTACTTACATACAGAATTCGCAGGGACCACATTCTTTCAGATGCTCAAACACCCCGACGAAGGCGTTGCCTTGCGTTGGCTGCAGGGTTCGGGTTGCGGTCGTCGGAGGAAATTGGCGGTGCATCAACGACACAGGCGCCCGCGGGCGCCTGTGTCGCATCTGCTTTCTGCCCGCGCTCGCTGAACCGATCACGCTGAAGCACGCATCCGCGTGCTGGACGTGCAGTCAGAACAAACGCGCGCGGCAAGCTCTGCTTGATCAGAGCGTGCTTAGCGAGCCTTCAAGATCCAGCTCAGCAGATAGCCTGCGGCTAGCGCGACGCCGATCGCCGCGAGGGGGTTTTCCTGTACCAGCTCACGCGTGCTCTTGGTGACGCGCTGCTGGGCGGCATGCACCTGGGTGCTCTTGTGATCAATGGCAGCGGCGGCCGCAGTCGCAGCGCTACCGAGGGCGTCAACCGCGTGATGTGCACCCGATGAGAGGCTGTCCACCACCGGGTGTACGGCCTCGTTGGCCCTGTCGATGGCGCGGTGCGCGCCGCTGGCGGTGCTGTCTACGCCACGGCCAATCGCGCCGACTGCACTGCTGGATTCCGAGCTGCTGCGTTCTGTAGAAGACATACGTTTTCTCCGTTATTCGGGTCAGGGGTGGGACGGCCTCGCAGCATGTGCCGTGTTTTGGTCGCGGTCGGTTCGCGGACGCACACAAGGGCTGATAAGGCTGCTCACGCTATGTGTGCCGGCGTACCGACTTGGCAATTGCTGCGGCCCATGCTCAATCCAGTTGCCGGAGTGTCCGGCTGACACATGTCCGGGAGACATCCATGAACATCCAGCTGAGCCTCGCTCCGATCATCTCTTTGATCGCAGGAATTCTGATCCTGATCATGCCGCGCCTGCTCAATTACATCGTCGCCATCTACCTCATCGTGATTGGCTTGATCGGCCTGTTTGGCGGCGGCTTCAACCTGCGCTAGGCACATCCGTTTTGCTACCCGGCCGCGGCGGGGCTTGCCCCGTCGCTGCAGGGTCCTTCTGCTTCATCACGCACAAACGGAGATCTAATGTCTATCAGCGCCGTCATTCTGATTCTGGTGGTACTCATGCTGGTGGGTGCTCTTCCCACCTGGAAGCACAGCCGGTCCTGGGGCTATGGGCCTACCGGCGGCCTCGGGCTGGTGCTGGTGATCCTGCTCGTGCTGCTCCTGATGGGGCGGATCTGAACAGCGCTGCAGCAGTCCGTAGCAGACCGCACTTGAGGCGGATCGGCGCCATCGCGTGTCGGGTGGCTGGACCTCGCCTGACACGCTCAACTGCCGCCTTGCGGCTTAAGCCCACGGTCGGGCGGGAGGGAGCGCAATGAGGGCGCTTGAGATCCTCCTCTGGTGTTCCGGCGCTGCGCTGCTGCTTGTGCACCTCGCGGTCGTGGGCTGGACCGAGTTGGAACGCGACGGCGGCGTTCGCAGTTTCGCCATGGCCCAACACGCCGCCCAGCTGCAGAAGCCGGAGTCAGCTGCCACGCCCGTACTCGGCGAGGGTGCCGGCGCGCCCAGCGCTGCTTCGGTCCCAGCGGAGGCGCCGCAACCGATTGCGCAGAAGTTTGCACAGCGCGAGTCACCCGCGGCGGCCATTGCCGTGCTGCGCATTCCCGCCATTGAACTTGAGGTAGCGGTAGCGCCCGGTACCGACGAGCAGGTGCTCAAGCGGGGTGCGGGTTGGATTGAGGGTACGGCCGCACCGGGTAGCGAAGGCAACGCCGGCATCGCTGCGCACCGCGACAAACATTTCCGCGGCCTCAAGGATGTGGCCGTGGGCGATCTGATCGAGCTCGATACGCTGCACGGCACCCGTGCGTATCGAGTCACCGACCTGTCGGTGGTCGAACCAACCGATGTTCATGTGCTCGCCGATTCCGGCGAGGCGGTGCTGACGCTCGTGACCTGCTTCCCGTTCTATTTCGTCGGCCATGCCCCACAGCGCTTCATCGTGCGGGCGTTGGCAATCGGCCCTGAAACGCCATCTCGGAGAACACCATGAACCGCTCAATCGCAACCCGCTTCACACTCAGCCTGCTGGCGTTCGCCATCGCCGGATCTGCTGCTGCTCAGCAACCGCCGTCGGGTTTCCCGGACCAGCGCGAAAGCCCGCGCACCTGTGAAGATTTCAAATGGAGCGCCGACATGACAAGCGCGCATCCGCGCGTAGTCGATGCCTGTCAGGAAGCTGTCTTTGCCGGTGGCGAGCACTGGGCGCGTCTCTCAGCCCGCTTTGTGCGCACTGCTTCCGATGGCAGGGTGGTTTTCAGCATCCAGGACCGGAATGATCGAGTCATCGAGGAAGTCACCCTGCAGACCGCGCCTGGCCAGGTTGCCTACATCAACGACCGCGCCACGCCCTTCGCAAATCTGCGGACCAGCGATTCGATCAATCTGTATGTTCCCGAAGGGCGCTACGGTTACGCCACCCAGGCTGGAGCGCCGCGCGAACAGATCGCTGTGCTCGTGCCCCAGGAGCAGGCGCGCACCGAGCTGGCCGCCGTGCCGCCGCGCACTGCATCTGCTGCGCCCCAGGGTGGCATCGCGGACCGGCTGCCTGCCACCGCCGGTCAGACCTACTGGCTGGGGCTGGCGGGCCTGCTCTCCCTGTTGGGCGCCCTTGGCCTGACGCTCGTCCGCAGGCAGTAGTGCAACCCCGCGCTGACAGTCGTCACGACTGCCGGCGCTGATGGATGAACCCTCGCGGACCGCTGCCTGCAGCGGTCCGCGCTTTTTTGCCTGACCGGCTCCGTTCAGGAGTCATGTTGCGGGCTGTCAAGCGCGGATGAGCGGAAGCGGAGTCGCATGGCCCCGGTACTGCCCGGGCTGCGACCCGCGCGGCACTGGGACGACGCGTGCGGGCGCGGTTGGAGCGTTCGACGCGTCGGACCGCAATGGACCTATCGAGGCTACCTGCTCCCTTCCATCCGCGGACGCGTCCAGCGTCCTGCGCGAATCCATCGAAGCGCATCACCAGTGCGCCAAGCGCCCTACCCCGCTGAGCCCTGAACCGCCCTCGTGGCGGGCGGTAAACCATCCACACGGATGGTGCTAGGATGGCGCACAGATTCCAGCTGAGCGCTTCCATGCCCGACACCCGTGCCCGACCACTCGCTGAAAGCGAGAAGATGACCATCAACCTGGGCGTGGTTGATCTTGGGCAGATCGATCTGCTGGTGCAGGAAGGCTTCTACTCCAACCGAAGCGACTTCATCCGTACCGCAATCCGCAACCAGCTCACGGTGCACGCCGAAGTACTGCGCCAGACAGTTGCGCGGCGCACCTTGGTGCTGGGGCTGCAGGACTACACCCGTGAGGACCTGGAAACCGTCCGCGCCGCCGGCAAGCGGCTGCGGATTCAGGCCCTCGGGCTGGTCCGCATCGCAGCCGATGTCTCTCCCGAACTCGCTCGCGACACGATCGAATCGATCGTGGTGCTGGGTGTCCTGCAAGCCAGTGCCGAGGTCAAGGCCGCACTGGCACACCGAATTCAATGAACAGGCTCACCCCGATGAATCCCATGAACGACAGCATGCAGCAGGCCATGCGCCTGATGCGCGGCGGCGATCTTGTTGGCGCCACCCGTGTACTGCAGCAGCGCCTCGCAGCTGTCGCACCGGCCAATGATGGCGCGTGCGCTGATCGCCCCGCTTCGAGCGAAGCGATTGCGCCGGCGCCTGCTTCTTCAGACTGCATCGAAGGCGAGTTCCGTGTGGTCGAGCGCGAGCAGCCCGTCCCCGCGCCGCCTGCGAAAGCGGTCGATGCTGGCCAGGCCACGTTCCGCAGTGAGCACTTCAGCAGCGGCACCGGCGAACTGGACTACAAGCTCTTCGTGCCGGCCGGTCTTGAGCTCGGCCGCGCGCCCCTGCTGGTGATGCTGCATGGCTGCACGCAGTCGGCCGATGACTTCGCGGTTGGCACGCGAATGAACGCTTTGGCGGGCGCGCAGGGCTACGTGGTCGCCTACCCGCAGCAGTCGATGCAGCGCAACCGCAACCGCTGCTGGAACTGGTTTCGCGGCGGCGATCAGCAGCGTGAGAAGGGCGAACCCGCCCTGCTCGCCGCACTCACCCGGCATCTCGTCGTCGAACACGGACTCGACGCGCGACGCGTCTACGTCGCCGGCCTGTCCGCAGGCGGTGCAATGGCGGCGGTACTGGCCAGCACCCATCCTGACCTGTTCGCCGCAATTGGCGTGCACTCGGGGCTGCCGATCGGGCTGGCCAGCGATGTGCCGTCAGCGTTTGCCGCCATGCGCACCGGCAAAGCCGGCGGCCATCGCCGCCGTGCCGGCGCTGCGACGGCCACATCGGCGGCGCGGGTGCCGGCTATCGTTTTCCACGGCGATGGCGATACCACCGTTCATCCGCACAACGGACTCGGCGTAGTCGCGCAAAGCCTGGGCGGCGCTGACAACGACATCGCCGCCCGCGCGACCACCACGGTAGAACGGGGGGTCGAAAATGGCGGGCGTCAGTACACACGCACACGGCACCTGCATGACGGCCGGATCAGCGCCGAGCACTGGCTGACTCATGGCGCGGCGCATGCGTGGTCGGGTGGCGATCCCGCAGGCAGCTATACCGATCCAAGCGGCCCTGACGCCTCTGAGCACATGCTTCGCTTTTTCGCCGAGCAAACGCTGCGCGCCAACATTCGCTGAACAGCGACACAGGCGGCAATCGCGCCGGTTGGTCGGGACTTTTCGGAGCGCCCCACGTCAGGGCAGCTGGCCGCGGTGAAGCAGGAGCTGCCGGACGCCCCGTCGTGCCTGCAGAGTTCACAGCCTCCCAGCCGCTCCGCGCCCCTGCCTCGTTCGCGACACTGAGTCGATGCGCTGCAGCCAATGGCCGGTTAACGCGAGCGCGGCAGCTGCGTAGATCATCCCTCCAGGCACCCACATCAAGAGGCCGGCCACTTGCTGATCCGATAGCTCATCGAAGCCGCCAAAACCTGCCGGGTGCTCCGGATAAAGAAGCTGCGGCGCGAAGGTCAGAAGTGCGCCCAGCATTCCGGTGTGCATCATCGTCAGGAGCGCGAGAATGATGGCAAGCCCGAAGCCACCCTGCCCCAGCCGGCCCGGCGCGATCAAGCTCCACCAGAACCACAGACCAGACGTAAAGAACAGTACATGCACGGCGTCGTGAAGCAAGCGGTGGTCGATTACGAGCTGGAACGGCAACGGAAGGTGCCAAAACCAGATTGCCAGGCCGTGCACGATGAATGCGCTGATCGGCGTCAGTGCGCTTACGCGATACAGCCTGCCCAACGTGGAGCTGATCGCACGTTTGGCGAAGCCCGGCAGAGCGTTCAGGTACTGCGGCATGGGCCGTGCGAGAAGCGCCAGTGGTGGCGCAATAGCCAACAAGATCATGTGCTGAGTCATGTGTCCGGCGAGGCTGCTTCCTGCCCAATGCTCGACCGGACCGATCAAGGCGATCACCAAGCTGGTCCATGCAGAGAGCAACAAGCCAAGTCGCAAAAGCGACGGCCGTGGCGTGCTCCGCAGCACCCCGAGTAAGTAGCCCGCTAGCGACACCAGCAGCGCCCAAGTGACCCAGTAGCTGGCCAGGTCCGACGGCGCATGCGCAAGCGCAGGCAGCGGGAGCAGCCCCAGAAGGAGAATCAACCCACGCATGTCATGACCATGAGCATCGGAAACACAAGCAACACCAGCGCCACGCTGGACATCCCCAGCACCAGACCCTCCACGCGATGACGAAAGCCGCGCGATCCATCAGGCTCTGCGGGTTGTTTAGCCACCGGTCGCCACAGCCATCGCGCAGCCAGCAAAGCCATCGCTGCTGCGTGCGTAAGTGCGATCGCCACGAGCAGCGCGCCTGTGGTGTTGGCCCGTCCGGCAGCGGCATCGACGCCAAAGGCCTGACAACCCAGGGAGTAACCCGCGTAGAGCGCAGCAAACGCGCTGACCCAGACCATCGCGCCAGCGCCCATTCGTAGCAGAGCGCCCACACCTAATTTGGAAGGGGTCATACAGCCACTCCCAGTAGCGCCGGCAGCCCGTGTACCAGCGCGAGGGACACGAAAGCCACCACCGCGGTGTACAGACCCCACAGCCGCACAACTCGCAGATCGAGACTGCGACGCGGCGAGATAAAGCCATAACGCCAGCGCATCAGCACGAATCCGGAAAACAGTGCGCTGCATCCGGCGTGCAAAGCACAGTAGCCGAGTAGGACCGTCGTCGTGGCCGCGTAGGCGTGGGTGCTGGGCGCTGGTAGACCCGTGGCAATGATGAGGCCCAGCAACAGGGTGGCAAGGCCTGCGCCGACCAGTGCGACCCCAAGACTAAGGGGCGGCGGGCCGCCGCGAGCGTTGACGCGCACTGCATGTTCAAGGGCGATCGCACTGGCGCTCACCGCAAGCACGGTCAGCAGCGATAACGCGATCGGGCTGCCAATGAAGGCAGGTGGAGGCCATCCGGGCGCAACGGCCCAGAGATAGAGGTAACCGAACAGCAGCGTGATGTAGAAGGTGGCATTGACCAGCAGACCCACCGCCATCCCCCACCAGCCGGGGGCGTCCTGTACCTGGACATGCAGCGGCAACATCAAACCACGACCGGCGTCGAGATCCGGCCAATCGCGATCCAGCCCGTTGAACCATGCCCAGCGCAGGCTTGCCAACAACGCCAAACATGCACCAGTCGCGGATATCCAGTAGAGCTTGAACAGGAAACCGAGGAAAAACACACCGAGCAGCAAAGCCGTGATCAGCGGCAAGTAGCTGAGACCCGGCAGAACGATGATCTGGTCCGGCTTGCCGGTGACCGGATGCACGCCCAGAGTCTCCTGCCAGCCGTGCCGTGCCTCCGGCAGATAGCCTTCACCTTCATCGATCTGCCGCTGAATCTCGCTCTGCTCCCAAAGCGGATCCCGCGAGGTCACTTCAGGCAGGCTCGCAAAGTTGTAAGCCGCCGGCGGATGCGCAAGGCTCCACTCCAGCGTGCCGGCCCTCCATGGGTTCAACTCGGTACTTCGGCCTGCCATCAGCCGCAGCAAAATGTCGAGGAAGAAAGCGGTGAAGCCGATCGACAGCACGAATCCGCCGATGGAGCTCGCAAGATTCAGCCACTCCCAACCAAACCCGGCGGGATACGTGTAGACGCGTCGAGGCATACCCGCAAGGCCGGTCAGGTGCATGTGCAGGAAAGTGAGATTGAACCCGATGAAGATCAGCCAGAACCCCCACTTGCCCATGGAATCCGAGGCCGCGCGGCCGCTCATCAGGGGTAGCCAATAGTAGGCTGCGGCAAGCAAGGGAAACACGAAGCCGCCGATCAGCACGAAGTGCAGGTGGGCAACCACGAAATGCGTGTCGTGGGCTTGCCAGTTGAATGGCACAAGCGCAAGCATCACGCCAGTCAGCCCACCGCAGACGAAAACGAAAACAAATCCGAACAGGTAGAGCATCGGCAGGCTCCTGACCGGCCGGCCGTTCCACAGAGTCCCCAACCAGGCAAACAGCTGGATAGCCGTGGGAACAGCAACGAACATGCTCGCGGCCGAAAAGAACACCAGCGCCAGCTGGGGGATACCCACAGTGAACATGTGGTGCACCCATAAGCCGAAGCTGATGAATCCGGTACCGATGATGGCCGCGACGATCCAGCTGTAGCCCACGATGGGCCGGCGCGCAAAGGTCGGGATCATCATCGAAACGGCGCCCGCAGCCGGAAGGAAGATGATGTAGACCTCGGGGTGCCCGAACAGCCAAAACAGGTGCTGCCACAGCAGCGGATCACCGCCTAGCTTTACATCAAAGAATGGCCAGCCGAAGGCCCGTTCAAGCTCAAGCAGGATCGAACCGAGGATCAGCGGTGGAAAGCCCACAACCATCATCAGCGCGGTAATCAGGATGTACCAACCGAACAGCGGCATGCGATTCAAGCTCATGCCGCCGGTGCGCACCTTGAGTACCGTGGCCACGAGCTCTATGGCGAACGCGATCGCGGAGACCTCGACGAAGGTGACACCGATCAGCCAGACGTCGGCGTTGATGCCGGGCGAAAACTCGCCGCTGGACAGGGGCGTGTACATGAACCAGCCGCTGTCGGGTGCAACCCCGGCGAACATCGCCACCAGAAGCGTGCCGCCTCCAAACAGGTAGCACCAGAAGCCGAAGGCGCTCAGCCGAGGAAACGACAGATCACGCGCGCCCAGGTACTTCGGAACGAAGTAGAGAGCCAGACCCTCGATCAGCGGGATCGCGAACAGAAACATCATCACCGTGCCGTGCATCGTGAAGATCTGGTTGTAGGTGTCGTGATCCATGAAGCGGTTGTCGGGAACAGCCAGCTGTGCACGAATCAGCATCGATAGCAGACCGCCAATCACGAAGAACACCAGGCTGACCACGATGAATCGCAAGCCGATTACCGAGTGATTCACGGCCGCCAGCCGACCCCAGCCCGACGGCGTTGCAAACGCAGCGCTCAGCGCGTCATGACGAGTGGCTGTTGCATCAGGCTTTGGGGTGCTCATGGTGCGATGACCCCGTTGCCTGAGTCGCTGGAAGCCAAAGCGGCGGCATGGAGCCAGTCAGCGAACGCTTCAGCCTCATGCACGATCACCTCAAAGCGCATGTGCGCATGTCCGGCGCCGCAGAACTCCGCGCACTGCCCAACAAGTCGACCGGTGCGCGTGGGTATCAATCGCAGCGTGTGGCTTCGACCTGGGATGGCATCGAGCTTGCCCGCCAGAGCGGGCACCCAGAACGAATGGATCACGTCAACAGAAGCCACAAGTACATCCACGCGTGCGTTCACCGGCAGATGCAGTTCATTCGCCACACGCACGATCTGCCCGTCGGGGCCGACGTACTCGAACTGCCACCACCACTGATGGCCGATAGCCCGTACCGTAAGGTCGGGCGTGCCGACAGGCAGCATGGATTGCCCGCTCCGCACGCCGTAGATCAGTAGCAGCACAATCACCACCAGTGGCAGAAGCACCCCGCCGCTGATGAGGATGCGCTGCTCAGACCAGCGCAAAGGCTGGACCCTGCCGTGGTAGCTTGCATGCAGCCAGAGTGCGCTCATCAAGATCGTCAGCAGCGCGCCACCACCGAGCATGACCCAGGTGATCCAGGCGATGTCCGCAGCGGCCTGCCCTGCTGGCGCCAGCGTGGAGACCGCGCTTTCACAACCGACCAGAAAGGAGGCAAGCAGGGCCGCGATGCAGGCGGGGATCAATATCCCTCTGACTTGCGGACTGTCGTCAGTCATGCTGAAAGAACCTCGTACCGATGACGACCGCAGCAGCCGGGTAGCCATTGCCGGCCACCCCATCCACGCGATGATGGTGGCGTTCCCAATCGCGTTTCTCACGAGTCTGGTGGCCACTGATCTGGCCTGGGTCCTGACGGGAGACGGCTTCTGGCTGCGTCTGTCGCTGTGGCTGGTCGGCAGTGGCGCCGTAATGGGTGCAGCGGCAGGCGTCGCCGGGGCGCTGGAGTTGCTGATGATCCCGGGAGTGCGTCGCCGAGGCGTCAGCTGGAGCCATTTCGTGGCTGCAGTGATGCTGATCTCGGTCGCCTTCATCAACTGGTTCCTGCGCCTTGCAGGCAACGAGGCGCTGATCGTGCCTTGGGCACTCTCGCTTACCGTCCTCGGCGCGTTGCTTGTCGCGCTGGCGGGTTGGCTCGGAGGCAGCCTCGTTTTTGACCACCGAATCGGGGTGGTCGATGATGATGGCGACTGAACACACGCGGAGATGACGTGCGCCGTTGTCGCGGCGGTGAGCCTTCATACGGGCTTCCAGCTCACCAACGTGATCACTGCGGTGACCAGCAACGCGGCTGGCAAGATCAGTAGGCGGTGCGTCAGGGGCGTACGCAGCAGGGGGTTTTCCAAGAGCAGTCCGAGCAGTCTGCCCATGTGGACGTGCAGCAGCACCATGCCGGTGACTACGGCGAGCTTCAGCACAAGCCAGCCCCCGATCGCCGACGCGAGAAACACCAGCACGGTACCGGTGATCACTGCGATCACTGCCGCCGGCGACATCAGTGCCACGTATACCAACCGGCTCTGATGGCGCAGACGGCGAAACTCGGTCGCTGACCCTGCGCACTCTGGATGGGCTGCAAATAATCCGGGAAGGTAGAGCAAGCCGGCGGCCCACACGCTGACTGCAGCAATGTGGATCAGCTTGAGGCTGATATAGGCGCTCATGGCCAACGCATACCTCAGACGCTTCGGGCCTGTGACTATACGAGGCAAGCCCGACGGGCAGTGTTCGGCACCGAACGGACCAAATCCACGACGCGTGCCAGATTCCAGCCTGGCAGTTGGGAGTTGGTTATGCGTCAGTTGCTTTCGATTTTCATTGTGATCACCCTCGGATGGGGGTCTGCTGCGCGCACATCGAACTACACGCTTGAAGTGCTCGCCGAGCCGCTTGAGCACCCATGGTCGGTCGCGTTTCTGCCGGATGGAACCATGTTGGTGACCGAACGCCCCGGTCGGCTTCGGTTGATCACAGCCGAGGGTCTACGCGCAGCACCGGTGGAGAGTGTGCCCGAGGTGTTCGCGTCAGGGCAGGCGGGACTGTTCGATGTGCTGCTGGCACCGGATTTTGCCGCGAGTAGGTTGCTGTTCCTCTCCTACGCCCACGGCAGCGAAACAGGGAATCACACCAGGATCGTGCGCGCTCGCTTCGATGGACAACAGCTGCTCGAGGTGACACCGGTGTTCACGACGCAACCGGCAAAGAGTGGTGACGCCCATTTTGGCGGACGTATGGCTTGGCTGCCCGACGGAACACTGTTGCTTGGAACCGGTGACGGCTTTTTCTTCCGAGAAGAATCGCAGAACCTGCAAAGTCATCTAGGGAAGATTCTGCGAATCAACGCTGACGGAAGCGTCCCACCGGACAATCCGTTCGTGGGCACTGAACAAGTGAAGCCTGAAATCTACAGCTATGGCCATCGCCACGTGCAGGCGATCGTGATCGATCAGCAACACGGCACCATCTACGCCCACGAGCATGGTCCGCGCGGGGGCGACGAGCTGAACGTGATTCTGCCTGGCCGCAACTATGGTTGGCCCGTCATCAGCTTTGGCAAGGATTACAGCCGCGCGCTGATCACGCCTTTCACCGCCTATGGAGGTATGGAGCAACCCCTGCTGCACTGGACCCCGTCCATAGCCCCGGCCGGCATGACCCTGTACGAAGGCGCTCTGTTTCCTGCGTGGAGGAGGAGCTTTTTTGTAGCGGCACTGGCGGAAGAGTCTGTACGTCGCGTTCCATTGTTGAACGGGGGCAGCCCCGGGGCGCAGGACATACTTTTCAAGGAGCTGGGCCAGCGCGTTCGGGACGTTCGAACCGGGCCCGACGGTGCGCTGTATCTGCTGACAGACGAGGCGGATGGACAGCTGATAAGGGTGTCGCCGACGCGTTGAGCGAGGTGGCCTGCTGCTTGAGTATTCCCGGAGAACAGAAATGTACGCTCACCCGATCTTGCGCTTTGCTCTGGCCTTCCTCGCTGCGGTTGTGCTTACGGTCGCCTGGGGCTCGTTGGTGCAGACCCAGTACAACCTGGCTGCCCTGATCGGCATCGGCGTGGAGATCGGCCCCGCGGTCAACCTGCAGGCAAGCCTGACCGATGTGTTCTCTGGGTTCAGTCCCACCTACGCTGGCTACATCGTGCTGCCCGCGCTGATGGTTGCCTTTTTCTTGGCATGGCAGGTGGTCAAGCGCGCTGGCGCGCCACTGCTATGGTTTCCACTGGCGGGCGGATTGGCCATCCTGGCGGGCATCCCCTTGGTCAATTGGCTGTCTCCGCTAGCGCTGCTGATCGGCGCAAGTCGGGATTTCTCAAGTGTTGTGGTGATGGCATTGGGCGGCGCCGCGAGCGGCGCGATGTTTGGATGGCTCGCCTTCCCTGACCTGCCGGCTTTTTCAGGACCACCGATTAGTTGAGGGAGGCTCGGTGGGTTGATGCTTCGTTCTTCTGCTTCTGTTCGTCCTTGAACTGCTTCGGCGTCCGGTAGCCGAGGCTCGAGTGGGGGCGATCTTCGTTGTAGTGGCGGCGCCAGCTCTCGATGATCACCCGCGCCTCGGCCCGGCTCCGGAACCACTCCATGCTCAGGCACTCGTCGCGGAACTTGCCGTTCAAGCTCTCCGCGGTGCCATTCTGCCAAGGCTTGCCGGGGTCGATGTGCGCCGTTTCGATGCCCTCCTGCTG
>JAKOMQ010000048.1 GCA_022241605.1 Aquimonas sp. | reverse complement strand
CGGTGACGCGCGTCGAGACAACTCGCGCCGAATGCGCGGGGGAGACGAGAAAACCGGCGAGTTGCCGGCGAGAAACACCGCGGCACTCGCAGGAATCAGGCTTGAGGACGGTGAGCTCACCCCGTCCGCATCAGCGCCGGTATCGCACCGGCCAGAGCCTGAAAATCTCTTTCCATAAGTAAGGTCGAGGACTGGCACCGGGCTTGTTCAACCACCGGATCAGATCGCGGCTGCGCGCGATCTATCCTTTTACGTTAGGCCTCATGGCAGTTTCCGACAGGTTCTGGGACGAGAGCGACTACTTCACTGGCCCGCTGCTACACCAAGAGGCTGTCCAGAATGCTGAGTGCTTGCTTGGCTATAAGCTTCCGACGGCGTACATCACTCTCTTGCAAAGCCGTAACGGTGGCACCCCGTTGCGGTCGTGCTACCCGACGGCCTCCCCCACCTCTTGGGCAGAAGATCACATCGCTCTTTCCGGAATTCGAGGGGTTGGCGGCAAGTGGGGGATCGACTCCCCTAACCTCGGGACGATCGCCATGGTCAAAGAGTGGGGATACCCGAATCTTGGCATCATTGTCGGGGAGTGCCCATCGGCGGGGCACGATGTTGTGATGCTCGACTACTCACAATGTGGCCCGACAGGAGAGCCCCGCGTAGTGCACGTTGATATGGAGCGCGAGAGTCCTCGCATCACAGTTCTAGCGGAAAGCTTCCAGGCCTTTCTGGAAGGCTTGGCAGACTGCGGCCAATACGAAGATGAGGCCTAACGTAAAAGGATAGATCGCGCGCAGCCGCGATCTGATCCGGTGGTTGAACAAGCCCGGTGCCAGTCCTCGACCTTACTTATGGAAAGAGATTTTCAGGCTCTGGCCGGTGCGATACCGGCGCTGATGCGGACGGGGTGAGCTCACCGTCCTCAAGCCTGATTCCTGCGAGTGCCGCGGTGTTTCTCGCCGGCAACTCGCCGGTTTTCTCGTCTCCCCCGCGCATTCGGCGCGAGTTGTCTCGACGCGCGTCACCGCGCGGGTTCGCTGCCTGCGTCAGCCGGTGGTCTACACCGTGCCGTGGTCCTCTGCAGGTGTGCGCGTTCGGACGCTTACGATGCATGGCCGTGCGTGTGTTGCAGGCCGGATCCGCATCGGCTGCCCGCAGTGCCTGCACAGCAGCGGTCTTCGGGTTCTCGGCTCAGCCGGCGGCAGCACGACACGCAGCATCAGCTGCACGCGCTGCAGCAGTACGTTTCGTCGGTGATGCAGCAGGCCGTAGCTGCGGCAGCGGCGGAATCCGCGCGGCAGCACGTGGGCCAGCAGCAGCCACAGGAAGTCGGCGCCGGGCAGGCAGCGCGCTCGTAGCTCACCCGTCTTCGCGTCGCGGTAGCGGAAGCGCACGTTCTCGCCGTCGATGCCGAGCATGTCGGCTTCGCTGAGCACGCCGCGGTAGAGGTAGCGGGCGAGGTAGGCGAGCGCCTGTTCGCCATCGCCCACGCAGGCGCAGTGGGCGACCCAGTCCTTCGGGGTGTCGGGTGGCGCGCTCAAGCCGAGCGTGCGTAGGCGCTGCAGCAGCTTGGCGCGGAACACGCGGGCGAGGTTCTGGCTGTTGAACAGGTAGCGGCGTTTGGCCTTCCACTGGCCGCTGTCGAGGTTCAGGCCGCCGCCGGGGATCACCAGATGCACATGTGGGTGGTAGTCGCGGGTTCGGCTGTGGGTGTGCAGCACCGCGGTGGCGCCGAGCTCGACGCCGCGGCCGCGTCTGGCGAACTGCGCCAGCGTCTGCCAGGCGCACTGCATCAGCGCGGCGTAGACCTCGCGCGGGTGTCTTCGCGCCAGGCTGCGCAGCTGGGCCGGCAGGGTAAAGGTCAGCAGGAAGTAGTCGACCGGCAGCCGCAGGCGTCGCTGCTGTGCGAGCCAGTCCGCACCCACGTCGTGCTGGCAGTGCGGACAGGCGCGGTGGCCGCAGGCCTGCGGCAGCTGGGTTTGCGCCGAGCAGGCCTCGCAGCGGCAGTCGAGCTGCGGCATGTGATCACTGCGGCAGTGCCGCCAGCAGCGCAGGGCGCGGTGCATGTCGCTGCTGATGCGCGCGCTGTAAGCATTCTTCAGCGCGGGTTCGAAGCGGTCGACGATCTCGGACAGGCGCATCAGCCGGCCCTCCACAGTGACTGCAGCGACTGCATCAGGGCCTCGATGCGCTCGCGCGTGTTGGCGGCGGTGCGCTCGGTCAGGTGCGCGTAGCGCGCCGTGGTCAGCGGGCTGCTGTGGCCGAGCAGGGCCTGGATCTCGCGCAGATCGACGCCGGCTTCCAGCAGATGCGTGGCGTAGCTGTGGCGCAGGCTGTGGACGGTGATCCTGCGCTGGATGCCGGCGTCCGGCAGCGCCTTCTTGAGCGCGCTCTGCACGCCGCCGGCATCCATGCTGCGTGGCGCCGCAGTCGAGTCACTGCCCGGTGCGGGGAACAACAGCCGCGGATGTCGATGCTCCGACCAGTAGCGACGCAGCGCCTGCAGGGTCGCCACCGGCAGCGGCACCAATCGATCCTTGCAGCCCTTGCCACGGCGCACGTGTACGCGGCCGTGGTCGGTTTCGATATCGCCCACCTGCAGCGCCAGCGCTTCGGACAAGCGCAGCCCGAGGCTGTAGGTCACGAACAGATAGGTGCGGTAGCGCCGCTCGCGCACGCAGCGCAGCAGGCGCACCAGCTCGGCCTGACTCAGCACATCCGGAATGCGCTGCTCGCGCGGTGGCCGCACGATCTTGACCCAGTCCCAGGCGCGCTCCAGCACATGCGCGTAGAAGAACTGCAGGCCGCAGCGATCGACCTTGACGGTACTCCAGGAGTGGCTCTCGATCAGGGCCGAGAAGTAGTCCTTGAGGTGCGATGGCCCGACCTGGTCGAGCGGCACATCCAGCCAGCCCTCTAGTCGTCGCACGGCCCGCGCATAGCTGTCGCGCGTGACTTCGCTCAAGCCCTGCCGCCGCAGCGCGCGCTGCATTTCGGTGTGGAAGTGGGTGGATGTGGACGAAGTTGCAGTTTCAGATTGATCGGATGCATTCACGGCGATACCCTCGTCTCGCAAGAACCGCCAGACGGCGGACGCACCGACCGGGTGCGCGAGTCGAGGGTGGATCAATCTGCCGCGTAGCGGCTTCGTTCAACTA
>JAKOMQ010000020.1 GCA_022241605.1 Aquimonas sp. | reverse complement strand
CTGCTGCTCAATCGCCTGACCAGCTTTGCCGCATGGATGATGGCCATCGCTGCCCGGAACACCTGGAGCGTGGATCCCCTGACCCGCCAGAAGTCGCACATGCGCCGCTACTCGGCGTGGCGAAGGGGAATGGAGTGGTTACGATTCAGGCGCTTACCCCAAGATATTCGTGCCGGTCTGCACGCCGTATTGGGCGAACTCCTCGAGCGAAAACGGGGGCTCGCACTGCTATGAAAAGTGGGGAGACCTCAGGCCAAGGCACACCCTATGACGATGCCGTAGGGAACAAGCCTCCACCACGAGCCCTCACCTCCACCGCAGTCGCAGGGAAGTCGCAAAACAGACCATCCACCCCCAGCGCCATCACCGCCCCCAACTCCGCCTCGATCCCCGACCACCCTGCCCCCACCCGATCATTCCGAAACGTCCACGCATCCACCCGCAACGCCGCCGCATGCGCGGCCTCCACCAGCCCGCTACTGACGCCCTGCCGGAACAGCAGCGTCTTGTCGGGCCCCAGCCCCGCCAGCCAGCCGCGGCCCTGCGCGATCGCGGACGCCCAGTCGGCCTGAGCCTCCAGCAGCCACGTGCAGGGCAAACCGCAGGCAGCGTGCACCCGGCGCAGGGGCTCGGGCTCGAAACACTGCACGCGCACCTCAACGCCCTGCGGCAGCGCATCCAGGCTGGCGAGGAAGGCCGGCACCGGGTCGAGACCCTGGGCGGTGAACGCGGCCGGGTGCTTGAGCTCCGGGAACAGCACCAGAAGCCGCCCGCGCGCCTGCGCCTGCTCGCCCGCCCAGGCCAGCAGCGCCCGCCAGGCCAGCGGCGGGCAGCGGCCGTCGAACTCGCGGCTGCGGCCGGGAAAGGCCTGGCGCAGGCGCAGGGCCGAAAGCTCATCGAGGCGGAAGTCGGTGCTGTACCAGTCACCGTCGCGGCGGCGTCCAGCGAACTGGGGTCGGCGGGCGATGTCGGTGGTGGCGGCCAGCGCCGGCTCGTGCCTGCACAGCAGCTGGCCGTCAGCGCAGGGCACCAGGTCAGGCTCGATCACGTCGGCGCCCTGGGCCAGGCCCAGGGCATAGGCATCCAGGCTGTGCTCCGGGCGCAGGCCGCTGGCGCCGCGGTGGGCGATGACCTCGGGCGCGCGCCCGTGCAGCGTGCTCCAGTTGCCCGCCATTGCGTCCCCTCCGACCGGCGTGGCCGCCGTCTGCACATTCGACACCTACAATACGCGGTCGCCCTCGGCCCGGCCGCTGCGGCGCCAGCCTCCCACCCAGGAACCTCATGGACACCATCCGCATTCGCGGCGCGCGCACCCACAATCTGAAGAACCTGAGCCTGGATCTGCCGCGCGACAAGCTGATCGTGATCACCGGGCTGTCCGGATCGGGGAAGAGCTCGCTGGCCTTCGACACCATCTACGCCGAAGGACAGCGCCGCTACGTGGAGTCGCTGTCTTCCTACGCGCGCCAGTTCCTGTCGATGATGGAGAAGCCCGACATCGATCACATCGAGGGCCTGTCGCCGGCGATCTCGATCGAGCAGAAGTCGACCTCGCACAACCCGCGCTCCACCGTCGGCACCATCACCGAGGTCCACGACTACCTGCGCCTGCTGTTTGCCCGTGTCGGCACGCCGCGCTGCCCGGACCACGACCACCCGCTGGAGGCGCAGACCGTCAGCCAGATGGTGGACACCGCGATCGCCCTGCCCGAAAGCCAGCGCTACATGCTGCTGGCGCCCGTGGTGCGCGAGCGCAAGGGCGAGCATGTGCAGGTCTTCGAGCAGCTGCGCGCGCAGGGCCTGGTGCGGGTGCGCGTCAACGGCACCGCTTACGAAATCGACGAAGTGCCCAAGCTCGGCCTGCGCAACAAGCACACCATCGAGGCGGTGATCGACCGTTTCCGTCCGCGCGCCGACATCAAGCAGCGCCTGGCCGAGAGCTTCGAGACCGCGCTGAAGCTTGGCGACGGCTTGGTCAAGCTGGTAGACATGGACGACACCGGCGCCGCCGATGTGCTGTTTTCCTCGCGCTTTTCCTGCCCGGTCTGCGACTACTCGCTGTCCGAGCTGGAGCCGCGGCTGTTCTCCTTCAACTCGCCGCTGGGCGCCTGCCCGACCTGCGATGGCCTCGGCGTGACCCAGTTCTTCGACCCCAAGCGGGTGGTGGCGCATCCGGAGCTGAGCCTGGCCGGCGGCGCCATCCGCGGCTGGGACCGACGCAATCCCTACTACTTCGCCATGCTCAACTCGCTGGCCAAGCACTACGGCTTCAGCGTCGATGTGGCCTTCGCGCGGCTGCCGGAGTCCGTGCAGCAGGCGGTGCTGTACGGCAGCGGCAAGGAGGAGATCCAGTTCAGCTACCCCGGCGAGCGCGGGCGGCCGCAGCTGCGCGTGCACCGCTTCGAGGGCATCCTCAACAACTTCCAGCGCCGCTACCGCGAGACCGATTCGATGATGGTCCGCGAGGAGCTCTCCAAGTACATCAGCAACCGGCCCTGCCCGGACTGTGGCGGCCAGCGCCTCAACCGACCGGCGCGGCACGTGTTCGTGGACGGCCGCAACCTGCCGGAGCTCAGCGCGCTGTCGATCGACGCCTCCGCAGCCTTCTTCGAGAGCCTCAGCCTGCCCGGCTGGCGTGGCGAGATCGCCACCAAGATCGTCAAGGAAATCCGCGAGCGCCTGCGCTTTTTGATCGACGTTGGGCTCGACTACCTGACGCTCGACCGACAGGCCGATTCGCTGTCCGGCGGTGAAGCGCAGCGCATCCGTCTGGCCAGCCAGATCGGCGCCGGCCTGGTCGGCGTGATGTACGTGCTGGATGAACCCTCGATCGGCCTGCACCAGCGCGACAACGAGCGCCTGCTGGGCACGCTCACGCGCCTGCGCGACCTCGGCAACACGGTGATCGTGGTCGAGCACGACGAGGATGCGATCCGCCTGGCCGACCACGTGCTGGACATCGGCCCGGGCGCCGGCGTGCACGGCGGCGAGATCGTCGCCCAGGGCACGCTCAAGGACGTGCTGAAGTCCGAGCGCTCGCTCACGGCGGCCTACCTCTCAGGGCGCAGGAAAATCGAAGTGCCGGCGGTGCGCAAGGCGGCCGACCCCAAGCGCTGGCTGCGCCTGCTGGGCGCCACCGGCAACAATCTCAAGAGTGTCGACCTCAACCTGCCGGCGGGCCTGCTGACCTGCATCACCGGCGTCTCGGGCTCGGGCAAGTCGACCCTGATCAACGACACCCTGTTCCGGCTGGCGGCGAATCAGCTCAACGACGCCAGCCATACACCCGAGGCCTTCCGCGAAATCCACGGCCTGGACCAGTTCGACAAGGTGGTCGAGATCGACCAGAGCCCGATCGGCCGCACGCCGCGCTCCAATCCCGCCACCTACACCGGCCTGTTCACGCCGCTGCGCGAACTGTTCGCCCAGGTGCCAGAGGCGCGCGCTCGCGGCTACACCGCCGGGCGCTTCAGCTTCAACGTCAAGGGCGGGCGCTGCGAAGCCTGCCAGGGCGACGGCATGATCAAGGTCGAGATGCACTTCCTGCCGGATGTCTACGTGCCCTGCGACGTCTGCCAGGGCAAGCGCTACAACCGCGAGACGCTGGAAATCACCTACAAGGGCCACACCATCCACGACGTGCTGGACATGACCGTGGAGGACGCACTCAAGCTGTTCGCGCCGGTGCAGACCATCGCCCGCAAGCTGGAGACGCTGATGCAGGTGGGCTTGTCCTACATCAAGCTCGGCCAGCAGGCGACCACGCTGTCGGGCGGCGAAGCACAGCGCGTCAAGCTCTCGCGCGAGCTGGCCAAGCGCGACACCGGCAACACCCTCTACATCCTCGACGAACCGACCACCGGCCTGCACTTCCACGACATCGAGCTGCTGCTGGGCGTGCTGCACCGTCTGCGTGAACACGGCAATACCGTGGTGGTCATCGAACACAACCTCGATGTGATCAAGACCGCCGACTGGATCATCGACCTCGGCCCCGAGGGCGGTCATCGCGGCGGCCAGATCATCGCCGAGGGCACGCCCGAAGCCGTGGCCGCCAACCCGGCCTCGCACACCGGCGCATTCCTCAAGAAACTGCTGCCCAGCCTGAAACCGGCCACGACCGAAGGCGTAGGTGCCGCCAAGCCGATGCAGCGCGGCCGCAGGAAGCTGGCATGAGCGAGCGCGACATGAAGACCGTGTTCGAGGTTGAAATGGACGTGCGCTGGGGCGACATGGACGCTTTCAACCACGTCAACAACGCGAGCTACCTGCGCTACATCGAGGAAGCGCGCGTGCTGTGGTTCAAGCAGATCAGCCCCGACTGGGCCGATCCCGACTGCGCGCCGATCCTGGCCGCCGCGCAGATGAACTACCGGCGCCCGATCGGATGGCCGGAACGCCTGCGCATCCGGATGGCCGCCGAGCGCGTGGGCGGCAAGAGCCTCACGCTCAGCCACCGCATTGAAAGCGCCGCCCAGCCAGAACTGCTGTACGCCGATGGCAACACCGTGTTGGTTTGGGTCAGGCGCGACGGCAGCTCCATGGCACTGCCGGATTTCGTGCTTCGCGCCTGCGAGGCGTGACAGCCTCAGCCCCTGACTGAACCCAGTTGCACGCCGCAGGTGACCGCGGCTGCGCTTTGCTGTAGTGTGCGCGTCGCTCCGGAGCGCCCTGCGCGCCCTCCCCAGGCCTTGCACCTTTACCCGGCCCTACGCCGCGGTGCGACCCGCCACCGACGCCCTGCTTTGCTCCGAGCCACCCGGCGCCACTGCGCGCCCGGTTCCGCTGGCGGCCCGCCGCCACCTTCAGGCCTTTCGCGCGGTTTCAGGGAGCGCAGGGGCCAGCCCCATCGGAAATCCCCCATGAGCTTTGAAACCCTCGGGCTGTCCAGCCCGCTGCTGCGTGCACTCGCCGACCTCGGCTACACCCAGCCCACCGAAATCCAGCAGCAGGCCATCCCGCACGTGCTGGAAGGCCGCGATGTGCTCGCCGGCGCCCAGACCGGCACCGGCAAGACCGCCGCGTTTGCGCTGCCCTTGCTGCAGCGCCTGGCCGCCGGCACCCCGGCCCAGTCCAAGCGCCCGCGTGCGCTGGTGCTGACCCCCACCCGTGAACTCGCCGCGCAGGTCCAGGAGAGCGTGCGCGAGTACGGCAAGCAGCTGCGCATCCGCTCCACCACCGTATTCGGCGGCGTCGGCATGATGCCGCAGGTCGAAGCCCTGCGCCGCGGCGTCGACATCCTGGTCGCTACGCCGGGCCGCCTGATCGACCATCTCGGCCAGGGCACGATCGATCTGTCGCAGGTCGAAGTGCTGGTGCTGGACGAGGCCGACCGCATGCTCGACATGGGCTTCCTACCGGCCATCCGCCGCATCCTTGCGAAGTTGCCGACCAAGCGCCAGAGCCTGCTGTTCTCGGCCACCTTCGCTGAGCCCATCCGCGAGCTGGCGCAGCAGTTCCTGAATGATCCAGTCGAGATCCAGGTCGAGACGCGCAACAGCACGGTGGCGATGATCGAGCACGTGGTCTACCCGGTGGAGAGCGCGCGCAAGCGCGATCTGCTGCTGCACGTGCTCAGCGAAGACAGCCGCCGCCAGACGCTCGTGTTCAGCCGCACCAAGCACGGCGCTGACCGCCTGGTGCGTCAGCTCGAGGCCGCCGGCCATCGCGCCGCCGCCATCCACGGCAACAAGAGCCAGGGCGCCCGCACCAAGGCGCTGGGCGACTTCAAGTCCGGCCGCATCACTACCCTCGTGGCCACCGACATCGCCGCCCGCGGCATCGATATCGACCAGCTGCCGACGGTGATCAACTTCGACCTGCCGATGGTGGCCGAGGATTACGTGCACCGCATCGGCCGCACCGGCCGCAACGGCAGCACCGGCCATGCCATCTCCCTGGTCAGCCAGGACGAGGCCGGCCAGCTCCGCGACATCCATCGCCTGATCGGCCGCGAGATTCCCCAGCAGACTGTGCCGGGCTTCGAGCCGGCGCAGGCGCTGCGCTTGGGTGGCCCGCTGCCGCGGCCCGCCGGCAGCGCACGTCCGCAGCAGCGGCGCGGCAGCAGCGGTCGCCCCGGCGGTGGCCGCCCTGGCGGCGGTCGCCCCGGCAGCGGTGGCACAGCCAAACCCTCCAGCCCCAGCGCCAGCCAGCCCCGCCGCGCCCAGGGCGGTGAGCGCGCGCGCTGACCCAAAGCGGGGCTGACGGCTCCGCCATCGCAGCACGACAGGCCCGCCATGTGCGGGCCTGTCGCGTTGTGAGGCTGGCCACGAGCACCGAGGCACCCCGCGCACCGCAGCGCTCAGCGCGTGTGAAAAAACCCAGACGCCGTAGCGAGGGCGACGCTGGACGTTCGTGGCAAAGCGCGGTACGTGAATACGATGAAGTCCGAAGAAGCAGTGACCGCAGGATTCGCGTAGCGCGCTGCCGCCACGAGCGTCCAGCGGCGGCCGCAGCAGGCGAATGGTTCTCACATGCTCTCAGAGGCTTCACCCGGCGCCAAATGCGAGCGCATGGCAGCTGCCGCTGGCCCCGCGCCGCGCTACCCTGCAGAGCCTCGAATCCCTGACTCCCCGAATACTGGATCGCCATGCCCCGCTTCCTTCCCGCCTTCCTGCGCCGCCGCCTAGAGCGCCTGCGCTTTCCACAGCTGGCCGTGCTGACCGGGCTGCTCTTTGTGCTCACCCTGCTGGTGCCCGATCCCCTGCCGTTCATCGATGAGATCGTGCTCGGCCTGTCCACCCTGCTGCTGGCCAGCTGGAAGAAGCAGCGCAGCGAGCGCAAGGCAAGGGGCAAGCACAGCGACGGACAGCGCCCGCCAATCGAGGGCGAGTCCGAACGCGTCGAGCGCAAATAGCGCGCATGCGCCTGATCGACAGCCACTGCCACCTGGACGCGCCGGAGTTCGACGCCGACCGCGCGGCAGTGCTGGCCGAGGCGCGCGCCTGCGGCGTCGAGGCGCAGGTGATCCCGGCGGTGACCGCCGCCAACTGGCCCGCGCTGCGCGCACTTTGCGCCGCCGAGCCGGACCTGCATCCAGCCTACGGGCTGCATCCGATGTTCCTGGCCGAGCACCGGCGCGAACATCTCGACCTGCTGCGCACCTGGGTGCAGCGCGAGCAGCCGGTCGCGGTGGGCGAGTTCGGGCTGGATTTCTACGTGGAGTCGCTGGACCCGGCCGAGGAGCAGCACTACTTCGAGGCCCAGCTGGCGATCGCCGCCGAGGCTGGCCTGCCGGTGATCCTGCACGCGCGCCGCGCGGTCGAGGCCACCCTGATTGCGCTCAAACGCTACCGCGGCCAGCTGCGCGGGGTGGTGCACAGCTATGCGGGCAGCGCGGAGCAGGCCCGCCAGCTGTTTGATCTCGGGTTTTCGCTGGGCATCGGCGGGCCGGTCACCTACCCGCGCGCCCAACGGCTGCGCGCGCTGGTGGCGGAAATGCCGATCGAACACCTGCTGCTGGAGTCGGACGCGCCGGACCAGCCGCTGATGGCCTGGCGCGGCCAGCGCAATCACCCCGCCCGCGTGCGCGAAGTCGCCGCCTGCGTGGCGGCGCTGCGAGGTGAGACGGCTGACGACGTGGCCGAGGCCACGCGCCGCAATGCCATCGAACTGTTCGGGGCACTGGCACGTTAGCCATGCGTTGCAGAGCGATGATCCGCCGCGTCTTTCGCATCGTCGCTGCGCCGCAGATCAGCACCGCATCACGATAACCCGAGCACTTTCGCGCGTGGCTGCTCGGCCGGGCTAGTGCAGTGATTCGTACCTGGCGGACGGCAGCTTCGAGCGGATTTGTGTGGCTGGCAAGGCGCGACCACGAGTCATGGCAGCGCTATGGCGAGGAGGAACGGTGTCAGCCGCGAAAAGGCACCGCAGATACGTTCGCTCAAGTGCGAATCACTGCACTAAAGCCCTGCCAGCGCCTCCAGCACCTCGTCGCCGTAGCGCTCCAGCTTGCGCGCACCGAGACCGGGAATCTCGATCAGCTCGTCGAGGTCATGCGGGTCGGCCTCGGCGATTGCGGCCAGGGTGCTGTCATGGAAGATCACGTAAGCCGGCACGTTCTGCTCGCGGGCCAGCCGCGCGCGCAGCTCGCGCAGGGCGAGGAAGCGGCTCTCGACGTCGGGGTCGGCAAACTCGATCGCCGCCTTGCGCGCCCCGCCCGGCTTGGCCCCGCGTTTGCCCTTGATGACTTCAGGATCGCGCCGCAGCCGCACCGGCTGCTCTCCGCGCAGCACCGTGCGGCTGGCCTCGGTCAGGCGCAGGGCGCCATAGCCATCGATGTCGATCACCGCCAGCCCGCCGGCCAGAATCTGCCGGTACACGCTGCGCCAGGTTGACTCATCAAAATCACGGCCAAGGCCATACACACTGAGACGGTCATGGCCGTGCTGGCGGATGCGCTCATTGTCGGCACCGCGCAGCACGTCGATCAGATGCACCACGCCGAAGCGCTGGCCGGTGCGGTAGATGCACGACAGCGCCTTTTGTACGGCGACCGAACCGTCCCAGGTGTCAGCCGGCTCCAGGCAGTTGTCGCAGTTGCCGCAGGGCTTGGGATACACCTCGCCGAAACCCTCCAGCAGCACCTGCCGCCGGCAGCGCACCGACTCGCAGAAGCCCAGCAGCTGATCGAGCTTGCGGCGCTCCACGCGCTTGCGCTCGTCCGAGGATTCCGAGCGCTCGATCATCTGCGCCTGGTTGACCACGTCGCCCAGGCCGTAGAGCAGCCAGGCCTCGGCCGGCGCCCCGTCGCGGCCGGCGCGGCCGGTCTCCTGGTAGTAGCCCTCCATCGAGCGCGGCAGGTCGATGTGCACGACAAAGCGCACATCAGGTTTATCGATGCCCATGCCGAAGGCGATCGTCGCCACCATCACGATGCCGTCCTCGCGCAGGAAGCGGCGCAAATTGGTCGCGCGGATCGAGGCATCGATGCCGGCGTGATAGGGCAAGGCGGTGTGACCAAGCTGCTGCAGTGCCTCGGCGGTTTCCTCCACGCGCTTGCGGGTCATCGCATAGACGATGCCGGTCTCACCGCGGTGGCGATCAAGGAAGTCGCTGAGCTGGCGCTTGGCGTTCTGCTTGTAGGCGATGCGATAGCGGATGTTGGCGCGGTCGAAGCTGGTGACGAACTGCTTGGCCTCCAGCAAGCCCAGCCGCTCGACGATCTCGCGCTGGGTCGGCGGGTCGGCCGTAGCCGTCAGCGCGATCCGCGGCACCTCCGGCCAGCGTTCGTGCAGCAGGTTGAGCTCGCGGTATTCAGGGCGGAAGTCGTGGCCCCACTGCGAGACACAGTGTGCTTCGTCGATGGCGAACAGGCCGATCTTGACCCGCGCGAGCAGGCTCAGGAAGCGGCCGGTGAGCAGGCGCTCCGGCGCGACGTAGAGCAGATCCAGATCGCCGTTCAGCAGGTCCATCTCGACGCCGGCGGCGGTGTCGCCATCAAGACTGGAATTGAGGAAAGCCGCACGCACGCCGAGCTGGCGCAGGGCTTCGACCTGGTCCTGCATCAGCGCGATCAGCGGCGAGATCACCACGCCCACACCCTCGCGCAGCAAAGCCGGCAGCTGGTAGCACAGCGACTTGCCGCCGCCGGTGGGCATCAGCACCAGGCAGTCGTTGCCGGCGACCAGATGCTCGACGATGGCCTGCTGCGGGCCACGGAACTGGCTGTGGCCGAAGACGGATTTGAGGGCGTCGTGGAGGCGGTCGGTCATGGGGGGCTTTGCCGCATGCGCGGCTCGGAGCGTGCTTCCCGACCCTCTCCCATCGGGAGCGGTGCGGGGGCGCTTATCGGCTGCCGGTGGCAGCCGATCCCCACGGGAGCCCGAGCGAAGCCGGCTTCTAGCCCCTCTCCCATCGGGGGAGGGGTTGGGGAGGGGGCCGGGCGGAGCGTGTGCTCAGAGCCTAGTGGAGAATTCCTACTCGGCTGTTTGGCTGTTCGGATGGTCTTTGCTTCATCGCGCCAAGCGAGAAGCAAGAGCAAGAGCTTTCGGTCCGTCCTGCGGCCGGCCCGAGTCCCTTTTCTTTGCGTGCCCAAAGAAAAGGAACCAAAAGAAAGGGCTGCTAGTCCTCGGACCTGGTGCGCATCCCTGCGCAGAGGGTTCGCGAGAGTCGGTCGGGGTTTACGGACAGGCCATCCCTGGCCTGTCGAAAACCTCGCCCGCATCCATGCGGGCAACCCTACGGGCTGATCGACCGCCTCCCGCCGCTCCCCAGGGGCCCCGGCAAAGAGCGCGGGCTCCTGCCCGCAAAAGCCGCAGCGCGCGGGAGTCGCGCGTCTTGGGCGTTTGCTCGAAAGGCTGACCATAGGGTGTGCCTTGGCGCACCATCGTGCGTCTGGGGCTTGTCCCTGCGTTCGTGTTCTTGTCCGGAGCGAAGAGCGGAAGCTCAAGAGCAAGAGCTTTCGGACAGCCCTGCGGGCTGCCCGACCTACCTTTCTTTGCGTGGCCAAAGAAAGGTAGGCCAAAGAAAGGCCACCCCTCGTCCGCGCCCTTCGCGCATCCCTGCGCGAAGGGTTCGCGTGAGGCGGCCGGGGTTTTCGGACAGGCCCTCCCTGGCCTGTCGAAAGCCTTGCCCGCATCCCTGCGGGCAACCCTGCGGGCGGATCGACCGCCTCCCGCCGCTCCCCAGGGGCCCCGTTGAAGAGCGCGGGCTCCTGCCCGCAAGAGCCACAGCGCGCGGGGTTGAGGGTTTCGGGAAATGGATGAAACGCGACCCCATAGGGTGTGCCTTGGCGCACCGTCGTGCATCTGAGGCCTGTCGCTGCGATTTTTGTTCGGAGAGTGGTGCGCTTCGCAGATGTCGAAGCAAGCGTAGAAACGCGCGCTTCTTGTCGGAGCAAGATTGCTCGCGACACAGGCACTGAGGCCGAGCGCAGGCTCCGGTCGCCTGCAAGCAGGCTCCTGCAAGCAGCAGCATCTTTCGCTGCAACGTTGAGGAATGAGCCCAGACGGCTGTTGCTCTGGCTCTGGCTCTGGCTCTGGCTCTGGCTCTGGCTCTGGCTCTGGCTCTGGCTCTGGCTTCGGCTCTGGCTTCGGCTCTGGCTTCGGCTCTGGCTTCGGCTCTGGCTTCGGCTCTGGCTTCGGCTCTGGCTTCGGCTCTCGCCGTTGCTCCTGCGGGCAGGAGCCCGCGCTTTTACCGGGGCCCCTGGGGAGCGGCGAGCGGGGGCTGAATCGCCCGGAGGGTTGGCCGCAGGGATGCGGCAAAGGTTTTCGTCAGGCCAAGGATGGCCTGTCGAAAACCCCAGACTGCGCTCGCGAACCCACTGCGCAGGGATGCGCACCAGGCCCGAGGACGAGCAGCCCTTTCTTTTGGTTCCTTTTCTTTGGGCACGCAAAGAAAAGGGACTCGGGCCGGCCGCAGGACGGACCGAAAGCTCTTGATCGTCGCTTCGTGCGGCGAGCGACTGGCACTGACGGGTGAGCAACGCGCAGATCAAGGGCCGAGATTCTCTGCTCAGCAAGACTCGGAGCGCATGCTTCGCCCGGCCCTCACCCCAACCCCTCTCCCGGGGGGAGAGGGGCTCGAAACGGGCTTCGCTCGGGCTCCGGTGGCCATCGGCTGCCACCGGCAGCCAATGAGCGCTCCCGCACCGCTCCCGGGGGGAGAGGGGCTCACCAGCGGCTTGCGACGCGACCGAGGCGAGCGTCAGGCTCCGGTGGGCCAGGGCCCACCCCATGAACTCCCCCACTACCCCACCGCCAACTGCGACACATCCGCAACAGCGAGGAAACGATCCGACAGGCGCTTGAGCAAGGCGAGGCGATTACCGCGCACCTTGGGATCGTCAGCCATCACCATCACCGCCTCGAAGAAGCCATCCACCTTGGGCCGTAGCTGCGCCAGCCGCATCAGCACGCCGACGTAGTCGCGATTGGCCAGCAGCGGATCGGTAGCGGCAATGGCAGCGTCGATGGCGCCGTGCAGACCGCTTTCAGCGTGGCCTTCGAACAGATCGGGATCGATCTGCTCGGGCAGCGCGTCCTCGCTTTTGCGCAGGATGTTGCGGATGCGCTTGTTGGCAGCGGCGAGCGCGGCGGCTTCGGGCAGCTGGGCGAATTCGGCGATGGCCTTCAGGCGCGCGTCGAAGTCGGTCAGCGAGGCGGGCTTCAATTCCAGCACGGCCTCGAACTGCTGGGCCGGCACGCCCTGGTCGGCGTAGTAGCCACGCAGGCGGTCGAAGATGAAATCGCGGAGATCAGAACGATGGTTTGCGAGATGCACGCCCCCGGATTGTTCCTCGCTTACGGCGACCCCCTTGGTTTCGGCATCGGCTACAGCCTTCATTTTGCTTCTGGCGACAGCAGACACCACACTCAAAGCAGCTTCCGCGCAGGCCTGATCGATCGCATCCCACAGATCGAGGTTCACACCACCCTCAATCAACGTCCGCGCCAACCCCAACGCATTCCGTCGCAGCGCAAACGGATCCTTGTTGCCCGTCGGCTTCAGCCCCGCCGCAAACCCACCCGCCAACGTGTCGAGACGCTCGGCCACCGCCAGCAGCTGGCCCAACTTCGACGGTGCGATCGCATCACCCGCGAAGCGCGGCATGTAGACCTCGTCCAGCGCCGCCGCCAGCTCCAGCGGCTCGCCGGCAGCGGCCGCGTAGTAGCGCCCCGCGATGCCCTGCAGCTCCGGGAACTCGCCGACCATGCGGGACTGCAGGTCCGCTTTGCAGTAACCCGCGGCGCGCGCGGCAAGCTCGGCGTCGACACCGAAAGCCGGCGCCAGCGAACGCGCGAGGGCTGCGATGCGCGTGACCTTGTCGGCGTAGCTGCCCAGCTTCTGCTGGTAGGTCACCGTCTTCAGCCCCTCGTTCATCGAGGCCAGACCCTGCTTCAGATCCTCATCGAAGAAGAACTTGGCATCCGCAAACCGCGGCCGAATCACGCGCTCGTAGCCCTTGCGAACCTCGGCCGGGTCCTTGGACTCGATATTGGCGATGCCGATGAAGTGCTCAGTCAGGCGGCCTTCGGCACCCAGCACCGGGAAGAACTTCTGGTTGGCCTCCATGGTGGCGATCAGGGCCTCCTGCGGCACGCGCAGGAAGTCGCGCTCGAAGCTGCAGGTGATCGCTTGCGGCCACTCGTTCAAGCACTGCACTTCTTCGAGGATGCCGGCGTCGATGCGGGCGACGCCGCCAACGGCCTTCGCGGCATCAATGACCAGCGCGCGGATGCGCTCGCGGCGCTCATGGGCGTCGACCAGCACCTTGGCGGCGCGCAGGCTGTCGATGTAGTCACCGGGTTCCGCGATCCACACGGGCTTGGCGTAGTGGAAGCGGTGGCCGCGGCTCATGCGGTCGGATTTCAGGCCCAGGGTCGAGGCTTCAACAATCTCGCCGCCCAGCAGCACGATCAGCCAGTGGGCCGGACGGGCGAAGCCGTAGTCATGATTGCCCCAGCGCATCGGCTTGGGGATCGGCATGGCCTTCAGCGTGTCGGCCAGCACCTCATTGAGCAGATCCGCGGTGCGGGCGCCGGGCTTGACCGAGCGGGCGACAAAGCGCTCGCCCTTGTTGTCGGTGGCGCGCTCAAGCGCCGTCCACTCGACGCCGTTCTTCTGCGCGAAGCCTCGCAGCGCGGGCGTCGGGTTGCCCTCGGCATCGAGGCCGATGTTGAGGTAGGGGCCTAGCACTTCCGAGCGCTGCTCGGGCTGCTCGCTGGCCACGGCTTCGATCAGCACGGCCAGCCGGCGCGCGCTGTACAGGCTGCGCGCTGCGCCGTGCGCCACGCCGCGCTTGGCCAGCCCTGCGACCACGCCGTCAGCAAATGCGGCGGCGAGCTCAGGCAGGGCCTTGACCGGCAGCTCTTCGGTGCCGAGTTCGATCAACAGCGGTGCGGTGCTCATCACGCGGCCTCCTTGCCGTCGGCGTGCAGTGGGGCGAGCCCGAGCTTGGCGCGCTCGGCTTCGTCCTTCAGCACCGGGAAGCCCAGCTTCTCGCGCTGGGCGTGGTAGCTCTCGGCCACCGCCTTGGACAGGTTGCGCACGCGCAGGATGTAGCGCTGGCGCTCGGTGACGCTGATCGCGCGGCGCGCGTCGAGCAGGTTGAAGCTGTGGCTGGCCTTGCAGACCTGGTCGTAGGCCGGCAGCGGCAGACCGAGCTCGACCAGCTTCAGGGCCTCGGCCTCGCAGGCGTCAAAACGGTGGAACAGTTCTTCGACATTCGCATGCTCGAAGTTGTAGGCGCTCTGCTCGCGCTCGTTCTGCAGGAATACCTCGCCGTAGGTCACGGGCGTGCCGTCGGGCCCATGGGTCCAGATCAGGTCATAGACGTTGTCGCAGTTCTGCAGGTACATGCACAGGCGCTCAAGCCCGTAGGTGATCTCGCCGGTCACCGGGCGGCATTCAAGCCCGCCGGCCTGCTGGAAATAGGTGAACTGGGTGACTTCCATGCCGTTCAACCAGACCTCCCAGCCCAGGCCCCAGGCGCCCAGAGTGGGCGACTCCCAGTTGTCTTCGACCAGGCGCAGGTCGTGCACCAGAGGATCGACGCCCAGCGCCTTCAGTGAGTCGAAGTAGAGCTCGACGATGTTGTCAGGGTTGGGCTTCATCACCACCTGGTACTGGTAGTAATGCTGCAGGCGGTTCGGGTTCTCGCCGTAGCGGCCGTCGGTGGGGCGGCGCGAGGGCTGCACATAGGCGGCGTTCCACGGCTCGGGGCCGAGCGCGCGCAGGAAGGTCGCGGGGTGGAAGGTGCCGGCGCCGACCTCCAGATCCAGCGGCTGGATCAGCACGCAGCCCTGCTGGGCCCAGTAGTCGTTGAGGCGCAGGATCAGCTGCTGGAACGTGAGGAGTTTCGCGGCGTCGGCCGTCATGGTTCACCGGGGCGGCAGGGACAAGCAGGCTAGTATAGCGGCCAGCATTTGCCGGCCCGCCGGGCCGCAGGCGAGGAAGCCACCCCCGCATGAGCCACGTCCGCCGACCCGCTTCTCCTCCACGTCCTGAGGCGCCCGCACCGCGCCTGCCCCGCGGCCGACTGGCGCTGGAGGCGGTGCTGGCCCTGCTGCAGCAGGACGGACTGATCGAGCCCAAGGAGGCCCTGCGCGCGCGCGGCGCGGCGAAATCCGGCAAGCCGCAGATCGAAGTGCACCCGTTGGTACTGCTGGCCAACCTCAAGCTGGCCAGCCATGAGAAGGCCGGCACCGAGCTCAGCCTGGAGCGACTGACCACCTGGCTGGCCGAGGCCAGCGGCGTGGAGTACCTGCGGATCGACCCCACCAAGGTCGACGTGCCGGCTGTGACCGGGCTGTTTTCGCATGCCTACGCGCAGCGCTTCCGGATCCTGCCGGTGGAGGTGACGCCGGACAAGGTGGTCGTGGCGACCAGCGAACCCTGCGACACCCGCTGGCTGGAAGACATCCGCCACATCCTGCGCCGCGAAATCGAGCTGCGGACCTCGAATCCGCTCGACATCCATCGCTACACCATGGAGTTCTTCGGCGTCACCCGCTCGGTGCGCCGTGCCAACAACGCCAAGGACGACGAGCCCCAGCTCGGGCTGCCCAGTTTCGAGCAGCTGGTGGAGCTGGGCGCCAGCGGCGAGCTCGGCGCCGACGATCGCCACATCGTCCATATCGTCGACTGGCTGCTGCAGTACGCCTACGAGCAGCGCGCCTCCGACATCCATCTGGAGCCGCGCCGCGACCTGTCACGGGTGCGCTTCCGCATCGACGGCGTGCTGCACAAGGTGTTCGAGCTGCCGACCCCGGTGATGATCGGCGTGGTCAGCCGCATCAAGGTGCTCGGCCGGATGGACGTGGCCGAGAAGCGCCGCCCGCAGGACGGCCGCATCAAGACCCGCTCGCCCGGCGGCCGCGAGGTCGAGATGCGTTTGTCGACCATGCCTACGGCCTTCGGCGAGAAATGCGTGATGCGCATCTTCGACCCCGACACCGCGCTGAAGCCCGTCGAGGCGCTGGGCTTCTCGCCCGAGGAGTCCACTGCCTGGAGCGACCTGACCTCGCGTCCTCACGGGATCGTGCTGGTCACCGGCCCCACCGGCTCGGGCAAGACCACCACGCTGTATTCCACGCTGAAACGATTGGCCACGCCGGATGTGAACGTCTGCACGGTCGAGGACCCGATCGAGATGATCGCGCCCGACTTCAACCAGATGCAGGTACACAGCGCGATCGATCTGGATTTCGCCTCGGGCGTGCGCACCCTGCTGCGGCAGGATCCCGACATCATCATGATCGGTGAGATCCGCGATCTGGAAACCGCGCAGATGGCGGTGCAGGCCTCGCTGACCGGGCATCTGGTGCTGTCGACCCTGCACACCAATGACGCTTGCTCGGCGATCACCCGACTGCTGGATCTCGGCGTACCCCACTACCTGATCCAGTCCACCCTGAACGGCGTGCTGGCGCAGCGCCTGGTCCGCACCCTGTGCCCGCACTGCAAGCGCGAGGCGCCCATCGACGGCCCTGCCTGGCGTGGTCTGGTGGGCAAGCATGCGCTGCCGCAGCCGGCACTGGGCTGCGTGCCGGTGGGCTGCCTGGAATGCCGCAGCACCGGTTACCTCGGCCGCATCGGCCTGTACGAGATGCTGGTGCTCAGCCCCGACCTGCTGGGCAGGGTCAAGCCCGGCATGGACCTCGGCGCCTTCACCGCCGCCGCCATGGACAGCGGGATGAGCCCCCTGCGCTGCGCGGCCGCCGCACATGTGGCCGCCGGCCTTACCACCATCAAAGAAGCCCAGACCGTACTGCCGCCCGAGACATGAACCCCCTGCCCTTTTTGATTCTGGAGACCGGCCGGCCGCTGCCAGCGCTGCGCCGACTCGGCCCCTTCACCCACTGGATCCGCGTCGCGGCGGGCCTGGGCGCGCGCGACACTGCGGTCTGCGCGGTGATGGACGACGCCCAGCTGCCGAATCCGCGCCGCTATGCCGGCGTGCTGGTGACCGGCTCCGGCGCCATGGTCACCGAACGTCTGCCCTGGAGTGAACGCAGCGCCGACTGGCTGCGCGATGCCGATGCGCGCGGCCTGCCGCTGTTCGGCATCTGCTACGGCCATCAGCTGCTTGCCCACGCCTTTGGTGGAGAGGTCGGCTACAACCCGCGCGGCCGCGAGATGGGCACCGTGGCCGTGCAGCTCAAGCCCGAAGCCGCTGCCGATCCACTGTTCGCAGGTCTCGGCCCATCGCTACGCGCGCACGCCACCCATCTGCAGACGGTGCTGGCGCCGCCGCCCGGCGCCACGCTGCTGGCGCACTCGGAGCAGGACGACTGCCAGGCCTTCCGCCTGCGCGATTCGGTCTGGGGAGTGCAGTTCCATCCCGAGTTCAGCGCGCGCATGATGCGCGGCTACATCCACGCCCGCCGCGAAGACCTCAGCCGCGAGGGCCGCTGTCACAGTGAGCTGTCCGGGGCCGTCAAGCCCGCACCACGGGCGCGTGAGGTGCTGCGGCGCTTCGTGCGCTTTGCCCGCCACGCCCATTCCTGAAGCCCACCGGCCCAGTTCCGAGTGGGCCCGCAACCGTCCTACTGGAGCCCCCATGTCCTACCGCGCCGTTCCACCCGGCAATGCTGTCAACTGGATCACCGAAGCCGCGCGCCTGATCATGGCCAAACCGGCACCCTTTCTGCTGATGGGGCTTGCGGTCACCCTCATCTCGCTGGTGCCGCTGCTGGGCGCCTTGGTGCTGCTGGTGATCGGCCCGGCCCTGTATGCCGGAATGGCGGCCGCGGCGCGCGCCCAGCGCGAGGGCGCCGGCGCTGATTTCGAGCATTTGCTGTCAGGCCTCAAGGCCGAGAACCGGGTTGGCGCCCTGATCGCCCTGTGCTTGCCCTACCTCGCGCTGGTGGTGGTCTCGGTCATGGTGCTGACGATGGTCGTGCTGACCTTCGCCGGTGCGGCGATTGCCGCTGGCAGCCAGATCAGTTCGCCGGAGGCGGTGATCGCCATGCTTGGGGCCGGCGGCATCCTGACCGCGGTGCTGGTGCTGCTGCCGCTGGTCGTCGCCACCTTCTCGCTGCTCTTCTTCGCGATCCCGCGGGTGATGTTCGACGGCATCGAGCCTTTTCCCGCCATGCGCGAGAGTGCCCAGGCCTGTATCGCCAACTTCTCCGCGTTTCTGTTGACCGTGCTCGCCCTCTTGATCGGTCGGTTCGTGCTGGCGGCGGTGTTTGGCAGCTTGATCCCTCTGCTGGGCGGGATCGTGGTGGGCGTGGTGTTTACCCCGCTGATCGCCGCGGTGCTCTACGTCGCCTGGCGGGATGTGTTCCCTGCAGCGGGTGAGCAGATGCAAGCCGATGAAGCCGCGCAGCCGTCGTCAGCTCCGCCCCAGATCGAGGTGTGACGCGACACCGTCACGCTGCTGGATATCTCCAGAGCCGCCCTCTCTGCGCAGCGGGCGGCGCGTTTGCAAACCCTCGGAAATCCCGAGGCCAGAAACCTCTGTTATCGCCCAAGGCCTGGCTGGCAGGTGGGGCCAAGCCCGGACACCTTGCGACGGCGCCCGCCCGAGGCCTCAATCTCGTGTCGCACGGAGGCATGCAGGCTTGGCAGGCGACGGCCGGGTATCCCAGCCACTGGGGTGCCCGCTTCTCCGGCTTGTCGCCAGTCCCACGGCAACAGTCACCACGATTCAGCGCGAGCCTTGGCGAGCAACGGAGAACATCGGCCTCCACTACGCCCGCTCGGGCTGCGCAGCCCACCGGCCGCGAAGCTCAGGAGACGGCGGCTTGCCGCCTTTTCAGCAGCATGCGGGTGGCGATGATGCCCACCTCGTAAAGCAAGGCCATCGGGATCGCCAGCATCAGCTGTGAGATGACGTCCGGCGGGGTGATGATGGCAGCAACGACAAAGGCGCCGACGATCACGTAGGGGCGTGCCTCCTTCATTTGCTCGATGCTCACCCAGCCGAGCAGGCCCATCACCACCACCGCCACCGGCACCTCGAAGCTGAAGCCGAAGGCGAGGAACAGCACCAGCACGAAATCCAGATAGCGGCTGATGTCGGTCATCACCGCCACACCCTCGGGAGAGACTCCGAGGATGAAGGTGAACACCACCGGCAGCACCAGGAAGTAGGCGAACGCGACGCCGGCGTAAAACAGACCGGTGGCGGTTGCCAGCAGAGGCAGGGCCAAACGGCGCTCGTGCTGGTAGAGGCCAGGCGCTACGAAGGCCCATATCTGATAGAGCACTGCCGGCATCGCCCCCATCAGCGCCACCACAAAGGCCAGCTTGATCGGGGCAAAGAAAGGGCTGGCCACGTCGATGGCGACCATCTGCGAGCCTTCGGGCAGCTTGTCGATCAAGGGCTGCGCGAACACGGCATAGACGCGGTTGGCGAACGGCACGAGTGCAATGAAGAGCACCAGCACCGCCAGCACGGCCCGCAGCAGGCGCGCACGCAGCTCGATCAGATGCGAGAGCAGGGTCTGCTCGCCATCCTCCGGCAGGGGCTCATGCTGGGAACTCATTGGCGGGGCTCGGGCGGAGGCGCTGCAGGTGGAGCCGCGGAAGACCCCGATCCGTCATCCGGTGCCGCCGGCTCGTCCGCGACGCTCATCGACCGCGCGTCTGCTTCGGTCGGCACAGTGTGATCCACACCGATCTGATCGCGATCCGTGTCCCCGGACTCCGGGCCTGCAGCTTCGAGCTGGCGTGCACGCTCCTCCGGGCTGAGGCCACCGTCGTCAGCATCCGCTGCGGCTGTGTCCGCCTGGGAGGAGAGCCCGCGCTTCAGCTCGGCCGCGGTGTGGTCGAGTGTTGCGTGGATCTCGTCCAGCTTCAGGCTGCGCTTGAGCTCCTCGGCAGCGAGCTCGCGTTCAAACTCCGCGCGCACCGAGAACCAGCTCTGGCGGGCCTTTCGCACGTAGAACCCCACGGTGCGCGCGGCCTTGGGAAGGCGCTCGGGGCCGAGCACCAACAGGGCCACCACGGCGATGACCCCGAGCTCGAAAACGCTGAGGTCAAACATGGGGCAGGATCAGTCCCGGCGCTCGGCGGCCTTGTCGGCAGCAGCGGCGTCCTTGGCCTTGGCATCTTCACCCAATTTGCCGGCCGGGGCGTCCTCGTCCTGCATCCCCTTGCGGAAACTCTTGATGGCAGCGCCGAGATCACCGCCGACGTTGCGCAGCTTTTTGGTGCCGAACACCAGCACGATGACGGCAAGCACGACGAGCCAATGCCAGATACTGAAGGCACCCATGGTAGTTCTCCAACAGACAGGAGGAGGAGCATAGCGCAGCAGCGTTGTCGCTGCGATGACAGCCAGCGCGGGATTCATCGCTGGCTGTATTCCTCCAGCCGATCGCGGAAGTCGACCAGAAACGCGGGATCGGTGGCGACACGCCCTTCGAAGATGGCGCGCGGGGTCACGTTGCGGCCGTAGGTGCCCTGGTTGGCGCGGTGATCGATCGACAGAACACCCCCATCCAGCGCGACGCCCGCGAACAGGCCGCGTGCGCGGGAGTAAGAGAGGATCTCGGCCTTGAGCTCACCATCCGTGGATGCCTGCGCCGTGCGGCCAACCGGGCCAGCGGCGACCGCGGCATCCGCCCCCAGCGTGAACTTGCCGTTGACGATGGAGTCGACGCCGCGCGCACTGCGAAACACGAGGATCACGTCGGTCGACTGCACGCCGGCTTGGAAGCCAATGCTGCCGCCGGTCAGGGTGATGAACGCCGGGTGGCTCCATGTGCCGTCCGGGGTGCGCACGCTGATCACGCCGCGGCCGCGACGGCCGCCGATCACCAGCCCGGCTTTGACCACGTCGGGGATGACGGCGATAGCGTAGGCATCCTGCAGCATACGGCTGGGGATGCCGCGGTCCGGCGAACGCATGATTTCATCCAGTACCCGCACGGCGTTCTCGACGCGGCGCTCGGGAGCGGAAGCAGCAAGGGCCGGCAGCGCCAGAAACAGGGCGGACAGCAGCAGGAGCAAGCGCGTGATCGCGTGCATGCAAACTCCATTCATTCAGTTTTGGGGACGGGCCGGACTATAGCGACGCGAGGGATGAACGGCGGCTTATCCGCCCTGGCCGGACACGGCCCAAGGGCTCAGAGCGTGTGAAAAGATCCAGACGCCGTCGCGAGGGGGTCGCTGGTCGTTCGTGGCAAGGCGGGCTGCGCGAATTCAAGGGAGTTTGGCGGGCCAAATGACCGCAGGATTCGCGTAGCGCGCTGCCGCCACGAGCGTCCAGCGGCGGCCGCAGCAGGCGGATGGTTTTTTCACATGCTCTCAGTGCTGATGCCGGAGACGCAGGAGTCCAAGCCCGCCCAGCGCCAGTGCGATCAGCAGCCAGGTGGGCCAATCGCCTGCCGGAACCACCTGCGGTGTGGAACTGGCGGGCGGTGCCCCGGCCTCGAAGTTGCTGCACTCGGGCGGCGCGATCGCGAGCCCCTCCATCTGCACGGTATTGATGCCCGTGCCCGCACCGGAGATCGGTATGCGGCGCAGTACTCGCCCGCTGGCAGGATCCAGCTCGGCGAGATCGTTGCGGAACACCACCGGCGCACCGTCGGGCGGCACGAGGTAGTCAAGCGTCGCCCACAGCCGACCCTCCGCGTCGAAATCGAGCCCTACGTCGTAGATGCGATTGTCGAGGTTCAGGCCGCCGACGCGCTCGATCGCGAGGCTGCGCGTGTCGATCCGATAAAGCGCCTCGTCGGGCGCGATCGACACGCCAAACAGGAACGGACCACGCGCCGCGAGGCCGGAAAGCAGGGGGCCTGACTCGATCACGCGCCGCACGCTGCCACTGCTCCGATCCACCTCCCACACGTGGCCCAAGGTGTCGGAGGACAACCACGCCTTGCCATCGCAGCCGATCGCAAGCCCATAGTCGAGCTGACCGCCGAGGCCCGGGCCCAAGCCTGCGAGCCCCGTAAGGGGCACCACAAGGCTGCCGGCACCCGTCGTGGTGTCGATGCGGATGAGCAGGTCGCTGATGCCACCGGATTCGCTGCTGCCGTCGGCAGCGCCGTACAGCCGCCCGTCGCGGTCAAACGCGAGACCGTCGACATCGCGGAAGCCGAACGCTCCGACGCGGACAGCGGCTCCGGTAGCGAGGTTGATTCGATAAAGAGATTCGAGGCCGGACTGCACGTCGAAGCCCGAGGCGAACCCGTGGCCTTGCGCGCTGCTCTGGGCAGCGAACAGAAGGCAGAGGCCTGCTGACAGCCAACGGATGGGGCGCATGGACCAGGGTCCTGTGGGTCTTGAGCAATCGTCACGGCGCTCTGGCGGCGCCTCTCCCGAGAATAACAGGGTGCCGGGCAACAAGACCAGCGCCGCGGCGGTCAGGCTGCCGCTCGATCGGCACCGCCCCCCACCCTCGGCGCCTGTGAAAGAATCCGCGATCGGCCTCGCGTGACCGCATGGCCGCCGGCCTGTACTTCGAATTGGAGATGAAATGACGTATCTGGGTCGACCCGACTACCGCCACGGCAGCACCGAACGCGCCGCCGTCCTGTTGGTCAACCTCGGCACGCCGGACGCTCCAACGCCAGGCGCCGTGCGCCGCTACCTGCGGGAGTTCCTGTCGGACCCACGAGTGATCGAACTGCCTCGCCTGCTTTGGCTGCCGCTGCTGTACGGGGTCATCCTGCCGCTGCGCTCGCGGCGTTCGGCCAAGGCTTACCACGAAGTCTGGACCGAGCAGGGCTCGCCCCTGATGGTGCACACCCGCAATCTGGCCGAGGGCCTGCAGCGCGCGCTTGCCACCGATGAACGGCCGCTGACGGTGCGCATGGCCATGCGCTACGGCAATCCCTCGATTGCCAGCGTGCTGGATGAGCTGCGCGCGGAGGGCGTTCGCAGGCTGCTGGTGCTGCCGATGTACCCGCAATTTTCCGCCACCACCACGGCATCGGTCTTCGATGCGGTGGTCGACGCGCTCAAGCGCTGGCGCTGGACGCCCGAGCTGCGTTTCATCACCGACTACCACCGCGAGCCGGCCTGGCTGGATGCGGTCGCCAACTCGGTGCGCGCGCATTGGAACACGCACGGCCGCGGCGAGCGCCTGCTGTTTTCCTTCCACGGAATTCCCAAGCGCTACTTCCGCTCCGGTGACCCCTACCACTGCCTGTGCCATCACGGCGCCCGCGAAGTGGCGTCGCGGCTGGGCCTGGGGCCGCAGGAGTGGACCCTGAGCTTCCAGTCGCGGGTAGGCCGCGAGGAGTGGCTGAAGCCCTACACGGACGAAACCGTGCGCACCCTCGCGAAGGAAGGCGTCAGGCGTCTCGACGTGGTGTGCCCGGGGTTCGCGGTGGACTGCCTGGAGACGGTCGAGGAGATCGCCGGTGAGAACGCCGAATACTTCCGGGAGGCCGGCGGCGAAACCTTGAGCTACATCCCTGCGCTCAACGACAGCCCAGCCCACGTGCAGGCCCTGCTGCCGCTGCTGCTCCGACACGGAAGCGGCTGGGCGGAGTTCGACCCTGCGCCTTGGCCGGTGGCTGCCCAGCAGGCCGAGGAAGCAGAGCGCGCTGCGCGCTTCGAGCGGTTCCAGGCACCCGAGTGAAAGCCCGCGAGTGCAGCTTCGAAGTGAACGGGCTTCGACTGCACGCGCTGCACTGGGGCGGCGGCGAGAACCGGCGCCTGCGCCTGCTCGCATTGCACGGCTGGCTCGACAACGCCGCCAGCTTCCTCGGCCTGGCGGAGGCGTTGCCTGACTGCGAGATTCTCGCCCCGGACCTCGCCGGCCACGGCCGCTCGGACTGGCGTCCTGTCGGCGGCAGCTATGCGCTGGTAGACCACTTGCCCGACCTGATGCAGCTGCTGGACACCATGGGCTGGGCGGATTGCATTCTGCTTGGCCACTCCATGGGCGCTGCCATCGCCAGTTTGATGGCGGTCGCGGCCCCTGAGCGATGCTCGGCACTCCTCAGCATCGACGCGTTGGGCCCCCTGAGCCTGACTGAGAGCGAGGCCGCAGCGCGACTTCGCCGGGCCTTTCGTGCGCGCGGCGAGCCCACGCCGAAACGGCGGCTGTTCGCCTCCGTGGAGGATGCAACCGCCCAACGCGCCCAGCTCAACGGGCTTCGCCCGGACCAGGCCAGAGCGCTGGTGGAGCGCGCACTCAAGGCGGTCGATGGCGGTTGGATCTGGGCGGCCGACCCGCGCCTGCAGCTGCCCTCCGCCCTGCCCTTGTCTGAAACACAGGTGCAGGCCCTGTTGGCCGCCATCGCCTGCCCAGTGCTGGTGCTGGCGGCGGAAACGCCGGACCCACGACTGCCGCGACTGGAGGTCAAGACTCGGCTCGGCTGCGTGCCCCAGGCGGTCTGTCTACGGCTGGCCGGAGGACATCACCTGCATATCGCCGAGCCGGCCAAGGCCGCCGCCGCGATCCAGCAGTTCATCCGCGAGCACTGCCCGACCTGACAGAGCGCTTGGCCCACTCCTGCTGCAGGCGGCCGCGTGGCCGATCGCTGCGTAGAGCTAAACTCGCGCTGTCTCCAATCCACTGTCCACACGTGCCCACGCTTCCAGCTCCTTCACCGGCCGCTGCCGGATCCGCAGAACATCACCTGCAGTCATGGCGGCAACGGTTGCGCGATACGCCACTGCCGGCGCTGGGGAGCCCGCTTGAATTCGGAGCACTGCAGGGACAGCAGGTACAGCTGCCGGCGCTGCTGGCACAGGCCGAGCTTGAGCCGGCGCTGGCCCTGGCCATCCTCTGCGCAGGACACCGCAGCGAGCGCGCCATCGCGCCGCGTGGGCTCAAGCACTGCATCAATCTGCTGGGGCTCGACCAGCTGCAGGCCCTGGCTCGGCCACTGGCCCAGCACCGCCTCGACCCTCGCCAACCGGGCATGCGTATGGCGCTGCAGGCCATGGCCGACAGCCGTCTCGCCGGCCTGTTCGTGCTGCGCTGGCTGCGCGCAGCGCTGGCCAGCGATGAAGACGCCCGCCAATGGTTCACCGTGGCGGCGGGCGTGGCGCGCTGGAAGCTGCCCCTGATCGAGCCCGAGCGTGCCGCCGACGTGGAGGCACGGGTGGAAGCCGGTGAGCGGCGCGCGCCAGTCGAACTGACGGTGTGGGGCTGCGACCTGAGCCAGCTCTCGACCCTGCATCTTCAAGATCTTGGCTGGCGCCATGCGCCCGCCCTCGGCGTCGACGCGGCATTGGCGCCGATGCTGTTGGCAACGGCTGCCAGGCAAGGGCGCCTTCCACCCGAACAGCGCGAGCTCAGTGAGGCCGACGCCGCTGCGCTGCGCGCGCCGATGCCGCTGTGCAGCCTTGCGGGCCTGCTTGCGCATGAGGCCCGGCACGACTGGTTCAGCTCCCGGTTCAACGGCATGGTTTCGGCGGCTGCCTGCTGGCTGGGGCGCGAGCGCGAGGAGGTGCTGCAGGGCCTGCAGCGGCAAGCGGTCTACGCCAGCGGCGAACTGCGCTTTCGACGCGGCCTTCTTGCGCCCGCCAACGGCCTGCTGAAGCCGCCGCGAGCGCCGCGAGCGCGACCCGCGCCAGCACCCGCGCCAGCGGCGGCCTTATCGGAATCACCCGCGCGCGCAGCTGGGCCGTCAACGCCGACGGCAACCAGTCCTGCGCCGGCCAGCGCCAGCGAACACGCCAGCCGCCCCTCGCAGCCGGCAGCGAATGCGCCAGCGCAGGCCCCCCTGCACACCTACCTGCAGGACTGCCGCGAAAGACGGCTGACCGACCTTCGGGCCCTGTTCGCAGCGCACGTCGGTGCGCTGGCGGAGATCGGCCTGTCGCGCTGCGCCTTGTTCCTGAGCGCGGAGGGCGGCCAGCTCGGCTGCTACTTCGCGCACGGCCACCACGACCCCGCGGCAGTGCGACGGCTGCGGTTCGCGCTGGCGCCGGAAGATCTGCTGGCCAAACTGCTGCGCGGTCAGCTGGAGGCCTTCTGGATCCAGCCCGCCCAGGTCGAAAGCGTGCGCGCCAAGCTGCCGGAGGCCCTGCGCGAGTGGCCGCCCAGCGGCGGCTTCGCCCTGGCGGCTGCACGCCACGGTGCACGCACGCTCGGCCTGTGGTGGGCAGATGCCGGTGCGACGTCCGAAATCGGCCTTGATCCAGCGCGCTTTTCAGCTTTTCGCCAGCTAGGCGCCGCCTTCGGCCCTGAGTTCACCCGCCTCGTGCAGGCCCAGCGCGAGCGCGCCGCGACGCGCTGATCAGCGGTCACCGACCTGCGCTTCTGCTTCGGGCAGGCGTAGACCCAGCCAGGCCCCGACCAGGCCGATCACTGCAAGCAGCAGCAGAACCCCCGGGGTCGATACCGTCGCCAGCAGCGCCGTCAGCACCCCGACTGCCAGCAACAGCGCTCCCATCGCGGCATTGCTGACCGCGACATAGTCGATCCTGCGCGCGCCCTCGGCGATGTTGACGATCCAGGTCTTGCGGCCAACGCGCACGCCCTCGTGGGCGAGCGAGACCAGCAGGAAACCCGCCGGCAGCAGCCAGGCCGAACCCAGCAGCGGCAAATCAAGCGCTGCAGCCACCGCCAGACCCAAGGTGCACAGGCTGGCCAGCACCGCCGCCAATCCCAGGGTGCGGCGACTGCTGCGATCGGCCAACCGCCCCCAGACCAGGCCGCCCACCAGACCGGCTACCCCACCTGCGGCCACGAAAGCCAGCAAGCCGGGGCCGTCCGTCTGCTGTTGGGCCAGGGCAACAAAGAAAGGCGGCGACAGCGCGGAGCCCAGCAACAGCCCACGGGCCAGCACGAATCGCCGCAGCAGGTCATCGCGCAACAGCAGGCTGAGGCCGAGGCCACGGCCAGCGCCCGAGGGCTCGGCCGCGGGCTCACGGATGCCTACGAACAGCGGCGCCGCCAGCAGCCAGCACAGCGCGGCCGCCAGCAGCCAGAAGGGCAGCCAGCGGGACTCCGCGCCGGACTCCAGCCCCGCCCACGCCAAGCCAGCCAGAAGCAGCACCAGGAAGCCGCTGATCGCAGCCGCCCATCCGCTGGCGCGTCCGCGCTGGCCGCGCGGCACGCTGCGACCCAGCACATCCTTGCCGGTCACCGAGCACAGGGCACGTGCCAGTGCGAAAAGCGCCAGCAGGCCCAGCAGGGCCAAGCCGGGCCACTGCCCGGCGTGCTCCAGCCCGTTACTGCGCCAGGCCCACGCCAGCGAGGCAAGACCCAGCACAGCCAGCGCCTGCAGCACCGCTCCGCATGCCCACAGGCCACGGCGCTGCGCGCGTGCGTGCAGCCAACGCGCCAGCAAGGGCTGTGGCAGCAGGCTGCCGGATTCGCGCACCGGCACCAGCAGCGCCAACACGGCGGGCGACGCACCGAGGCTGCCGGCCAGCCACGCAAGACTGGTGCGCGGGTTCATCAACGCATCGCCAAGCTGGCTCAGCACATGCGAGGAGACGTGCAGGCGCAGGTTGCGCCGCCAGTGCTCACGCGCCGGCGGCGCCAGCGCCGCGATATCGTCCTTCAGAGCGGAACCCATGTCCGCAGACTAACGTGGCGCCGTGCGCACGCGCCATTGCAGCGGATCCGATCGGAATCCGCTGCAATGGCATGGCTCAGGGTGTGGCTTCGAAGCCGTTCTCGAAGATGCGGTCAGCGGACAGCCGCCGCAGTACCACCACGCCACTGTCGGTGGCCGCCACCACGTACACATGCCGGTTGTCGTGGCTGATCACCACCGCTACCGGGCCGCCCATCAGCTCCAGACCGCCCTCGTCGTCGAACAGCGTCTGCAGCGGACGCAGGGACCCGAGATCCTGGGTGCCCCGGCTGCGCCGCAGGATGCTGAGGCTGCTGTCACCGAAACCGGCGACGTACAGCTCGCCATCGTCCGGCGTCAGCGCGATCGCCTGCGGACCCGACAGACCCGGCAGGTCAGCATCGCCGCGATTCCAGCGCTGGCGCCAGGTGAGGTCGCCGTCGGCGGCGCGGTCGAAGCGGACGATGCCGTTGCTGGACTCGGCCGCCACGTAGATCTGTCGACCGTCGCCGCTGACCACCAGATCCGCTGCACCGGCAAGCCCGCTTACGCCGAGCAGGCCGTTGCGGTAGGCGGCGCGGAAACTGAGCCGGCCGAAGCCAGCCTCGGCATCGCTGGATTCGCGATCGAAGACCACCACGGCGTTGCCAAAGCGCGCAGCCACGTAAAGCTGACGCCCGTCCGGCGAGAACTGCAGGCCGGCCGGCCGCTCCAGCCCGACCACGGCGCCGCCCGGATCGGCCGGATCATTGACTCCCTGCTGCTCGGCCTCCACAAACACCAGTCGGCCGTCTTCAGGGTCGCGGGCGAATACGGCGATGCTGTCGGCGGTCGCGCCGGAAGCGTACAGATGACGACCATCCGGACTGAGCGCCAGTCGAGTGACACCGCCGAGCCCGCGGGTATCCCCGCCCACCGCACCCGGGTTGACCTGGCCGTTGATCTGGTTGGCCACGAAGCTCAGCTCACCGTTGCCCGCATCGCGCGCCAGCACTGCGATGGCCGCATCGTTGCGTGCGGCCACGTAAACGTGCCGGCCGTCAGCGCTGACCACCAGATGCCTCGGACCATCCAGACGCGCGCCCGGCAGGCTGCCCGCCACGGCGAGGTACTCACGTCGATACTCGAGCTGGCCGCTGGTGTTGTCGCGGGCAAACAGCAGCACGCTGTCGCGGCTCTCGCTGGTAACGTAGGCAAACGCTCCGTCCGGCGACAGCGCCAGCGCGCTCGGCTGCAGCAGTCCGGGCACCCCGCCGGGGCCGCCTGGAACCTGCTGCTCGACCTCCACCTCGGGCGCGAAGCGCGGATCGATGATGGTGGCGATGGCTTGGCTGTTGGAGAACGCGAGGTTGAGGGGCTCGCTGAGCACCAACCGGAACGTTTCATTCGGCTCCACCACCGCATCGGCCAGCACAACCACCGCAATACTCGCCTCGATCTCGCCGGCGGGAATCGTGATCCGTCCGCTGCGGGCGATGAAATCGCTGCCGGCGTTGGCAGTGATGTTCTGGGTGGCAAAGCTGAAGGCGGTCTCGAAGGTCGAGGTCCGCGACAGGCGCGCGGTGAAGCGCGCCTCGACGCTGCCGCTGGCAGGCTCCAGCACGCGGATCGATTCCATCGACAGCATCGGCACGTCATCGTCGTCGACTATCGTGCCCACCGCTGACGGCCGCACCAGCACGCCGCCGACCGCGTTGAGCAGCTCCAGGGCGAAGGTCTCGACGCCCTCGATCACGGTGTCGCCGCAGATCTGGATGGTGAGGGTCTGCTCCAGGCTGCCGGGCGGGAAGCTGACCCGGCCGCTGCGGATGATGTAGTCCACCCCCTGAGTGCAAGCCGCTCCGCCGTTCGCCGTGACGTTGCGGGTCTCGTAGTCCACGTGCACCGTGCTGCTGCTGGTGGTGTTCATGCTGAAGGTGAACACCATCGGCGTAGTGCCGGAATTGCCCTCGAAGACCTGCTGGTCCTGCACATCGATCGCGGGGCCACTGCCCATGTTCTGTGGATCGATATCGAGCCTGCGCGCCACGCCTTCGGCACCCACCGATGTCTCACCCGCAAGGCGCGGGCCCAGGAAGATCCGCACCGGATCGCCTGGGCGCGCACTGCCCGGTATACGCGGGTTGACCGCCGACATCGGGATGGCGACACGGTAGGCGCCGCCCAGACGCGGGTCGCGCCCCAGCGTGTAGCGCGCAAGCACGGACTGATCGATAGCGGACCTGACCTCGATCACGCTGCCGGTCGCGGCCGGTTGGCCGAACAGGGTGGCGCTGCCGTAGAGCACATGGTCCGGGGCTTCGATCTCGGCACGTACCGGGGCGGCTGCAAACGCCAGCAGGGCCAGGACGGAAAGGATGCAGCGGGCTGCGTAGGCGCTCATGTCAGGACCCCGAGTAGGCATAGGTCTTGAAAAAGACCCGAATGTCGTCGACGCCCTGGCCGTCACGCTGGCCATTGCCTCCCGGGATCAACGGACCCTGGATGAAGGTGTCGAGACCGTTGACCGGATCATTCAGGAAGGTGCCTCCCGGAATGATCAACAGCCAGCGCCGGTTCCAGACCGATCGGCCGATCAGACGGCTGTCCGACGTGACCTGGGCATCGCTGAAAGGCTCGGCGAAGTGGAAGGCGCGGAAGCGTCCATAGCGGCGGACTTCGGTGCTGGATTCCGACAGCGTGTCGGCCACCGGATTCCAATCGAAGCGGCCCAGATCCTGGCTACCGATCGGGAACGGCACCGGGATGGCCTGGTCCACCACCTGCCACTCGCGAATGGTGAAATCGTTGGCCGAGGGCGAACGCATCACGTCGGCGCCCACCGGGAACAGGTACACCCGCGGATCGTCGGCTAGCGGCAGGCTGGCGTAGTTGCCAAACCACGCACCCACCGAGCGCACGCGGGTGGCGAACTGGCTGGAGTCGTAGCTGCTGTCCTGTGCGCCCAGCGGCCAGCCGAAGAAGTTCAGGCCGAAGGTGACGTTGGTGTCGAACTCGATCACCAGCCCCGGCTGCGGCCCAGCCGACTGCGGCGCAAACGGCCGCGCGTAGCGCCGGAACTCAGGCACCTGCCAGAGATCATCCACGCGGAAGCTCTCCAGCTTGGCGCGCCAGGCGGCGTCGCCCGACGGCCCTTCGGGAATACGGAACAGCTCGCGCCGCAGCGAGAACCGGTTGGTTTCCACCTGCGGATTGTTGAACCCCATCTGCCCCTTGAGCACATCGAAGTTCAGCTTGAGCTGGGCCATGGTGTCGGCAAGCCCGGGCGTACCCGGCACCGGATTTCCGTTCAGCACCTGGCCGATGCTGCGCTCGCGCACGATCCGGGTCAGGAACTCCTGGCCGGCGCGCTGGTTGCTGCCCAGCAGGTTGGTGTCGTAGTCGTAGGCTGCTGCCGCCAGGTAGACGTAGCGCGCGGCCAGATCAAAGGCGGCGCGGTACTTCTGCAGCGCATCGTTGCGGAAGATCCGGAAGGCCATGTCCTGGTAGCGGAAGACCTGGATGTCCGCGGCTCCGTTGCGGCGATAGGCGATCATGCTGTCCATCACCCGCAGGCCTTCCGCCAAAGACGCCTGGTATTCGCCGGTGAGCTGCTTGATCGCCTCGGTGCGTGCAAACACCTCGGCGCGCAGCAGCGGTTCCTTTCGAATGAGGGTTTCGACTTCGCCCAGCGAGTTGAACAGGGTCAAATTCGAGCTGTTGATAGCAGCTCTCAGGCCGGAGAGCTGGCTTACGTCCTCCTTTGCAGCCTCGGTGGCGGTGCCGATGATCTCCAGGCCGTCGGCAACGGTGTCCAGCGCGAACTTCGGAATGTTGCCCGCCTGCTTGATGCCACACCGGATTCCCGAGGTCATGTCTCCGCCGGCTGCGAGGCCGGCAATGAATACAGTGGGGATACACTCGACCGTGTCCCTGAAGGTGAAGTCGAGAATCTCGCCTGCCCGCCTGGCCGCTTTTGCCGCTGAGTTCATGGTGGCCGTAGTGGCCGTGAGTGCACGCAGCTCCCGGCGCTGATCGATCAGCAGATTGATGTTGCGTTCTTCGATATCGAAGGTAGCGCGCAGGGTGTCCGCCGCCACCTCGATCTCCTGCCTGAGCAGGTCGTAATCGAGTAGCGACTGCTTCAGCGAAACGCGCGCCTGCACCATCTGCTGCAGCGTCTGCTGGAGGCGTCCTGGCGCGCGGCGCTGCCCGGTCCACCCCTGCGGCTTGGTAAACCAGAAGCCGAAGTCGGGCGACTCGATGGTGGTGTATTGCACCGAAAGCGGCGTGGACAGATCAAGATCACCCAGCGGACAGCCAACGCTGAGCGGCTGCGCCCGGCAGGACTGGCCGTTGGCCCCGGTTGTATCCGGTGTGTCGCGTGGCACCGGATTCAAATTGAAGAAGTTCATGCCATTGGGGCTTGGCGAATACACTCCGGTGAACTCACGGATCCGCTTGATCCCCGTGTCCTCCAAGCCACCGTCGAAATCGAAGGGAGTGCCGGCGAGAGTGGGTACGTCGACATACATGTAGTGGTAGATGTCGGCGCCGATGTAGCCTGCGGGATAGGTGCCGCCCGGGCCGATATCGTCGGAATACGGGTAGCCGAAGATCTCGATCAGGCGGTTGGCGAAGTCACTTTCCTGCCCCGCCGCATCGCGCCGAAGATCGTCGACCTCGTTCTGATTTCGCCGCATCTGATTGTTCAACTGGTTTGCAAAATCCCAGACATCCACTACGTTCTGCAGCGCGCGCAGGGCGCGCTCGTACACCTGCTCGAACTGGGTTCTGTTGAACAGGGTCAACTGGGCCGGATCAATATCGAAGGGAACCACGTTCTTGGCGAGACCCAAGGGATTCAGGCCGGAATCGGCCTTGTCGACCTGGCGCTGGATCTCGACGTAGTGCCCGAGGATCTCGCCGAGCTCGGAGATGGTGGTGCGATCGATCCGCTGGATGCCCACCTTGTTGGAATCGGTCTCCTGCTCGGGCAGGATGGCATTGACCGTTATCCAGTCGAAATAGGCACCCATGCCTGCGCGACGCCCCCACTCTGAAAGGCCCCAGGCGCGTGTGGGCCGTGTGTCGGCGTAGCCCTGCCACTGGCCGTTGGGATTCTCGGTGTAGGCCGCGCGGTAGGTAAGGTTCACCACCTCCGCGCCAGTACGCGCCTTGGCAGCTGCGGTCAACGCGAACTGGCGCTCATCGAGGAAGTCCACCGCGATCGGCACGCCGGCCACCAGCACCGCTTCGGCCTGGGGGTTCCAGCTGAAGAAGGGATGCCGCAGCAGGTTGTAGTAGGTCTTGGTGGCGGTGAGGTAGTGGCCCCAGGCGTCACCGTGGCCCTGCGGGAACAGGATGCGTGCGTCGCGCTCGTCGATGATGCCGTCGGCGTTCTGGTCGGTGATGTTGTAGGACAGCGCGTAGGCCACCTCGCCCTGCCCCGTGGTGAAGTTCCAGAACAGGCGGTTGTAGACCGGCCGTGCAGCCACCGGCCCCAGGCTGTCATCGCGTCCTCGCAGCAGGATCAGCTCCTCCTCCAGCAGCGAAGGCAGCTGGTTCTGGAAATTGAAGATCGAGGGCGCCAGCGAGAAGTTGCCGGAGTTGGTGGTGATGCCGATCGTTGGATCCTGCGCATCCGCGTAGGCCTCATTGCCCAGCAGGGTGTAGAAGTCCACCAGCCTCGAAGCTACCAGCAGAACTGCGGCATTGGCCGGGGCATAGTTGACCGGTGGAGTCGATTCCACGCTGAGCTGCAGCGCCCGGCGCATCACCGTGGTGTAGGCCTCGATCAGACCGATCCGGTTGAGGTTGCCGGGATCGTTGTTGAGCGCGATCGGGCCCTCGTAGCGCTGACCCAGCTGCACCAGCATGCTGGCGTAGTTGTTGGTGGCGGCCTGGGCGAAGTTCTGCACCCGCGCCTCGAACGGATTCAGCCGCCCCAGCACGCGCTTGACCCAGCCCTCGGCGAGCTGCGCGCGCTGGTTCAGCGGCGTAGCGCCCGGCTGGCCCGCCCACAGGCTCCACTCGCTCTGGTTGTTGCAGCCCGGCAGACCGCGGTAGCGGGCCAGGTACCAGTTGTCCGACAGCGTCTGGATGTTGGCACCCTCGATACTGATCTCGACGGCGCCCTGTGGGTTGGCCACCGGGAACTGGATCCAGCCGTTGAGCTGCCCGGTCTGAGGATTCGGCAGCGCGGTCGGCGGCACACCGCTGGTGTCCGGCTGGAAGAACCACTCGAACTCCAGCGCATCGGCATTGCCTCCGAAGTCGCCGCTGTGCCGCAGCACCAGCTGCTCGTCGAAGATGTTTTCCGGCGAAATCACGTTGATCTGGCCCTGATAAGGCTTGACCAGCGTGGGCGGAGCCGGCGGTGCGGGGCTGCGCAGGCAGCCGACCTGGATCACCTCAAGGCTCACCGGCAGCGGATTCAGCGCCGGATTGTTGTTGAAGGCCACGGTGAGATAGCCGCTGCCCTGGGACAGGCCCGCCGACAGCGCTGCCTGCACGCCCAACGCCTGGAAGGGCTCGAGGATGCCGTCGTTGTTGAGGTCCTGATAGCCCACCAGCACATCGGTGGGCCCCACCGGGCGATCCAGCACGCAGACACGCTCGCGACGGGCGTTGATGAAGCTCTCCTGGCACACCTTCTGGATGCGCTGGGGATTGCGCGATAGGCGGAACAGCGCTTCCACGGCCTGATCCCAGCTGCAGTTGGCTGCCACGGTGGCGCAGCTGCCGGTGAAATCCGCCTGCTCGCTGCCGTTGCCTCCGTTCAGACGCTTGAGCACGACACGATCGCGCTGGCTCATCACATTCAGCAGCAGGAAGGGATCGCCGGCGCCGGTGAAGTCCGCCAAGCCCTTGAGGATGAGCCGGCGGTTCTGCGGGTCGTAAGCCAGCCGTTTGCCGAGGGACACCGGCAGCTTGATGACGCCGTCGGCGGAGCCGAGGATGTCCTCCAGTCCGTCGGTGCGGAACTGCTTGGCGACTTCCGAAGGCACCGCAGGCAGCACCACCGAGCGCGGGTTGAGCGGGTCGATCAGCTGGGCCAGGGTATCGCTGGGCAGCGGATTGGTGGCGGTTGCCTGGATCGCGTCGTAGACCACCTCCACCGCCGCCTGATTGAGGATGTCCGGCAGGCCGCGCTTTGGCGTCAGCAGCGTTTCGCCGCTGATCAGCAGCGGGGTGGTTTCCGGCCAGTCGATGTCGTAGGCCACCCGGATCGGCGCCTGCGCATTGTCGCTACCGCCCTGCGCCACCGGCAGCCGCGCCAGCCAGGGCACACAGGTGCCGCTGACCACGTCATTGATATCGTTGTTGTTGGTGTCGACGAAGAATCCGGGTTGGGCCGGATAGAAGTAATGCACGGCACCACTGCCGGCCGATTTCGCCCACAGCTGGTTCTTGTAGTCCTGGAAGAACGGCGCCGGCGGCTGCTCGCCCACGGCCTGTCCGTCGACAAAGCTCTGCGCGCAGCCCGGCAGCAGCCGCACCGGATAGGGCGGCGACACCGTGGTACCGGCGGTGCCACTGAACCGGAACTGCTCGAAGCCTGCACCCGTCGCCAGCACCCGATAGACGCGGAAACGCCACTGGGTCACAGCGGTGTCGAAGTACTTCACCAACACATAGGGATCCGATGCGGCAGCGCCGTCACCCGCGATGCCAGCGCCGAAATCGGAGCGCAGCGCGAACACGGCCTCGAAACCGCTGCCGGTCTGCGAGGGCGCCATGAAGGCATGCTCGTCGTTGGGGTTGTAGCCCGGCGCGTTGAAATCATTCTGGATGTAGATCTGCGCCGACGGAAACAGCTGCGGATTCAGCGGCGCCTGACCGAGGTTCTCGCCGCCCTGCTGGCTGGCGACGATGATGCGCTCCGGATCGAAGGGCCAGAATGGCTGATAGCGAACCGCTTTCTCAGGCCAGTAGACCCCGCGCGCCTTGCGCTTGTACCAGGCCACAGCCAAATCACGACTCTGCTCCTGCGGGCGCTGGCTGCTGTAGCGGTTGACCGGAATGATGGCGCCGGTGCGGCCTGCCCGGTTGTAGGCGGCGTCGGCACCGAATCCATCGTAATACGCCAGCTCGTTGACCACGAAGCCGGTGGTGCCGGGCTCGTCGTGCCCGCTGTCGATGATCGGCCTGCCGATCTCCGCCGGCACGTTGTCGGTGAACAGCGGCACGGCGAAGTACGGCTGGGTGCGCACGATCTCGACTTCGGTCGCGTAGAGCTGCGGATCCAGCGTGGGGCCTGCCACATAGACCAGAGCCGCAAATCCCGTGCGTGGCGCGTTGAACTGTCCTGCCGCATAGGTGGCGCCGCTGGAGCCCACCTGAGGGCTGACAAGCTCCAGCACGCGGAACGTGCCTTCCGCTGGCTCGACCTGGACGGGCGCGCCAACCACGTGATCCTGATAGCAGCCTTCGGCCTCACCCGGCTCGCAGCTGCGGGTGGGCCAGCCCACCGCACCCAGGCGGCTGACCCGCTGGGTGGAGGTGAGGTCCTGGCCATTCACGCGCCAGCGCACCTCGATGCGTCCAAACGGCTGCAGCGGAATCAGCTCGGCAAGTCGACTACCGCCAGGCTGGGTCCAAAGGAAAATCCGCTGTCCGATGGCATCGAAGGGCTGGCCATCGATGGCGAACTCCGGCACGAACGCCACGTTATCGCGCTTGGCCTCCGGTGGCGCCGGGATGGGCTGGCCGGCGAGCCAGCGTTCCTCCTCGAAGAAGCGCCCGTCGCTGCCAAGGTTGGCCAGGAAACCATCGCTGCCCGCCAATGAGACAAGCTGATCCTGTGGTCCGAAACGCGCAATCGCCTGGAATCGGCCACCCACGTAGAGCGCCCCGGTGCCGCCGGCGCTGATCGCAAGGCCTGCGTCATCGCCGGCGCCACCCGCGAAGGTGGGCCGGGAATCGGGCGGCTGGTTGCGGTTGCCGCCGGTGACCCACTGCCATCCGCCGTCACGGTCCAGCCCGGCCACGAACGGATCGCGGCTGCCGCCGGTGGCGGTGAGCACGTTGACACCCATGGGATCGGGTGGCTCGGGCTGGGGGTCCAGGTTGAAGAACTTGACCTGCCCGCTGAAGCTGCCGGTGGCGAAGACTCGGCCTTGGGAGTCGACGGCAATGGCCTCCGCAGCCGCATTCGGCGCGGTGCGCACCCATCGGCAGGTCGGCGAGATGCCGTCGAGACTGTAGGAGGCGAACAGTGCGCCGCTGCCTGCAGGCGTCTGGCAGGAGCCTACGCCGGCAGCTCCGTTGTAGCGGCCGGCCAAAACCAGTCGATTGGCCTGGCGGTCGACCACGGCATCCCGTACATCGACGCCCTGCAGAAGGTTGGTGGGGGCGGACACCAGCGGAGTGGCTGCCAGCAGGTCGCTCACCAACAGGACAAAATTCTGCGGGGCTCCAGTGCCAGCAACGGAGACGTCATCGATGTGCCACCAGTCACGGTAGGCAATTCCGTCGATCCAGCTGCTGAAAGCACCGCGCCCACTGGGCATCAGGAAGCGCAGCCGGAAGCCGGCATGGGCGGCGAGCGGATCGCTGATTGCATAGGCTGCGCCGTCGCGGCGAACAAAACGCTCACCCGCAGGACCGGAACCGGCGAAGGTGTCAACCGTGCGCCAGGCGCCAGCGCTGTTCAGATACTGCAGCTGCATACCGCCGGTGGCATCGGTGGAGTCGGTTACGACACCTTGGGTGCGCCACAGCTCGTAGAAAGTACCGCCGAGTCCCGGAAGCCCGCGCAGCACGTCCAAGGAGACGCGGACCACCTGAGCGCCGGTGGTGTTGTAGGTCGGCGACGTCACCGTCACATTGCCGCCGCGTAGGGCCAGCGCATCTGTTCCGGTGAAGAAACTGTAGTTGAACGCGGGGAAGAAAAAGGCGAACAAATTCGGCACGGAGCCAGCGGTCTGTGTCACCAGCCCGCGGCTGCCATCGGTGCTACTCCAACCCGACGGAAGGCCGCCGAGATTGCCATTGAAGGTCGTGACCGGGGAGCTGTTCAGGGTCGCACCAACGCCTGCGCCCAGCACCACCAGCCGACCGTCGCGGTCAAGCTGCACGCGCGAGGCCCGATCCAGCCCGGTAGGCGTGCCCGTGCGATTGACTGCCCACTTCCAATCGCCCGTGGTTTCCACCCGGGCAATGAACAGGTCGGTGCGGCCGCTGCGGCAGGGATCGGGCGCCGCTGCGTTCAAGACAATCGTAGTCGGAGGAGCTGAGCCCGAATCGAAGCTGGCGCTGCAGCTGTAGGTGCCGACCAGTGCGACCGATTCAGGCACGGGCGGCACCACGGTGTTGTCGCCGGCCAAGGCCACTACGCCCGAGACGACAATATTGCCCGGGCCACGGATATCGCGCACCCACTGCCATTCGCCCAAGGGGCTCAGTTTGGCGATGTAGCCGTCGGTGGTACCGACGACGGCCGTGCGCGAGGAGGAGCCGAACCTGGCCGTGCCGCGGAAGCTGCCGACGATGAACACGTTGCCGGCGACGTCCAGTGCGAGCGTCTCCACCGTGTCCTGCGAAGGGCCGCCGGCGCGCGCCAGCCAGACCACCTGCCCGCCTGGACTCAAGCGCGCGACAAAGATGTCGTCCAAGCCCTCGGCGGTGATGGTCTGACCACCGTACTCCAGGCTTCCCGAGAAGCGGCCGGCAATGATGACGTCACCGTTGAGCGCGGGCTTGCTGACCACCACCGCGCTTTCGCCGGTGCTTGGAATCGACTGCGGCCAAGTTGCGCCGGCCTGGCCTGCCGCAAGCATCGCCAGGGCTGCCAGCCCGGCAGCCAGGCGCCTCAAGGCGCGAAGGGGCTGAAGCATCATCGAAGTATCGTCCTGCGCTATGGCTGCATGCATGACCGTGCTCACTGGTTCAGTACCGGGACGGCCGAGACCCGGCGCAGGCGGAACTGACCGGCGCTGAAGATCGGGTTCTTGTGCAGGCCGGTGATCGATTCGGAGAACGTACCGCCGACGATGCTGTCTCCCCAGCCCGGCGGATTGCGGCCGAGGGGATCCTCCGCGGCGAACTCGAACCGCAGGTTGCGAACCACCTGGTAGGCCTCGGCCACGGGGTTCAGGAACTGCGCGTCAAGGTTGTCGTGGTCCGGGTGGTAGCGGTGCAGGAACGGATTGGTCGGCAGGTTCGAGCCCACCACCACGGTGCCGTTGACCTCACCGCCAGGCGCGAACACCCCATCAAGCTCGACTTCGTTGCCGGCGAAGTCGTAGGCCACGGTGCTGAAGCGCAGTCCGACAGGGGTACCGTCACGATTGACCGGCCCGGTATAGAGCCCGATCAGGGCGGGGTTGGTCACCAGCACGTGGCGGCCCGGGATGTCGACCTCGTTGAAGTTGGGATCGATGCTGCTTGGGCGCGCGGTGCCGTCCTGCCACATCTGGATCACGTCCTTCAGCAAGCGCGCCTGGCCGGCGGAATCAACGTGGATCAGCACACGCTGCTCGAAGGGCCTCACTACCGGACGCGGATCGGTGCCGGCGCGCTGCGCCTCGCTTACGGCATTGACCTCCACCTCGCCCACCCACAGGCCCGCATAGCCGACCGCGGCCGCCTTCGGTCCCTTGGCCTGGCGCAGCAGGTCCAGCGGCTGGGTGGTGTTACCGCCAGCTCCGAGCCAGATCCGTTGGCCGTGTTCGTCGCTGATCTCGAGGACTTCGTCCATGCGGTCCGCGGTGAACTGCGAGCGGCGCAGGCCCAAGGTGAGGAACGCCTCGGCGCCGGGCTGCACATCCAGCACGAGGCTCTGCTGCAGGTCTGGCCAGCCGGTTTCGCCGGTCTCCGGATCTTCGTTGAGATAGGTCAAGGGCAGGCCGTCGCCGGCGATGCGCCGGACCTGGATGCTGCCGGGGAGTCCGGACAAATTGCGCAGCACCACCCGGATCTCGTCGCGCCCAGCGGAGTATTCCAGGCTTTCGCTCTGGTCAAGCACCACGCCGAGACGGCCCTGGTACCGGGAGTTGCCGCGGGTGTGGATCCAGTAGGCCACGCCCGGCTCCACGCGGGTGGTGGCTGGCGAGGTCACCCGCTGCCACTGGCCGCTGGCATCGAGCCGGTAGATCGGCTGGCCGACATGAGCCGGCGAGACAGAAAAATACTCGGCGAAGGTCGGCGCGGCCGTGGCGGAAACCGGCAAACCGGTCAGGGTGAAGGAATTCGGCTGCCATCGAGTCGGCAGCAGTTTGGGGCGCCCGCGGACGCTCAGCTCGCGAGGTGCGGTGCCTTCCAGCCGCACCAGATATGAAGTGTTCGCGCTGATCGAGAACAGATTGCTCAGGAACGCCTCGGGCCGCGGCTCCGGGAACCAGCTGAACCAGCCCTCGAGGTTGTCCAGGCCTTCCGAAGGGTCGCGGATGAAACGCGCGCCGCCGTCGTTGGGGATGTAACGCCAGACGCTGGCCACCGGCAGACCGGCGAACACTCGTGTGATGTCCTTCTCGCTTGGCTCCAGCTCGACGTGGATGGCGTTCCAGCCTGGGCGGAGCTGGAAGGTCTGCTGGACCTCGGCGGCGACAGCGGGCACGCATGCCAGCGCCAGCACGGCCAGCAGGGCGAACCTGCGAAGGGTCATGGAGTGCAGTCGGTGAAGTCGGATCATGTTCGCGGTCTCGCTGTGTTTCAGCTGCGCTCGCCGGGCAGAGCCGGCGGCTGCGGGGGCTGGGTGTCGGCGGGTGGGCCGAGCGGATCGATCGCTGCCAGCACCGGCTCGCGGATCTGCAGATCGACATCATCAAGTAGACGCTGGCGCAGGTCCGCCTCCATCTTCGCCAGCTGCTGCTGGTGCAGGCCCTGGCGAATGCCGGCAGCCAGCTCCTCGAAGCTGCGCCCACGTCCGGCATCGCGATCAACGAGCCGCAGCAGCCAGATGGCATCTGCACCGCGCAGCGGGCCGGCAAAGCCACCGGTCTGCTCGATCGCCATGCCCGCGCCAAGCGCAGCGGCATCCAGCCCAGCGCCGTCCAAAGGTTCAGCCTGCTCCGCGAGCCAGCCAATCACACCACCGCGCCACCGCGAGTTTTGATCGCTGGAGTGCTCCTGTGCGAGTGCACCGAAATGCGGGATCGACGCCGGCAGCGTCCGCGCCTGCTCCAGCACTCCGGCTGCGCGCGCTTCGGCAGCCGACCAGTCGAGCTCACCGGCCGCGTCGCGCTCGGGCTCGATTCGGATTGCTGCCAGCCGCCGCCGCGGCGCCACCGCGTAACGTTCGGCCTCGGCTTCGTAATGCGCGCGCACGTCGGCGTCGCTGATCTGCACGTTCTGCTGCAGCTCGCCCAGCGACTGCCTGAGGTAGCTGCTCACCAGCAGCTGCTCGGTGGCGCGCACCAGGTCGGGCTCACGGTCGAGCCCCGCTTCGCGAGCAGCCCGGATCACGGCGCGCCGGAACAGCAGCTCATCCAGCAGCGCGCGCTTCTGGGCCAGGTCCTGATATTGGCCCGGCCGCAGCCCACCGCGGCGGCGCATTTCATCAATGAACATCTCCGAGGTGATGTAGTCGCCGTCGATGCGCGCCACCCATTCGCTGGGCAACGCATCCGTGGACGGCGTGCGCTTGAGGTTCAGGCCGGCTGCAAACCAGCCGGCAACGGCACCGGCCAGCAGGCAGGCGGCGGGTACAAACCACTTCATCGCAGCTCCCCGGACGCGCGCTTGGCGCCCTCACAGTCATTGGCGGATATCGACCCGAGCGCCGGCGCCAGCCACCATCGCCAGTCGGAACGCGCGGCGAGCACAGCCTCATGTCGGCCGGCGGAGGTCTGCAGCGCCAGCACGGCCGTCGCGAGCTCCAGCTCGGCGAAGCGACTGGGCCAGGGCAACCAGCCCACCGCAGCCGCGGGCGCATCCAGCCGCAGCCAGCGCTGGCCCTGCGCAGACAGCAGATCCACGCTGATCCGCGCCGGCCCCGCCTCGCCGCGCAGCAGGCGCAGCGTGGACGCCGCAGCAGGTGCGCCCTCCAGGCCCAAGGTGCTTGCGTCCAGTCGCAGCCGGGTACAGGCCGCGGCCTGCGGCTCCCAGGACTGCATCGCTCCACGCAGCAGGGCCTCGAAGCCGTCGCGGAAGACGATGAAGCGGATGATGTCCTCGTCCTCGGCCTGGTTGTTCGACAGGTTGATGTCGCTGACGTCTTCCGGCACGGCCTGCACGGTCTGCAGCACGCTCACCTGCGCGGTGTCGGCATCAGGGTCGAGCCGGGCCGAAAGGGTGTAGCGCACGCCCTGGCCGCGCTGCAGTGCGATCACCTGATCGATGCCACCGCTGCCGGACGGCGCACAGCTGCCGCCGGCCACGCCCACGCAGGTCCAGGCCACATCGATCAGGCCGGCTGCGGCAGGCGCCAGCACGCGCACCTGCTGCGTGGCCTGAGAACCGATGTTCTCGACCCGGATCGTGTAGTTGGTCGTGTCGCCCGGCACGAGGTTGTCGACGCCGTTGTCAATGAACACCCGCACATCGGCACCGCTGACCAGCTGGGTATCCTCGCTGGCGACGTTGTTGCCCGGATCGATCTCCTCGCCGCCCCCGCCGGCCGCCACCAGCGCCGACACCGTGAACACCCGCGGCGCCGTCGGCAGGGCGGCCATGGAAAGCTCCAGCACGCGATTAAAGCCAGCGCGCAGGGTTTCAAGATCGCAGCTCAAGGCAGCCGGACCGGCCGGCACGCAGGGCAGGCCCTGCAGCTGGCTGACCGGCGCCGAGAACTGAAGCTGCAGCGTGACTGCACGCGCGTCCGAGGGGCCGATGTTTTCGATGATCACGAGGTAGGGGAAGGGCACGCTGCCGGCCGGATCAAACGGATCCAGCGGATCGATCAGGCTCACACCCAGATCGTGGCGCACCAGCACCGTATCGGTGTCGGTGGCGCTGTCATTGGCGGGCTCGGGGTCGGTGCCGGGCAGCTGCACCTGCACGCTCGCGGTGTTGCTGAAGCTGCCGGTCAGGCCCGGATCGATCCGCCCGCTGAGCTGGAACAGCAGCTCACTGCCCGCAGGCACGGACACGATCTGGTCGATTCCGCCGTTGCCGGCAGGCTCGCAGCTGGCAGCACCGCTGGCGCTGCAGGTCCAGCTGGCCGCCTGCAGGCCAAGCGGCAGCGGATCACGCACGCGAAGCTGCGGCGTGTCGCTGGGGCCGGCATTGGCGACGCGGATGTCCCAGGTGTAGACCTCGCCTGCCACCACGCTGTCGACGCCGTTCGACTTCTGCACCGAAACATCCGCCACCCGCAGGACATCGGTCGTCCAACTGTCGCTGTTGTCGTCCGGATTGGGGTCGGTGGCGCCCGGCTCATTGACCAGCGCCACCGTGTTGGTCAATGGACCAACGTAGGCCGGCGAAACGCGCGCGGTCAGTTCGATTTCGAGCTGGCCGCCGACCAGCAAGTTGGCAGGCATGTCCAGCGGGCCCACGCCCGAGGCCGGACAGCTGGAGCCCGCGCTGGCGACGCAGGTCCAGCGCGCGTTGGACAGGGCCGCCGGCAGCGGATCGGTAACGCGCATGCCCAGCGCATCCGACGGCCCGGCGTTGCCAACCTCGATACGGTAGGTCAGATCGAGCCCAGCCACGGCTTCATCCGGGCCCTGCTTGCTCACCGACAGGTCGGACTCGACCTCGATCACGTCCGCCGTGGTGCTGGTGTTGTTGTCGAGGTCGGGGTCAATGCCGCTGCCCGGCGCGATGCTGGCGGTGTTGTTGAGTACGCCGCGGGCACTCGGATGCACGCGCGAAGCCAGCTCGAACAGGGCGTCACCCGCGACGCCGAGGTCCAGCGTGGTGTCGATCCGATCCGGCGCCACCTGGGCTTCAAGACAGCGCGACAGCGCGCGCTGGCCCAGCTGCTGCAGTCGACCGCTGGCCAGCGTGAGGTAGAGCGAACCATCGTCCGCCAGCGTACCCAAGGACGCTTCCGGCGTGCCGTCGACCGGCGCGACGGGCGCCAGCCTGAAGCGCCACTCGAGCGCGCCATCGGCCCAGTCACGGGCATAGACGTCGATACCGCCGCTGCTGTCGAGCACGTGCACGCGGGTGCCTTCGGCATCAATGCCCAGCGCGCGCGGCAGCACGGGGGCGGCCTGCGTCCACGGGAACTCCGCCTGCAGGCTGAAGCTGCCGCCGGCCAGCGGCCGCAACACGCTGAGCCCCTGGCTGCCGAGCACGTACAGCTGCTCGCCGCCCGGCCCCAGCTGAAGGGCGCGGGCACCGGCAAGTCGGCCAAAGCCCGCCTCGTCGGCGCGCTTGCGACCGCGGTAGGTGAGGCGGCCATCGCTGCCGACATCGAAGCGGCTGATCGCTTGCGAGAGGGTCGCCGCGGCGTACAGGCGAGCACCATCGTCGGAAAGCACCAGCCGGCGCACGCCACGGATGACGTTGCTGTCCGGCACGATGGTGCCGAGGCCGTCGGCCACGCGCTCGATGAAGGTGAGCGCACCGGTGTCGGCATCACGGCTGAACACAGCGATCGCATTCGCGCTTGCACCGGCAACGAATACACGGCGGCCGTCGCCCGACACCAGCACATCGGCGGCGCCGAGCAGGCCGGCGACGCCATTGCTGCCTGACGTGACGCGCTGGATGAACCGATGGCCGCCGCTGGCGGCATCGAAGCCCAGCACCAACACCCCGTTGGCGCCGGCCGCGCTGACATAGACGTGGCGGTCATCCGCCGACAGCGCAACGCGGGAGGCGCCGGCAAGGCCACCCACAGTGCCGCCAGGCAGCACGCTGCCGTCGACCAGAACCTCTGGCGTGCCGGGCGCCCCGGCAAGATCGAGCGGGAACACCAGCAGGGCATTCTGGCCAGGATTCACGGCATACAGGCGTGCGCCGTCAGCCGAACGGACCGATGCGCCGATGCCCGCCAGGCTGGCGCTGTCGGCCACTTCCAGGCGGCTGCGCTGGACCAGCGGCGGATTGGCCGCGCAGGTCCATTCGCCCACCCCCGGCACCAGGCCGGCGTTGGTGTCGGGGAACAGGGGCAGCGGATCCAGCACCCGTGCCTGCAGCGCATCGGAGACGCCAGCGTTGGCGACATCGATCCGGTAATCGATTGGAAGGCCCGCAACCACCCGCGGGGTCAGCGTCTGCTTGAGCACGGACAGGTCCGGCGCTGGCCGCAGCTGATCGATGTCGGTATCGATGTTGTCGCCAGGGTTGAGCTCCTCGCCGGCAGTGCGCGCTTGCGCTTCGACGCGGTATTCCAGAAGGCCCTGCGCATTGGCGAACACGCGGCCGCGGACGGTAAACAGCACCGAGCCACCGGTGGCGATGTCGACGCTCTGGCGGCCGATACCGCCTTCACCACCGAGCGGACAGCGCGAGCCGCGCGCACGGCTGTAAACCCCGAGGGGCGCGCCGCCGGCAGCAGCGCTGTAGAGCTGCCTGCCATCACCGCTGATCGCCAGACGCAGACCCGAGCCCAAGGTCGGCAGGGGGCCGTAGTCGGCGAGCACGGCCGGTGTGTCCTCCTGCAGGCTCAGCAGGAACAGCCGCCCTGCCCCACCCACGTAGAGCCGATCCTGGTCCGGCTCGAACAGCAGGGCCTGCGGCTGAAGCAGCGCCTCCAGACCGGGCGTGCTGGCGTCAAGGCTGTCGACGTAGCGCAAGGCCGGGCTGGCCGCGGGCTCCAGCGTGAAGCGCGCCAGCACGCCGTCGCTGCCGCCGGCCACCAGCACCTGGCTGCCGACGACCGCCACGGCGCGTGGGTCGCGCAGTGCGCGCCTCGGCAGCTGGAAATCCTGCAGCAGGGCCAGCGGCGACAGCAGGCCGGTGACGTCGTTGCGGCTGAAGGCCGCCAGCGACTGGTTGACGTTGGACACCACCAGCAGCTGCGCCGCATCGGCACTGAAGGCCAGATCGGTCATGCCGTTCAAGCCATCCACGCCGCCCTGGCCCTGTCGCAACACCCCCAGCAGGCCGAGAGCACCAGTGACAGGGTTAATCGCGAACACCGCAATCGCGTTCTCGGCCGCACCGCTCGCATACAGGTGACGGCCGCTTGGATCGATCAGCAGGCGGTTGACGCCGCCGAGACCGTCGACGCCGAGCTCGCCGTCCTGGAAGGAGGTGACGAACTGCAGGCTTCCGTTGTCGGCGTTGCGCGCGAACAGGGCGATTGAATCCGAGCTGCGGCCGGCGACATAGACGAATCGACGATCCGGCGACAGCGCAAGGTCAGCGGCATCGCCGATGCCGCGGACGCCATTCTCGCCGTTGACCTGCACCTGGCGGGCGTCGCCGCTCAGCACCGGGTCGAACAGCCGGCCGGTCAGCGGATCGCGACGGAACAGCGCGACCGCACCTTGCCCCTCGAACTGGCCGGTGGCGTAGGCGAAGCGACCCACGCTGCCCGTGGCGAAGCCGGTGTAGGTTTCCAGCGGCCCGGAGTACAGCGGCGTCAGAAGCTCAAGTTCACCGGCCTTGGGGAAGGGCTCGCAGCGCCAGCTCACGTCGTGCAGGGCTGGCGGCACTTGGTCAGTGACGCTGACGGCTCGCGCAAAGCTCGGCCCCAGGTTGGTGACCCGGGCGGCGTATTCGATCGGGCCACCCGGGGTGGCGAACTCGCTGCCGTCGTCCACGTCCACCACCAGATCCACCGCCGGCGACAGCACGGTGTCATCGTCAGTCGCGCTGTTGTTGGATGGGTTGGAGTCGACAGCGCCGACGGCGCTCACCGTGGCGGTGTTGACCAGGCGTCCGGTGGCAGTCTTGGACACCCGGCCAATCGCGAGGAACTGCACGCCGGCACCGGCCGGCAGATTGACCAGCACGTCGAGGTCGCCATTACCCGCGACCGGACAATTGCCACCGTTGGTGCCCGCGCACTCCCAAACCACCTCGTCGAACTCGGGTGGGAAGATGTCCACTACCCGCGCCTGGGCGACACCGCTGGGCCCAAGGTTGCTGACCCGGATCTCGTAAGGCACCGAATCACCCGGCGCCACGCCGCCAAGGCCGTCGAACTGGCTGCCGCGGTAAGCCAGCACGCCGCTGCCCTCCGCCGGCGGTGCGATCGGATCACGGACAAACTCGCCGAGCGCGTCATCGACACTGCCCGCCGCATACAGACGGTCGCCTTCGGGCGCAATGAACACATCCGCAGCGCCAGCGAGGCCGAGCACCTGACCGCCGGTGAGCGGTGCCGGGTCAGCGTTGCGGATGCGGCCGAGGAAGCCCGGCGCGGCGCTGGTCGTCAGGTCGAAGTGAGCGATGCCGTCGCCGCCGGCGACATAGGCATGCACGCCATCCGGTGCCAGCCGCAGGCGGCGGCTGCCAACCAGGCCCTGCGCACCCTCCACCCCCTCGCGGGCGCTGGCCAGCAGCGCAAGGCTGCCGTCGCCCTCGGTGCGTGCAAAGCGCGCCAGGCTGCCGCTGCCGGCCGCCAGCACCAAGACCTGGGTACCCGTGGCGTTGACACGAATGTCGACCGGCTGGCTCAGGCCGAGCAAGCCACCCTGGCCGTTGACGTAACGGGTGAGATAGCTCAGCTGGCCGAAGCCTGCGCTGCCCGGATTGGGGTTGCGCGCGAACACCGCGATCGAGCTCGAAGCCTGGCCGACCGCATAGACGTGCCTTCCGTCCGGCGCCACCGCCAGCGCAACCACGCCACCGATCCCGTCGACGCCGCCCACCGCGTTCTGCACCAGACCCAGATAGCTCAGGCGACCGTAGCCGGTGGCCTGCGGATCGTGCTCCCTGCGGAACACGGCGATGGCGTTGGCGAACTCGCCGGCCACATACAGATGGCGGCCGTCCGGGCTCAGCGCCAGAGCGCGCGCGCCGGCCAGGCCGCTGACACCGAGCACGCCGTTCTGCTGGGCCTCCAGGAACAGCAGCTCCTGCGGCGCCGGCACGCGCCGGAAGGCGACCACGGTGTTCTCCACCGGGCTGACGGCGTAGACATGCGCGCCGTCGCTGCTGACCAAAACGTCCGCCACGCCCGAGAGGCCACTGACCGTGCCAACGCCGGAGCGCAGCACGGCTGCGAAGCGCAGCGCGCCGTAGCTGGCTTCAGCCGGGTTGGACTCACGCCGGAACACGCCGAGCGCTTTGTCGCTCGCACCCGCGGTGTACAGCCGTGTGGAATCGCCGGCTACCGCGCGCACGCCGTCAAGCCCGTCGATCTCGGCGAGACCATCCGTCTTGGTGATGGCGAGGTCCGCCACCACGCTGATCGGATCGATGTCCGAATCCTCGTTGTTGTCCGGGTTGGGGTCCTGAGGGGCCACCACGCGGGCGATGTTCGGCACCGTCGAGCCGGGCGCAAGCCCAGCGCGCACCCGCGCCTCGATGCTGAAGGTGACGCTGCCACCCGCGGCAACGTCGATCGGCACCGCGACCAGGTCTCCGCTGCCGCTGGGCGGGCACAGGCTGTCGGCCTGGCGCTCAAACAGGCCGATGGCGCGATCAAGCGTGCCGGCCACGTAGAGCTGGTTGCGGTCGCTGTCCAGCACCAGGCCAGTCGCGCCGCCAATGCCATCGACGCCGCCGGTGTCATCGGAGCGCAGGCCAAGGAAGCTCAGCGCCCCGCTGTCGGGGCTGCGCGAGAACCAGGCAATGCTGCCGCCGAGCTGCCCCGTCACATAGGCGTGTACGCCATCGCCGCTGATGACGATCCGGCGCGGCGCGCTGAGGCCCTGAACGCCGCCCACGCCCTGCTGCAGGCTGCCGATCGCGGTGAGCTGGCCGAAAGCCGGGCCCACTGGATCCGAGGCGCGCGACAGCATCAGCAGACGGTTGCCGGCGCTGGCGAGCAGGTAGGCGTGGCGGCCATCAGGGCTCAGCGCCAGCGACGAGGCACCGTCGATCGACACGCCGAAGTCGGCTGCACCCAGCGAGCTGCGGTAGCTGAGGCCGCCAGTGCCCGGGATCCGATCGAACAGCACCACGCGGGCGCTGGCACCCGAAACGGCGTAAAGGTGGGCGCCATCCGGGCTTACCGCGAGGAACTCAACGCCAGTCAGGCTCGGCACGCCTGCCACCGGTAGGGGATCGACATCGCGCTGGGATTCGACCCAGTTCAGTCTACCGGTGTCGGAATTCCGCTCGAACACCGCGATCGCGCCGTCGTTGGCACCGGCGACGTAAAGATGTGAATCGCCGGGCGCCAGCACAAGATGCAGGGCCTGGTCGAGGCCCGTGAAACCACTCACTACCTCGACTTGGGTCGTGCTGAGCTGGCTACCGACATGGCTCAGCTCGAACACGGTGACCGTGTCCGACTCGCGGCTGGCGACGTACAAAAAGCGCCCGTCCGCACTGGCGGCCAACGAGCGCGCACCGAACAGGCTGGGGAACACGGGCGGGGCATTGGGCTCGCCATCGGGGACGCTTGCGCGCAGACGCGTCACCAGGCTGAGGCGGCCATCCTCGCCGCTGCGGCTCCACAGCCGCACTTCGTGATCAAGCACGCTGGCGCTGGCGAGGTAGGACGGGATCGGCCCAATGCCATCAGGGTCGGGCACCAGCACCAGGCCGCTGACTCCGCCAAGGCCACCCGGCACGAGCGGGTCCTCGCCGACGCCCTGCACGAAGTCAAGCGCGCCGGAGCCGCTGGCGCTGCAGGTCCAGGTGGTGGCGCCGGGGTCGAAGAAGTCTGGCGAGAGTATGTCGGTCAGAGTGACCACGTCCGGTGGCGCGTGCCGCAGATGGCTGGGGCCCGCATTGCGCACCACCACTTCGTAGCGGACGGTTTCGCCGCCAACCACGGAAACGCGATTGTTGGTCTTGCTGACCGAGAGATCACCGCTGGGCGTCAGCGTGGTGAGGTCGGTCGCAGTGTTGTCGGCCATGTTTGGATCGCGAAAGCGATCAGGCAGACCGACCGTGGCGGTATTGGTGAGGACGCCCGTCGCGCCGGGGCGAATGGTGGCCTCGATCAGATAACGCAGGGTGCCGGCGCGGGCGATATTGATCAGATCATCGATGTCGCCGCTGCCGCCGGCACTGCAGCTGGAGCCGCTGCCAATGGCAAAGGAGGCGATGCCGCGGTCGCCAAAGCCGGCGGCATAAACGTTGCGGCTGTCCGGGCTCACCGCCAGCGCGTAGACGCTGTCGACCCCGTCCACGCCCTCAAGCCCATCCGTCCGCACTTCAAGCAGGCTGAGCCCGCCGTAGGCCGGGCTGGACAGGTTCAGCTCGCGATCGAACACCAGCACGCTGTGGCTGAACTGGGAGGCCGCATACACGCGGCGTCCGTCGCTGCTGACGGCGAGGTCGCGCACGCCGTTCAGCGCCACCAGCCCGGGCGCTGTCGACGCGTACTGCGCCGCCAGGCTCAGCCGGCCCGTATTGGGGCCGCTGGGGTCGGTGTTGCGCCGGAGCACATAGAGGGTGCTGTTGGTCTGGCCGGCCACGTAGACATGCTCACCCTCGCCCGGGCCTGCCGTATTCGGCAGCGCCAGCGCCATCAGGCGGGGGCTGCCGGGCAGCGCCAGCGACTGCAGCTGGCGCAGCTGCGCCGCGCCCTGCACGCCGGCGTTGCGCTCGAACACCACCACGGCGTTGGCGATCGAGCTGACGCCGAGCAGCTGACTGCCGCCGCGGACAACCACAAGGTCGCGGATGCCGGAAAGTCCGGTGACGCCATTGACTCCGTTACGCACCACGCCGCGGTACACCAGTGGACCGCTGGCCGACGGGCGCGAAAACAGCGCGATCGCGGACTCGAAGCTGCCCGCCACATACACATTCAGGCCATCATCGCTGACCGCAATGCCCTGCGCGCCGAGCAGGCCGTCAACGCCGGCCATGCCGTCGGTGAACAGCCAGGGGTCGGCGCCGCTCCCCGCGGCAGGCTGGGTCAACAGGCCGAAAGTACCCGTATTCTCCGGCGTTGCATCTCGGTTGAAGACCGCCAGCGTGTTGCGGTCCTCGCTGGTGACGTAGAGCTGGCGACCATCGCCGCTGATCTGCAGACGGCTGCCGCGCTCAAGGCCGCGAATACCCCCAATGCCGTTGACGTAGCGCGCCAGGAACTCAAGATGCCCACCCAGCGGCTCGTCGGCCGGGCCGCGCCGCGGGAAGCGGCGGAACGCGGTCAGGGTGCCGTCCTGCAGGCTCACCGCGTAGACGTGTTGACCGTCTGGACTGACCACCACATCGCTGGGCGAAAGCAGGCTGAGGCTGCCACTGCCGGTGGGCGCTGGATCGCGATCCACTTCCAGGAAGGCGAACAGCGGATCCGGCGCGCGGCGGCTGTAGATCCACAGCGGCGGCTCCAAGGTGCCGGGCGAATTCCCGAGCGCAGCATTGGTCGCGAGCACCACGTGCCGGCCGTCGGGGCTGATGGCGATGCCCACCGGACGGTTGAGCGGGCGCGAAGGGGCGCTGGCGAGTGGATCGTCGCGCAGCAGCTCGCCTTCCGAGAGCGTGCCGTTGCTCAGGCTGCGGCGAAGCTTGAGCAGGCTGGCGCCATCGGTCGAAGCCAGGAACAGGTGCTCGCCGTCCGCCGCCAGCGCCAGCCTGCCGCGCCCCGTCAGCGGGTTGCTCAAAGTCGGGTCGGTCTCGTCGGGCAGCAGGCCGGCATAGGTGTAAGGCGTCGAGACCGTCAAGGTGTCGCCCGCGTAGGACAGCAGGGACAGCTGCGAAGACCCTCCGGCAATGGCGTAGGCCTGGCGTTCGCTGCTGCGTAGGGCGATATCGCCAACCTGATTCGCGGCGCTGCCGGTGAGCACGCTACCCAGGCGAGCGAGATGGTTGACCGGCGCCGTGCCCTCAGCGGTATTGATGGCGAACAGCGCGAGACCCTGGCCCGCCGCCGACCCCACCAGCAGGCGCTGGTTGACAAGGTCAAGCGCCATCGCACCCGGACTGGGCGGCAGCGTGGCGAGGTGGGCAGCCGTGGTCGGATCGACAAGCAGGGGTGCGGGCAGGCCGCTCACCGCATCGCGCCGGTAGACCGTCAGCTGCGCGCCGGCGCCGGAATCTTGTGCGCTGCCGCTGACGTAGACGAAGCCCTGGCTGGCTACCAGCCGCCGAGGGAACGCCGGAAGACCGGCAGTGGTGCTGCCGGCAAAGCTCAGTCGCCCGAAGGCGGGGTCACCGGGCGTGCTGACGCGATTGAAGCTGACCAGTGCGCGGGTGGCTTCGACCACGGCGCCGCCGGCGTCGCGCTGCACCCGATGCGCCAGCACGAACAGCATCCGCCCGTCCGGGCTCAGCGCCAGATCGATCGGATTGATCAGGCCGCTGACCGTGGCGCCCGGGTCCTGCGGGTCATTCTGGCCGTTGGTTTCGGTCTCGATCACCGTCAGGTTGCCGAAGCCCTGGCCGGGCACGGCATTGCGCACCAGCGCCTGCACGGAATTGCCCGCGCCCAGCGCCATATAGGCATGGCGGCCATCCAACGACATCAGCACCGCGTCGGGCCGCGCGCCGGGCACAGCAGCGCTGCCCTGCACCGCGAGGTCGCCAGGAATCGGCGTAGTGGCGCTACAGCTCCAGCTGATGTCCTCCAGTTCAGCCGGCAGGCGGTCGATCACGCGGGCACCGAACACGTCGTCGCGCCCCCGGTTTTGCACCTCGAGGGTGTACTGCAGGCGCTGGCCCGGGACCGCCGACGGCTGGCCATCGGTCAGGCTGACTCCCAGGTCCGCCTCGCCGGACAGGCCGGACACAAGCGTTGTTTCCGCACGACCGGCGGTGCCCGCCTCGATAGCGGCCGTATTGACGACCTGCCCCACGGCCGTGTCGAGGGTGTCCACCTGCAGGCTAAGACGCACCGTCCCACCCGGATCCAGACGAACTTCTACATCCGGTGCTCCCGTACCGCTCGCCACGGCGCAGCCTGTGGCACCTGTCGACGGCAAGGCCTCACAGCTCCAGCTCGCGGTGCCCGCGTCCAGCAGCGGACTGATCAGCAGGTCGCGCAGCTGCGCGCCACGCACCACGCTGGGGCCTGCATTGCTGGCCTCGATCCGGTACGAAAGCTTGAACGGTGCTTCATCGCTGCCCTCAACAACCGGCTCCAGGTTGTCCAGCACCTTGATGATCGACAGCTGACCCAGCGCATTGAGCACGGTCGAAGAGTCGGTGGCGGAGTTGTTGGCGGTATTGGGATCCGCGATGCCAGTGGGCTGAGCCTGCACGCTCATGTTCAACGTACCCAGCGCTCTTGGATCAACCCTGCCGATGAACGTGAAACGCACGCTTGCCTGCGGCGGCAGGTCGACGCCGCGGTCGAGGTTGTCGGCCTGCACGACCGGCGTCGGCCCGGCGGTGCCGCAGACGCTGCTGTTGGTGTTGCAGCAGGCACCGTTGAAGGCCTCGCAGAACCAGCGACCGCTGCCCGGCGCGAAGCCCGCGTCACCATCGGCCACCAGCAAGGGAAGCGCCGCCAGCACGCGAACATTGTTGCTGCCGAGGTTGCTCAGATTTTCCACATTGAGCTGGTAGCTGTGCTCCAGCCCCGGCACCGCGGTCAGCGCAGGCGTGGGGATCGAGACGCCAATATCCACGCTGGCCTGCACCGGCAGGCTGTCGGAGGCGCAGGCCGTGGCCGGCGCCTCCGGCGCGCAGCCAGTGTTGACCGGCGCCACCGCAGTCACGGTAGAAGCCTCCAGGCGCGCCTGGGCAGTATTCACCAGAGTGCCGGAGGCGCTGGGGGCGGCGCGGGCGAACACCTGCACAAGCGAGCGACTGCCCGCACTCAGGCGGAAAGGCAGCGTCTGGATATTGCCGGTGCCGGCAAGCGGCTGCACTGGGCAGATCTCACCGCTGTACTGGCCCGACACGCCCTGATCGGACGGGCAGGCGCGCCAGCACGGAAGGTTGTCTACGCTCGGCGGGCAAACGCCCGGAGCAAGGCTACGAACCAGCCCGGACGGAAACACGTCATCCAGGAGGATGCCGGCCTCAGCCGGGTTACCGGAACCGTCCAGCAGATTGCCGACATCGCTGGGGCCGAAATTACGCACCACGATGGCGTATTCGAAGTTCTCACCCGGGCCAATCACGCTGACGTTGCTGGACTTTTCCAGGCCGATCCGAGCGCGTCGATCGAGGGTGGCGACACGGGTCTGGCTGTTGTTGGCGGCATTGCCGTCCGCTTCAGCGGCGACGGCAGACGCAGCAAGCGACAGGCTGGGAGCCTGCGCGCCGCTGGCGTAGGCGAGTTCCAGCACCAGCGCCCGGCTCTGGGTGCCCGGCAGCGTGCCCACACTCAGGCTCAGGGTGCTGCCGCCGTTCGCGGTGGCGCTGCCGCACTGCGCGGTAACGGCACAGCGCAGGGTCGCGCTGCTCACCTCTGCCGGCAACGGCAGGTTGACCACCACCTGCGTGGCCTGCACCGCGCCCAGGTTCTGCAGGCTCAGGTTGAGGCTTTGCGGATCGAAGCCGTTCAGGCCCAGGCCCGGGGTATAGGTGCCAGTAGTGCCGGCGGTATAGCTGAGCGCCAGGTCAACGCTTCGGTTCAGCCCCACGGTGGCGCTGTTGTTGGCTGGCGTGGGATCGGTGGTGCCGGCCGGTACCGCGATCGCAGCGGTGGCGCCCAAGGTGCTTCCGCTGAAGGCGCCAGTCACGGTGGCCGTGATGGCGAAGCGCAACTCGCCGCCCGCGTTCAAGCCCAGGGTACTGGGCAGATTGCCCCCAGCTGTCGGGCAAACCGCGCCGTTCTCGGAGGTGCAGGACCAGCCGGTGACGTTGACCCCGGCGGCCGGGGCAAAGGTAAAACTGAAATTGGCGCCGATCACATCACTCGGCCCCGCGTTGCTCAGCGTTGCCGTGTAGTTGATCGTCCCCGGCGAACTGAAGCTGGCCTGCTGCGCCGAGAGGGTGGCCGCGAGATCGGCGCGGGCGGCGCGCGTGCTGACGACGCTGCGGGTGATGTTTGCCCCCGCCGGATCGATCGTCGCCGTGACCGTGCGATTCGGATCGGTGAGGTTTGCCGCATAGCTGGCTTCAAAGCGGTAAACGAGGCTGCCGCCGCTGGCGCCAATCGGCCCTGTCCCGGGGCTGAAGGGCGCGCCGCCGCTTGCCGCCGCGCAGCTGCTGCCCGCTCCGCTGGCGGTGCATGTCCAGGTGAAACTCACACCGGGTGGAAAGCTCACCTGCACCACGGGGCTCGCCGCTGCGGTGCCGCTGTTGATCACCGTAAGGATGTAGTCGGGGTCGGCGGCCGCGCCAGGTGTATAGGTCGCGGGGCCTGTCAGCGTGCTGGTGGAAAAACTGGCCTGGGCCTTCAACGGCCCGGCAGCGACAAGCATGAACGCGGCAAACAGCGCAGCCGCGCCGAGGCGACCCGCAGAAAATCCAGTAGTGGTCACGCCGAGCTTCCCGTAGCTGGGGCTGAGCAGAAGTGCTCCCCCCGGTGAGCAGTCAAGCAGGCCCGGATGGCCTACCCCCTGATTCGACGCGCCGGTCTCCCCCCGGATACGCCCCTCATGTAGAGCAATCGCAAAAAGGCGGAGAACTCCCTCACACCCCGGCGCAAACCCGGAATACTCCGGTCTATGCCTTCGGCTGTTTCGCACTCCGAACGAATCCGGGCACCTCTGCAACCGCGGGCGGACTGTGGATCAATTCACACTTTTGGCGCAAGTGCCGCGCATTCCAATGCGTCCGCACCCCGCTTCCGCTGAGGCCGCGTGAAAGCACTCGCATAGAATCGAGAGCTTGTCCCTCAGCCCACGGCAGCCTTCCCCCCATGTGCTCCATCCTCGGCATCCTCGATCTGCGCTCCGACCCGGCCACCCTGCGCACGCAAGCGCTGGACCTCTCCCGCCGCATGCGCCACCGCGGCCCGGACTGGTCGGGCGTGTACGCCAATGAGCGCGCGATCCTGGTGCACGAGCGCCTGGCCATCGTTGGCGTGGATTCCGGCGCCCAGCCGCTGCTGTCGCCCGATGGCACACAGGCGCTGGCGGTCAACGGCGAGATCTACAACCACCGCCAGCTGCGGGCGGCGCTGGAGGCCGATTACGCCTTCCAGACCCATTCCGACTGCGAGGTGATCCTGCCGCTGTACGCCAGGTTCGGGCACGACTTCCTCAACCAGCTGGAGGGGATGTTCGCCTTCGTGCTGTGGGACGACGCAAAAAACCAATGGCTGGTCGCGCGCGATCCGATCGGCATCATTCCGCTGTATTACGGCCACGACGCCCACGGCAACCTGTACTTCGCCTCCGAGCTCAAGGCGCTGGCTCCGGTCTGCAAGGAGGCGCGCGAGTTCCCGCCCGGCCACTACTGGGCACGCGGCGATGCCGAACCCACGCGCTATTACCAGCCCGGCTGGCGCGAATTCGATGCAGTGAAAAACGGCCCCACCGACCGTGCCGCCCTGCGCGCGGCCTTCGAGAACGCTGTCAAGTCGCACATGATGAGCGACGTGCCCTATGGCGTGCTGCTTTCGGGCGGACTGGACTCTTCGCTGGTCGCGGCGATCGCCAAGAAGTATGCCGCGCGCCGGGTCGAGGAAGACGAAAAGACCGAAGCCTGGTGGCCGCAGCTGCACAGCTTCGCGGTGGGCCTGCAAGAGTCGCCGGACCTCAAGGCCGCGCGCGAGGTTGCCGCGCATATCGGCACGGTGCATCACGAATTCCACTTCACCGTGCAGGAAGGCATCGACGCCCTGTCGGATGTCATCTACCACCTCGAAACCTACGACGTGACGACGATCCGCGCGTCCACCCCGATGTATCTGATGGCGCGCCGCATCCGCGCCATGGGCATCAAGATGGTGCTCTCCGGCGAGGGCTCGGATGAACTGTTCGGTGGCTATCTGTATTTCCACAAGGCGCCGAATGCCGAGGCCCTGCACGAGGAAACCGTGCGCAAGCTGGACGCCCTGCACCTGTTCGACTGCCTGCGCGCCAACAAGTCGATGTCAGCCTGGGGCGTGGAAGCGCGCGTGCCCTTCCTCGACCGTACGTTCATTGACATTGCGATGTCGCTGAACCCCGAGGTCAAGCTCTCGGGCAAGCAGCGCGGCCGCATCGAGAAGCAGTTCCTGCGCGAGGCGTTTGCCGGCTATCTGCCGGACAGCGTGCTGTGGCGGCAGAAGGAGCAGTTCTCAGACGGCGTCGGCTACAGCTGGATCGACTCACTCAAGGCACATGCGGCGCAGCAGGTCAGCGACGCCCAGATGGAAAGCGCCAAGTTCCGCTTCCCTTACAACACTCCGGTCAGCAAGGAAGCCTACTTCTACCGCGAGATCTTCGAGCGGCACTACCCGCAGGACTGGGCTGCGGAGTGCGTGCCCGGCGGGCCTTCGGTAGCCTGCTCCACCGCCGCCGCGCTGGAGTGGGATGCCAGCCTCAAGAACATCCTCGACCCCTCCGGCCGCGCGGTGCAGGCGGTGCATGAGAGCGCCTACTAGAGCGCGCGCCGGTTCCGACAGCCGGGAGCGAGGACTCTGGATCCGATCGCGTGATGACCGCTGCCTGCCTTTGGCAGCGGGCCATCGATCACACTACGCACGGTAATCCCCGAGCCCGCCCCCCGGGAACCGAGCCGCGACATGCGTGGCGCACGCTGCGAATCGGCAGCCCTGGCTGCTGCAATCAGAACAAATCACCGCCCGCCGACAGCGCCTGCTCCAGACGGTCGCCGAGGCCGCCGATCTCCAGCACCAGCCGATCCACCTCGGCGGGAGTGAGCCCCGACAGCGGGCGGTTCTCGCAAAGCTGCAGGTAGGTCAGGCCATCGAGTTCGGAGATGGCGAGGTAGCCGACGCGCTGCTCCCAGTTGAACGCAAGCGCGCGCTTGGCATCGATACCGGTGGTGGGCGCCAGGGCAGTGCTGACGCGCAGATACTTGCGGCCGTCCTCGTCCTCAAGTTCGGTCAGGAACAGGCCCTGGTGGCGAGCCCCGTGGTTCAGGGTGAGCTCGATGCCGATCAAATATGGCTCGTTGCGGGACACCGTGTAGCCGGCGAGGACGTGGGCGCGGATCTGCTCGAAATTCTGCATGGCCTTGGGTAGCGCGTGAAAGTTCCGCCTATGCTACCAGCGCCCTGAAGCCAGCTCTTCGCCGATGCGCCCTTCTGACACCATCGACTCCACGCGTGAGGCGCGACGCGCCGCCGTAATCGCAGTGGTGCGGGCAATTCCGCCGGGCGTGGTGCTTGGCTATGGCGAGGTGGCGCGGCGGGCCGGCCTGCCTCGACATGCGCGGCTGGTGGCGAAAGTGCTGGGCACAGCCGACGACCCTAGCCTGCCCTGGCACCGCGTGCTGCGCAGCGATGGCCGGATTGCACTACCGGCCGGCAGCGCCGGCGCGCGCGAGCAGGCGCGGCGGCTGCGCGCGGAAGGTGTGGATGTGGTGGCAGGCCGGGTGCGACAACGGCCGGCAGTGGACACGCTCGATGGGGCACTGTGGGCACCCGCAGAATGACGGCACGGGAGCTTCGGCACCGGCAGCGAAACGCCTACACTGTGGCGCCTCTTCCCACTGCGTCACGTCGAGCGGCTCGCGTGGACGCACTCAGCTGGAGCTCCGCATGCGCAGTCTGTTTCCCGCCCTCGAACCCTATGACAGCGGCTTTCTGCAGGTCTCGCCGCGGCATCGCCTGTACTTCGAGCAGTGCGGCAATCCACAGGGCAAGCCGGTGGTCATCCTGCACGGTGGGCCGGGCGGCGGCTGCAGCCCCAAGATGCGCCAGTTCCACGATCCTGCGAAGTACCGCATCGTGCTGTTCGACCAGCGCGGCTCCGGCCGCAGCACTCCGCATGCCGATCTGGTGGAGAACACCACCTGGGACCTGGTCGCCGACATCGAGCGGCTGCGCGAGCACCTTGGCATCGCCCGCTGGCAGGTGTTCGGCGGCAGCTGGGGCTCCACTCTCGCCCTGGCTTACGCGCAAACGTACCCCGGGCAGGCCACCGAGCTGGTGCTGCGCGGCATCTTCATGCTGCGACGCTTCGAGCTGGAATGGTTCTACCAGGAAGGCACCTCGCGCCTGTTCCCGGACGCATGGGAAAACTACCTCGCGCCGATCCCCGCGGTGGAACGCAGCGACATGATCAGTGCCTACCACCGCAGGCTCACCTCCGAAAATGAGGCTCTGCGCCTGGAGGCCGCCCGTGCATGGTCGGTGTGGGAGGCCGCCACCAGCTTCCTGCATCAGGACCCGAGCCTGATCGACGCCCACAAGGCCGACGACTTCGCGCTGGCGTTTGCCCGCATCGAAAGCCACTACTTCGTCAACGGCGGCTTTCTCGAAGTGGAAGACCAACTGCTGCGCGACGTGCCGCGCATCCGCCACCTGCCGGCCACGATCGTGCACGGCCGCTACGACGTGGTCTGCCCGCTGCAAAACGCCTGGGACCTGCACCGCGCCTGGCCGGAGGCCACGCTGGAGATCGTCGCCGACGCCGGGCACAGCGCGTTTGAGCCCGGCATCACCGACGCGCTGATCCGCGCGACCGAGGGCTATGCCGAGGGCTGAGCAGCTGCGCCCGCCCGCGCACAATCGCGTCACGCCGGCTGGCGCCGGACGTCGGTGGCCGCATTGACCTTCAGGAGAGTGTTCCATGGGTTTGCGCCGAGCCGACGTTTCATTCTGGCTGAATCGATTCGTGCTGCTGCTGGGGGTGCTGCTCGCGCTCCTGCTCGTGCTGATGTTCATTGGGCGCACGCTTATCCCCACGCCCGAGCAGCGGGAGGCTCTGGCCTTGATGACGCAGCCCTCGCCACCGCAGGAGGGCAGCGCCTGGCCTGCCCTGCGGCTGCTGGGCTACGACCTCGATCCGGAGCAGCAGGAGGCTGCCTGGGCCGCGGAATGGCACGCACTGCTGGCGTATGAGGATGCACTCCGTACGCACATGGCGGGAACCTTGCAGGCGCCCGGAGCTGCCGGCAGTGACAACCCTCCACCCACGTTCGAGAGCCCACTGACGAGCTTCGCCGAGCGGATCGAGCTTCGCGATTTGCCGCAGCTGGAGTGCATCCGCGCCCCCGGCGGCTGTAGTGCCGATGGGGTGAAACAGCTGGATACGCTGGCCACACAATGGGCCGCGCACCCGGCGCTGCGCGAGCGCCTGCGTGCACTGGCGGACACCGCACACTCGAACATTCCCGAGGACATCCCGACGGTCACGATGTTGGGCATGCCGCCCAGCGTGTTACCGATCACTCTTCTGCTGACAGATGCCGCTCTGCTGTGGGGCGATTACCCGATAGCGGGCCTGGCCTTGGGCTGCCGCCTGCACGCTGCAGGGCAACGCCATGCGCAGGCCGCAAACCACCTGATTACGCGGTCGATGGCGCAGCGCCTGATGCGGGACAGCGCTCACCTCACCGCTGACTTGCTCGCGCTGGCCGATCCAAGCTTTGCCTTGCCAAGCGACTGTCAACAGCTCATCGAATCTCCGGGCGCCGAGTTGAGCAACCTCTGCACTACGATGCAGGGCGAGTTCCGCCTCACTCAGGCCTTCGATACGCTGGTTCTCGATGGGGCGCCCCACCACTCCCGCGGGTTCAATCCCGAGTCGCTGCTGCGCAGTCCCGAGCTGGAGGTCCACCTCCGCGCAGGCGCGTTCGCGCCTTACTGCCAGCCGGATCTGCAGGCACAGGCAGCCTCGGACCGACCCATCGAGCCGGGCCGCTCCGAGTCGACCACCTGGCCGGAGCGGCTGCAGTGTCTTTCGGCGATCGCCAGCTGTACGTTCGCATCCATGCTGACCGAAGGAATGCAGGCGCCCATGCACGCCAGCTACCTGGGACGCGCGCAGGATGATGCCGCGATGTCGGAGTTGTTTTCTGCATCGCTGGCGCTGCGGCAGCCAGCCCTGCGGGGTGAGGACCTGCGCGCAGCGGTGGCGGGGCTGAATGCCCGGCGAGAGGGCCGGCGCCCAATTCTGCTCGCGGCTGATCAGCGCTCGATTTCCATCGAACTGCGGGAGCCCAGGCAGCCGACCGAACGAAACTGGCTGCCCCTCGTCAGCGCGCAGCCAAGCTCTTGAGACATTGCCCATAGAGCGCCCTTGGGCAGCGCCACGCCGTCGCACCTGCCGGGGTCATTCCTCACCCCAGCGCAAGCGCTGCAGCCACCACGTCGCTGAACACGCCGGCGGCGGTGACTTCAGCGCCGGCGCCGGGGCCGCGCAGCGTCAGCGGGGGCTGCTGCTGAAGCTCGGTGCGGATCTCCAGCACGTTCTCGCGCGGGCGCGCGCCGGCGAGGGCATCGCTGTTTGGCAGTGACTGCACGCCGACGCGGCCGCCGCGGGCGTCGACCTCGCCCACCACCACCAGCCGCTCGCCGCGCGCCTGGGCCGAGCGCACCCGCTCGGCCCAGGCGGCGTCCTCGGCCGCCAGCGCGGCCTGCAATTCAGCCCCTGACACATCACGCAGGGGGCTCAGTGGGCGCACCTCGATGTGCTCCGGCTCCAATACGAAACCGGCCTCGCGGCCGAGTATCAACAGCTTGCGCGCCACGTCCTGGCCGGACAGGTCCTCCAGCGGATCCGGCTCGGTATAGCCGAGGTCACGCGCCTCCAGCACCGCCTGCGAGAAGCGCACGCCCTCGTGCAGGCGCCCCATCAGGTAGGACAGCGAGCCCGACAGCAGGCCGCGGATGCCCAGCACCGGCTCGCCGCGCAGGCGCAGATCACGCAGCGGGCCCAGCACCGGAATCGCCGCCCCCACCGTGGTCTCGTAGCGCCAGCGCTGGCGTCCGGCCTGCTGCTGGAGGTCTCGATAGAAGCCCAAGGGCCGCGCGCCGGCGTGCTTGTTGGCGGCGGCGATGGCAAAGCCGCGCGCCAGCCACTGCGGATACTCGCCGGCGATCTCGTCGCTGGCGGTGCAGTCGATCACGATGGCGCGGTGAAGCCGCGGCCACAGCGCGTCGGTGTCGCCAGGCCGGCGTGGTGAAAGCACCGATTCCACGCCCGCAGGGTCAAGCCCCTGCTCGCATTCGGCCAGGCCGCGGCGGTCGTAGGCCGCGCGCAGGCGCAGCTCCAGGCCCAGATGCTCGTTGAGCGCGGTGCGCTGCGCGGCCAGGCGCTGGCGCAGGGCGCTGCCGACCCGGCCACGCGCGCCCACCAGCACCAGTTCGATCCGTTTGGGGCCGGGCTCGGCCTGCGCTGCCAGCACCGCGTTCATCGCACTCTCCTTGAAGCGTTGGGATTCACTGGCCGAGGCGCTGGCGGAAGCGCCGCAGCAGCGGCTCCAGTCGCTCGGCGTCCAGCAGAAAGCCATCGTGGCCGTGCGCGGACGGCAGCACGGCCAGCTCGGCGGATGCCAGGCCCTCGGCCAGCTGGTACTGGTCCGCAGGCACGTAAAGCTGATCACCGGGAATGGATACCACCAGCGCAGGCACCCGGATGCGGGCGAGCGCGGCCTCGACTCCGCCGCGGTCGCGACCGACGTCGTGGCTGTCCAGCGCATCCAGCAGGCGCAGGTAGCTGTTGGCGTCAAAGCGGGCGTTGAGCGCCCGGCCGTGATGGCGCAGCCAGTTGCGAACTGCAAAGTCATCGGGCGCTGCCGCGCGCTCACCAAAGCGGGCGGCGCCGTCGTCGCGGCCGAAGCGCTGCTCCAGCGAGGCCGCGCTGCGGTAGGTGGCCATGGCGATGGCGCGCGCCGCCGCCAGCCCCGCACGCGGCGGTCGTTCCGGCGCATACGCACCGCCGCGGAACTCGGGATCGGCTTCGATCGCCTGCCGCTGGGCCTCGTTCCAGGCCAGGCACCAGGCCGAGTGCCGGGCCGAACCGGCGACGCTGGCGAAGGCCTGCACGCGCACATCGGCTGCCGCCCACTCCAGCGCCTGCAGCGCCCCCATCGAGCCGCCCAGCACCAGCCGGATGGCGCGGATGCCAAAAGCATCCGCAAGCCGCCGCTGTGCCTCCACCTGGTCACGCAGGCTGATCGCCGGGAAGCGCCCACCCCAGGCCTGCCCGTTCGGCGCGGTCGAGGTCGGGCCACTGCTGCCGCGGCAGCCGCCCAAGGCGTTGCTGCAAAGAATGAAGTCGCGCTGTGGGTCCAGCGCACGCCCCGGCCCGAACAGCGGCGCCCACCAGCTCGCCGCCTCGGCGTCGCCGGTGAGCGCATGGCAGATCAGCACCGCGTTGTCGCCGGCCGCATTCAAACGGCCCCAGCTGCGCCAGGCCAGACGAAGTTCCGGCAGCTCGCAGCCGCCTTCCAGCGGCAGCGTGCCCAGATCCAGCACGCCTGAATCCGGCGCCGTCGCCGGCAGGCTGGCGACGGCTGTGCTCACGCCACAGCTCCAATGCGGGCGCGGCGCAGGGCCTGATCGAAGTCCTCGCGGATATCGTCAATGTGTTCAATGCCCACCGACACGCGGATCAGGTCCGGCGTCACGCCCGAGGCGCGCTGCTCGGCCTCGCTGAGCTGCTGGTGGGTGGTGCCGGACGGGTGGATCACCAGGGTCTTGGCGTCACCGACGTTGGCGACATGGCTGGCCAGCTGCACGCCGTCGATAAAGCGCTGCGCCGCCGGCGCGCCGCCGCGGATGCCGAAGGCCAGCACGCCGCCGAAGCCGTGGCGCAGATACTTGCGGGCCGCCTCATGGTAGGGATGCGCCTCCAGGCCCGGGTAGTCCACCCAGCTCACGTCCGGGTGGTTCTGCAGCCAGCGCGCCAGCGACAGCGCGTTTTCGCAGTGGCGCTGCACGCGCAGGCTCAAGGTCTCCAGCCCCTGCAGCAGCAGAAAGGCGTTGAACGGCGACTGGCAGGCGCCGATGTCGCGCAGGCCCTCCACCCGCGCGCGGATGGCGAAGGCGATGTTGCCGAAGGGGCTGCCCTCGCCAAACGTCTGCCAGAAGTTCAGGCCGTGGTAGCCCGGCGAGGGCTCGGAGAACAGCGGAAACCGCCCGTTGCCCCAGTTGAAGGTGCCGGCGTCCACGATGACGCCACCAATGCTGGTGCCGTGGCCGCCGATCCATTTGGTGGCGCTCTCCACCACCACGTCGGCGCCAAAATCGATCGGCCGGCACAGGTAGCCGCCGGCACCGAAGGTGTTGTCCGCCACCAGCGGGATGCCATGCGCATGCGCCACCTTGGCCAGCGCCTCGAAGTTCGGCACGTTGAAGCGTGGATTGCCGATGGTCTCGACGTAGAGCGCCTTGGTGTTGGGGCCGATCGCGCGCTCGAAGGCAGCCGGATCGTCGCCATCGACAAACTTCACGCCGATGCCCAGCCGCGGCAGGGTCACCTTGAACTGGTTGTAGGTGCCGCCGTAGAGGTAGCTGGTGCTGACGATCTCGTCGCCAGCCTGGGCCAGATTGGTGATCGCCAGGAACTGAGCGGCCTGCCCGGAGCTGGTGGCCACTGCGGCCACGCCGCCTTCAAGCGCGGCGATCCGCTGCTCGAAGGCATCCACCGTGGGATTCATGATCCGCGAGTAGATGTTGCCGAACTGCTTGAGCGCGAACAGGTTGGCGCCGTGCTCGCTGCTCTCGAAGGTGTAGGAGCTGGTCTGGTAGATCGGCACCGCGCGCGCATGGGTGCCGGGCGCTGGCTGCTGGCCGGCATGCACCTGCAGGGTCTCGAAGCGGTGTTTGGGTGGGTTCTGGCTCATGGGTCGGCTCCTGTGCGTGGCTGGGCGGGACGCGGCAAGCCCGCTTCGCAGACCCTGTCGGGACGGCGCGGCGGATGATTGCACATTCATCGCGATGAAGCGATATGTTCAGCCGCAGGCCGGCATCGGGGCCAGCGCGAACCCATGGACATGACGAAACGGCGCAAGGCCGGGCGGCGGCCGGAGGCGCGATGACAGTGGCCTTGGAACGCGCGTGGACGAGACCGATACAAGGCCTCGATGTTGCGCCGGTGCGCCAAGGCACACCCTATAAACCACCCGAGCCATCGCCCTGCATGGCTGCGCTTTTGCGCACCGTGCCACCACAGACCACGGCGCGATCCGCGAACCGCCCGCGCACCGCTTCTATAGGGTGTGCCTTGGCGCACCGTCGTCCGCTCAGCGCTCACTCCTGTCGCTGTCGTCTACCGATCAGACGGTCAGGAACACGGCTCCCGAGGCGAGCACGAAGGGGCAATGCGGCGGGAGTCATCGGCACAGCACCAAGCCCCAAGCGCTGCGACCACAGGCCACGGCGCGATCCGTGAACCGCCCGCGCCCCGCTTCTATAGGGTGTGCCTTGGCGCACCGTCGTCCGCTCAGCGCTCACTCCTGTCGCTGTCGCCTACCGATCAGACGGTCAGCAATACGGCTTCCTGAGGCGAGCACGAAGGGCCAATGCGGCGGGAGTCATCGGGGCAGAGGCAAATCCTCGGCGCTGGGCCGCTGGGCCGCTGGGCCGCTGGGCCACTACGCCGCTACGCCGCTACGCCGCTACGCCGCTACGCCAAGTTACAGCCCATGGGAGCGATGTGTGGGTGATTCATCGCAGGCCCGCTGGCCCACCGTCGCCCGCCCTTCAGGAGGTGCGACACAGCGGCCCTTTGCGCCGCCCAAAACGCAAAAGACCCGCTCTCGCGAGCGGGTCTTTTGCGTTTCAATCTGGTGCCCAAGAGAGGACTCGAACCTCCACGGGTCGCCCCGCTAGTACCTGAAACTAGTGCGTCTACCAATTCCGCCACCTGGGCAGGTGCTCTGCGATGCGTGCTTCGCAGCTCTGCATCGAAGAGCCGTACACTTTACGGATCGCCCTTCCGGCTGTCAACGGGGCTGGAGGGCTAAGCGCCGGCCTCGGTGTACCATGCCCACATGAGCAAACGCCCCAGCAAGAACAAGCCCCCGAAGGTCCCCGGCAGCACGCCGGGCAAGTCCCCCGCCCGCGCCGGCAAGCCCAGCCGCAAGGCTGCGCCCTGGCTGCCCGACCTGCCGCCGCCGGCACCGGTATCGGCCAGCGACGTGCTGCCGCGGCCGCGCAAACACGGCGCCAAGGGCGCGCCGCAGCGCCCGCCCGTGGTCGATCCCTATGCCGAGCGCGAAGCCAGCCGCTACGACACCCCCATCCCCAGCCGCGAGGCCATCCTCGCCCACCTGGAATCCCAGGGTGAGCCGGTCACCGCCGAGAACCTTGCCGCCGATCTGCAGCTGACCGCGCCCGAGCGCTTCGACGCGCTGGGCAAGCGCCTGCGCGCCATGCTGCGCGACGGCCAGCTGCTGGTGAATCGCCGCGGCGGCTATGCGCCGGCCAAAAAGCTCGACCTGATCCCCGGCGTGGTGCTGGCCAATGCCGATGGCTTCGGCTTCCTGCGCCCCGATTCGCGCGGCGACGATGTGTTCCTGCCGCCGATGCAGATGCGCCAGGTGCTGCACGGCGACCGCGTGCTGGTCAGCATCACCGGGCTCGACCGCCGCGGCCGCCCGGAAGGCGCCATCGTCGAAGTGCTGGAGCGCCGCACCCAGCGCCTGGTGGGCCGCTTCCAGGAAAGCGATGGCATCGCCAGCGTGGTGCCGGACGACCGCCGCCTGCACCAGGAGATCCTGATCCCGCCCAGCGCGCGCGGCGAAGCCCGCAGCGGCCAGATCGTGGTCTGCGAGATCACCCAGCCGCCCTCCTCCAACCGGCTGCCGCTGGGCCGCATCCTCACCACCCTGGGCGAAGCGCTGACCGCCTCGCTGGCGGTGGAGATGGCCATCCACGGCCACGACATCCCGCACATCTGGCCGCCCGAAGTGCTGGAGCAGGCCACCGGCGTGCGTCTTGAAGTGGGCGCCGACGAGCTGGACGGCCGCGTCGACCTGCGCGAAATGCCGCTGGTCACCATCGACGGCGAAACCGCTCGCGACTTCGACGACGCCGTGTATTGCGAAGCCACCCGCAACGGCTACCGGCTGGTGGTGGCGATTGCCGATGTCTCCCACTACGTACGCCCAGGCACCGCCCTCGACGACGAGGCCCAGAAGCGCGCGACCTCGGTATATTTCCCCGGCTATGTGGTGCCGATGCTGCCGGAGACCCTGTCAAACGGCATCTGCTCGCTGAACCCCAAGGTCGACCGCATGTGCTTCGTCTGCGACATGCGCATCGATGCCGAAGGCGAGGTGGTCAAGTCGAGCTTCTACGAGGCGGTGATGCGCTCGCACGCGCGGCTCACCTACACCCAGGTCTGGGATGCCGTGGGCGAGCGCGACGAGGCCGCCCGCGCCCAGCTCGGCGGCGTGCTGCCGCACGTGGAAAGCCTCTACGCGCTGTTCCACGTGCTGGCGGCCCAGCGCCGCCGCCGCGGCGCCATCGAGTTCGAAAGCACCGAGGTGGAGTTCCGTCTCGGCCCCGCCGGCGAGGTCATCCAGGCCGCGCCGCAGGAGCGCAACGATGCCCACAAGCTGATCGAGGAATGCATGATCGCGGCCAACGTGCAGGCCGCGCTGTTCCTGCTCAAGAAGGCCATCCCCGCGCCCTACCGCGTGCACGATCGCCCGCCGGAATCGAAGTTCAGCGACCTGCTGGAGTTCCTCAAGGGCTTCGGGCTCAAGCTGCCCGAGTGGTCCAAGGTCACGCCGGCCGACTACACCGCCCTGCTGCGCAAGATCCGCAAGCGCGACGACTGCGAGCTGCTGGAAACCGTGCTGCTGCGTTCGCAGGCGCTGGCGGTGTACCAGCCAGAAAACATCGGCCACTTCGGGCTGGCGCTCGAGGCCTATGCCCACTTCACCAGCCCGATCCGGCGCTACCCCGACCTGCTCGTGCACCGCGCCATCAAGCACGCGCTGGCCGACGGCGGCGCCAACAACTACCGCTATGCCGCCCACGACATGGCCGCGCTCAGCGTGCAATGCAGCGAGCGCAGCCGTCGCGCCGAAGAGGCCGAGCGCGAGGTCGACGAACGCTACCGCTGCGCCTTCATGGAGCGACACGTCGGCGCGGAGTTCGACGGCACCATCGCCGGCGTCACCAGCTTCGGCCTGTTCGTGGAGCTGAGTGAATCCAAGGTCAGCGGCCTGGTGCACGTCACCCAGCTGCCCAACGACTACTACCACTTCGACCCCGGCCAGCGTCTGCTGCGCGGCGAACGACACGGCGCCGTGCACCAGCTTGGCGACAGGGTGCGGGTGCTGGTGCTGCGCGCCTCCATCGAGGACCGCAAGATCGACTTCCGCCTGGTCGAGGGCGGCAAGAAGTCCAAGAAGGCGGGCGTCAGTCGCTGAGGCGAGTCCACCGACGCCGGTCCTGTCGAAAACCATTATCGGGCCCGGCTTCGCTCCCCTCTCCCCTCGCGGTAGAGGGGCCGGGAGAAAGGGGCGACCTCGTCGCGAGCGAGCCCCTTCTCCCCAACCCCTCTCCCGCAGGGGGCGATGGGCTGAAGAGCGATGCTTCCACACGGCAGCTGACGCACGACATCAACCACGTTCGCGACCCTGATCGCACGCGATTCCCACCATGACAAGCAACAAGGAAGCAGCACCATGAGTTCGGATTGGATCGCCGGCATCAATGCCGTCGCCGCCGCGCTGGAGGCCGGGCAGGACCTGGCCGAGGTGCTGATCGACGGCAAGGCCAAGAACCCGCGCCTGACCGAAATCGGCAGCGCGGCCAAGGCCGCCGGCGTGGCTCTGCGCTACGTGCCGCTGGATCAAATCGACCGCGAAGCCGCGGGCGCCCGCCATCAGGGTGTGATCGCCCGCGTGCAGTCCACCCGCAGCTATGACGAGCGCGACCTCGATGGTTTGATCGAGGCCGCCGCCACACCGCTGCTGCTGATCCTCGACGGCGTGCAGGACCCGCACAACCTCGGCGCCTGCCTGCGCTCGGCCGCCGCCGCCGGCGCCACCGCCGTGATCGTGCCCAAGGACCGCGCCGCCAGCCTCACCCCCACTGCCCGCAAGGTCGCCGCCGGCGGCGCCGAGCGCGTGCCATTGGTGCGCGTCACCAACCTCGCCCGCTGCATGAAAGACCTGCAGGACGCCGGCATCTGGATCGTCGGCCTGGCCGGAGAGGCCGAGTCCAGCCTGTACAGCATCGACTTGAAGGGCCCCATGGCGATTGCGATGGGCGGCGAAGGCGAAGGCCTGCGCCGACTCACCCGCGAACACTGCGACTACCTGGCCAAGATCCCGATGGCCTCGGGCATGGAGAGCCTGAACGTCTCGGTGGCGGCGGGCATCAGCCTGTTCGAGGCGCTGCGGCAGCGCGGGCGGTAAACCGCACCAACGGGCTCACACCGCCGCGCCCAGCTTGAAGATGGGCAGGTACAGCCACAGCACGAACACCGGCAGCAGGCCAAGTCTGGCCAAGCCAGCCATCAGCGGCGGCCCTGAGAGCATGTAAGGACCATCCGCCAACTGCGGCCGCCGCTGGACGCCCTTGCTACGGCGTCTGGGTTTTTTCACACGCTCTGAGCCCGGAACCGTGCCCGGACTTCAGGGACGCGTTCTGCTACAGGCGGCAGGCTGCAACAAGCTTCAGCCGGCGGAGTCGGCCTGCTTCGGCGACGCCGCAGCCTTCACCGACTCAAGTCGACGCATCAACGCGGGCACAAGGTCGAATACCGCGACGAAGCAGCCGCCGATCAGGGCGACCACCAGCGCGCCGAGCGCGATCAGGGCAAGACGCAGGAAGGCCACCGCGCCCAGCACACCGCTGAGCTGTGAGACGCCGGACCAGAGGGCGAAAACAGACACCAGCAGGCCCGCGAAGACCAGCAGCCAGGACAAGGCACTGAAAAACACATACTTGCGCATTGGAAGCTCCATCGAATTTCAGTAAGGGTGGCAAGCCAAGACTCGAAGCACGCCGTCGAACACAGGCCAGAACCCGACGGACTGCCCGCAATTGACGCGGGAGGCTGATCCGGCCAGCAATCGCTTCATGACCTGACCCGAAGCGGTTGGCCATGCGCCGAGCGCGGAAAATGGTACATCAAAGCAACAGTACGCCTGATCGCCTACTGTCCCGCCGGTGGCTGCCAGAGCTCGACCTTGTTGCCCTCCGGGTCCATGACCCAGCCGAACAGGCCAAACTCGGACTCCTCGACCTTGTCCTCTACCGTGCAGCCCTCGCTGCGCAGCACGGCCAGCAGCGCGTGCAGGTCCGGGACACGGTAATTGATCATGAAGGGCGCCTCGCTTGGCGCGAAGTACTCCGTGGATTCCTTGAAGGGGCTCCAGACCGTGGTGCCGACGCCGCTCGGGTTGTCCGGCCCTGCCCACTTGAAGGCCGCACCACCCCACTCTTCCACGGCGATACCAAGATGCCGGGCGTACCACTGGCCCAGCGCCTTGGGGTCCTTGGCCTTGAAAAAGATCCCGCCGATTCCAGTCACTCGCTGCATCACGGACACCACGCTGGCAAGAACCTCGAAGCCGGAGTGTGAGGCCCGCGCGCCCTCACGTCAGCTGCGCTGAGCATCTACAACCAAAATTTTGGCTGAAGCCGCTCACTGGCCAGATGCTTCATCGTAAGCGCCCCCGTCAAGCGGACAAGGCATTCCTCGAACCCTCGGCTGCTTGGGCTTTGCGCCCTTCTGGCGTCACCCCGCCGAGCGCGTCATGGGATCGTTCCTCGTTGTAGTCGAGCATCCACCACCAGGCGGCCTCGCGGACGTCGTCCAAGCAAGCGAACAGGTGCTGGTCCAGGACCTCCTCGCGGAAGGTCCGGTTGAGGCGCTCGACGTAGGCGTTCTGCTTGGGCTTACCAATGCCCGGATCCAGCGTGTCGAGCGGGTCCCATCCGCGCGCAGGCGAGCCCGTTTGCGGAGCCGCTCTCGCAAGCGATCCGCAAGTGGTTGTAGGGCCGCGCCCGTGGCGCCCCACCGAGTCGGTGAGCGTGCTGCGCGGCAGCTCGCCTCGCTGTCGGCAATCGGCGGGAAATCGCCGCGAATGGCGCTGACGAGTTCCTGCCACCCGCCCAAACGCGCTGCGATGACGCGCCAAACACCGCCAAACCGGGCCGAGCCCCGACGCCTGCGCCCTCGCTTCCTACCTAGCCGGTGGCTAGTGAGAACAGACAATCACCGCGCGCCAGATGAGTGCAGTGCAAAGGTGGTGTCTAAGGACGCAGCTTGCGACCCGTGGAAGCCGGATGCGGCTAGCGTAGTGATTCGCACTTGAGCGAACGTATCTGCCGCGAATTTGGGCGGCTGACAGCGTTCCTCCTCCTTTCCATAGCGCTGCCATGACGTGCGGTCGCGCCGTGCCAGCCACACAGTCCGCTAGCAGCTACTGTCCGCCAAGTACGAATCACTACACTGGACGACACCCTCGGACCGGTCAGGCGGGCCCTACTCGAAGCCGTTGCTGAACACCAGTTCACCGCTGATTTCGTAAGGACCCAGATCCACGCTGGGTCCAGTGATGCGCGGATTGCCATCCAGATCCGTGAGCATGCCCTTGACCAAAGCACTATCGCCAGCGTCTTGGGCCAAAGACCCAGGCCGCAGGCGCAAGTTGCCCGAAACCGTGGGCGAATCGCTCGGATTCACCGGCGCAATGAACAGCGGATCAACGTCGGCCAGATTGGTATTGCTGCCGCCAAAGTTGCCACAGCCGGAAGTCCATATCCCAGTCGGATTGCAGCCTTGTACCAGGCTGGATCTGACCATGGGATTCGAATTGGAGCCCTGATTCCAGATGGATGCTGCGGACAATGGCTGGCCAGCGCCGGATTCGTTGTTCCAGAAGATGCTGTTGCCGATGATCGGACTGCTGCTGTTGAGTTGGCTATCGCTCATGTTGTACATCCCGCCGCCGATCGCTGCGCGGTTACCGCTGAAGCTTGCGTTGATCACGCGCGGGCTGGACTCCTCGTTGTGCATTCCGCCGCCAAGGCCGGCAACATTGCCGCTGAAGACGGCATTCACCAACTCCGGGTTTGACCGGAAGTTGTTGATTCCGCCGCCCGCCTCGACCCCGCTGTTGGCGCTGAAGACCACATTGGTGAGGACCGGACTGCTGCCTTCATTGTCGAGCCCGCCGCCGAAGGCCGCCGTATTGGAAAGGAAGGCGACATCAGTGAGCCTGGGCTGGGACTGGCGCTCGTTGTGCATGCCACCACCAAATGCAGTGGCGGAATTGCCACTGAAGATGACGTTGCGGATCACCGGGCTGCCGCCATCGCTGTACATTCCGCCACCGCGGACCGTCGCTCCAACAAAACCCACAGCGTCGGCGTTGCCGGCCGTGACGGTGAATCCGTCCAGGATGGCCGTATTGTCGGTGCCGCTGCCGGTAACGACGGTGTAGCTGTTGCCCGATAGCGTGCCGCTGCCGTTGATATCGCCACTCAATATGGTCCGGTTGGCCATCCAGTCGCGCTGGTCGCGCGCGGCCTCAATGCCGGCAAAGCCGCCGTAGAGGGCGACTTCATTGTTGAGCCGGAGCGTCGCATTGCGATCGGATGGGTCCGAGCTGGGAGTGTACCTGCCGGCAGCGACCCAGATTTCGCAGGGCTCAGTGACACGAAGGGCATCCTGCAGGTCACGGAAAGCCGAGCCCCAGCCCTGGCCGTTGCCCGGCAGCTCCGACGCAGGGCTGACATAGACGATCCCGCCTTCCGCGGGGCATGTGGTCGCCGGTGTTTCGAAGGCGCCCACATCGACCGTGCTTCCAAGCCGGCGCTCGTTTCCGGCAAGGTCGGGGAATGGGTTGATGCGAAAGTCACCCCGGTCCACCGCCGGTGATCCGGGTCGTAGGCGCAGGTTGCCCCCGGCGCTGGGTGCGTCAAGTGGGTTGAGCGGGTTGACGAACATGGGATCCGCGTCAGCGATGTTGTTTAGAAAATCCGTGCCGCAGTTCACCAACCAGACTCCAAGTGGGTTGCAGGCTTGGATCAGCGAAAAGCTGAACTGCGGGATCGAGTTACCAAAATTGATGACCGGGGGAGGAAAATTGGGAGCATTGTTGTTCCACATGAGCGTGTTCCGGATTGTCGGGCTGCTGTCAATATTGAAGATTCCGCCGCCTGCGCTGATTTGCTCAGTGCCCTGATTTCCGCTGATCGTCACATTGTTCAGGATGGGGTTTGAATCTCGATTAAAAATCGCGCTGCCATTCAGTAGCCACCGATTGCCGCTGAGCACAACATTGAAAAAAGTGGGGTTTGACGAAGCCTGATTATGAACCCCACTGCCTCCCGCGCGCGCGAAGTTTCCTACAAACCGAATGTTGATCAGCGTCGGGCTGCCGGAATCATTGAACATGCCGCCACCGAGCGACGCAGGGGAAGTACCACCCAGTAGATTAGCGTTTCCTCCAGTCACTATAAAACCGTCCAGTATGGCGGTGCTGTTGGTGCCGCTGCCAGTGACCACGGTGAGGCTGTTACCTGACAACGCGTTGTCGTTGTTGATGTCTCCACACAGGATGGTGGGGTTGGTGTGCCAATTGCGTTGATTGCGGCGCGTCTCGGTCCCGGCAAAGCCGCCGTAGATTGCAACTCCACTCCTGAGCTGGAATGTCGCATCGCGATCAGATGGCACAGAGGTTGGTCTGTAGGTGCCCCCCGCGACCCAGATTTCGCTCGGGGCGCTCGCCGCAGTAAGCGCCGCCTGCAGGTCGGCATAGGCATTGGCCCAACTGGTGCCATCGTTGCTGCCGCCAGCGTCCGCCCTGACGTAAATGACGGACTGCGACCAGGCCTGCAAGGGCAGCATCAGCAGGGCAATAAGAACGAGCGCACGAAAACAACGAAACCGCAGCCGAGCCTTCATAGACATCTCCCGATGACACATGCTTTTCCATGCGCTCTGTCGTCGGAAGATTGCTCCGGACGCGAAAGCGCTCGAACCACCAGCCCTGCAGCCCCCCCCCAACGTCGGGGGCAAACTGACAGGACAATACGGTGTGCGATTTGCTTAAGCAAGGCTTATTGGTCTGGCCCTTATCGGTTCGGGTTGGGTTGGGTAAAGCCGCGCCGCAGAGCGGCGTCGGCTTCGACTAACCGTTAGGCGGCATTCGCGTACGGCCTGGATGCCGGTGCCCGATACGACAGCGCCTGTCCACCATCCGCCGAAGTGGCCTGCGTCATCTGCCGGTAGAGGCCTGAGATCTCCGCAAAACGGCGACCGCACCATCAGCGCATTCCCGATGTTTTGAGCCAGGTCGAGCTGGTGCGGCGGCTGCGCTGCGCGCGCCCTGCGCTGCTGGCGACACTGCCGCAGCGAACAACTGCCTCAACTGGACTGCCGCTGTCTCCTCAGCGAAGCCGACATGCTCGGAGTCGAAGGCGACTCCGTTCGCTTCCACTACCGCGACGGGAAGACCGGCGAGCTGCACACCCGCAGCCTGTCTGGCGCCGGCTTCCTGTGGCTACTGCTGGCCCACGTGCTGCCACGCGGATTCCGCCGCTGCCGCAGCTACGGCCTGCTGCATCACAGACGAACCGTTCTACTGCAGCGCGTGCAGCTGATGCTGCGCGTCGCGCTGCCGCCGGCTGAGCCTAGAACCCGAAGACCGCTGCTGTGCAGGCACTGCGGGCAGCCGATGCGGATCCGGCCTGCAACACACGCATGGCCATGCATCGAAAGCGTCCGAACGCGCACACCTGCAGAGGACCACGGCACGGTGTAGACCACCGGCTGACGCAGGCAGCGAACCCGCGCGGTGACGCGCGTCGAGACAACTCGCGCCGAATGCGCGGGGGAGACGAGAAAATCGGCGAGTTGCCGGCGAGAAACACCTCGGCACTCGCAGGAATCAGGCTTGAGGACGGTGAGCTCACCCCGTCCGCATCAGCGCCGGCACCGCACCGGCCATAGCCTGAAAATCTCTTTCCATAAGTTAGGTCGAAGACCGGCATCGGGCTTGTTCAACCACCGGATCAGATCGCGGCTGCGCGCGATCTATCCTTTTACGTTATGTCGCAACCTGACGAGCCGGGAAAAGAATTTTTCCCATCCGCACGATCGCATCTACCTTTGCCTGTAGAACATCACAGAATAGGACTTGGCCGCTAAGGACGAGTACAAGGTCCTCACCGGTCATTAGCAAGATTCTCGGAGAGTCACCTGAGTACTTCTGCACAGCGATTGGATCGAATCCATTCGCGGAAACGAAGAAGCCGCGAGTGCTTTGAGCTTTGCCGCGGATCTTGCCGTCAAAAATTGATAGATCCGGCTGTTTGGTCGGCTCCTGTGTCCACTTCACTTCAACAAGGTAATCGAACTTGTCGTATCTGAAGTGCCCGTCTATCTGTTCTTGGCCGTGCGTCCTGTATGGCTTTTTGTGCTCAAGCTCGTTTAGATGAAGTAGCTCGAAGAAAAGCGTTTCAAGCTTGAACCCACGTTGCTGAGGTGTGAGCACCATAGTTGTCATGAGGCTGAGGAACTCGGAGTTGAGTGCGCCAAGCCGCACGCTCTGTGCCTTACGGTCGGCGATAGCTCGCTCGTGGCTTGCTCTTGCTTTAATTTGCTCGCGCTTTTGGATCTCTGCCTCAATCGGGTCGTCGCCGATGGCTTGCTTGAACTCGGCCAGAAGACGCTTAGCCTTCTTCGCATCGAGCTGATCCGGGTCCAATGGCCCTTTCAAGCGGAAGAAGCCGGATGCGATTGCGTTGATTATCTCGGCGTTCCCAGACTGGTCTAAGTCCGTCAGGACCGCTCGCATCATGGTGTACTTATTGTAAGCACCTTGTGGATACTTGCGCTGCATGGATTTCGGCACGCCGCAGCTATCAAGAAAGCTAAAGAAGCCAGCCCAGTACCAGAAACAGGCCCCGGAAAGCTCAACCATCTTCTCTTTAGCTTCGAAACTAAGCTTCTTCGTCATGGCTGCCTAGAACTTTTGGATTGCAACATAACGCTTGAGCTAAGCGGCCACATCAATCGCGAAGCGATTGATTGGTCCGCTTGAGCGAACTGTTAGGCCGATCTTTTCTGAGCAGAGCGACCGTTGACCACATGACGGCGAGCGCCGCCACGAGAAGAAAGTAGGCTTGCGAGCGAAGGAGTGTGCCAAGCAATTGCGGAGGACTTGTCTCCGCGAGGCCGTACCACGCGAGGGCGTCGGAAACGCCCAGAGCCAGCCTAGGAACGGCGGCGAGCAAGAAGCCAGCAGCGGCAACGAAGAAACCGGCGTGGAGTCGGCGAGCTGCAATGAAAGCAGCTACTGCGAGGAGAGCGAAGGCGACGCCAGCAATAGCCGTACTGGGGTCGATGAGTCGCAGGGAAACCATCTCGCGAGAACCTCCACGTCGGCCTAACACCTGAGTTAAGCCGCACCGCGAAGCGGCGTCGGCTTGGACGAATTGTTGAACGAAGCCGCTACGCGGCAGATTGATCCACCCTCGACTCGCGCACCCGGTCGGTGCGTCCGCCGTCTGGCGGTTCTTGCGAGACGAGGGTATCGCCGTGAATGCATCCGATCAATCTGAAACTGCAACTTCGTCCACATCCACCCACTTCCACACCGAAATGCAGCGCGCGCTGCGGCGGCAGGGCTTGAGCGAAGTCACGCGCGACAGCTATGCGCGGGCCGTGCGACGACTAGAGGGCTGGCTGGATGTGCCGCTCGACCAGGTCGGGCCATCGCACCTCAAGGACTACTT
>JAKOMQ010000047.1 GCA_022241605.1 Aquimonas sp. | reverse complement strand
GCCGAGATGCGCGATGGTCTGCCAACGCAGACCCTTCCCACCGTTTGCCTGGACGAAGTCTGCAGCCTTGATCGAGACCTGCTGGCTATCGGTGCGCGCRTCGGCGAACCGGACGGGTGCCGCTTTGCCCGCCACCCGCGAAACCTCCGGCATCACCTGCGTATCGGGCTGCTGCCAGATTTTGTAGCCGATATGGACCTGCGACATCATGCCGTCCCATTTGCCGCCGCCCAGATCGTGATAGGCGTGGGTGATCTCGGCATCGCGACGATAGGCGGCCTCGGCCCTGTCGGCAAAAGCATTGGCGCGCGCATCGCCTGCCGCCGCCAGCTTGCGGTTCCAGGCGAGCGCGTAATACATCCGGTAAAGGTTGCCGAGCGCGAGGATCGGGTGTTCGACAAGCTGGAAGAACGCGTCATGCTGGCTCAAGGGAACAGAGGCTTTGGTGCGCAGCATTTCCGCCTCGAGCCGGTCCCATTGAGCAACCATCGCGCCGAATTCGCCGCCATCGAGCGTGTCCTTGGTGACATCGCCCAATGCGAAGCTGGTCGCATCGACGAGCTCGGGCTTGCGCCGCGCCGCGAGCCGGCTGTAGTCGGTAACTAGCGCCGCGATCGCCTTGGCCTGTCCTGTGCCGAAGGTCGCCTCGGCCCATCGCTCGGGATAGGCGGCGAGCGCCTCCGGCGTCATCGCCTCGGGGTCCCAGGCCTGAGCCATGAAGAAATCGAGCGGGTATTCCACCGGCTTGATGTCGCCGACATTGACCACCCAGATATCGCGCGCGCCCTTCTGCCAGGCCAGGTCCATCTGCTGCCAGGTCTTGGCGATCTGGACGGTGTTGAGCCACTTGTAGTTGCGCGGGCCGCCGACGTAGTCGAAATGATAATAGACACCGTAGCCGCCCTTGCGCGGAGTTTGGCTGTCGGRAAGGCGGCGGATCTGGCCCCAATTGTCATCGGCGAACAACAGGGTAACATCATCGGGGACGCGCATCCCGGCGTCGTAATAATCCTGCACCTCCTTGTAGAGCGCCCAGACCTGCGGGGTCTGTTCGGCGGGCTTTCCGGTGACATCGGCGATGATCGCGCGCTGGTCGCGCACGATCGTCTCGAGCAGGCCGGTGGCGGTGCCCTCGGCCATCGCCTCGTCGCCGTCGCCGCGCATACCGATGGTCAGCAGGCTCTCATATCCCTTGCCGTCGCCCTTCGACATCATTCGCTCGATCCCGCCGCGCCAGAAGGTGCGCAGGTTTTCGGCGTTGCTTCGATAGTCCCACTTGCCGCCGGTAACCCCGGCATCGGTGTTGCGATGCCATTCGTCCTGCGCGCGGGTCAGCGGTTCGTGGTGCGAGGTGCCCATCACCACGCCCATCGCGTCGGCGAGCACCATGTTCTGCGGATCGTCGTCGTTGAACGCCTTGGGCGCCCACATCGCGGGCCACAGATAATTGCCCTTGAGCCGCAGCAAAAGCTCGAAGACATGGGCATAGGCCTTGGAATTGGGGCCGCCGAATTGCTTCTGGGTCCAGCTTTTGAACGCCGGATCCTCGTCGTTGATGAAGAATCCGCGATAGCGCACCTTGGGGCGATCGGTGCGCGCGCCGGCGGTGACGAACAGCGCGGCCCTGCGCTCGACAGGAACGTCGGCCCACCAGTACCAGGGGGAAACCCCGATCTTTTCCGACAGATCGTACAGTCCGAATACCGCCCCGCGCCGGTCAGCGCCTGCGATCACCAAAGCCTGGCGCACGCCGGGCCAGGGGTTGTCGACCACCGCCTGGACATGGCCTTCCCATTGGCCCTTGATCGCCGAGACGTCGAGCTTGCCGGCGCGCACCAGCGCGTCGATCATGCGGCTCTGGCCGATGACGCCTGCGACGACCAGATGTTCGCCCGCGCCCGCCACATCGGTGCCGCGGCGCGGCGCGATGCCGCCGACGCGCTCGAGATCGTCGGCAAATGCGTCCGACGCCAGGCGCACCGCGCTATCGGCATCGCCATCGACGATGACGGCTACAGGCTGTCCCGCAGCAATCAGCGCAAAGCTGCCCGGCGCGGTGGAATCGCACACCGAAACCTCGGTGGTACAAGCAAAGGCGGGCGCAGCCGGGATCAGCGTCGCGGCTGCGGCAAGCAGCATTGCAGGGATCTTGCGCTTCACAACCATCCTCCTCAGCAGCGCCTATTGATAGCGCTATCAAACATAGGTCTAGGCACGACCTTCGCGGCTGGCAAGCACGATACGACGAGATTYGCGAGACTGTCGTTTGACCACCCCACCAGCCGGCGCAAGGGCGCGCCATCGCAACGCATGAAAAGTGCAATGAAAAGCGCGGCATTCCTTGCGTCTGGCGTGACTGCCCAATGAATGCTGGACATTGCAAACCAGTGTGGTCTTGCTTCTGGCGCAAAAAATGATAGCGCTATCTACAAGCTGGCTGTCTCTGGCAGACCTGCATGTCGAAACTTTAGGAGCAGGCGCGATGATCCCTTTCAAATCGCTTATGACGAGTGCTGCGCTGATCGCGCTGGTCGCCACCGCCGCGTGCAGTTCGCCGGAAACGGATGATACCGCAGCGCAACCCATCGCTGCCACCGACACCGCCAAGGCCGATCCCGCGCGCTATCTCTCCCAGCCGCTGGTCACGGAAATCTACACCGCCGATCCTTCGGCGCATGTCTGGGACGGCAAGATCTATATCTATCCCAGCCACGATATCGATGGGCCCACCCCCGAGGACGATCTGGGCGCGCATTTCGAGATGCGCGACTATCGCGTGCTCAGCATGGATAAGATCGGCGGCAAGGTGACCACGCACCCGGTCGCGCTCGACGTCAAGGACGTTCCCTGGGCCGACCGGCAGATGTGGGCGCCCGATGCCGCGCGCAAGAACGGCACGTATTATCTTTACTTCCCCGCCAAGGACAAACAGGGCGCGTTCCGCATCGGCGTTGCGACATCCAAGTCCCCGGTAGGCCCGTTCAAGGCCGCGCCGCAGCCGATCAAGGGCAGCTTCTCGATCGACCCTGCGGTGTTCACCGACGACGACGGCAAGTCGTATATGTATTTCGGCGGCATCTGGGGCGGCCAGTTGCAGCGCAACACCAGCGGCACCTATGATCCCGATGGTTCCAAGACCGATCTCGAGGCTCCCGACAAGCCCGCGCTC
>JAKOMQ010000019.1 GCA_022241605.1 Aquimonas sp. | reverse complement strand
CTCGGCGAGGCGTTCGTGGCTTGGGCGAAGTCCCAAGGCATGGCCATCCAGTACATCCAGCCCGGCAAGCCCAACCAGAACGCCTACATCGAGCGCTTCAACCGGACGTTCCGCGAGGAGGTCCTGGACCAGCACCTGTTCGCTCGCTTGGACGACGTCCGCGAGGCAGCCTGGTGGTGGATGCTCGACTACAACGAGGAACGACCCCATGACGCACTCGGCGGGATGACACCGGCCGAGTGCAAAGCCAAAGCAGCCGAGGGTTCTAGGAATGCTTTGTCCGCTTGACGGGAGAGCTTACGCGCGCAGCTCGCTGTCGAGCCGCACGCGGCCGAAGCGGCCGTGCCATTCGATCGCCGAGCGATAGGTCAGCACGCCCGGCATGCGTGCGATGCGCGTGCCGCTTTCGGGATCGACGCTGTCGCTGTAGCCGCCGCCGTTCCACAGCGGATCGAGCCGGATCGCCTCGCGCTGCAGCGAGCGCACGGCGATTGAGAACCACGGCGTGGGCGGCGCCGCAGAGGTCGATGGCTGCCGCGTGCGGCGGCACGCTGAGGGAGTGACGCCGTGATTGGCCGATCGTGCACCGGCTCACGCGCCGCTGCGCCATGCCAAACCCTGCGGTGATCGGCTTCGCCGCAGTGCGTGCTTGCTTGGCGTAGCGCTGGCGACATCGAAGATGGAAAGGGCCCGGTGGAAGCCGGGGTGCTGAGGCGTTCAGCACGGTCGCTCTGTCGTCCGCTGCCCTGGGGACCCGTGCCATCTCGCGCTCTGTAGGTGTGAGCTATGAATTGCCGCAGGCTGATTCGGTTCCGGTAGCATCGGCTGACCGAATTGCATGCCAGCTCCGATGTCCTCAAGCCTCCCCGCGTCAATCTCTGCTGTGTTGGCCGCTCCCTTTCGCGGGGTGCTGAACTGGCTGCAAAAGCCGCCGATGACCGACCCGGTGGACCAGCGCAACGCGCCCATGGTCCAGCTGTTGATGCTGATGCTTGGTGCGTTGCCGACTCTGCTGTGGGGCTATCGCGCGCTGCTGTCGGATGCGCCATGGCGCGAGGGTGAATTCACCAGCATGGTGGTGTCGCTGGGTGTCGCCAGCTGCGCGCTGATCGCTTTCGTGCTGGTCCGGCGCGGTCTGTTCAAGCCTGCGGTGACGTTGCTGCTGGCGGCCATCGCCGGCTCGATGATGATCGCGGCCGTTCGCAATGGCACCCAGATGGGGCAGCACGAGCTGCCCATGCTCACGGTATGGCTGGTGCTTGCTGGTCTGGTGCTGGGCCGTCCCGCGCTGTGGCTGATGTACGGCTGGATCGTGCTGTCCAACATTGCCGGCACCTGGGTCGATATCGAGCGCGGCAGCCCGCGCTTCAGCGCGCTCGACATGAGCATTGGCGCAGTCGTTACCGCGGTGATCTTCCTGTTCGTCGCGATCGTGATTGACCGCAGCGTCAGCGCCCTGCGCGAGAGCTTGCGCATCGCCAACGAGCGCGGCAACGAACTGGCTGAACGCAATCTGCGCCTGCAGCAGGAAATCGAGCGCCGCGAAGCGCTGCAAACCCAGCTGGTGCACGCGCAGAAGCTCGAGGCCGTCGGCCGCCTGTCCAGCGGCATCGCGCACGACTTCAAGCATTTGCTGTCGCTGATCCTCGGCTACGCCGGGCGCGGCCTGAAGCAGGCCGAAAGCGAAGCCACCCGAACCGCCTTCAAGGGCGTGGAATCCGCCGCAAAGCGCGCCTCCGCCGTTGCCAGCAAGCTGCTCAACTTCAGCCGCCTTGAACAGGCCCAGCTGGAGCTCTTCGATGCCGCCGCCGCCCTGCGTGAAACCGAACCCATGCTGCGCCAGTTGCTAGACCCGGCCGTGCACATCAGCCTTCAGGTCCCCGAGTCGGCCTGCCCGGTTTACTTCGATCGCGGCCAGTTCGAGCTGATCGTGCTCAATCTCGCCGCCAACGCCGGCCACGCCATGGACGGCCGCGGCGAACTGCAGATCGCCCTGCAGCCGCTTGCTGCCGGCGGCATAGAACTCAGCGTGCGCGACAGCGGCCACGGCATGAGCGCTGAGGTGCAGGCGCACATCTTCAAGCCCTTCTACACCACCAAACCGGCGGGCGAGGGCGTCGGCCTGGGCCTTTCCGTGGTGCGCGATCTGCTGCAGGACCGCGGCGGCGACATCGAGGTCGAGAGCGCGCCGGGGCAGGGCAGCCACTTCCGCCTGCGGTTTGCCAGCGCTGAACAGGCCGCCGCCGCGCTTGAGCGCGAGGGTGCCGAGGCATGACTGCCGGTGGATCGGGGCTGCAGGTCGTGGTGGTGGAAGACGATCCCGAGTACCGCAGCCTGCTGCAGGACGAACTCAGCGAGCGCGGCTTCAAGGTCGCTGCCGTGCCCAGCGCCGAAGCCCTGTACCGGCACATGGCCACCCAGCCCTGCCACATCGTGGTGCTGGACATCGGCCTCCCCGGCGAGGATGGCTACAGCGTGGCCGAGCATCTGCAGCAGACCTCGGCCGTGCGCGTGCTGATGCTCACCGGCCGTGAATCGCCCACGGACATCGCGCGCGGCCTCAACACCGGCGCCGACATGTACCTGACCAAGCCGGTCGATTTCGAGGTGCTGGCCGCCGCGGTCGCCAACCTGGCCCGGCGCTTCGAGGCCGTTCCTGTCGAAAGCACCGCCACGCCCGGTCCCTCGCCCGGATGGGCGCTCCTTGCCGAAGGCTGGACCCTGCAAACCCCTGACGGCCAGCGTGTGTCCCTGCGCGAACAGGAGCGCGCCTTCCTGCAGTGCCTGTTCGCCACTCCCGCTCAACCCGTTCCCCGCGAGACCTTGATCGAAGCGCTCACCAGCGAGCCCTGGAACTTCGATGCCCACCGCCTGGAAGTGCTTGTGCATCGACTGCGGGCGCGCGTGAAGGCGGCCGCAGGGTGTGAGCTGCCGGTTCGGGCACTGCGCGGGGCGGGCTACCTGTACACAAATTGATGGCGTACTGACTGGCTGCAGTTGTCGCGCTTTCGATAGTGTTGGCGCCTTGGCGCTTCGGCGTTTTGACTCGTCGCTGGCTTCACTGCAGCCGTGGGTCGTCTTCGGCGGACCAGCGCTCTGTGAGGATGTGAGAGCAACTGCGAGCCGCTGTACTTGACCTTGAGGTCGCGTCCGCTCACCCTGCGAAACATCGTGGTGGCACTCTCCCGGCTTGATCGAGCTTGGGCAACAGGCAGCGGCCACGTTCGTGCTGTGCGTACAGGGGAAATCGGTGCTGATATCAACGGCCACAATGCCAGGCCTTGTTCGTGGTGCGCGCGACGTGCTTGGTTGCCGGGATTTCACCGATTTCCTGAATCGCCCAATCGTCTGCTTTTCGATCCCGTCCGTGCGATGCACGTTTGCGGGTCTTTTGCGTTTCAGCGACAACTGTTTTGAATGTCCAGGGGGTAGTGCGTGAGCAAGGTCCGAGGTGTGTGCGCAGGCTTTAGCCTGCAATGGTTGTTGGGTGTTCTGGTGCTGCTGGGTCTTTCGGCCCCCGCGATGGCACAGGACCCGAACATGACCCTGGGCAAGCAGCTGCTTGAGCCCGCAGCCAACGCCACGGTGCCGCCCGGTACCACGGTGCGCTATCGCCTGACCTATGCCTGCAACGGTGTGGCCCAGCCGAGCTGCGGCGATATCAGCATCAGCGATACGCTGCCGCCGGAGCTTGAGATCGTCGGCTGCGACTTCCCCCTGTTCGGCTCGCTCACCTGTCCGGTCGGCGGCAACACGGTGACGGCGCTGCGCACCAACGTGTCTACGGGCACCGCCGGTGAGGCCTTCATCACCACGCGGGTACGGCCGGGCGCGGGGGCGGCGACGGGCGTGTTCAACTCGGCCAACCTCACGTTTACCAACAACCCGGGTGGGCAGCCGCTTCCGATCAATGCCGACAGCGCGCCGATCAACATCAGCGCGGCTTCGCAGCGCAACTACAGCATCACCAAGCAGCAGTTCGACCCGATCCCGACCCTGGTGATCTCCGACCAGGCGACCTTTGTCACCGATCGCGTGCGCTTCTGCGCCGCCGGTGGCATCGATCAGGTCTCCTTGAACGGTATCCAGATCTTCGACGACACGCCCCCGGGCGCGACCAATATCCGCACAGTGATCCCGGCCGGCGCGCCGCCGATCACCGAGACCATCGTCGGCAATCGCGTCACCTGGACAGTACCCGCCGCGCGCATCGCCATCGACACCCTGTACCCGCCGGGCTCGAACCTGGGCGCGCAGGTGTGTCTGGATTTCTTTGTGACCTACGATCTGCCTGCGGGCGCGGGGCCAGCGCCTGACCGCGCGCACGTGCGCGCTGACGATCCGGTCTATTGCTCGGCCGCTGGCCTGGGCACGCCGCCGGTGGGCGACACCGGCAACCCGCAGTGCTTCGGGCAGACGCCCGGCGATCGCGGCGGTCCAGACTCGAACCTCACGCCCTTCAGCAAGAGCGGCAACGACGCGACGCCCAGCGATACCCCGAACAACTCGGGCATCGGCCGCATCAACTGGCGCATCAATGCGCGCTTCCAGTCCAATATCGGCCTGCAGGACGTGCAGTTCTTCGATGTGCTGCCGACCGTCAACACCGGCGTGCCGCCGCGTCTGCAGGTGAGCAGCTTCACCCTGGGCAACTGGAACAGCGGCGCGCCGAACTACGACGTGGTTGCCGACGTGTTCGTCAGCAATGTCGAGCCCGCGCCGACTGCCAGCTGCGGTGACGCCAACTGGACCGAGGTGGCGACTGCTGCGCCGTCGAACAATGCCATCACGATCAGCAGTGGCCTGGGCGGCATCACCGGCATCTGCTGGCGCTTCGCCAATGCCAACACCGGCCCAGGCCTGCCGCCTGCCAACGAGGTGCCGCGCGACTTCGGCTTCACCACCCAGCCGGTGATCAGCCAGCCGGTGCCGTCCACCATCAACCCGCCGCCGCTGCCGGGCTCGATCGATCCGCAGAACTGCTTCATCGCGCGCTGGAATGCGGGCGGTGCGCAGTTCCAGCAGACCTGCCGCACCCAGCGCATTGAAGACGCACGACCGGGCCTTGCGCCGGTCAAGACGGTGCAGTCGGCGCCGTCCTCGCTGCGCCCGCTGGATGAGATCGTCTGGCGCGTCGGCGTCGACCACGCGGTGGGCGATTCCACCGGTGATATCGTCGATCCGGTCATCGTCGACGTACTGCCGCCGGAGCTCGAGTTCATCGATACCACGGTGATCCAGCCCGGCAGCCCGACGCCGGTCATCACGACCGTGCCTGACTTCACCTTCGGCGGCGTGCCGGGCCACACCCTGGTGCGCATCGCCTATACCGGCAGCTTCCCGCGCACTGCCGCGCAGATGCCGCGTATCGACATCCGCACCCGCATCCGCGCCGGCGCCTTGAACGGCAGCTACACCAACCGTATCGGCGTGTTCAGCGGTGATCCCAACAGCACCTGTTCGACCAGCTTTGTGGCCGATGCCGACAACATCGATGGCAACGGCGCCACCACCGAGTACTGCGCCGGTTCGGCCGGTTTCAACATCCTGCAGGCGGCGGTGCTGGACGGCACCAAGTGGGTGAGCGGCCCCGGCCCGTATGAGAACCCGCTGGACGACCTGGTCGATGACCCGACCGAGCCGCCCGCTGTGGCCTCCGCCGCGTGCCCGGTGTATGCCGATACCTTTGCCGGCGCGCCCGGTGTGGGCGTGGATACCCCGCGTTTCACCCGTTTCCCCTGCGTGGCGCGGACGGACTTCGGTGCGCCCTTCAACTACCGCGTGCGCATCCAGAACGCCGGCAATGTGGCCTTCGACAACTACGTTTTCTATGAGGTGCTGCCCTTCATCGGCGACACCGGCGTCGGCGAGCCGCAGACAGGCGTGACCCGCAACTCGCGCTTCCGCCCGCTGTTGACCGGCGCGCCCACCCTGGTCGCTGCGCAGACCACGGCCAATATTGCCGGCAACTTCCTGATCGAGTACTCGGGCTCCAGCAATCCGTGCCGTCCTGAAGTATCCAGCGATGACGACACCAGCGGCTGGCAGGGCACCTGCGCCAACGACTGGAGCGCGACCCCGCCCGGCGGCGACTTCGCCAACGTGCGCGCCATTCGCATCCGCGCCTTCGTCGATCCGAACGGCACCTTCAACGGCCCCACCGACAACTGGGGCCGGCTGGAAACCGCCGTGTTTGATTTCCCGATGGCGGCACCGGTGTTCGTCGCGCCAACGCTTGCCGGCGGCGCGTTGCCGTCTGTGGTCGGCGACACCAATGTGTTCAACCCGGCCTGGGTCAGCTTTGCGCATCGCGCCTACCGCGCTACGCCGACGCCGCTGAACCCCAACAACCTGCTGCCCACCGCCGAGCCGGTGAAGGCCGGCGTGATCCTGCCCGAGCGCTATCGCCTGGGTAACCGGGTCTGGCGCGACACCAACAACAATGGTGTGCTGGATCAGGGCGAAGCCGGCATCGACGGTGTCGAGCTGCGCCTGTGTCGCGATACCGATGGCATCCCCGGGCCGAGTGCCGGTGACCTGCTGGTCGGCAGCACGGTCACCACGACTGTCGGCGGCCGCAGCGGCAAGTATCGCTTCGACGAGCTGCTGCGCCAGAACGACTACTACCTGGGCATCCCGAGCGTGCAGCCCACGCTCGTCGGGCTGCAGGTGTCGACAAACAACAATAGCCAGAATCCGAACAATCGGGTCGACAACGACAACAATGCACAGGGCACTCCTGCAGCAGCGATCTGCGGTGGCGGTGCGGGCTTCGTGACCTCGCCCGGCCTGAGCCTTGGCGACCCCAGTGCCAACGAGCCGACCAACGAGCGCATCTTCAGCGGCTCGAACACCGACGATGACCCCGATAACGGTGGCGGCACCGACCTGTGGCCGGACCGTATGTCCAACTACAGCGTGGACGTGGGCTTCGCCGGCAGCATCGACAACGCCGACCTGGGCGATCTGCCGGACACCGGCAACAACACAGGCCCAGGCAACTACCGCACCCTGCTGGTCAACAACGGCCCCAGTCATTTGCAGACCACGGGCCTGACCCTCGGCCTGCTGTGGGATGCCGAGCTCGACGGCCAGCCCGGCGTCGGCGCCAACGGGGATGATCTGAACGGTCTGGCTGACGAGGACGGCGTGATTGACCCGAGCCAGCTGCAGTTCTTCCGCGGCCAGCTGGCGACTGTCGACGTGCGCGTGGTCAACGACAGCGGCAGCACGGCGCGCCTGTGCAGCTACGTCGACTGGAACGCCGACGGCGATTTTGGCGATACCGTCGCCGGCACCGCCGAACTGGCACCGACCATTTCCATCCCCAGCGGCACCGGCCCCGGCGGTACCGTGGTCAGCGTCAACTGGGGCAGCGTGCCTTTCGCGGGTGCCACCATCGACCCGACCTACGCGCGCTTCCGCCTCAGCTTGGATGGAGGCGCCTGCAGCACGGCATTTGCCAACGGTCCCTCAAGCAGCGGTGAGGTCGAGGACTACCGCGCCTCGATCATCGCGATCGACCGCGGCGATCTGCCGGACGGCCTGCCGGGCCTGCCCAGCTATCCCACCCTGGTCGCCAGCAATGGCGCGAGCCACATTATCCGCAGCGGTCTGCGGCTGGGTGCGCTGGTCGACGCCGAGATCGACGGCCAGCCCAGCGCGGCGGCCGATGGCGACGACAGCGCACCGGCCGGCCAGCCCGATGACGAGGACGGCATCGTGATCGCCGATCTGGTGATGCGTGCCGGAGGTCCCAATGCGGTGCGCTTCAATGCGACCAACCTCGGCGGTGCGCAGGCGACGGTCTGCGGCTTCATCGACTTCAACGGTAACGGGGTGCTGGGCGAGCCGGGCGAACTGGCCCAGGCCACGGTCGCGGCCGGTGCCAATGGCGTCAACGGCAGCCTGCTGTTCACCGTGCCGGCCAACGCGGTGCGGAACACCTACGCCCGCTTCCGCATCTACACCGAGGCGGCCAACCCAGGCGCAACCTGCTCGCCGGAAGGCGCGCTCAACGATGGTGAGGTCGAGGATTACGCGGTGCTGATCAATGCCTTTGATCTCGGCGACCTGCCCGATACCGGGGCCGGCACCGGGCCCGGCAACTATCGGACCCTGCTTGCCAACGGGGGCGCGCGCCACTTGATCCAGCCCGGTTTCCCGGCCAGCCCGAATTTGTTCATGGGGTTGGGCGTGGACGCCGAGTTTGATGGCCAGCCCGGCATCAACGCCGATGGCGATGATCTTGCCGGCATCGACGACGAAGACGGCGTCAGCCCCGCCCAGCTGCAGCTGGTGGCGCTGGTGCCGGCCCAGATCGACGTGCAGGTGAACAACCTGACGGGAAGCGCAGCGCGGCTGTGCGGCTTCCTCGACTTGAACGGTGACGGCGTGTTCGATGCAGTCGGCGAAGTCGCGAGTGCCATCGTGCCTGCGGGCACGGTGGCGGGCAGCGCTAGCCTGGGCTTCGGAGCGCCTGCGCTAGGTGCGCCGCCGGTTACCTACGCGCGCTTCCGACTCTCTACCGACACTGCAGGCGCCTGCAGTGCGGGCGGCGATGCGCCGGACGGTGAGGTCGAGGACTATCGGGTCACCATCACCGAGCGCATGGACTTCGGCGATCTGCCGGACACGGGCCCGGGCACGGGGGCGGGCAACTACGCGACGCTTTTGATCAACAATGGTCCGCGCCATGTGCTGCGGCCCGGCCTGCTGATGGGTACGCTGATCGATGACGAACTCGACGGCCTGCCCAGCGTCGGCGCTGATGGCGATGATCTGAGCGGCATTGACGACGAGGACGGCGTCAACCTGATCGATCTGAGTGCCGACAACCTGGTTGCCGGGCGTCCGGCCACGGTGCGGGTGCAGGTCAGCAACACCACCGGCGATGCCGCCCGCGTCTGCGGCTACATCGATTTCAACGGCGACGGTGTGTTCGACGGCCCGGGCGAGCTCGCCCAGATCGCGGTGCCCACCGGCAGCGTGGACGCCCAGTTCGGCTTGAGTTTTGCGGTGCCGGCCAGCGCGTCGGGAGGAGCCACCTACGCGCGTTTCCGCCTCAGCACCGAGCCCGGCCTGTGCACACCTGCCTCTGCAAACGGGCAGGAGCGCGATGGCGAGGTGGAAGACTATCTGGCTCAGGTCCGTCGCTTCGATTTCGGCGACCTGCCGGACACTGGCGCCGGTCAGGGCCCGGGTAACTACGCCACTCTGCTGGCCAACGACGGTCCGCGGCATGTGATCGTCGATGGTCTATTCCTGGGCGACCGTGTCGATGCCGAAGGCGATGGTCAGCCGAGCCTGAACGCCGATGGGGACGACCTGGCTGGGATCGATGACGAAGATGGGGTGACCTTTCTGCAGCCCTATGACTTGGGCAGCCCGGCGCGGGTGAATGTGCGCGCGACCAATCTGCTGGCGGTGCCCGCGCAGGTGTGTGGATTCATCGACTGGAACGACGACGGCGATTTCGATGACGCCAGCGAGCGTGCATCGATCCCGGTGCCGGCTGGCACCACTGACGGCAGCTTGCAGCTCGAGTTCGGCCTGGTGCCCGCGGACGCAGTCGCCTCGCCTTATGCACGCTTCCGCCTCAGCACCGATCCGGACTGCTCGCCCGCCGGCGAGGCCAGCGATGGAGAGGTCGAGGATTACCGTATCGGCACCTCCGGCGTCGGCGCCCTGGCGCTGGGTGACCAGCTCTGGGTGGATACCAACAACAACTGCCTCTTCGAAGCCGGTGAGCAGGGCCTGCCCGGTCTGCGGGTCAACCTGTATGTCGACACCAGCGGCGACGGCCAGCCCGACGGTGCCGCATTGGCGACCCAGCTCACCGATATCAACGGCCGCTACCTGTTCACCCAGCTGCAGCCAGGCGAGTACATCGTCGAGGTCGAGCGTCCGGCCACTTACCTCGGCAGCACGGGTTCGGGCTTTCCGTACAGCCCGTCCGGTAGCTGTGCGGCGGGCGTTGACCCCAACGACGATGTCGACAACGACGACAACGGCTTTGAGGTCGGACCACTGACACGCAGCCTGCCGGTGACCTTGGTCGCGGAGACGAAGCCGGGCCCGCCCGACTTCAACACCAATCCGACCGTGGATTTCGGCTTCCTGCTGAATTTTGATCTGGAATTGAACAAGCGGCTGGCCGACGGACAGCCCGCGCAGGTGCTGCCCAACCAGGTGGTGAACTACCTGATCACGGTACGTAACGAGGGAACGGTGCCGGCCGCTACGGTGGAAGTGACGGATCGCTTCCCGGCGGGCTTCACGCTGGAGAGCACTGACTGGACGCTGGCCGCCGATGGCCTGTCGGCCACCCGCAGCTTTGGCCCTCTGTTGCCCGGCGCGAGCATCGATCTGCCGATCAGCCTGCGCGCCGGAAACGCCCAAGTGGGTTCTCTGCGCAATATCGCCGAGATCACCCGCGCCGAGGATGACAGTGGCCTGCCAATCCGGGATATCGATTCGGTGCCCGGCAACAGCGTCGACAACGAAGACGACCAGGATGGCGTCGACCTGTTCGTCGGCATCCCGCGCCCGGTACCGATCCCGGCAACCGGGCTGCTGAGTCTGTTCGGGTTGATGCTCGGTATGCTGTGGATGGCTTGGATGATGCGTTCGCGCATGCGGCAGGTGTAGCTCGCGTCTGCAGTGCAGCCTACCGTTTTGGCCAGGGAGGGCCGGAATGGAGCGCTGAACCGCCCGCGCGACGCCATACAGCCTGCGCGGACATGCCCCGCGCATTACCCCGGCAGGGGCGCGTCAGGGCGTAGCGCATCTCTCGGGATAGCGCCCTGCGATGCACCGCATTGCCCCATAGGGTCTGCGTTGGCGAACTGTGTTGCGCCTGGTGTCGGCCCGACGTTTTTGGGGGCCCTGGCGCGGGCAAGCTCGAAAACGCGCAGCGGGCGACAGAGTGCTGACGCGCACCCTGACAAGCCGGCTGATTCGCGCCTGCTGCAGGCGGCTCAACCGCCCATGAAGTCCGCAATCAGCGGACAGAAGCGCGGGTAGTCGACCAGGAAGGCGTCGTGGCCCTGTGGTGAGGGCAGGCTGGCGAAGTGGACCTCGGTGCCGCCGCGGCGCAGGCCTTCGGCGATCTGGGCCTGCTGCTCGATCGGGAACAGGATGTCGGTTTCCACGCCGATCACCAGCGCCTGCTGCAGGCGGATGCGGGCCAGCCCGCGCAGCACGGCCTGCTCGCCCTCGCCGCCGCCGGGTGCGTATTCGGCGGTGTCGAACCAGTCCATCGAGCGCGACAGGTAGAGGTAGCAGTTAGGGTCGAACTGGCGGATGAAGCGCCGCGCGTGGCCTTCGAGGTAGCTCTCGACCTGGAACTCGTGGCCGAAGGGATCGTCCTCGCGCAGCTCGCTGTCGAGCCGCACGCGGCCGAAGCGGCCGTGCCATTCGATCGCCGAGCGATAGGTCAGCACGCCCAGCTTGCGTGCGATGCGCATGCCGGATTCGGGGTAGACGCTGTCGCTGTAGTCGCCGCCGTTCCACAGCGGATCGAGCCGGATCGCCTCGCGCTGCAGCGAGCGCACGGCGATTGAGAAGGGCAGGGCGTGGGCGGCGCCGCAGACGTTGAGCATGCGCCGCGCACGGCCTCCGTGCAGCATGTAGGCGATCGCGGTCATGCCGCCCATCGAGCAGCCAACCACGGTGTCCAGCTGATCGATGCCCAGCCCACGCACCAGCGCCAGCGCGGCGCGCGCGCCGTCTTCGACCGAGAGCTCGGGGAAGCCCAGCCGCCAGGGCTGGCCGGTTTCCGGATTGATCGACGCCGGGCCGCTGCTGCCGCGGCAGCTGCCCAGGGAATTGATGCACACGACAAACCAACGATCGGTGTCGATAGGTTTTCCCGGGCCAATCATGGGCTCCCACCAGCCCGGCTCGGGGTCGTCCTGATGGCTGGCCGCATGCGCGCTGGGCGACAGGCCGGTCAGCACCAGCACGGCGTTGTCGCGCTCGGGCGAGAGCCGGCCCCAGGACTCGTAGGCCAGACGACCGCCGCGCAGCTCACCGCCGCGCTTCATTGGAAAGGGGCTGGGCAGTTCGAACCAGCGGGTGGCCGGCGGGATGAACTCGGTCACGGCAGGACGCGGTTGATCTGCACGCGTGTTCGGCCGCTGTCGACCGCGACGGGCGATGCAAGGCCCTCGAGGTCGCCGGCCTGCGGTGCGGCATTGCCGCTGGCCGAGATACGGGCGCCGACCGTGACCTGGGTTTGGCTGGAAAGGTCCATGCCGGCCACCATGCCCATGCTGGCATCCAGCACCACGGTGGCCGGCAGCGCGTCCGCCGCGAGTCTTTGGATGGCCAGCGGCGCGCGCGGGCCTTCAACCGCCCGTGCGAACACGAACAGCACCGCGCCCGGCGGCACCTGCGCTGCGAGCGCGGGGTCGAGGCTGACCTCGACTTCGAGACGTGGGCCGGCTGCATCGGTCGCAGGGCTGACTGCAGAGGGTGCTGCGGAGATGGGCAACGGGGCTGCGGTCGCGGTGGCCGGAAGCGGATCCAGGCCGGCCATTTGTCGAGCTTGGTTGACCTGATTTCGCAACGCGTTCAAAGCCTCGGCCTCGGGCGGCATCTCCGCGAGCAGACCCTCCCAGATGCGGGCGGCTTCATCGGCGCGGCCGGATTGGATCGCGGCCACGCCGGCCAGCCAGCGACCCTGGCCATGGCTGGGGTCGCGTTCCAACGCGCGCTGCAGCAGGGCCAGCGGCTCGCCGCCCCAACGCCGGTCGGCGCTGGCAAGGACCTGAGCCTCGGCTTGGCCCACCATCAGGTCGACGTTGTCCGGATCCAGCCGGTAGGCCCGATCAAAGGCGGCGGCGGCCTCCTCGAAACGCTCCAGGCTGCGCTTGCTGCGCGCCAGCAGGATCCAGCCGTCAAGGTCCGTGGGGTTGGCTTGCAGGCGCTGTTCGAGCGCGGCGATGGCCGCATCCATGGTCTCCGGCGAAGGCGGCGCGGCCACGCGCGAAGCCGGGTCAAGCGCCTGTGGGCTGCCTACCGAAAGGTAGGTGAGCACGCTGGCCGCCGGCAGGATCACCGCCAGCGCGGCAAGCAGGGGCAGGCCGGCGCGCGCCGGCTGCCTCGGCTCGGGCGGCAGGGCCTGCAGGCGCTCACGCAGCTCGGCTTCGTCGAGTGCGCCTGTGGCATGGGCCTGACGCAGGGCGCGGCGCTTGTCGGCGGCGGGGTCGTCCACCGGTGGGCGAAGCAGAGGCAGCAGCACAAAGGCGATCGCGACGAGCGTGAGGCTCGCCACCAGGATCAGGAACATGGGGCTTACCACTCCTCGTCGGGAACGGGTTTCAGCGGTTCTTCGCTCTCGTCGAGCGCGCGCTTGCGGCGTGCGATGACCACGCCCACGGTGACTCCGCCGGCCAGCAGCAGCAGGCCGGGGCCGAACCACAGCAGCCAGGTCGTGCGGTCGAAGGGCGGGCGATAGAGCACGAAGTCGGTGTAGCGCTCGGCCAGGAACGCCTTGATCTCGTCGTCGCTCATGCCCTGCTGCATCAGGGTCAGCACTTCGCGGCGCAGGTCCTGGGCGATCATCGCGCTGGAGTCAGACAGTGATTCGTTCTGGCACATCACGCAGCGCAGTTGTTTGGTGAGCGCGCGGAAACGGGCGTGCTCGGCCTCGTCGCGGAAGGGCAGCGGGTCGATCGCCCATGCCGGCAGGGCGAGCAGCAGCACCAGAACCGCGGCAAGCAGGCGACGGAGCACGGTCACTGTGCGTTCCCGCGTGCGGCTTCCAGCCGAGGCAGGATCTCGCGCTGCACGGCTTCCCAGGTCAGCGGGCCGATGTGCTTGTAGAGAACGGTGCCGTCGGCGCCGATCAGGAAGCTCTCGGGCGCGCCATAGACGCCGTAGTCGATGGCGGTGCGGCCCTCGTAGTCGACTGCGATTTCGGCATACGGGTCACCGTAGCGCGCCAGCCAGCGAAGCGCGTCCTCGCGCTCGTCCTTCCAGTTGAATCCGACCACCGGCAGCGCGCCGGAGCGGGCCAGGCGCTCCACCACCGGATGCTCGTCCCGGCAGCCCGGGCACCAGCTGCCGAAGACGTTGAGCAGGTAGGGCTGGCCCTTGAGGTCATCGCTGTCGACCACGCGCTCGGGCTGGTGCAGGGCCGGCAGCTCGAAACCGGGCGCGACCCGTCCGACCAGCGGCGACGGGATCGCGTTGGGATCGCGGACCTGGGCCAGCCAGATGCCAGCGCCGAGCAGCGTGGCCAGCGCCAGGAACACCGCCAGCGGCAGCAGGCGAGCGATCATGCGCGGACGCCGGCAGGCGTGCCGTCGGGCTTGGGTTCGGCGGCGCCTTCGGCTGCGCCGCGGGTGGCCGGCACCCGTCGGAAGCGGCGGTCAAAGGCCACCACGATGCCGCCGATCGCCATCAGCAGGGCGCCGAACCAGGTCCAGCGGATGAAGGGTTTGACGTAGAGGCGCAGCCCCCATGACTGGCCGTCGCCCAGCGGCTCGCCCAGCGCGACGTACACGTCCTGGATCACACCCGGGCGGATCGCCGCCTCGGTCATGATCTGGCCGCCGCTCATATAGGCGCGCTTCTCCGGGTGCAGGGTGGCGATCTGGCGATCGCCGTCGAACACCAGCACGGTGCCGCGGTCCGCGTTGAAATTGGGACCCTGGCGGAAGCCGACACCCTCGAATTGGAAGCGGTAGCCGGCCATTTCGACGTACTCGCCCGGCTTGAGTGCGACGTCGCGCTCAACGTTGATGGCTTCGGTCAGCAGCGCACCGGCCACAAACAGGCCAACTCCGAAGTGGGCGATCATCATGCCGTTCATCTCGGCGGTAAAGCGCTTGCCCGGACCGGATTTCCGCAGGCGCTGCCAGGCGAACAGCGCAGTGCCCGCCAGCACCCAGGCGGCGCCCGCGGCGCCGGCCCAGGCCCGCACGTTCACGCCATCGATCAGGATCATCGCGGCCACGGTGGCCAGCACGGCGGCGACCAGCCCGACGGTGATCACCGGCAGGAAGCGTGCCCCCTCCTCGCGCTGCCAGCGCGCGAAGGGCCCGAACACCATCAGCAGCACCACCGGCGCCATCAGGGCGATGAAGAAGGGGCCGAAGTAGGGCGCGCCCACCGAGACCTTGCCCCAGTTCATCGCATCCGAGAACAGCGGATACAGGGTGCCGATCAGCACCATCGCCGTAGCGGCGCTGAACAGCAGGTTGTTCATCAGCAGCAGCGAGTCGCGCGAGACCGGTGCGAACGGCTGGCCGCGCGGGATGCCGCCGGATCGCACCGCATATAGAAGCAGCGAACCGCCGACGACCACCAGCAGAAAGATCAGGATGAAGACGCCGCGTTCCGGATCGGACGCGAACGCGTGCACCGAGGTGAGCACGCCAGATCGGACCAGGAAGGCGCCGAGCAGGGACAGCGAAAAGGCCGCGATGGCGAGCAGCAGGGTCCAGCCGGCGAAGCTGCCGCGCTTCTCGGTGACCGCCTGTGAGTGGATGAGCGCGGTGCCGGCCAGCCACGGCATGAAGCTGGCGTTCTCCACCGGGTCCCAGAACCACCAGCCGCCCCAGCCCAGCTCGTAGTAGGCCCACCAGCTGCCAAGGCCGATGCCGATGGTGAGGAAGGCCCAGGCGACGTTGGTCCAGGGCCGGCTCCAGCGCACCCACTGTGCGTCCAATTTGCCGCCCAGCAGGGCTGCGATGGCAAAGGCGAAAGCCACCGCGAAGCCCACGTATCCCGCATACAGCATGGGCGGATGGATGATCAGACCCGGGTCCTGCAGCAGCGGGTTGAGGTCGCGGCCTTCCAGCGGGGCCGGCAGCAGGCGGTCGAAGGGGTTGCTGGTGAGGGCGGTGAACAGGATGAAGCCGACGCTGACCCAGCCCATCACTGCCAGCACCCGCGCCACCACGACGTCAGGCAAGCTGCGCGAGAACGCTGCAACCGCCACCGTCCACATGCCAAGGATCAGCACCCACAGCAGCAGCGAGCCCTCGTGCGCGCCCCAGACTGCCGAGATGCGGTAGATCACCGGCAGCAGCGTGTTGCTGTTCTGGGCGACGTAGGCCACCGAGAAGTCCTGCTGCAGGAAGGCCGTGGTGAGGATGATGTAGCTGATCAGCAGGAACACGAACTGGCCGTAGGCGGCCGAGCGTGCCGTGGCCATCAGGCCCGGATGCTCGCGCCAGGCGCCGTACAGCGGCAGAGTGGACTGCACCACCGCCAGCACCAGGGCCAGCACCAGGGCGAAGTTGCCAAGTTCGGGAAGCATTGGCGTGGGACCTCTTGGCGAGAAGCTGGCCGCTTAGCGGCCGGCGACGATCAGGGGCGGCCAGGCCCGCCGCAGCGGACCGGCCGAGACGTTCAGTAGGCGCCGGTGCTGCTGCCGTAGGCGGGCGCCGGGGCGGCCTGCTTTTCCGCAGCGCCTGCTTCGTCCTCTGCCGTGGGCAGGTCGCGGCCGGCGCGGATCGCGGCCGATTCCTCCTGCAGCTGGCGTGCGCGTGCGATCCGTGCCTGGGTCATCTTGTCGGCCACCTCGGCCGGCATGTAGGTCTCGTCGTGCCGCGCCAGCACCTGGTCGGCCACGAACACGAGGCCGCTGGGTTCGGATTCCAGGCGGCCGCGGGCGATCACGCTCTGGCCTTCGCGAAACAGATCCGGCAGCACGCCGCGGTAGCGCACCGGGAAATTTTCCTCGCGGTCGGTGACCACGAAGCGGTATTCGACCTCGCGGGTTTCCTCTACGCGGCCGCTGGCGATGCTGTCCTCCAGCACCACCCCGCCCAGCCGGAACTTGCCGGATTCGGGCGCTGCGCCACCGATCACTTCGGACGGCGAGTGCAGGTAGGTGAGGTTTTCCTGGAGGGCGAGCGCCACGAGGCTGCCGGCGACGAGGCCGGCGCCAAGGATCAGTGAGGCGGTAATCAGGCGTCGTTTGCGGACGGGGTTCATGCGGGGGTGCTCCGGCTGGCATCGGTGGTGGCTGCCTGGCTGCGCGCCACTTCACGTCGAGTCTGCGCCGCCAGTTCGCGGCGCAGCCGGCGCGTTCGGCGCAGCGGCAGCAGGAAATCCCAGACCAGCACGGCAACGAAAAGGCCGAAACAGGTCCAGACATGCGCGCTGTAGGGCCCCATGTCGAACAACGCGCTCATGCTCGACCCTCCCCTTGTTGCAACGAAAGTGCGCGCCGGACCCAGTCCTTGCCGCGCTCGGCTTCGGCGATGGCGACGCGGGTGCGCGCCAGCATCGAGGCCAGGAACCACAGCTTGGTGCCAAGTGCCAGAGCGATCAGCGGCGCCAGCATGCTCGGATGCATGGCCGAAGGCCCGAACAGGCGGATGGTGGCGCCCTGATGCAGGGTGTTCCACCAGTCCACCGAAAAATGCACGATCGGAACGTTGACCACGCCGATCAGGGCCAGGAAGCTCGCGGCGCGCGCAGCCGCCCTGCGATCCTCGATGGCGGCGTACAGGCCCATCACGCCGAGGTACAGAAAGAGCAGCACCAGCTCGGCGGTAAGGCGCGCGTCCCAGGTCCACCAGGTTCCCCACATCGGCTTGCCCCAGATCGAGCCCGTCAGCAGGGTGATCAAGGTGAAGGCGGCGCCGATCGGAGCGCAGTTCATGGCCAGCTGTTCCGACAGCTTGATGCGCCAGACCAGGGCGATGAAGGCATTGACCGCCATCACCCCGTAAATGAACAGACTCATCCACGCCGCCGGCACGTGCACGAAGATGATGCGAAAGGTGTCGCCCTGCTGGTAGTCGGCCGGCACCTGGTAGAGCCCGGCCCACAGGCCCCAGACAATCAGCGGAATCGCGATGCCGTAGAACCACGGCAGGCAGCGCCCGGCGAAGGCGTGGAAGCGGGGCGGCGAGCCCATCGTGTGGAACCAGAGCAGGACGGGATTCATGTCATCGCGATTCGCAGCGCGGTCGCCGTAGCCAACGGCGCCAGGATGGTGAGCAGGGCGAGCGCAGCGCCCAGGAGCAGCAGCGCGCCGTGGTAGGGCAGGCCTTGCGCGGCCGCTGCCACACAGCCGGCCCCGAGGATCAGAATCGGTACGTACAGGGGCAGTGCGAGCAGCGCGAGGAGCATACCAGAGCGCCGCATACCCACGGTCAAGGCCACCACGATGCCGCCCACCAGGCTGAGCAAGGGAGTCCCGAGGACCAGCGAGGCCATCATCACCCCCAGCAGTTCCCGCGGCAGGGAGAGCATTTCGGCCAGCAGGGGCGCTGCCAGCAGCAGCGGTACCGAGCTGGTGAGCCAGTGGACCAGCAGCTTGCCGAACAGCATCAGGGCCAGCGGCTGCGGGGAGAGCAGCAGCATCTCCAGGCTGCCGTCCTCCAAGTCGCTGCGGAACAGGGTGTCCAACGACAGCAGGCTAGCCAGCAGCAGGGCCACCCAGACCACGCCGGGGGCGATCAGGGAGAGCCGCTCCGGCTCCGGGCCGATGGCCAGCGGAAACAGGGTGACCACCAGCAGCGCGAACAGCACCGGGTTCAGCGCATCGCCGCGGCGGCGCCACACCAGCAGCAGATCGCGCCGCAGCAGGGCGCTGAGCGCGGACAGCGCGGACGGCGTATTCATGCGGCTTCCGCCCTGCCGGGGGGATCCAGGCTCAGGGTGCGGGTACGCACCGCGCCGGTGGCATAGGCGCCGTGGCTGGTGATCAGTGCGCCGCCGCCGCGTGACAGGTGGTGGGCCACCAGACGGTTGACCAGGTCGATGCCTTCCAGGTCGAGATTGGCGTAAGGCTCATCCAGCAGCCACAGCCGCGCCGGCACCAGCAGCAGGCGGGCCAGGGCGAGGCGCTTCTTCTGGCCAGCCGAGAGCTGGCGTGCGGGGCTGTCCTCATAGCCCGCCAGACCTACAGCCGCCAGCGCGCTCGTCGGCGACTGGCCCGGACGCTGTCCAAACAGGCCGCGGGCAAAGCGCAGGTTTTCCTCCGCGCTCAGCTCGCCCTTGTGGCCCAGCAGGTGGCCCAACAGGGCGCAGGTGTGAGCAACGGCCTCGCGGCCGGCAGGCTCTCCGTCGATTTCCACCTCCCCGGACTGGGGCGACAGCAGGCCGGCCAGCACCCGCAGCAGTGTGGTCTTGCCGCGGCCGTTGGCGCCGTGCACCAGCACTGCTTCACCGATGTCGACGTGAAAGTCCAGCGGGCCGAAGATCGGCTCGTCGTTGCGCGCGAAACTCAGGCCACGCACCTCCAAGAGGGGCGGTGCGCGGGTCTCCGGCGGGTCTTCGATCAGGGGGCGGTTCATCAGGCGTAAAAGGCTATCGGGATCCGGTTCAAGCGGCCATGCGCGGGATCATTGCGCGACGGCGCGGAATGTGGTGCAAAGGAAGGTGTTTCCGCCGCGGTGAGCCGCTGCGTTCAGGTGCCCGACCTCCGCGCTGGAGCACGCCCGGGATGCAGGCTCCCGGTGGGGCATCAGCGGGTCGGTACCGCTGCCACCGTGATCTCTTCCCGGTCGTGGTAGAGCTGGCGGGCACGTATCTCCAGCGACAGGTCCGCCTGCCTCAGCCGCGTATCAAGCGCGTCCAGCTGTTCACGCACCTCCTGCCAGCGCTTCTTCATCGGCAGCTTGAGGTTGAAGATCGCGCGCCGCGCATCGCCCGCCACCAGCCAGTCGCCCATCAGGGTGGCTACGCGCCGAGGCTGCTCGACCATGTCGCAGACCAGCCAGTCGATCGGATGCGGCGGCCGCCAGCGGAAACCGTCGGATCGAAGGTGCTTGATCAGGCCGGTGCCCAGCGCGCTCTCGGCCAGGGGGCCGTTGTCGATGGCGGTGACCGACAGACCCGCTCGCGCCAGCACCCAGCTCCAGCCGCCGGGGGCGGCGCCCAGGTCCACCGCCTGCTGGCCGGCCTTCATCCAGCGCAAGCGCTCGTCCGGGCTCAGTAGGGCGAGCAGGGCCTCTTCGAGTTTCAGCGCCGAGCGGCTGGGCGCGTCATGCGCGAGCTTCAGACGCGGAATGCCGCCGCTCCACGCGCTGGCGCGCTCGCCGGCGCCGCGCTGCGGTGGTGTGTCCTCGGGATCGCCGGCAGCCAGCAGCAGATGTGTGCCCGACAGCAGCACTACGTGCAGGGTCGGCTTGCGCGGATCGTCCTTGGCGCTCAGGTGTCCCGGCTTGCGCAGGCCCGCGCGCAGCGCGTTGCCGAAGCTGCGGGCGAGGCCGGCGAGATCGCGGCCGACATCGGCGTCCGGATGCTCCATGCTGAGCTGGCCGAACACCTGGCCGCTGCCGCCCATGGCTTCGACCACCGGCGTCAGCCGGTCCTTCGGGTCGAGGCCCTGGAGCTCGGCAAACACCGACAGCCGCTGACGGGCGAAGATCAACTGGTGCCAGGGCAGGGCGCGGCACAGCTGCGACTGCGACTGCGCATCGAGGCCGAGGAAGCGCACGTAGCCCGAATCGCGCTCGGTTTTTGCATAGCCGCCGACCCCGAACACGGCCGCGCGCTCGCTGATTTCGGCCGCACACTCGGGCTCGAAGCCGGCGCGACAGGGCAGATACAGGCCGGCGGCGCCGAGCGTCGTCATCAGTACATGCGCCCTGCGTTGGCGGTGTAGTGGCTGAGCACAGCGCAGGCCTCCTCGCGCAGCAGGTCCCGGCGCACGGCGATGCCGCGCTGCTCCAGCTCGCCCTTCCAGTCGACCGGTAGCGGGCCTTCGTCGAACTGCGTCAGCGTCATCACATCTTCGGAGCGGGCGCCGATCAGCAGGGTGTCGATGCCGGCCCAGAAGGTGGCGCCGTAGCACATGCAGCAGGGTTGGGAGGAAGTCGCCAGGGTGACGCCCGGCGCATCCTCGTTGATGCGGAAGCGCTGCAGGCGCTGCTGCGCGGTCATGTAGGCCATCATCTCTGCGTGCGCCACCGAGCAGGTGTGCGGCTCGACGCGATTGACGCCGACGGCAATCAAACGCTGCTGGGCATCGAACACGGCCGCGCCGAAGGGGCCTCCGCTGCGGCGATCGACGTTGATGCGCGAGAGTTCAACCGCCAGCCGCATCTTGTCTTCATCGGTTTCATAGACCGTGCCCGCGGGAGCGAGCTCATGCACCCAGGCGGGCAGGGTCAGGTGGACTTGGGCATACAGCATCGGGGAGCTACCGCAGTTCGCCACCGCCCGGTGCCGCCTCGCATCGACCTTCGACGCAGGCGCAGGCAGTGATGTCTTGGAACCCGCAGATGCTGGACAGCCCCTGCGCCTCGCAGGCGGCCATCACGCGCTCCGGGAAGGTATCGGCCTGCACGTTGACGCAGGCCGGGAAGTAGCCGCAGCAGTTGCCGACATCCTTGACCGCGCAGTCGGCGTCGACCCGGCAGCTGCGGTCGGGCTCGGACGGCATGCCTGTCTCGGCAATGTGTCCGGGCTTGATCGAGGATTGGCCATCGGACTTGCGCTCGACGTTGGGCCGGGGGCCATCCTCCATCGCGGTGTCGGCCCCGGAGTGGGCGTCAGGTTCGCAGGCAAGGGTGTCGTCCGCAGCGGGTGGGGCTGGCGGCGGCTCGATAAACTCCACTTCGACCTTGGTCTCGACGGTCTGCGAAGGTGGATGCTCGGGCAGCTCGAAGCATGCGGACAAGGCCACCGCCATCCCCGCCGCCGCCAGTGCCCTGAGCCAGCCTGTGCGCATCGCGCTCAGCCCGCCGCCCAGGTGTCGCGCAGGGTCACCACGCGGTTGAACACGGGCGTGCCTTCCACATGCTGGCGGCGATCGGCGACGAAGAAGCCGAGCCGCTCGAACTGCAGGCGGGTTTCCGCCGGCACTTCGGCTGCGCTCGGCTCGATCCAGGCCTGCACGCTGCGGATCGAGTCCGGGTTGAGGTGATCCTTGTAGGTGCCGCCGTGGCCTTCGTCGTCGGGGTCAGCCACCTTGAACAGGCGATCGTACAGGCGCACCTCGGCGGCGATGGCGTGGCGAGCGCTGACCCAGTGGATGGTGCCCTTGACCTTGCGATCGGCCCCGGCCATGCCGGCGCGGGTGTCGAGGTCCAGCGTGCAGCGCAGCTCGACGACGCTGTCGCCGTCCTTGAGCACCTCGTTGCAGCGAACAATGCCCACACCGCGCAGGCGCACTTCGCCGTCGGGCTTGAGGCGATGAAAGCCCTTGGGCGGCACTTCGGCGAAGTCGTCGCGCTCGATCCACAGCTCGCGCGAGAACGGCACGCGGCGGCTGCCGAAGTCCGGGTTCTTGGGATGGTTGGAAAACTCCAGGGACTCTTCGTGGCCGGGGTCGAGGTTGGTGATCACCAGCTTGATCGGGTCGAGCACCGCCAGCCGTCGCGCGGCGCCCGCGTCGAGATCCTCGCGTACGCAGCCTTCCAGCACCGAGAAGTCGATCATCGAGTTCTGCTTGCTGATGCCGATGCGCTCGGCAAACAGACGCAGCGCACCCGGCGTGTAGCCGCGACGGCGGATGCCCTGCAGGGTCGGCATGCGCGGATCGTCCCAGCCGCTGACGAGGCCTTCCTGCACCAGCGCCATCAGCTTGCGCTTGCTCATCACCGTGTAGTTGATGTTGAGCCGCGAGAACTCGATCTGCCGCGGCTTGGCGGCGCGGTCGTGCCAGCCGCGCACGCGCAGCGGCTCCAGCAGCTCCGGATTGCCGGCCAGATCGACCTTGTCCACGCACCAGTCGTAGAGCGGGCGGTGGTCCTCGAACTCCAGCGTGCACAGCGAGTGGGTAATCCCCTCGATGGCGTCGGAGAGGCAGTGCGCGTAGTCGTACATCGGGTAGATGCACCAGGCATCTCCGGTGTTCTGGTGCGGCACGTGCTTGATGCGGTAGATCGCCGGGTCGCGCAGGTTGATGTTGCCGCTGGCCATGTCGATCTTGGCGCGCAGGGTGCGCGCGCCATCCGGGAACTCACCGGCGCGCATGCGGCGGAGCAGATCGAGGTTCTCCTCCACGCTGCGCCCGCGGTGCGGCGACTCGCGGCCGGGCTCGGTCAGGGTGCCGCGATAGGCGCGCACCTCTTCGGCATTCAGGTCGCAGACGAAGGCATTGCCGTCGCGGATCAGCTTCTCGGCGGCGAGGTAGAACACCTCGAAGTAATCCGAGGCATGCCGCAGTTCGCTCCACTCGAAACCCAGCCAGCGCACGTCGTCCTTGATGGCCTCGACGTATTCGGGGTCCTCCTTGGCCGGGTTGGTGTCGTCGAAGCGCAGGTTGCAGCGCCCGCCAAACTCCTCGCCGACGCCGAAGTTCAGGCAGATCGACTTGGCGTGGCCAATGTGCAGGTAGCCGTTGGGCTCAGGCGGAAAGCGCGTCTGGATCGCCGCGTGCTTGCCCGTGGCCAGATCCTCTCGAACGATCTGGCGGATGAAGTCATTGCGGACGGGGCGGCTGTCGGCGGATTCGGCGTCGGACATGGGAGGCTGGGCTGGAAGCAGATAGCCGCGCAGTGTAGCCCAGCGAGCGGCGCGCTCGTGACGCTAGAGGTCCAGCACCCGCTCCGGCGGCCGTCCGATCACGGCCTTGGCGCCCTTGACCGCGATCGGTCGCTCCAGCAGGGCGGGGTGCTCAGCGATCAGTGCAATCCACTCGGCTCTGCTGAACCGGTCCGTGGGCGATATCTCCAGCGACTTGGCCAGCGCATCCTTGAAGCGGATCGCGGCCGGCGGCTCGACGCCGAGTGCCTTGAACAGCACCTCCAGCTCCGAGGCCGTCAACGGCGCCTTGAGGTACTCGCGCACCTGCACGCCCTCGCCACGCTCGGCGAGCAGCGTGAGCGCCTCACGTGACTTGCTGCAGCGGGGGTTGTGGATCAAGAGCATGGGATTGGCTTGAGAGCGGGGATTCGGGATTAGGGATTTGGGATTCGCAAGAGCCAGCCATTGTGGGTGAGGCGGCTTTGCGCTCTTGGCTTCGCTCGATGGCTTGGGCGGCTAATAGGCTGACCCCTGCAGCCTACCAGCTCTGAGGTAGCGAGTACGCCTGATGGAAGGCTGGATGACGTTTTCGTGGCCCGCCGCGGCGCGCGCTTGGCTCACCCAAACGGTTCGAAGGCCCTGGATCCGTGCGCGGCGCTCGACGCGCCACGCTCCTAACGAATCCCGACTCCCGAATCTCGAATCCCGGCTGATCCGCGGCAATGCCGCGGATCAGCCGGGCAGCGCCAAATCGTCCAGCACCGCACGCAGGAAGCGCGCGGCCTCGCCGCCGGTAGCGGCGCGGTGGTCGAAGGTGAGGCTCAGCGGGATGATCTTGTGGGTTTCGATGCCGCCCATCACCGGCACCACCTGATGCCTACCGCGGCCGGCGGCGAGGATGGCGACGCAGGGCGGCACGATCACCGGGGTGGCGTAGCGGCCGGCAAACATGCCGAAGTTGCTCAGCGAGATCGTGTAGCCGGACAGTTCCGAGGCGGGGAGGCTGCGGTCCATCACCTGCGCGCGCAGACGATCGACCGACTGGCGGACGCCGGCGGCATCCAGCACGTCGGCGTTGCGCAGGGCCGGCACGAACAGGCCGTCTTCGGTGTCGACCGCAATGCCGATATCGACGTGCGGATGCAGGGTGCGGGTCAGGTTGTCACCATCGAACCAGGCGTTCAGCGCCGGCACCGCCCTGCAGGCGCGAACGATGGCGCGGATCAGGCGCACGGTGATGTCGTTGCCGGGCATCCAGGCGTGGATGTCGGCGTCGTCGGTCAGCGTGGTCGGCACCACCTGCGCATGCGCGGCCGCCATCACCCGCGCCATGTTGCGGCGAACGCCCTTCAACTGCTCGGGCTGGCCGGTTGCAGCCGCGGTGGCGGCAGGCGGGCGCGTGGCCATGGGCTTGCCGGAGGCGGACAGGGGAGTGCGGCTTGCTTGGGTCTGTGCTTGCGCGATGGCCGACGGTTGGGCAAGACCCGGACCCCCTCCGCCGACCCTTGCCTTCGCTTCGCTCGGGCTCACCGAGCCATGAGCTCCCACCGGTCGCTCATGAGCGGCCGTGTTCGCTCCGTCGGGAGAGGCGAGAGCAGCCGGAGTGTTGCCGCGTGACGAGGCAGGCGCGCTGCCTTCGGCCGCGGCGCGTTTGACGTCGCTCATCGAGACCACGCCCTCGGGGCCGGTGGCGCGGACGCGAGTGAGGTCGACACCCAGCTTCCTGGCCAGTGCGCGCACCGCCGGCATGGCGCGCACGCCGCCGACGCTGACTGCGGCTTCGCTGCGCACTTGATCGCTGCTCTGCATGGCGCCCACGACGGTGCCGGCATCTGCACGTTCGGGCTTAGCGGGAGGTGCAGCAGCCTTCTGGTCCGAGGCGGCAGCGGCATCCGCTTTTGCCGGCGTCGCTGAATCCGCCTGCGCGCTGGCATCTGCGGACGCAGCGGGTTCGGCCTGTGCCGCCGGCGCGTGGTGATGGCCATGTCCGGTGTCCTGCGCATCAGCGCGCTGCGGCAGGCTGGGGTCGAGCTCGAATTCCGCCAGCACTGCCCCGGTGTTGATCACGTCGCCCGCGGCGCCCGCCAGCTTGATGACCGTGCCGGAGAACGGCGATGGCACTTCGACGACGGCCTTGGCGGTTTCCATCGAAACCAGCGGCTCGTCGAGCTTGACGACATCGCCAACCTTGGCGAACCACTCGACGATGGTGGCGTCGGGAAGGCCTTCGCCGAGGTCGGGCAGGTGGAAGGATTTGTTCGAACTCATTGCAGACTCCAGCGCGCGCGGCGCGTCGTGGGGTGGTGTAGGGCTGCGAGGTGCTGCGGAGAGTCCGCACATCGCCGCCAGGAAGGCTGCTCCCCTCTCCCACGAGGAAGAGGGGCTCATGCTGTTGCAAGCGTTACGGGTGCAGCGCCGCTTCATTCTGCTTCTCTCCCCTCCCCCCTGGTGGGGGAGGGGCCGGGGGAGAAGGGGTGGCTCTTGCGGCGAGTGTTCTCCCCCTCTCCCCAACCCCTCTCCCACAAGGGGAGAGGGGCTCATGCTGTTGCAAGCGTTACGGGTGCAGCGCCGCTTCATTCTGCTTCTCTCCCCTCCCCCCTGGTGGGGGAGGGGTCGGGGGAGAGGGGGAGGCGCTTGCGGCAAGTGTTCTCCCACTCTCCCCAACCCCCCTCCCACCAGAGGAGAGGGGCTCTGTCACGGCAGGCCTTGAGGTCTCTGCATCCTGGATGGCCGCGTGCCAACGCAGCAAAGCCGTCGGCCTCTCTCTGCGACAGGCATCAGCCGTACTGCATAGCCCTGCGCGCCGCCGCCAGGATCTTCTCCACGCTCGGCAGAAATTTCATTTCCAGCCTGAACAAAGGGATATGGGTGTCGTAGCCGGTGACGCGCTCGACCGGGGCCTTCAGGTCGAACATCGACTGCTCGGCCAGGCGTGCCGCGATCTCGGCGCCGAAACCGGCGGTCTTGGCGGCCTCGTGGACGACCACGCAACGGCCGGTCTTGGCCACCGATTCTGCAATGGTGTCGAAGTCCAAAGGTTTCAGCGTGGCGACGTCGATAACCTCGGCGCTGATGCCCTCGCGGGCCAGCGCGTCGGCGGCCTCCAGCGTTTCCTTGATCTGCGCACCCCAGCTGACCAGGGTGATGTCCGCGCCGTCGCGCAGCACGAAGCACACGTCCAGCGGCAGGGCCTCGCCGTCGTCGGGCACCTCCTCCTTGTACTGCCGGTAGATGCGCTTGGGCTCGAGGTAGATCACCGGATCCGGGTCGCGAATGGCCGCCAGCAGCAGGCCGTAGGCGCGCTGCGGGCTGCTCGGCATCACCACGCGCAGGCCGGGCACGTTGGTGAACATCGACTCGTTGGCCTCGCTGTGGTGCTCGGGCGCGCGGATGCCGCCGCCCCAGGGCACGCGCAGCACCATCGGACAGCTCAGGCGCCCGCGGGTGCGGTTGCGAAAGCGCGCGGCATGGCAAATCAGGTGGTCCAGCATCGGGTAGACGAAGCCGTCGAACTGGACTTCCGCGATCGGCTTCATGCCTTGCGTAGCGAGGCCGACGGTGAGACCGGCGATGGTGGTCTCATCCAGCGGTGTGTCCAGCACCTTGCTGTCGCCGAAGCGCTGCTGCAGGCCAGCGGTGGCGCGGAACACGCCGCCATTGACGCCCACATCCTCGCCAAGCACCAGCACCGAGGGGTCGTGCTCGATCTCGTAGGCAAGCGCCTGGGTGATCGCTTCGATCAGGGTGATTGCGGGGGCGCTCATCGGCCGCGGCCCTCCCAGTTCAGCGCGTCCTCGCGCTGGGTCGCCAGATCCGCCGGCAGCTCGGCATAGAGGTAATCGAACATGGCTTCCACCGGCTGGCTGCGGGTTTCCAGATAGGCGTTGACCTCGACGTCGATCTCGGCGTCGCAGACGCGCTTCCACTCGGCTTCCTGGGCCTCATCCCACAGCCCCTTGGCGGTGAGCCAGCTGCGCAGGCGGAGGAAGGGCTCGCGTGCCCAGCCGGCCTTGACCTCTTCCTCGCCGCGGTAGCGTCGGGCGTCGTCGGCGGTGGTGTGGTCGGAGAGTCGATAGGTGACGAGTTCCAGCACCGTGCCGCCTTCGCCGGCGCGGGCGCGCTCCAGCGCGCTACGCACGGCCTCGAACACCGCGATTACGTCGTTGCCGTCCACCTGCAGGCTGTACAGGCCGCCGGCCAGGCCCTTCTGGGCTAGCGTCTGGGCGCCGGTCTGGGCCGAGCGCGGCACCGAGATCGCCCACTGGTTGTTGACGATGCACAGCACGAAGGGCAGGCCATAGGCGCCGGCTGAATTGATCGCCGCATACGTGTCCGACTTGGAGCTGCCGCCATCGCCCACACAGGCCACCGCCACCCGCGGTTCGCCGCGCAGCTTGAAGGCCAGCGCGGCGCCGGCGGCGTGCAGGCACTGGGTGCCGATCGGCACGCACCAGGGATAGTCGTGCTTGGGCACGGCGAAATCGTTGCCGCGCTCGTCGCCGCCCCAGTACATCAGCACCTCGCGCGGGCGTACGCCGCGCATGAACTGCGCGCCGTACTCACGGTAGGAGGGCGCGAATACGTCTTCGGCGCGCATCGCGGCTCCGATGCCGACATGGGCGGCCTCGTGGCCCAGGCAGCTGGCGTAGGTGCCCAGCTTGCCGGTGCGCTGCAGCGCGACGGATTTGGTGTCGAAGCTGCGCACGCGCAGCATCTGCTTGAACAGCTCCAGCACCGGCCGGCCGTCGCCGACGAACTCGGGCAAGGGATTGGCCTCGCGCCCGTCCGGGTCGAGGTACTGCAGGTGGTCGATCGAAAATTGCGCGACCGTGCTCATGCGCGGTGGGCATCCATACGGGGGAGGGAAGTTGCACAGGAAACTGTTTTGCGGCCTGCAGGGCAAGCTGCAGCGCGGCAAAACGCTATCGAATGTTCGCTTGACGCAACGTGCACGCGCTGGTTGCATTGCGCAAATCCCCGCACGGTTTAGGCCCGGAGGCCAGCTCTGCGCTATCGTTGGCCGCTTCGCAGGCGGCGGGGTCATGCCCGCAAGCGGCCAGGGGAGGGCCGGCCATGAACACCGAAAGCAACCAGCGTGCGCTGGAGGCGGGCATTACCCGCGACCTGCGCGACCGCGTGAGCTATGGCGGCTACCTGCAGCTGGACGCCCTGCTGTCCGCGCAGCAGCCGCTGTCCTCCGACGGCAACCATGACGAACTGCTGTTCATCATCCAGCATCAGGTCTCCGAGCTGTGGATGAAGCTGATCATCCACGAGCTGCGTCTGGCCGTGCGCCACCTCCAGCGCGACGAGCTTGGCCCGGTGCAGAAGATCCTGGCCCGCGTGAAGCAAGTGCAGCGACAGCTGTTCGAGCAGTGGTCGGTGCTGGAGACGCTGACGCCGTCGGAGTACCTCGGCTTCCGCAATGCGCTGGGCCCGTCCTCGGGCTTCCAGTCGCACCAGTACCGGCTGATCGAGTTCATGCTCGGCAACAAGAACGCCGAGATGCTGGACGTGTTCGAGCACGCACCGGCGATCCGCGCCGAGCTGGAGTCGGCGCTGGCGGCGCCCAGTCTGTATGACGAGTTTCTTCGGCACCTCGCGCGCTGCGGACACGCGGTGCCGGCGGCTTGCGTCGAGCGCGATTTCAGCCGGACCCACGTGCATGAGCCGGCCCTGATCCCCGTGTTCAAGCGCATCTACGAGGACACCGAAACCCACTGGTCCGTGTACGCCCTGTGCGAACAGCTGGTCGATGTGGAGGAAAGCTTCCAGCTCTGGCGCTTCCGTCATATGAAGACCGTGGAGCGCATCATCGGCTATCGCCGCGGCACCGGCGGCAGCTCCGGGGTGGGCTTTCTGAAGCAGGCGCTGGAGCTGACCTTCTTCCCCGAGCTGCTGGACGTGCGTACCGTGCTCGGCCGCTGAGCCCTAGATTCAAATCCTTCCACCCATGGCCGCAGCCGCGGCCGGCATCCGCCAAGGAGTTCCATCGATGTCCGAAGCCACTGAACTGCAGACGGCCCCGCGCGGCGCGCTGGCGCGCGCCCTCGACGTGGTCGAACGGGTCGGCAACAAGCTGCCCGATCCGGCGGTGCTGTTCCTGCTGCTGATGGTCGTGGTGTGGGTGGTCAGCTGGCTGCTCTCGGGTATCGAGTTCAGCGAGACGCATCCGGCCACGGGTGACCCTATCCGGGTGATCAGCATGCTGGACGGCAGCTCGCTGACCAACTTCATGTCGCGGATGGTCAACATCTTCGTGACCTTCCCGCCGTTGGGCGTGGTGCTGGTGGCGATGCTGGGCCTCGGCGTGGCCGAGTACACTGGCTTCATCAATGCCGGCCTGCGTGCCATCCTGGCCAAGACCTCGCGCGCCCTGCTCACCCCCGTGCTGATCGCGGTCGGCGTGCTCAGCCACGTCGCCGTCGACGCCGGCTACGTGCTGGTGGTGCCGCTGGGGGCGGTGATCTTCTACGCCGCCGGCCGCCATCCGCTGGCCGGTATCGCGGCGGCCTTTGCCGGCGTCTCGGGCGGCTTCTCGGCCACCTTCTTTGTGCCCTCCAGCCTCGATCCGCTGCTGGCCGGCCTGACCCAGGTCGCCGCGCAGATTATCGAGCCCGAGATCCAGATCAATCCGCTGAACAACTATGTGTTCACCACCGCCTCGACCCTGCTGATCGTGCTGGTGGGCTGGTTCCTCACCGACAAGGTGATCGAGCCGCGCCTACAGGGTACGAAGGTGGACGGCGACCTTAGCAGCCTGCCGACCATGGACGCGCTGCAGCCGCACGAGGTGCGTGGCCTGCGTGCGGCGCTGCTGGCCATGCTGGTTGCGATCGGCCTGTTCGTGGCCAGCCTGGTGCCGATGAGCTCGCCCTGGCGCGCGCCCATCGACACGGTGCCGTCGTCCTTCGTCGAGCTGATGGGCCCCTGGCTGGCGACCCTGCTGGCCGGACAGGCGCCGATCATGCAGTCGATCGTCGCGCTGATCTTCGTGTTCTTCCTGATTCCCGGCATCTTGTACGGCTACGTCGCCGGCACGGTCAAGGATCATCGCGACATCGTGGCCGGCATGAGCAAGGCCATGAGCGGGATGGGCTACTACATCGTGATGGCTTTCTTCTGCGCCATGTTCATCTACGCCTTCAGCGCCTCGAACATCGGAGTGCTGCTGGCGATCAAAGGCGCGAACGTGCTGCAGGCGCTGGGCCTGCCGCTGGGCCTGACCCTGGTCGGCATCGTGCTCCTTTCCGCCTTCGTCAACCTGGTGGTGGGCTCGGCTTCGGCCAAGTGGGCCCTGATCGGCGCGGTAATGGTGCCGATGCTGATGCAGCTGGGGATCAGCCCGGACCTGACCCAGGCGGCCTACCGCGTGGGGGACTCCTCCACCAACATCATCACGCCGCTGCTGCCGTACTTCCCGCTGATCGTGGTGTTCTGCCAGAAGTACGTGAAGTCGGCTGGCATCGGCACCCTTGTGGCGCTGATGCTGCCTTACTCGGTGACCCTGCTGGTGGTCTGGACCCTGTTCCTGCTGGGCTTCTGGGCGCTCGGCATCCCGCTCGGCTTCGGCGCCAGCTACACCTATCCGGTCGCTGGCTGAGATCGCTGACCCGAGCCCTGCATGGACGCCCCCTCGCTGCCCTTTGCGGCCGAAGTCGCAGCCTGGGGGCTTTCCGCGGCAGCGCTGGCCTTCGCGGCCTTGCGCCTGCCCTGGTTCAAGCTGCGCGGCGACAGCGAGGCCCAGCATGTCCTGTTTGGCGCGCTGCTGGCGCTGGTGCTGCTGCGCTTCGCGGTGTTCGATCGCATCCCGGGCCTGAATCTGCACTTCCTCGGGGCGGGCATCGTATACCTGATGTTCGGTACGACCTTCGCGCTGTGGTCGATGGCGCTCGTCAGCGCCGTGGCAGCGCTCAGCCCTGCAGGGGTCTGGCTGGGCTGGGCGCCGGATTTCATTGCCTGTGGGCTGGTGCCGGTGCTGTGGATGGCGATTGCACAGCACGCGGTGGAGCGGCGCTTTTCGCGCAATCCCTTTATCTACGTGTTCCTGATCGCGTTCTTCGGGGCGGCATTGATGGCCTTGCTGAGCCAGTTGACCAAGGCTGCGGTGGTGGCCGGGTTGGTCAGCGGCGCGGCGCCGGATGCGGCGTTTGCCTACGTCGTTTCGGCGCCGCTGATGGTGTTTGGCGAGGCTTTCTTGACCGGTGGCACCTTGGCGCTGTTGGTGGTGTATCGGCCGCAGTGGGTGGCGAGTTTTGATGATCGGAAGTGGTTGTAGGGAAGGGGGTGCGCTGGTCGCGGGGACTCCTCGGCGAACCCTTCGGGCGTTTCGGCCTCTGCTCGCAGCTGCCCAGAAGCCCCTTCAGAAGCGCTGGTCATGGCGCGGCTCTTCATAGGGTGTGCCTTGGCGCACCATCGTGCATCTGGGGCTTGCCGCTGCGTTTGTGTTCTGGTCCGAAGCGAAGCGAAGCGCTGGAGCGAAGAGCAAGGGCTTTCGGACAGCCCTTCGGGCTGCCCGAGTCATCGATTCTTGCGAGCTCGTCATAGGGTGTGCCTTGGCGCACCATCGTGCGGCTGAGGCTTGTTGTTCCGTTTGGGTTCTGGCTCGGAGCGAAAAGCCGAAGCCAAGATCAGGAGCTTTCGGCCAGCCCTCCGGGCTTCCCGAGTCACTTTCTCTTGCGTGCCCAAGAGAAAGTAACCAAAGAGAAGGCCACCCCTCGTCCGCGCCCTCTGCGCATCCTTGCGCAGAGGGTTCGCGAGTGGAGGCTGGGGTTTTCGACAGGCCATCCCTGGCCTGGCGAAAACCTTGGCCGCATCCCTGCGGCCAACCCTTCGGGCGCTTCAGCCTCCACTCGCCGCTCCCCAAGGGCCCCGGTAGAAGCGCGGGTCGTTGCGATGCTCTTCATAGGGTGTGCCTTGGCGCACCGTCGTGGGTCTGGGGCTTGTCGTTGGGCTTGTCGTTCTGGTTTGAAGCGAAGAGCGGAAGCAGGAGCAAGAGCTTTCGGTCCGCCCTGCGAGCGGCCCGACCTACCTTTCTTTGCGTGGCCAAAGAAAGGTAGGCCAAAGAAAGGCCACCCCTCGTCCGCGCCCTTCGCGCATCCCTGCGCGAAGGGTTCGCGAGCGGAGTCTGGGGTTTTCGACAGGCCCTCCCTGGCCTGGCGAAAACCTTGGCCGCATCCCTGCGGCCAACCCTTCGGGCATTTCAGCCTCCGCTCGCCGCTCCCCAGGGGCCCCGAGGAGAGCGCGGGCTCCTGCCCGCAGGAGCCACAGCCAGAGCCAGAGCCAAAGCCAAAGCCAAAGCCAAAGCCAAAGGCAAAGGCAAAGGCAAAGCCAGAGCCAAAGGCAAAGGCAAAGGCAAAGCCAGAGCCAAAGGCAAAGGCAAAGGCAAAGGCAAAGGCAAAGGCAAAGGCAAAGGCAAAGGCAAAGGCAAAGGCAAAGCCAGAGCCAAAGGCAAAGGCAAAGCCAGAGCCAGAGCCGGCTGGGCTCATGCTTCGACGTTGCATAAAAGCATCCTTCTGTTTGTGGGAGCCTGCTTGCAGGCGACCGCAGCCTGCGCTTCGCCTCTGTGCCTGTGTCGCGAGCAAGCTCGCTCCCACAGAGAGCTCAGGGTCCCGCTCTTGCTTTGGCCTCCTCGAAGAACACCGCTCTCCGAACAAAAAACGCTCTGGCAGGCCGGAGCCGTACGACGGTGCGCCAAGGCACACCCTATGGGGTCAAGTTTCATCCAACTCCCGAAACGCTCGACTCCCGCGGGCTGTGGCTCTTGCGGGCAGGAGCCCGCGCTCTTCATCGGGGCCCCTGGGGAGCGGCGGGAGGCGGTCGATCAGCCCGCAGGGTTGCCCGCAGGGATGCGGGCAAGGTTTTCGCCAGGCCAGGGATGGCCTGTCCGAAAACCCCGACCGACTCTCTTGAACCCTCTGCGCAGGGATGCGCTTGAGGGCGCGGACGAGGGGTGCCCTTTCTTTTGGTTCCTTTTCTTTGGGCACGCAAAGTGAGTGACTCGGGCCGGCCGAAGGACGGACCGAAAGCTCTTGCTGCAGGTTCTGCGGCGAGCCCGACCAAGCGAGCAAAGAGCCATCGAATGCGAGCCAGTGCCGTTTCAGCCACCGCCGCCGTCGATCAGCTTGATCTGACTCGCGCCCTTCCGGCTGGCTTCGGATTCATTTCAGCCGGTGCGCGTCCGCAAGGAGCGGCTTCACTGCATCCATCACCCGATGCGCCGCCCCCTGAGCCGTCGATCCGCAGTAATGCACCTGAACGGCAAACTCGCCTTGCACGCACCCGCTGACGATTGCGGTGTCGCCGTCCATGCAGCCCGGTGTGTGGTTGGATCGGGACTCGGTCCAAAGCGCTTCCGACGCCCACGCCGATCGCACTGTCTCCAGCCTCTCAAGTGGGACTCCGCGCAGCTGACGGCTTTTCAGCCGGGGAATCGAAGAGCGCTCCTGCGCTAGCTCGTCGACGGTCGCGCTGCGTGGCGGTTCTGGAGCTGCCAACGCTGTCCATTCCGCCAGCTCGAGATCGGCAAGTTGCCCGCGAACCCTCAGTTCCAGCTTTGCGCCGTCACCAAAGGCAGAGATCAACCACAGCTGAACTACATCAATTTTCTGCGTCCGATAACCTTCATCGCAATCAAACGCCAGCGACTCGTAGAGGTCTTGGTTGGGCGCTACCGCAGTAGACGCTATGGTCCTCTCCATGATCAGGAAGTCCATCAGAGACCTGCGGGTGTGCGGTGATGCGAGCTGCTGAGGCTGCTTCGGCAGCTCCAGCCAAGGCTTCGGCAGCAACGCCTCCCCACCCCCCACCTTAGCCCCCGGCCTGAACTCGCGCTCCAGATACAGCACCACACCAACCGGCGCCGCAAGCACAAGGCTCAGCGCCAGCGTCCGCAGCAGTGAGAAGCGCTGCTCCGCCACCAGCTACAGATTCTGGTAATTCGGCCCAGCCCCACCTTCCGGCGTCACCCAGTTGATGATCTGGTACGGATCCTTGATATCGCAGGTCTTGCAGTGCACGCAGTTGGCGGCGTTGATCTGCAGGCGCTTGCCGGCGTCGTCGTCGACGATCTCGTACACCCCGGCCGGGCAGAAGCGGGTGCAGGGGTTGCCGTATTCCTCGGCGCACTGGGTCACGCAGACGTCGGTGTTTTCCACCCGCAGGTGCACGGGCTGGTCTTCGTCGTGCTCGGTGGCGGCGTAGTAGACGCCGGCCAGGCGGTCGCGGGGGGCGAGGCTGCGCTCGACGTAGTCGCGCTTGGGGGACTCAGCCTCGGACAGCTTCTGCAGGCTGGCGTGGTCGGATTTGACCTTGAGGGTCCACGGCGAGGCGCCGCCGGTGACGGTTTCCCAGCCAGAGTTGACCAGGCCGAACCACAGACCTTTCTTGAAGCCGGGCTTGAAGTTGCGGACCTTCTTGAGCTCGGAATAGACCACCGAGCCGCGCAGCTTGGCGTCCCAGCCTTCGACGGTGTCGGTGCTGGCGATGTGCTCGGCGGCGAGCATGCCGGAGCGCATCGCCTGGTGGACGCCCTTGATCTTGGGCACGTTGACGAGGCCCGCATCGCAGCCGATCAGCAGTGCGCCGGGCATTTCGGTCTTGGGCAGGCTCTGGTAGCCGCCGGTGACGATGGCGCGGGCGCCGGCCGAGAGGATGCTGCCGCCGTCGAGCAGCGGCTTCACGGTCGGGTGGTGCTTCCACTGCTGGAAAGCCTCGTAGGGCTGGTAGTTCGGGTCGCGGTAGTCGAGGCCCGAGACGTAGCCCAGCGCGATGCGGCCGCCGGTCAGGTGATAGAGAAAGCTGCCGCCGTAGGTACGGGTATCCGCCGGCCACCCCAGGCTGTGCACGATCTTGCCGGGTTTGACGCGGTCCTCCGGCACCTGCCAGAGCTCCTTGATGCCGATCGAGTAGCTCTGCGGGTCGCAGTCCTTGTCCAGCGCGTAGCGCTTGATCAGCTGCTTGGCCAGATGGCCGCGGGCGCCCTCGGCGAGCACGGTGTGGCGGGCACGGATATCGATGCCCTGGGTGTAGCCCGGCTTTTGCGAGCCGTCCTTGGCCACGCCCATATCGCCAATGCGCACGCCGCAGACGCGGCCGTCGGCGTCGAACAGGGGTTCGGCTGCGGCGAAGCCCGGGTAGATCTCGACGCCCAGCGCCTCGGCCTGCGGCGCCAGCCAGGCGCAAGTGGCGCCCAGGCTGACGATGAAATTGCCGTGGTTGCTCATCTGCGGTGGTGCGATCGGGAACTTGAAGCCGCCGGTCTTGGTAAGGAACCAGAACTCGTCTTCGGTGGCCGGCACACAGACCGGCGGCGGACTGTCCCGCCAGCCGGGCAGCAGCTCGTCCAGCGGCGCGGGCTCGATCACCGCTCCCGACAGGATCTGCGCGCCGATGGTGGAGGCTTTCTCGATCACGCAGACCGACAGGTCCGGCTTGAGCTGCTTGAGTCGAATGGCAAAGGCGAGGCCGGCCGGGCCTGCGCCCACCGTGACCACGTCGTATTCCATGACATCGCGCTCGCTCATGGGCTGGCTCCTGGCGGTTTCTGTAAAGGGCGACATTATCGGGGGCCGGGCGTGCAGGCGACAGCCTGTTGATCGTCCGACGCGCACACTTGCTGCGCGCGAAACCTGCATGGGGCAGGCCGCGCCGGTGAGGGCTGCAAGCATACTCCAGCGTATGGAATGGATCGAGATCAACTTGCCGGGAGCCGAGCTGCGCATCGCGCCCCAGTTCCTCGGGCCGCAGGCAGCTGACGCCGCGCTGTCCTCGCTGATCGAAGAAATCCCCTGGGAGCAGCACCGGATTCGCCTCTACGGCCGTGAGCACGCTTCACCGCGTCTGTCCTGCTGGATTGGCGACCCGGGAGCGAGCTACACCTACTCGCGTACGCGCTTCGAGCCGCGACCGTGGACACCTGAGCTGCAGGGCCTGCGGCAGAGGGTGGAGGCCGCCTGCGGGACGCGCTTCAACAGCGTGCTGGCCAACCTCTACCGTGATGGTGGCGACGGCATGGGCTGGCACGCCGACGACGAGCCTGAACTCGGGTTGCGGCCGATGATCGCCTCGCTCAGCCTGGGTGCCGCGCGAGGCTTTGCCTTCCGCGACCGCGCCGAGCGCCGCCAGCGGCTCAAGCTGGAGCTGCCGCACGGCAGCCTGCTGCTGATGGCCGGGCAGACCCAGGCCCTGTACCAGCACGCTCTGCCCAAGAGCGCGCGGCCGCTGCCGCCGAGGCTGAATCTGACCTTCCGGCACATCGCCATCCCAAGCGCCTGAATGCCGGTCGGCTGCTTGGGCCAGGGGACCTGCACGACGTGTTGCCGCTCTGGCAGACTTCCCTGCGCGCCGGACTGTTCCGTCGCCTGACATGCTGGCCTGCTGCCGTGCCCCTTGAGGGCTGCAGGGCCGGTGTCCTGATTCTTTGCCTGCCCAGGATGGGCACTTTCGTCCGCAAGGAGCTTTCCCATGCCGCAGTGTTTCCGAACCCTCGCGCTCACGGCTGTCGCTGCGCTGGCCAGCCTCGCCGTCTCCCCCGTTGTGCGAGCTGAGTCGCCCCCCGTGATCTGGTTCGAGGTCGGCGAGATCGAAACCGATCGCGATCAGAGCTTTCTGGTGCCGCTGTCCGACCCCGAACACATCGCCAACGCGCGCGCCCTGATCGCCAACGGCGGGCGCCCCAGCGACGATCTGCCCGGAATTCTGTTGGCGCGCATCGAGGCGGGTGGCGACGGTTTCAACCGTGATATCCGTGACCCTGGCCAGCGGCTGTGGCGCTGGCATATCGCCGAGGTCGACGGCTTTGGCGGGCTTGCCATCGAGCTGTGTGATGGCTGGCCAGCGTGGATCGAGGAGCATCCCGAGGCTTTCATCCGCAACACCTCAGGCGCGATCTGCCTGTGGGGCTACACGGTCAAGTCCGAGCTGGCCGAGCCGCCCGCCTTTGCCATCGGCGAGGGCATCGACGGCGCCTGGTTCGATCCGGCCATGCCCGGCCAGGGCGTCTACGTCGACGTGTTGGGTGACAGCGGTCAGCTGGCTTTTGCGTGGTTCACCTGGGGCGAGGGCGCCGAGGTCGGCGAAAAGCTGTGGCTGACCGGTCTCGGACCGATCGAGGGCGCTCGCGTCGAGGCCCAGGTGTTCAACAGCGAAGGCGGTGGCTTCCTGTCCAATCGGCCGGTGGAATCCACGCCGATCGGCACTGCGGCACTTGAGTTCGACAACTGCAATCGCGCCCGCATGCGGGTCAGCCTGCAGGGCAGGGCGCCTGCCGAGATTCCCCTGCAGCGCGTGGTGCCGCGGGCTGGCTGCATGCGATAGAGGCCGGGATTTGGGATTGGGGATTGGGGATTCGTAAGGGCGGCGTGCGGCCAGCCTGAAGTCTTTCGGCTGATCCGATGGCCTGTTGGCGGTTTGCAGGGGCGCAAGCGAGTGACTGGGGATGGGGCTTGCCGCCACCTGCTCTGGCGAATCCCGAATCCCGACCCTCCTACACAACCATCAAGCCCACCCCCGCCAGCGCCAGCCCGACGCCGCCGGCGCGGCGGCCGTCCATGGGCTCCTTCAGCCACAGCCAGGCCAGCAGCACGATGAAGATCGAGGCGCTTTCGTTGAGGATGGCCGCGACCATGGCGCTGGTGTATTTGTAGCCGCCCAGCCAGAACAGGGTGGACAGGAACTGGCCAATGAAGGCGGCCACCAGCAGCAGGCGCCAGTCCACCCGCATCTTCAGCGGATTGAGCGTGCTGAGCTCGCCGCGCAGGGCGGCGATCGCGAGCAGGCCGAGCAGGGCGCTGGCCATGCGGATCAGGCTGATCCACACCAGTGGCTGTGCTTCCAGCACCCGCTTGATCATGATGATGGCGATCGCCATCAGCAGGATCGCGAAGACGCCCAGCAGCACCGCGGAAGCGCGCGCTGCGGGCGTTGTCTCGGACGCACGCCGCACGCTTACCAGCAGAACGCCGGCGGCCACCAGCACGAATCCAACTACCTGCAGCGGCCCTAGGCGCTCGCCGAGGAACACGAAGGACAGGGCGATTACAAACGGGCTGTAGAGATTGCCGATGATCCCCATGCGGCCGGCGCCGAGCTGGTTGAGCGCTTTGAGATACAGCGTGTCGGCGAGCGCGAGGCCAATCAGGCCGCTGGCAATCGCGAGCCCCAGCTCCGTCGCGGAGATCTGCGGCAGGGCCAGGCCGTGCACCAGCGGCAGCGCGACCGCCAGCATGCCCAGCACCAGCAGGTTCTTGATGAAGTTCAGTGGCAGCGGAGGCAGGTAGTCGCCGAGCCGTCGGTACAGGATCACGCCGATCGCCCAGGCCATGGCGCTGCCAAGGGCAAAGGCTTCGCCGAGGCCGAAGCCTGAAGGCATGGGGAATCACCGGGAGTGCGGGGGCGCGAAGTATGCCGCGCGGCCGTTATGCTTGCGCGCCTTGCAACCCGCTCGTCCGATGGCAACCCAGCCCACCTACGCTGCCCGCATCGACTTCCTGCTGCAGCTCGCCGCAAGCCTGCACGCCTACGGCACGACGGCACAGCGGCTGGAGGCGGCGATCCAGGCCGTGGCAGGGCGCCTCAACCTGCGGTGCAACGCATGGGCCAATCCGACCGGGCTGATCCTGTCGGTCGTGGATGCCGAGGCCGAGCGCGAGCCCGGCGCTCCGGCCGCGGAGACGACGCGGGTGGTGCGGCTGGAGCCGGGGGATGTCGACCTTGCGCGTCTGTGCGAGGCGGACGCCATCGCCGAGCGCGTGCTCGCCGGCGACATGAGCCTGGTGGAGGGCGCACGCGCACTGCGCGACCTCAAGGCCCCCTCCGGCAAGCTGGCGGATGCGGTGACCGCCGCCAGCTTTGGCCTGGCCTCGGCAAGCGTTGCCGGCCTTCTGCGCACGGCCTGGCCGGACATTGCCACTGCCGCCGTGATCGGCTGGCTGATCGGCTTGCTGTATGTAATGGGTGCACGTCGCCCGCGATTGTCCGAAGGCTTGGACGCTATTGCGGCGCTGCTGGCGACCTTGCTGGCGACCGCCGTCGCTTTCTGGCTGGTGCCGATCAACCTGAAGACCGTGGTGGTGGCCAGCCTGATCGTGCTGCTGCCGGGGCTTACGCTCGCCAATGCGGTCTCGGAGCTGTCCAGCCAGCATCTTGTAGCCGGAACAGCGCGCTTTGCCGGTGCGGTGTCCACCCTGCTCAAGCTGACTTTCGGCACCGTTGCAGCCACCCAGTTCGCGCGTTTCCTCGGCTGGGTGCCTGAGGAGCCATTGCCGGCACTGCCGCCCGAGTGGCTGGAGTGGGTGGCCCTGTGTATTGCGGCGCTGTCGTTCGCGGTGCTGTTCCGGGCGCGGCTTCGCGATTATCCAGTGGTGATGGCATCGGCTGTGCTGGGCTATCTCTGCAGCCGTTACGGCGGTGCCGCGCTCGGCAATGAGGCGGGAGTGTTCATGGCCGGGTTCGTGGTCAGTGCGGCCAGCAACATCTACGCTCGCACGTTCCAGAGACCCGGTGCCATCGTACGAGTGCCGGGCATGATTCTGCTGGTGCCGGGCAGCGTGGGCTTCCGCAGCCTGTCCTTCGTCTTCGAGCGTGACGTATTCCTGGGCCTCGATGCGGGCTTCACCGTGATCATCGTTCTGATCTGTCTGGTGGCCGGCCTGCTTTTCGGCAATCTGCTGGTGCCCCCTCGCAGAAGTCTTTGAGGTGGCGTCCGGCTGTGTTCGTTGCGTGTCTACCACGCCCCAAAACAAAACGCCGGCCAATGGCCGGCGTTTTGGCGAAGCCGCTGCGTAAGCTTCAGCCGACTCGGAGCGAGTCCTCGGAAGCACCTGCCGCAAGTGCATCCTTGAACCAGTTCGGGCGCTTGCCGCGTCCGCTCCAGGTCTGATCCGGATTGGCGGGGTTCGAAAACTTCACCGCTACGCTGCCTTTGCCGCCCTTGCGGCCGCCGCCAAACAGCTCCTCGATCGAGTAGCCCTCATCCTTGGCGATCTGGGTCAGCTTTTTGCGCACGTCATTGATACGGCGTTTCTGCACCGTACGCTTGGCTTCGGCAGCGCGTGCAATGAGGGCGTCCAGTTCCTGCGGGCTCATATTTTCAAGATCGAGAGACATCGGTAACTCCTTTCAGGGCGTATTCGGTTTTTCGCGGTTTTCCGCGCTGCGCTGTTTTCCGCGAATCCGCGCCTCCGCGCGGATACCGCGGTTTATACCCCGGATTCATGATTCCGGCAATCATCCGACCCGCAGTATTGGGATCAACAGGACCTTGGTAGAGGCCGGTTTTGGCTTTTTGCCGGGTCCGGCAGGCGCGCGGCGACAGCGCTGTCATGCCGAGCGCAGGCACCTGATCAGGCGTTGAGTGATACGCCCCTGCGTCCGCGCTCCATTTGAAAGGTCACGCGCAGCGGCGTTTTTGGCAGGCCCTGGAGTGCGTTGGCTGGGGTGAGAGCACGTGACCAAACCAACTCCCTACTGTGGCCGCCGCTGGACGCTCGTGGCGACAGCGCGCTGCGCGAATTCTGCGGTCATTTGGCTCGCCAAACGCCCTTGCATTCGCTGCACGGCTTGCCACCACCGCCCCGCGACGCCCTCGCCATGGCGTCCAGGTGTTCTCACCCGCTCTGGGCCCACTTGGCGCGGGTGCGCTGCGCCGCAGGCAGCCGGCGGGTATGCTTTGAGGCCTCGCGAGGCAGAATGCTCGTCTGCATTGCGGAACATCAAACGTCCTGATCCCACGGAGAACCCAGCATGGGTGTACGTCAACTTTTTGAACTCGACGGCCGCGTTGCCATCATCACCGGCGGCTCGCGCGGGCTTGGACTGCAGATCGCCGAGGGCTTGGGCGAAATGGGGGCGAAGCTCGTTATTACTGCGCGCAAGGCCGAGGAACTGGCTCAGGCGCAGGCGCATCTGGAAAGCGGCGGCGCCGCGGTGCTGGCCGTGCCCTTGGATATCGCCAAGCCGGGTGCGGCTGCCACCCTGGTGGATGCCGCGCTGGCGCGTTTCGGCCGCATCGATATTCTGGTCAACAACGCTGGCGCCACATGGGGGGCGCGCGCAGAGGAGCACCCGCCCGAGGCTTGGGCCAAGGTCGTCGACCTCAATTTGAATGCGCTCTTCGCGCTGACCCAAGAGGTGGCCCGCCGCTGCCTGCTGCCGCAGGGCAAGGGTCGCATCATCAACGTATCGTCAGTGGCTGGCTTGGGCGCTTCGCCGCCCGAAGTGCTGTGCGCGGCCGCGTATCACGCCAGCAAGGGCGCGGTGGTCAACCTCACGCGCGCGCTTGCTGCCGAGTGGGGCGGCCGCGGTATCACCGTCAACGGGATCTGCCCGGGCTTCTTCAGCAGCAAGATGGCCGACAAGATCATCGAGCGCTCCCACGAGCTGCTGACCCGGCTGACCCCGCGCGGCCAGATGGGTGGCGAAGAAGACCTCAAGGGCCTGGCCGTGCTGCTTGCCTCGGATGCCTCGGCCCACATCAACGGCCAGAACATCGCCGTTGACGGCGGCATGAGCGTGCTCTGATGGCGGGCCTGCCTGCCGGCGTTACTGCAGTGCGCGCGGCGCACCGTATCGAAGAGGCCGCGCTGTCGAGCTGGCTGCAGCGAACCCTCGGGCTCGACGGCGAACTCAAGCTCTGGCAGTTCGAGGGTGGCCAGAGCAACCCAACCTATTACCTCGAAGTGGGCGATCAGCGCCTGGTGCTGCGGCGCAAGCCGCCCGGCAAGCTGCTGCCATCCGCGCACGCGGTCGACCGCGAGTACCGGGTGATCCGCGCGCTCGACGGCAGCGCTGTGCCGGTCGCGGAAGCACTGGCCCTGTGCGAGGACGATTCCGTCATTGGCACCGTCTTCTACGTGATGCGTCACGTAGAAGGCCGGGTGTTCTGGGATCCGAAACTGCCTGAGCTTGAACCTGGTCAGCGACGTGAGGCCTTCTTGTCCATCGCGCGTAGCATTGCCGCCCTGCATGCGATCGAGCCGGCGGCAGTGGGACTGGACGACTACGGCGCTCCGGGAAACTACCTGGAACGTCAGACCAGCCGCTGGACCCGCCAGTACCAGGCCTCCGAGGCGCCGCCGATTCCTGCGATGGAGCGTCTGATCGAGTGGCTGCCGGCGCACCTGCCGCCACCGAATGCGGTGCGCATCGTCCATGGCGATCTGCGGCTGGACAATTTCATTTTCGCGCCCGAGGCCATCGAGATCCGCGCCCTGTTGGACTGGGAGCTGTCGACGCTGGGCGATCCGCTGGTCGACTTCGCCTACAGCACACTGACCTGGCGCATGCCGGCTGCGGGCTTCCGCGGCCTGGCAGGCGTCGACATCGAAGCGCTCGGTATTCCGAGCGAAGCCGAATACATCGCCGAGTACTGTCGAATCGCTGGCGTCGAAATCAGCAGCGATGGGCGCCCGGCGCATTGGAACACCTACCTCGTCTTCAACCTGTTCCGGCTCGCCGCGATCCTGCAGGGCGTGCTCGCCCGAGCGCTGGCCGGCAACGCCGCCTCCAGCAAGGGGGCGGAAATGGGCCGACAGGCCGTGCCCTTGGCCGAGCTGGCCTGGGCGATCGCGCAGAAGGAAACACCCTGATGGACTTCAGCTACTCGCAGCGCACGCAAGACCTGATGGTTCGCGTCGAGGCCTTCCTGCAGGCCGAGGTCTATCCCAACGAGGCGGCCTTCTTCGACGAGGTCGAGGCCAACCGGCGTGCCGGCAATGCCTGGGTGCCCACCCGCGTGGTCGAGACGCTCAAGGCCAAGGCGAAAGCGGCCGGGCTGTGGAATCTGTTCCTGCCCGAGTCTTCGCGCGGTGCCGGCCTGACCAACGCCGAATACGCGCCGCTGTGCGAGCTGATGGGGCGCTCATCGATCGCGCCCGAGGTGTTCAACTGCAGCGCGCCCGACACCGGCAACATGGAGGTGCTGGAGCGCTACGGCACGCCGGCGCAGCAGGCGCAGTGGCTCACGCCCCTGCTGGCCGGCGAGATCCGCAGCTGCTTCGCTATGACCGAGCCCGAGGTGGCCTCATCGGACGCCACCCAGATCCGCACGCGCATCGAGCGCGACGGCGACCACTACCGCATCAACGGCCGCAAGTGGTGGAGCTCGGGCGCCAATGATCCACGCTGCCGGATCCTGATCGTGATGGGCCAAAGCCAGCCGGATCATCCGAGTCCGCACCTGCGGCAGTCGATGATCCTGGTGCCGATGGACACGCCCGGCGTACAGCTGCTGCGCCACCTGCCGGTATTCGGCTATGACGACGCCCCTCACGGCCACGGCGAGATCGTGTTCGACAACGTGCGCGTGCCCGCCGAAAACATCCTGCTCGGCGAAGGTCGTGGCTTCGAGATCGCGCAGGGGCGCCTTGGGCCCGGCCGCATCCACCACTGCATGCGCCTGATCGGCCTGGCCGAGCGCGCACTGGAGCTGCTGTGCAAGCGCGCGCTGTCGCGCAGCGCCTTCGGCAAGAGCGTGGCGGAGCAGGGCGTAACCCGAGAGCGCATTGCGCAGGCGCGGATCCTGATCGATCAGGCCCGGCTGCTCACGCTCAATGCCGCCTGGAAGATGGACACCGTTGGCAACAAGGTCGCGGCCAAGGAGATCGCGATGATCAAGGTAGCTGCGCCGGACATGGCCTGCCAGGTCATCGACTGGGCCATCCAGGTACACGGCGGCGGTGGCGTGAGTAATGACTTTCCGCTCGCGTATGCCTACGCGATGGCGCGTACCCTGCGGCTCGCGGATGGGCCCGACGAGGTCCATCGCAACCAGATCGCCAAGCTCGAGCTCAAACGCTGGAGCAGCCAGACGCAGGGATCCAAAGACCAATGACCAATCGGCAGCACATCACATCCATGGACAACGCTCCCGCCGACGAGGCCTTGGCCACCGAGGCCGGCATCCGCGCCGAAGAGGCACTTGATCGCCGCTTCGTGACTGCGCTGGCGCGCGGTCTCGCCATCCTGCGCTGCTTCAAGCGCAGCGAGCGCTGGCTGGCCAACAGCGAGATCGCCAGCCGCACCGGACTGCCGCGGCCGACCGTATCGCGTTTGACCTTCACCTTGACCCGGCTGGGCTATCTGGAGCACTCGCAGAAGCTCGAAAAGTACGCGCTTGGCGCCAGCGTGCTGGCCCTTGGCCATGCCTTCCTTGCGGGCGAGGACGTGCGCAGCGTGGCTCGGCCGCTGATGCAGGAGCTGGCAGACAAGGTCCAGGCCACGGTGATCCTTGGCGCGCTCGACCAGACCCAGATGGTGGTCCTCGAGGTCTGCCACGGCAGCCAGGCCTTCCATATGCGCCGCGAGGTGGGAGAGCGCCTGCCGCACGGCACCACGGCGCTGGGGCGTGCCTATCTTGCGGGTCTCGACGAGATCCGTTTCGAGCGCGCCATGAGCGCGCTGCTGCCGCGCTTGCCGCGGGCCGAGCGGGCGGTGCTGCGTGAGGGCGTGGAGGCCGCGCGCGACGACCATTCGCGGCACGGCTTCGTGTTCTCCTTGGGCGATTGGAAGCCCGAGCTGTATGCGGTCGGTACGCCCCTGCCCCTGCAGGGTGGAGAGCGCGTGCTGGCGCTGTCGGTCAACGGTCCGGTCTACAGCATGACCCGGGAGCGGCTGGTCGATGAGGTCGGGCCAGCGCTGGTGCGGCTGCGCGATCAGATCCTGCAGCGTGCGGGCTGATCGCCGGCCTGCACTACACTTTGCCGGTCCCCGGTATTGGAGTGCCCTGTGAGCCCCAGCATCCCCGCGCGCCAGCGACTGATCTTCGCCCTTGATGTCTCTTCGGCGGTCGAGGCGCGCGAGTGGGTGGAGCGCCTCGGCGACAGCGTTGTGTTCTACAAGATCGGCATGGAACTGCTGGCCTCCGGCGACTACTTTCGCGTGCTGGAGCATCTGGCGGAGCAGGGCAAACGCGTGTTCGTGGATCTGAAGTACCACGACGTGCCGGCCACGGTCGGTCACGCGGTTCGCGGGCTGTCGCGCTGGCCGGTGGACTTCTGCACGATCCACGGCCAGCAGCCGGCGATGATGCGCGCCGCCGCCGAGGCGGCCGGCGCCATGAAGATTCTGGCGGTGACCGTACTCACTTCGATGGATACCGAGGATCTGGCGGCAGACGGGATCACGCGCAGCCCTGCAGAGCAGGCTCTTGCCCGATCTTCGCTGGCTCAGGCCGCCGGCTGCCATGGCGTGATCGCGTCCGGACAGGAGGCGCACGCGTTGCGCGCGGCGCGCGGCAAGGACTTTCTGATTGTCTGTCCCGGAATTCGCCCTGCAGGCGCAGCGGGCGACGACCAGAAGCGCACGGTCAGCGTGGCCGAGGCTTTCGAGTCCGGCGCGGACTACATCGTGGTGGGGCGTCCGATCCGGCGCGCCGCCGATCCGCGCGTCGCCGCGGAGGTGATCGTGGACGAGATCGAGCTGGCGCTGCCTCGCTGAGACGCCGGTGTCATGTGGGAGCCATGCGCCTGCCGTGGCCGGCGTTGGGCGCACGGGGGGGCGACGCGCTATGCGAATACTCCGCTCATCCGGCTCGCCGAAATCACCTGAATTCGCGCAGCGCGGCGTGCCACGAACGCCCCGCGACACGCTCGCTACCGCCTCTGGATTTTCTCAGCCGCATTGAACCAGCGTGCCGGGCGCCATACAAATCAGTTGCTTACAGATGGTAGCTCAAGTGTTGCATAAGCTTCCGGCCTGGGTTAGTCTTGCCCCCGCCAACCGAAGGCGATGCCTTTGGCGAGCGCCCAACAGCCGAGCGACCGCAGCAGTGGCGCCGACAACAAGAACACAATGCCGGCAACATGAGCCGGTTTGACGGGAGCCCCAGTGGCTCCCGTTTCGTTTTGCGGCTGCCCCAGCAAGGCCGGACGCCTGCGGCTGCGGTTTTTCCTGCAGTCGGTGACCGACAGACACGAAAAAGCCGGCCCTGAGGCCGGCTTCTCGTGTCCCGAACCGCTTCCGGCTCGATTGGTTACGCCATCGCCTTGATGCGCGCCGTGAGGCGGCTCTTGTGGCGTGCGGCTTTGTTCTTGTGGATCAGGCCGCGGGACGCGTAGCGGTCCAGCACCGGCTCGGCAGCGGCAAGGGCCGCGCGGGCGGCATCGGCGGCGCCGGTGTCGATCGCCTTGATGACCTTCTTGATGGTGGTGCGCACCATGGAGCGGGCGCTGGCGTTGCGGGCGCGGCGAACTTCGGACTGCTTCGCGCGCTTCTTAGCGGATTTGATATTGGCCAAGGGAGACTCCTCGAGGCGTAGCGGAAAGGCGGGACAAGACGCGCAAGTATGCGGGGGACGCGGGGGCGCGTCAATCCGGGCGCCAGGCGCCCGGATGGGATTCGGGAGTCGGGATTCGGGATTCGACCGAAGGTTGGGCTGGTCTGGCGGCCCCCTATTGCGTGCCTCGTTGTCCCGTCTTTGCCTTTGCATGCCCGGCAGCCGCCACTGTTCCCGGCCCGGCCTGCGTTAGCCTGTAGCGCTTTCCCTGATAAGGACAGGTCCGTCCAAACTGCGGCCCCAGCGGTACCCGGCTTCACGAATCCCCAATCCCGAATCCCGAATCCCCGCGCGGCGGCGCCAGCCGCCGCGCCGGCGCAGCCGAAAGAATGCCCTCGCTCCTACGCTCACTCGCTTCCTTCAGCGGCCCGACCTTCCTCTCGCGCATCCTCGGGCTGGTGCGGGAGATGGTGCTGGCCTGGACTTTTGGCGCATCCACCGCCACCGATGCGTTCGCGGTGGCGTTCCGGATCCCCAATTTCTTCCGCCGGCTGTTTGCCGAAGGCTCGTTCTCGCTGGCCTTCGTGCCGGTGTTCACCGAGTACAAGCTGACCCGCGAGCAGGCCGAGCTGCGCGAGTTGATTGCGCGCACCGCCGGCACCCTGGGTGCGGTGCTGCTGGTGGTGACTGCACTGGGCATGCTGTTCGCGCCGCAGATCGGCCAGCTGTTCTCTCCGTCGAGCGCGGCTGATCCGGTCAAGGCCGGCTTGATCGCGGATCTGCTGCGGCTGACCTTTCCGTTCCTGCTGTTCGTGTCGCTGACCGCGCTGGCGGGTGGCGCGCTCAACACGTTCGGACGCTTCGCACTGCCTGCGGCCACCCCGCTGATCCTCAACCTCTGCATGATCGCGGGCGCCTGGCTGCTGGCGCCGCGTCTGGAGGTTCCAATCCTGGCCCTTGGCTACGCGGTGCTGTTGGCCGGCGTGCTGCAGCTGCTGCTGCAGTTTCCGGCGCTGCGCCAGCTCGACCTGCTGGTGTGGCCGCGCTGGGGAGGGGCCCACGCCGGCGTGCGGCGGGTGATGTGGCTGATGCTGCCCACGCTGTTCGGCAGTTCGGTGGCGCAGGTCAATCTGCTGCTGGACACGGTCATCGCCGCCTACCTGGTCGAGGGCTCGCAGACTTGGCTGAGCTATACCGATCGCCTGGTCGAGTTTCCGCTGGGCCTGTTCGGGGTGGCGCTGGGCACGGTGATCCTGCCGGCGCTGTCGCGTCATCACGTGTCCACCGACGTGCAGGGCTACATGCGCGCGCTGGACTGGGGCCTGCGCCTCGCCCTGCTGATCGCGCTGCCTGCGATGCTCGGCCTCGCCCTGCTGGCAACTCCGATTCTGGCCACCCTGTTCCAGTACGGCGCCTTTGGCGCTTTCGATACGCGGATGGTGGCGATGGCGCTGATGACGGTCAGCGCCGGCCTGCCGGCCTTCATCCTGATCAAGGTGGTGGCGCCGGCGTTCTACGCCCGCCAGGACACCGCCACCCCGGTCAAGATCGGCATCATCGCCATGGTCTCCAACATGGCCTTCAACTTCGGTTTCCTGGCCCTGCTGCTGTGGTGGCGTGCCGACGAGTTCGAACCCGGCCTCGGCGTGTTCCAGCGGCTTGCCGCGCTGCCAGGCCTGCATCTCGCCCTGTCGCTGGCCAGCGTCTGCTCGGGCTGGCTCAACCTGGTCCTGCTCTGGCGCGTGCTGCGCGCCCGCGGCCTCTACCAGCCGCTGCCGGGCTGGGGCCGCCACCTGCTGCGTCTCAGCCTGGCCTGCCTGGCCATGGCCGCCGCCCTGCTGGCTGGTCGCGAGCTGTGGCCGGACTTCGGCGACTACGGCGCACTCGGCCGCGTGTGGCGCCTGTCCGCCCTGGTCGGCGGCGGTGCCGTGGTGTTCGCACTGGCAATGCTGGCGCTCGGCTTTCGGCCGCGGGACATGGCTGAGAGCGGGGATTCGGGATTGGGGATTCGGGATTCGTCGAAAGCGGACTGAGGCCAGTCAGTCCGGCCGCAAGCCATCCCGTGCGCGCGCGGCACCGCGCGTCGACCGAGCGTTCGTTTTTCCCGTGCAGTTGGGCCCCCTCAGCGCTCGGACTGGCGGAAGCCCAGCAAATCCCCAATCCCCATTCCCGAATCCGAGCGGCGCGCCGCAGGCGCGCCGCTATACTTCGCCCCCCATGACCCGTCTCTTCCGTGATCCGCAGGGGCCCTGCCTCGCCCCGCGCGGCAGCATCGTCTGCGTCGGCGCTTTCGATGGCCTGCACCTCGGCCATCGCGCGCTGCTGTCCGAAGGCGTGGCGCGGGCGCGGGCAGCGGGGCTGGAGGCCGTGGCGCTCAGCTTCGAGCCACTGCCGCGTGAGTTCTTCGGCGGCGCGCAGCCGCCGGCCCGGCTGCAGCTGCCGCGGGCGCGCTTCGAAGGGCTGGCGGCGCTGGGCTGCGATCTGGTCGGGCTGCTGCGCTTCAATCGTCGGCTGGCGTCAATGTCGGCCGAGGATTTCGTGCGCGAGGTGCTGGTGGGCCGCCTGAATGCCCGCGAGGTCTGGGTCGGCCCGGACTTCTGCTTCGGCCGTGGTCGCGCTGGCGATGTCGCCCTGCTGCGGCGGATGGGCTCGGAGCTGGGTTTCGTCACCCATTCGCTGGACATCGTCACCTGCGTCGACGGCGAGCGCGTGTCCAGCTCGCGCATCCGCGACGCGCTGTCGGCCGGTGCGCTGGAACTCGCCGGCAGCCTGTTGGGGCGGCCCTATTCGGTGTCGGCGCGTGTCGTGCGCGGCCGCCAGCTGGGCCGCCAGCTGGGCTATCCCACCGCCAACCAGCGTTTCGGCCACTGCGTGCCGGCGCTGTGGGGGGTCTACGCGGTGCGGGTGCGCGGGATCGGTGAAGCCGTGCTGGCGGGCGTCGCCAATCTTGGCCGGCGGCCGGTGGTGCAGGGCAGGGAGCCGCTGCTTGAAACCCACATATTCGACTTCAGCGGCGACCTCTATGGCCGTCGCCTCAGTATCGAGTTCGTCGCCAAACTTCGCGACGAGCTGAGTTTCCCCGACCTGCCTGCGCTGGTCGCCCAGATGGATCGCGACGCCGCCCGTGCGCGCGAGATCCTCGCCCATCCCCCTGCTGCCCCCGTCAGCCGACCTGCAAGCTGGAGCCCGGCGTGAGTTCTGAACCCAAAGACTACAAGCCCACCATTCATTTGCCGGAGACGGCGTTTGCCATGCGCGGCGACCTGCCCAAGCGCGAGCCTGACATGCTCGCCGGCTGGGAGTCGGTCGGCCGCTACCGGCAGATCCGCGAGAAGACCAAGGGCCGCAGCAAGCGTTTCGTGCTGCACGACGGCCCGCCGTATGCGAATGGCTCGATCCACATCGGTCACGCGGTGAACAAGATCCTCAAGGACATGGTGGTCAAGTCGAAGCTGCTGTCCGGCTATGACGCGCCCTACGTGCCGGGCTGGGACTGCCACGGCCTGCCGATCGAGCTGGCGGTGGAGAAGCAGATCGGCAAGGTCGGCCAGAAGGTCGATGCGCGGACCTTTCGCGCCAAGTGCCGCGAGTTCGCCGCCGAGCAGATCGAGCTTCAGCGCCGTGACTTCAAGCGCCTCGGCGTGCTCGGCGACTGGGAGAACCCCTACCGCACGATGGACTTCAGCTTCGAGGCCGACATGCTGCGGGCGCTCGCGAAGATCGTCGAAAACGGTCACCTGAGCCGCGGCGCCAAGCCGGTGCACTGGTGCTTCGACTGCGGATCGGCCCTGGCCGAGGCGGAAATCGAATACGCCGACAAGGCCTCGCCGATGGTTGATGTGGCCTACATCGCGCTCGATCAGAAGGCTGTCGCCGCAGTGTTCGGTGTCGGAACTGAAGGCGCACCCATCGCGATTCCGATCTGGACCACTACGCCCTGGACCCTGCCGGCCAGCCTTGCGGTCAGCCTCGGCGCCGAGCTCGACTACGTGCTGGTAGCGGCGGCGGGTGAGGGCTACGCCCCGGTGCGTGTCGTTGTCGCTGAAGCTCTGCTTGAGGACGTCGCCAAGCGCTATGGCCTGATCGATCCGGTCGTGCTGGGTCGCGCTCAAGGCGCCGCGCTGGAAGGATTCAAGCTGAAGCATCCCTTCATTGAAACCCGTGAGATCCCGGTGCTGCTCGGCGACCACGTCACCACCGACGCCGGTACCGGCGCAGTGCACACCGCGCCCGGCCACGGCCAGGAGGACTACGCGGTCTGCGCCAAGTACGGCATCACCGATCAGTACAGCGCGGCCGAGATCAACCCGGTCGGCGGCAACGGCGTGTTCCTGCCGGGCACGCCCCTGGTCGAAGGCCAGTTCATCTGGAAGGCCAATCCGATCCTGATCGAGGCCCTGCGCGAACGCGGCCTGCTGCTGGCGGTGGGCGAGCTGCTGCACAGCTACCCGCACTGCTGGCGCCACAAGACGCCGGTGGCTTTCCGCGCCACCCCGCAGTGGTTCATCAGCATGGACGCGAACGGCCTGCGTCGTGCCGCTCTGGATGCGATCCCCAAGGTGCGCTGGGTGCCGGAGTGGGGCCAGGAGCGCATCCGCGGCATGATCGAAAACCGGCCCGACTGGTGCATCAGCCGACAGCGGACCTGGGGCGTGCCGATTGCGCTGTTCGTGCACAAGCTGACGGGTGAGATCCATCCCGACAGCGTGGCGATCATGCGCCGCGTCGCCGATCGCGTGCAGGACGGCGGCGTCGACGTCTGGTACGACCTCGATCCCGCTGAGTTGATTGGCGCCGAGGCCGATCAGTACGACCGCGTCACCGACATTCTGGACGTCTGGTTCGACTCCGGCGTCACCCACCACTGCGTGGTGGAGGCCCGCGCGGAGCTCTCGGCCCAGGGCGTCGACGACTACCGCGTGATGTACCTGGAGGGCTCGGACCAGCACCGCGGCTGGTTCCATTCCTCCCTGTTGACCTCGGCCGGCATGCAGGGCAAGGCGCCCTACCACCATGTGCTGACGCATGGTTTCACCGTGGATGCGCAGGGCCGCAAGATGTCGAAGTCGCTGGGCAATGTGGTCGCCCCGCAGAAGGTGATGGATACGCTGGGTGCCGACGTGCTGCGCCTGTGGGTGGCCTCCACCGACTACCGCAACGAAATGTCGGTCAGCGACGAGATCCTCAAACGCACCACCGACGCCTACCGCCGCATCCGCAACACCGCGCGCTTCCTGCTCGGCAACCTCGACGGCTTCGACCCGACCCGCGACCTGCTGCCGCTGGACGAGCTGCTGCTGCTGGATCGATGGGCGGTGGCCGCGGCGGATGCCGTGCAGCAGCGCGTGCTGCAGGCCTACGACGACTATGAGTTCCTGGAGATCGTCCAGGCCGTGCAGCAGTTCTGCATCAATGAACTGGGCTCGGTGTATCTGGACGTCACCAAGGATCGGCTCTACACGATGCCCGAGGACAGCCGCGGCCGGCGCTCGGCGCAGACCGCGATGTTCCACATCCTGGAGGCGATGGTGCGCTGGATCGCGCCGATCACCAGCTTCACTGCAGAGGAAATCTGGCAGCACATGCCCGGCGCGCGCGGTGAATCGCTGCTGTTCGAGACCTGGCATGCGGGCCTGGCGCCGCTGCCTGCCGATGCCGCCTTGAACGCGGAAGACTTCGAATCGGTGCTGCAGATCCGCACCGCCATGGCGGTGCTGCTGGAGCCGATGCGCAAGGCGGGCAAGCTGGGCGCCTCGCTGCAGGCGCGTGCGGCCGTGCACATCGACATGTCCAAGGGCTTGGGCGCGAGGCTCGGTGCGCTGCAGGACGAGTTGCGCTTTTTGTTCATTACCTCCGAGCTGACCCTGGTGCCGGCCTCGGCCGAGCCCGCGATCGGCGGCGACGTGGCCAAGGTCGAGGGCATGGACGTGCACGTCGAGGCCGTACCCAGCACAGCCACCAAGTGCGTGCGCTGCTGGCACTACCGCGAGGACGTCGGCCAGCACGCCGAGCATCCGGAACTGTGCGGTCGCTGTATCGACAACGTCGACGGCGCCGGCGAACAGAGGCTCTTCTTCTAATGGCATCGCCTTCGAAACCTTTGCTTCGAGACAGTGCGCTGATCTGGCTGCTGCTGTCGGTGGTGGTGATCGCGCTGGATCTTTGGACCAAGCAGCTGGCGCTGGATCATCTTGAGTACAACCGTCCGGTGCCGGTGATCGACGGATTCCTCAATTGGACCCTGCTGTACAACTACGGGGCGGCCTTCAGCTTTCTCGGTAATGCCGGCGGCTGGCAGCGCTGGCTGTTCAGCGGGCTCGCCGTGGTGATCAGCGGCCTGCTGGCCTACTGGCTGGCGCGTCTGCCGCGCGCGGACTGGAAGCAGGCCCTGCCTTTCGCGCTGGTGATTGGCGGTGCAATCGGCAACCTGGTCGACCGCCTTCGCTTCGGCTACGTGGTGGACTTCATCGACGTCTACTACGACGTGCACCACTGGCCGGCCTTCAACATCGCGGACTCGGCGATCGTGGCGGGAGCCATCGGCATTGCGCTGGCCGGTTTTCTGGTTGAGCAGCCAAAGCAGGAAAAAGGCTAGCGCGCCGCGCGCGAGAAAACGCCGCTGTCCGGCACCGCCGGCAGGCCCCGCACGAACTCACGCGCTGTTGCCATGACCTTCGATGGGGCTCCCTCGGCCTTGAGCCTTGCCAGCAGCCACGGCGAACCAGCGAAGTATTCATGCGTGGCTCGCAAGGGACGGTTGGCAAGAGCACCCTCCGGCAGTGATCCGGATCTTGCCATTCGCGGGCCGCTCAAGGCCGCCACGGATCAGGGCTTCGGTGGCGCACTCCGCGCACGTTTCTTGAGCCATCGCTGCAGTGCGGGAAGGTCCATCGGTCGAGCCAGTGCATAGCCCTGGGCCGCATCGCAGCCCAGGCTTCGGATCACCTCCAGCTGCTCGACCTGTTCGACACCCTCGGCCACCACGTGCAGCCCGAGGCTGTGCGCCATCGCGCAGATAGCGCGGAAAATCGCCAGCGCGCTGCGTCGGCTGTCGAGGTCCATCACGAAGCTGCGGTCGATCTTGATCCGCGACAAGGGCAGCCGATGCAGCAGCGCGAGGTTGGAATAGCCGGTGCCGAAGTCGTCCACGGCCACTTTGACCCCGAGCAAGCGCAGGCGTTGGAGCACGTTGCGCGCCGCATCCATTTCTTCGATAAGGGCGCTCTCGGTCAGCTCCAGTTCGACCTGCGTGCCGGGTAGCGCGTGGCGTTCGATCGTTTCCTGGAAGGCGTCGAGGAAGCGCGGATCGCTCAGCTGTCGCGCGGATAGGTTGATCGCGATTGGAACGTTTTCAGGCAGCTGCCGCCTCAGCTTGGCGCGTGCGGAACAGGCAAGGTCGAGAATCTGCTCGCCGATGGGCCGGATTAACCGCGATTCCTCGGCATGTCGGATGAACGTGAGCGGCTCCACGCGGCCCTGGCGCGGGTGCTGCCAGCGCACCAGCGCCTCGATGCTCGCAACCGCGCCTGTGGCGAGGTCGATCTGCGGTTGGAACTCCAGGAACAGTTCGCGCTCATGCAGCGCGCGGCGCAGCTCCGACTCCATCTGGGCCGCACTGCGAGCACGCACGTCGAGCTCCTCACGGAAGTACTGCACCCGGTTGCGTCCGGCCGCCTTGGCCTCGTACATGGCGAGGTCGGCACAGCGCATCAGGTCATCAGCATCCGCGCTGTCATCGGGGAAGGAGGCGATCCCGATGCTGGCCGAAAGCTGCAGTGAGTGGCCCCCGATTTCGAACGGCTGGTAGAGCGCCTGGCGCAGGTTCTCGCCCACTACCAGGGCTTCTTCGGGGCTATGCAGGTCGGGCAGCAGGGCGACGAATTCGTCGCCGCCCAGCCGCGCAACGGTGTCGCTGCCGCGCAGGGTGTGGCGAATGCGTTCGGCGGCCTGCTTGAGAAGAAGATCGCCCATCTGGTGTCCGTGGACGTCGTTGACCTCCTTGAAGCGATCGAGATCCATGAACAGCAGCGCCACCCTCTGGCCACTGCGTTCAGCCTGGCTGATGGCCTGCTGCAAGCGGTCGGTGAGCAGCAGCCGATTGGGCAGACCGGTCAGGGCGTCGTGCTGCGCGAGGTGCTGGATTTCTTCCTGTGCGGCCTTGCGGTCGCTGATGTCCGAGAACAGGGCAACGTAGTGGCTGGGGTGATCGCTGTCGTCGCGCAGGCAGCTGATGCTGATGTGCTCGGTGAACAGGCTGCCGTCACGGCGGCGATTGAGCAATTCGCCCTCCCAGTGGCCTTGGGCAAGCAACGCCTCCCACATGCGCTGATAGAACTCGCGGCTGTGCTGGCCTGAAGAGAGCAGCTGCGGCGTCTTTCCAAGCACCTCCGGGGCGCTCCAGCCGGTAATGGATTCGAAGGCCGCATTGACGCGCACGATCCGCCCCTCGGTGTCCGTGATCATCAGCGCCTGCTGGGTGGAGTCGAGAACCCGGTTGGCCAACTGGAAGGCGTGAAGGCTCTGCAGGTGCTCCGAGATGTCATCGAACAGCCCCTGCAGGCCAACGACATGGCCCTGCTGATCCCGGACCGGCGACTTGCTTACCCAGACCTGCCGGAACGTGCCTGTCGCAGGCTCCCGGTAGTCCTGCAGGCGGCTCAGCGGAAGGCCGCTGTCCATCACCTGCTGGTCGTCCTCGGTGTAAGCCAGCGCAAGCGCCGCTGGATAGAGCTCGCTTGCGCGCAGCCCAATGGCCTCATGCAGGGGGCGTCCGAGCAGCTCCAGCATGCGCGCGTTCGCGTAGGTCAGCGCGCCGCTGCGATCGACGCGGTACAGCGGCACAGCCAGCGATTCGACGATGCTCTTGAACAGGTCGGGCTGCCTGCCGTGAGCCACCGGGCTGGCCTTGGCTTGGATACCGGGCGTTTCGGGTAAAGAACTCATGTGGACTGCATCCTCCGGGTCCTCACTGGGCGCGCGCGGCAAGGTGCCGGCTTACTTGGTGCCGAAGATCTTGTCTCCGGCATCGCCCAATCCAGGCAGGATGTAGCCATGTTCGTTGAGTCGTTCGTCAATGCTGGCGGTGTAGAGTTCAACTTCGGGGTGCGTTTCCGCCAAACGCTGCAAGCCTTCCGGAGCGGCCACCAGGAACAGGCCCTTGATGCGCGTGCATCCCGCCTCCTTTAGCATGTCGATCGTCGCCACCAGGGTGCCGCCGGTGGCCAGCATCGGGTCCACGATGAGGGCGATGCGCTCGTCCATGTGGCCGCTCAACTTCTCGTAGTAGGTGACCGGGCGCAGGCTGTCCTCGTCGCGCGCGATACCGACCACGCTCACTCGCGCGGCGGGTATCAGCTCCAGAACGCCGGGCAGCATGCCCAACCCCGCGCGCAGGATCGGCACCACGGTGATCTTCTTGCCCTTGATCCGCTGCACCGTCACTGGCCCCGACCAGCATTCAATGACCTCGTCCTCGGTCTCCAGGTCCTTGGTGGCCTCGTAGGTGAGCAGGGCGGCGACTTCGCCGGCCAGGGTGCGGAATTCACGCGTGCTGATATGCGCCTCGCGCATCAGGCCGAGCTTGTGGCGGATCAGCGGGTGACGGACTTCGAAAACAGGCATGGCGTGAGTTTCCGGCGCAGCGACAGGTGGGGTCCGGGAAGTGTGTGGGAAAACGCCGCTTGCGTGCATCCGGGCCGTGCCCCGGCATTGGCGCGAGCGCGCCGTGGGCCCGGTCCTGCAGCTTGGTCGGCCGACATTCCGACCAGGCAAGGCCCACAGGGCCAGGCCCGCTCAACCTGCGCCGCTCTACAGGCGCATGCTGATGCCAACCATCACGGCAGACCTGCCAAGCAAATGGATTTCCGCGCTGGTGCGCGGGCTCTTCTGGAAGCCCAGCGCCGGAATCGCGGCCGGCGCAAAGCCCCCGATATTCATCGGCACTTTGTTTCGCTAGCGGCCGACGTAACCGTAGATCAGCCCGACGCTGAGCGATCCGTAGAGACGCTCCTGGCCCAGCAGCTGCGGGTGACGGGCGCCGGTGAACGCGTAGACCGAGGGCTGTCCGAAGGAATTGCTGAACAGGCTGATCCCGCAGAAGCGGTTGTCCGGCAGCTCCCGCTGGAGCGCGAGCAGGCCGACCTGGCGATGCTCGGGGCTGAAGTTCCAGTGGTGAGTGAGCGGCGACACGAACACGCTGCGTCGTGGCTGCTCTGTCGACCTGTCATCCGGGCAGAGGCGGTTGGCGAAGGCCGCGGAAGCGTGCAGCAGGAGCAGCAGCGCGAGCACCGCTGTGGCGATGCTGAACCCGCGCGGAGGGCGCCGCCGTGTGCGTACGGCCGGGGGCTGCTCCAGCGTGCCCGTAGGGTGGATGCGATCGTGGCAGGGTGGTGCGAGGCTGGGCGGCGGGCGCGGCGCAGATGCAGCGCGTAGCCGCAACAAGGCGTGGGTGATCAAGATGGCATGCGCTCGTTTGGCGCCGGCAGAGCGCTGCCGGCGGACCCTAGCCTTGTACTTGCCTCAGGGTTAAGCCAGCCGTAACCGGGGTGCCAGACCCGCTTCGGATCTGCGTCAGCCAGAGGCCCGCGAATGGCCGAGGCGCGGTCCCGCGGCCGCTGCCAAAGGCGGAGCCGATCAGGCAGCGTCCAGCGTCAGCTGGCCTTGCACCAGCGTCCGCGCACCGCCGCCGATCCAGACCCGGCCTTCAGGGTCCAACTCCACCCGCACCCGTCCGTCGCGGCCACACTCGCGGCCCTGGCTGGCGGTGTAGGCAGCGCCCGGGAACTGTCCACGCGCCTGCAGATAGGCACCGATCGCGCCGTTGCCGCTGCCGCATACGGGGTCCTCGGGGATGCCGTCGGCCGGCACGAAGCTGCGCACCACGAGGCCGGCTTCGCCCGATTCATCGAAGCCGAACACCGACATGCCAACCGCGCCCAGCTCCACGCTGAGAGCAGCCAGTGCATCCAGATCAGGCTGCAGCGCGCGCACCGCGCGCCCGCTGTCGAGGCCGGCTACGACCCACACCGGGCCGACGTCGACCGCCGCCGCCGGCGTGATGTCGACACCAAGGGCCGTTTGCAGGCGATGTTGTGCTGTCGCCGAAAGCGCTGTTTCGCGCGGCTCGGGCAGCCGCACAAGGATCTGCCGCGCCGCTGGTTCGGACTCCACGCGCAGCGGCAGCAGGCCCGCCGCGCACTCCTGGATCAGGCGCCCCTGCGGATCGGGCTTCGCCAGCCCCGCCTCGATCACCGCATGCGCGGTCCCGACGCTCGGGTGCCCGGCAAAGGGCAGCTCCTGACGCGGAGTAAAAATGCGCAGGCGATAGCTGGCCTCCGGGGTGGAAGCCGGCAGCACGAAGGTGGTCTCCGACAGGTTGGTCCAGCGCGCGATCCGCTGCATGCCCTTGGTATCGAGCAGGTCGGCGGCGTCGGCGGCGGTCAGGAACACCACCGCCACCGGGTTGCCGAGGAAGCTGCCCAGGCCGAACACATCGACCTGGACGAAGGGCAGGCGGATCGGCGTGGTCATTCGGCCTCGAAGCTGTTGATGAAGAGTTCGTCGGTGCTGCTGACGCCCTCTACCGTGCAGATCTCCAGCGACACCGCCTGCAGCTGGCCACCGTCCTGATTGAAGCTGTCGGTGAGGCGGAGCGTCCAGGTGCCGCTGGCGGGCTGTCCCGCGAGCGCTGTGAAGGGCTGCGCAGGGCGATAGATCAGACCGCTGGTAGGCGGGCAGGGGATAGCCGAGAACGCCAGCTCGGCGCTGTCGCTGACGCCGAAGTTGAAGTTGTCCCGGTCCGTGCAGATCGAGCTCCAGAAGTTGACCCGATTGCCCGCAGGTGAATCCAGCGTTCCCGTGATGTCACTGACCCAGGTGTGGGTGCCCGTGAGGTTCGGAATCGACACGCTGGCAACGCTGCCGGCCAGACTCACCGGGATCTGCACCGAGGTTATAGCGCCCGCCCCCGGCCCGATCGGCAGCGGCAGCCCTGTAGCCTGCACGGTGCTGCAGGAGCGCTCAGCGGTGCGGAAGCTGCGCACGGCGGAGGCTGCAGCGTCGCCACAATGGTTGCGTGGGGTGACCCGCCAGTAGTGGGCGGTGGCATCGGCGAGCGCGCTGTTGGCCCGGAACTCGGTGCCGCTGATGCGCTGGCTCATCACGATGTTCGAGAAGGCGGGGTCGGTGGCGACTTCCAGCAGATAGTCGATCGCGCCAGCGGACGACGTGTTCCAGGCGAAAAGCGGCAGCAGCTCCAGGTTTTGCAGGCCGTTGGCCGGGAAGCGCGCGCTGCCTGCGCCGGGCAGGCTGGCGCTGAAGTCGAACTGCACGCTGCGGCTGCGCTGGATCTCGCCGTCGTCGCCTTGAATCACGATGGCATGGCTGCCGTCGGCGATCGATGTCCAGCTAAGCGCGAGCTCACTGTTGCCGGGCACCTGTACGGTGGCTGGCGCAAAGCCGCCGCTGAGGCCCATAGGCATGTCCGAGGCGGTCAGCTGCACGCTGCCCTCGTAGCCTCCGATCGCCGACAGCGCGAGCCCAACGTTTTCGTCGCCGGCACCGCAGGCGACGATACGGCTGCTGTCGGCGGCAAGGCCATAGGTGGCGCCCATCACACAGTTCACGCAGACCAGGGCGAAATCCTGATCGGCCGCGCCCTCGCGATTGGGCAGGGCGTCGGAGGTGATGGCGCTGGCGATGACCTCGATGTCAACGCCGCCTGCGGCGACTTCGGGCGGCAGCATCACCGCCTCGATGTTGTTACGTGCATCCGCACTGCCGCCGGTGATGCTGAACCCGTCGGCATTGAACACATTGCCGAGGAAACGCTGGCCGCCCGCTTCGATGGCGAGATCGAGGTCGTTGTTCCAGGCCGGCGTGCTGCCGCCGATGCCGTGGCCGGGGGCATCGGTATACACCAGCACCACCTGCACCGGACGCTCGCTGTCGGCGGGCAGGATGCTGGTGGCCCAGCTCTGGCCGGTGCTTTCGAAGATCATGGTGGCCGGCACCTCGCCGCTGTCCACGCCGTCCTCGAACTGGTCGAAGTAGAGCACCGGTACGCCCGGCGCCAGCAGCCAGTCAGCGCGCAGGCGGCCCCAGCCCTGGCGGCTGTCGGGGCGCTGGCCCAGCAGGTTGCCGTTGGCATCCCGGAAGCCGCGCAGGCTCTGGGTGGCGGCCACCAGTGCCGCCTTGGACAGCGCCGGGCTGGGCGTGCGGCCGTTGTGGTCGCCACGGTATTGCTCGATCAACAGGGCTAGCGCGCCGGCCACCTGCGGGCTGGCCATGCTGGTGCCGCAGAGCAGGCCGAAGCTGCTGCTGGTGGAACCGGTGGCGGAATCCACTCGGCAGCCGGGCGTGACCATATGCGGGATACGGCGGCCGTCCAGCGCCGGGCCGTGACCGCTGTTGGCAGATAGATCGTTGAAATTGGCGTCCACTGCGCCGCCGGCGAGCTGTGCCTTGGTGCTGCCCACGGTGATGACGTTCTTGGCCTCATCTGGCGAGCCTTGGGAGCTGGTGCCGCCGTTGCCGTTCATGATCGACAGGACGTACATCAGGGCCTGATCGCCGGCCAGGGTCGGGTTGACGTCGCGGCTGCCGACGTCGACCTGGCGGGTGTTGGCGTCGTAGCCGCGCGGGCTGCCGGAAGGGCCCCAGCTGTTGCCGGACAGCACCGCGTTGTTGTCGTAGGACTGGCGCATCAGCTTGAGCATGCCGCCGGCCTGCTGGAAGTGCGGGCTGTAGACCTGCTCGACCAGGTTGGCGCCGGGCGCCATGCCCAGCCCGCGCAGGAAGCCGTTGGCGTCGCGAACGCCGGAGCTGCCGTCGCCGGCCATGATCGCCGCAGTGTGAGTGCCGTGCTGGTCCTGCGCGCCGCCGCCGCAGGTGTCGCCCGTGCAGGCCAGCATGCGGCCAACCAGATCCGGATGGGTGTCGTGGATGCCGGCGTCGACGTTGGCCATGATCACACCAGCGCCGGACAGCCCCAGGCCTTCGAGCCAAGCGGGATAGCCCACCACCGGCATGCCGTTGCCGCCGAGGTTGTTGGCGGTGATCTGGTGCTGCAGCTCGCCGCGCAGGCCGCCGTCGCGCGGCAGGGGTTGCACCGAGTAGACGCCGGGCACCTTGGCGAGGCGCTCGATGCTATCGCCGCCGAAGACGCGCACGTGGGCGATCTCGAACTTGCCGTCGATCACAGCGCGCCCGATGGGTTCGGCGCCTGCGCCCAGCAGCTGCGCCACGTCGACTCGGGCGCCGCGGTACAGCACCACCTGCCACTCGGCTTCATCGGCCTTTAGGCCTTCGCCGCCGATAACGGTCTTGAACTCGGGCAGGAACTCGCCGCTGTAGCGGATCCGGCTGGAGCGCGCCTGCGCGCGGCCGATCGCCGACTCGCTGGCCCAGACCACATAGGTGAACGGATGGATGTACTGGATCGGCTGCACGCCCTCGGCCTTCAGCGCCTCCAGCCACTCGCCGCGTGGCGGCGCATCAAACTGCAGCAGACGCAGGGCGGGGCCGCTGCCGTAGCTGGAGAGGCTCTGGCCACGCTGGCTCGGCTCCGCCGGGTCGAACAGGCGGCCGCCAAGATCAAGACGGTAGTCCGGCCGGGCGCCTGCCTCGACCACCCACAGCACGTCGCCGTAGTCCTCCAGCACGCGTGCGCCGCGAGCGGAGGCTGCCTCCAGGTCGGCGCGATGAACCAGACGTGCGCCAGGCTCGCCGGCGATAGCCGGGACTGTATTCAACGACAGTGCAAGAGCTGCAGCCAGGCTGGCGGCGAGCAGGGCGGTGCGTGTGTGCATGAATCCCCCGAAGGATCGTGGCTGGCTTGGCCATCCTCGCGGCGATGCTCCCTGCTGCCGCGCAAGCGCCCGTCGACTCTCCCCGAGCTCGGGCCGGATGGACCGGACCCCGGATTGGGCCCCATATCGCTCCAGCTGTCAAAATTCACGCAGCCCAGATGCCGGCGGGTGCGTTCGGCCATGCGGGCATGCCATATGCGCTCGCTGCCGCTGGCGGGCACGGTCCGCACTTGGCATGCTGCGCCGCCGCCCGGGGCCGACCACACTGAGCGGCGCCGGTTTTCGTTCTTCCTTTCACTGCGACCGCAGGAGCCCTAAGTGTCCGCCTCCGTTTCCGAGACCGCCGCACCCCCGACCTTTGCTCCGACCTCCGCGTGGTCGGTGCTGAAATTCGGCGGGACCAGCGTCTCCAAACGCAGCCGCTGGGACAATATCGGCCGCTTGGCAGCAGCGCGGCGCGCCGAGGGTGGGCCAGTGCTGGTGGTGGTGTCCGCGGTGTCCGGCGTTACCAATGCACTGCAGGCGATCATTGATGCCGCCGCCGACCCAGCGCGCCAGCGCGAAGGTGCCGAGGCCATCGTGCAGCGGCATGTCGAATTCGCCGCCGAACTCGGCCTGGACGCACAGGCCGTGCTCGGCGCGCGCTTTGCCGAGCTGCGCGCGCTGGCCGCGGATCCGCGTGCCGCGCACGCGGAGATTCCCTGGCAGGCCGAGCTGCTGGCGCTGGGTGAGCTGATGTCCAGCAGCCTGGGCGCGGCCTACCTGCGCAGCGAGGGCCACGACATTGCCTGGATCGACGCACGTGAGCATCTGCGCGCGCTGGCGCTGACGCACCAGAGCGAATGGGGCCGGCATCTGTCGGTCAACTGCGAGACCGTGCCGCCGGCAGGTTTCGCCGAACGCTTCGCCGCGGCCGGCAGCCTGCTGATCACCCAGGGTTTCATCGCCCGCGACGCCGCAGGCCGCACGGTGCTGCTGGGCCGCGGCGGCTCCGACACTTCTGCCGCCAACTTCGGTGCGCTGCTGCGCGCTGCGCGGGTGGAGATCTGGACCGACGTGCCCGGCATGTTCAGCGCCAATCCGCGGCAGGTGCCGCAGGCGCGGCTGTTGGCGCGGCTGGATTACGAGGAGGCGCAGGAAATCGCCAGCACCGGCGCCAAGGTGCTGCATCCGCGCTGCATCGGCCCCTGCCGCGAGCGGCGCGTGCCGCTGTGGATTCGCGACACCGAGCGCCCGGACTTTGCCGGCACCCTGATCGATGCCGCACCCGCCGATGCGCCGCCCGCCGTCAAGGCGATTTCCTCGCGGCGCGGCATCGTGCTGGTGTCGATGGAGTCGATCGGCATGTGGCAGCAGGTGGGCTTCCTGGCCGATGTGTTCGAGCGTTTCCGAGCGCACGGTCTGTCGGTCGACCTGATTGGCTCGGCCGAGACCAATGTCACGGTGTCGCTGGACCCCTCCGAGAATCTGGTCAGCTCCAACGTGCTGGAGGCGCTGTGCGCGGATCTTGAGGCCTTCTGTCGGGTGCGCGTAATCGCGCCCTGCGCGGCGATCACCCTGGTGGGCCGCGGCATGCGCTCGCTGCTGCACAAGCTGTCCGACGTGCTGGCCGAGTTCGGTCGCGAGCGCGTGCACCTGATCTCGCAGAGCTCCAACGATCTCAACCTCACCTTCGTGGTCGATGAGGCGGTGGCCGAGGGCATGCTGCCCAAGCTGCACGCCATGCTGATCGCCAGCACCGCCATGCCGGTGGACGAGGCCGCCCTGTTCGGGCCGAGCTGGCTTGAGCTGGGCGGCGCCCAGCTGCGGCGCAGCCCGGCCTGGTGGCGCGCGCGCGCGCCGGAGCTGCTGCGTCTGGCCGAGGAGGGCCCGCGCTACGTCTACCACCTGCCCAGCGTGCGCCAGCGCGCCCGGCAGCTGGCTTCGATCGCCTGCGTGGATCGCCGCTACTTCGCGATAAAGGCCAATCCGCACCCGGCCCTGCTGGCGGTGCTGGCGGAGGAGGGCTACGGGCTGGAGTGCGTGTCGGCCGGCGAGCTCGATCACGTGTTCCGCAGCCTGCCGGGCTTTGATCCGGCGCGGGTGCTGTTCACCCCCAGCTTTGCCCCGCGCGTCGAATACGTCCGCGCCCGTGAGCTCGGCGTGCGAATCACCTTGGACAGCCCCTATCCGCTGCGGCACTGGCCGGATGTGTTCCGCGGCGCCGACCTGGTGCTGCGCATCGATCCCGGTTTTGGCAGCGGCCACCACGAAAAAGTCCGCACCGGCGGCAAGGGCGCCAAGTTCGGTCTGCCGGCCACCCGCGTGGCGGATTTCCTGGCCGCGGCCGAGGCCGCCGGCGCCCGCGTCACCGGCCTGCATGCGCACATCGGCAGCGGTGTGTTCGATGCCGGCCACTGGCGCACGGTCTATGCGCAGCTGGCCTCGATTGCCGAGCAGATCGGCAGCATCGCCAGCATCGATGTCGGCGGCGGCCTTGGCGTGCCCTACGAGCCCGACGCCCCGGACTTCGACCTCGACGCGTACGGCGCGGCACTGGCCGAACTGAAGGCCGCCTATCCGCAGTACGCGCTGTGGATCGAGCCCGGCCGCTTCCTGGTGGCCGAGGCCGGCGTGCTGCTGGCGCGGGTCACCCAGGTGGTGGAGAAGTCCGGCGTGCGCCGGGTCGGTGTGGAAGCCGGCATGAACGCCCTGCTGCGGCCGGCGCTGTACGGCGCCTACCACGAGATCGTCAACCTCTCGCGCCTGGAGGCCGCGCCCGGCGCTCCGGCCGACGTGGTGGGCCCGATCTGCGAGAGTGGCGACGTGCTGGGCCGGCGTCGGCGCCTGCCGGATGCCACGGTCGAGGGCGATGTGCTGCTGATCGCCACCGCTGGCGCCTATGGCGCGGTGATGGCCAACACCTACAATCTGCGCCCCCTGCCGAGCGAGGACGTGCTGGATGACTGAGTGGACCTTCGATCGCGAGAAGATCCGGAGCTTCCGCTTCGTCGCCAGCCGTCTGGACGCCGACACCGGCGCGGTCGAGCTGGAATACCGCTTCGACGAGGGCCCGCTGCTGGTCGAGCGCCTGCGCATTCCCGGCGCGCCGTTCGCGCTGGACGGCGCGCGTGCGCTGGCGGTGGGGCGCGCGCTCGATCTGCTGCACTGGATCGCTGGCGTCAGCTACTACAAGGCTGCGGTGCCGCCGCGGATCGTGTTCGAGGGCGACCAGCCTTCACTGAAGGCGCGCGGCCTGCTGCGTGAGGTCTACCGCCGCGGCCTGGGCGAGTTCGCGCATCGCAATGGGATCGATCTGGACGCCTGTCTCGACTTTCCGGTGCCCGGCGCCAGCCCCGCACCTGCGACCGCCTTGGGGCTCATGCCGCGCGCGCTGGTGGCGATCGGCGGCGGCAAGGATTCGCTGGTGTCGATTGAAACCCTGCGTGCGCTGGGCGTGGAGCAGACCCTCGCCTTCATCGGCAGCTCCCAGCTGATCGCCGCCTGCGCCGAGCGCACCGGCCTGCCGCGGCTGAAGATTGAGCGCGCGATCGCACCGCAGCTATTCGAGTTCAACCGGCAGGGCGCCTGGAATGGCCATATCCCGGTCACTGCGATCAACTCGGCCATCCTGGCGCTGACCGCCCTGCTGCACGGCTTCGATCAGGTCGTGTTCTCGAACGAGCGCTCGGCCAGCTACGGCAGCCAGATCCCCGGCAGCGGCGAGGTCAACCACCAGTGGAGCAAGGGCTGGGACTTCGAGCGCCTGTTTGCGGCCCTGCTGCGTGAGGAGGTCGCCGCCGACCTGCACTACCACTCGCTGCTTCGGCCTTACTCCGAGCTGGCGATCGCGCGCCGGTTCGCGCGCATCGAGGGCTACGACCAGCACTTCTCCAGCTGCAACCGCAACTTTCACCTGCTGGGCGAGCGCCCGGCCGAGCGCTGGTGCGGGGTTTGCCCCAAGTGCCATTTCGTGTTCCTGGCGCTGGCGCCGTTCATGCCCAAGCCGCGGCTGGTGTCGATCTTCGGCCGCAACCTGCTGGACGAGCCGCAGCTCGCGCCTGGTTTCGATGCCCTGATCGAGTACCGCGACCACAAGCCCTTCGAGTGCGTGGGCGAGGCCATCGAATCGCGCGCTGCGTTTGCACACCTGGCGCAAAGCCCAGCCTGGCGCGAGGACGCGCTGGTGGCGCGCTTCCGCGAGGAAATCCTGCCGCAGCTCGATACCGCCGATCTGTCGCTGGAGGCCCAGCTGCAGCCGAGCGGGCCACACGGTTTGCCGGCCACGCTCGCTGCACGCCTCGATGCGCATTTCCGCGCTTGAGGGCCGCGCCACCGCGGTCTGGGGCTATGGGCGCGAGGGCAGGGCAGCCCTGCAGGCACTGCGCGCCGCGCTGCCCGGCCAGCGCTTTGCCCTGATCTGCAGCGCCGGTGAGGCCGAGGAGGCGCGCGGCAGCTTCGGCGACGCCATCGACCTGCACTCCGGCGAGCCGTCGCTGGCGCTGCTGCGGGGCTTCGAGTGGATCGTGAAGTCGCCCGGCATCAGCCCCTATCGCGGGCTGGCGGCCGAGGCGCTGGCCGCCGGCGTGCGCTTCACCTCCGGTACCGCGCTGTGGTTCGGCGAGCACGCCGTGCGCGACCCGCAGGTGCCGGTGCTGTGCCTGACCGGCAGCAAGGGCAAGAGCACCACCACCGCCCTGATCGCCCACCTGCTGCGCGCCTCCGGCCGGTGCGTGGCGCTGGCGGGCAACATCGGCCTGCCGCTGCTGGAGCTGCTCGACCAGCCTGCGCCCGAGGTCTATGTGTTCGAGCTGTCCAGCTACCAGACCCGCGATGCGCAGGCCCCTGCTGTCGCCGTGCTGCTCAATCTTTACCCCGAGCACCTGGACTGGCACGGCAGCGAGGCGCGCTACTACGACGACAAGTGCGCCCTGGTCGAATCGGTCGGCGCCAGGCGCGTGCTGCTGAACGCCGAAAGCGCGCCGGTGCGCGCGCGTCTGCAGCATCGCGAGGACGCGCTCTGGTTCGGCCAGCCAAAGGGCTGGCACCTGTCCGACGATGGCTGGATCTGCCGCGCCGACGCACGTGTCTTCGAGGCGCGCGAGCTGCCCCTGCCCGGCGCCCACAACGCCCGCAACCTGTGCGCGGCGCTGGCCGCCATCGAGGCGCTGGGCATCGACGCGCTGCCGCTTGCGACGCACGCGCGCAGCTTCCGCGCACTGCCGCATCGCCTGCAGGCGATGGGCGTACGCGACGGCCTGCTCTACGCCAACGACAGCATCAGCACCACCCCGCACGCCAGCCTGGCGGCGCTGGCCCACTACCGTGGGCGGCCGGTCGCGATCCTCGTCGGCGGCCACGACCGCGGGCTGGACTGGTCGGATTTCGTCGAGGCCGTGCGCACCGAGCCACCGCAGGCCATCGTCTGCACCGGCAGCAACGGCCCGCGCATTGCCACTGCACTGCGGGCAGCCGGGCTGCCCGCCGAGCGGGTGCTGGAGGCGGCGCGATTGCCCGAGGCGCTTGCCGCCGCACAGGCCGCACTGCGCGGCGCCCTCGTCTCGGCCGAGTCGTTGCCGATAGTGCTGCTCAGCCCCGGCGCGCCGAGCTTCGGCGAGTTCCGCGACTACGCCGAGCGCGGTCGCGAGTTCGCCCGCCTGAGCGGATTCGACGCGAAAGCGCTGGGCATGATCGAGGGCCTCGGGGTCGCGTGAGGCCTGCTGTCAGTCCTCGATCTGACTGGCTGCGTACTCGGCGTCGAGCTTTTCCATGGCATCGCGCGGCTTGAGCTTGGCGGCGCGCTCATAGGCGGCCGCGGCGTCGTCCTCGCGCTTGTCGCCAAACAGCAGCAGCAGGCCGTTGCCGTATTCGATATGGGCGATGGGCGAGTCGGGCGTGAGCTCCACCGCGGTGGCGAGATGCTTCTCGCCGGTGGCGGCCTTGGCGCCATAGGTCAGGCCGCCAATCATGCTGCCAACCTTGTGGATGATCTCGGCGTGGTACAGGCCCAGCGCCGAGTGTGCCTCCGCGTGCTTGGGCGCGAGCTTGAGGGTGGCGTCCAGGCTTTCCTTGACCTTGCCGGCCAGGCCTTGGGCCAGGGCTTTGGCGATCGAGATGCCCTGGCTGTAGCGGCCGATCGCGAACGCGCGCCGGTAGTGGCTGTTGGCGAGCTTTGGCAGCGCCTGCGTGGCAGCTTCGGCCAGATCGACGAGCGCCTGATAGCGCTCCAGCTTGGCGGCGTCCTTGTCCACCAGGTGGGTGGCGTGGATGCCGCCGGCTTTGACCGCCACCGAGGCACCGAGCGGCCCCAACGCCGTGCCCAGCTCGTAGGCCTGCTGGAAGTCACCGCGGTGAAACGCCCGCCAGGCCTCCTGCAGCGATTCTGCGGCTTCGCCGGCGTCCAGGCTGAGCTTGGCGGCCTTGATGCAGGCAGCGACCTGGGCCTCATCCGGGAAGGGCTCCAGATCGCCCGTGTGCAGCTTGCCCCAGGCCTTTTCCAGCTTGGCTCCAGCGTGGTCGAAGCCCTTGGCTTCAAAGGGAAACGGTGCCCAGGCCTTGGTCTTGCCCATGTCGTGCTCTCCTCCCGGTGGTGATGTAGTGGCGGTTGACCGCTCGATTCCGGGCCGCTGGGTGCAGCAACGCGACCGTTGTTGCCGAGTCTGCCTGCGCCCCGCTCCGAATGCATCCGCCTGAACCCGGACGCCGCCGTAGTGCGATTGCTCCATGCGCGGCGCCTAGGATCAGGAGAGCCACAGGGCATGCACAGTTTTCCGCCGTGTCGAGCGTGGCGATTCGTCCCCAGGAGTCCAGACCATGAAGCAGATCAAAGCACGTCGTATTGCCGAGCCGGCCCCCAGCCTGCTGTGCCCCCGTGACCTCGCCCTGGCTGGCCTCGGCGTCGCCAGCATCGCCCGTCGCAAGGGCCGTGAGGCCCTGAGCCAGATCAAGCACAGCCGCGGCGACATTGCCGAGCGCGTGCAGCTGGAGCTGGGCGCCGCCGGCGGCCGCGCCGTGGAGCTCGCCCGCAGCGCCCGCGATGCAGCTTCCGAGGCCGCCGCACCCCTGGTGGCCCGGGCGCAGGCCTTGTTTGGCGTATCCGCCAAGCCGGCCCGCAAGCCGCGCAAGCCCGCGGCCAAGCGCCAGTCCGCTCGCGCTGCCCGCTGACATCTCTGCAGGCGTTTCGACGAAGGCGTCCGCGAAAGCGGGCGCCTTTGTTGTGTCTGGCGCGCATGTGCCGGCGTCTGCTCTCGCGGCAGCAGCCGACCGAGCGAGCTGCCAGTGTGCCTTGGGTAACGGATCCCCAGCGAGCTGGCGGTGGATCGGGGTGCAGATCAAGGCGCGGGCAGAAGCCATCGTGCGGCTATGCTGACGACAGGCGCGCCCGGGCCTCATCCAGAGGCGCCGTCAGAGGCCGATCATCTGTCGGGCGCGGCGCGCCAGGCTTGACCTACTCGCAGGAGAAAGACATGCAAGGTTCACCCTCCGGCCACCAGCGTCGCACCGCACACGCGGGTGTCTGCGCCGGGCGCCAAGTTTCAGCCGTGGCTTGGTGGTTCTCCCAGAGCGTGTTGGCGAAGCGGCCTCGGCACGTACTTCCGTCCGCTGCAGGTAGAGCCTCGTGAGCCGCACCGTTCTGCCGCCCGAGCGGCTGCACGCCTCCATCCGCGCCCGCGTGGCCGGCCTGCATGCCGAAGTCATACGCGAGGTGGCGGCGGCACTCGCCGCGCATCCGGTGGTGGTGGTCGGCATGGCCGCCAACCCGTTCGTGCTGCGCGCGCGCCGCGACCTGCGTCAGGCGGGTGTGGCGCATCACTACCTAGGCTATGGCGGCTACCTCTCGCAGTGGCGGCGGCGCAATGCGCTGAAGATGTGGAGCGGCTGGCCGACCTTCCCCATGGTGTTCGTGCGTGGCGTGCTGATCGGCGGTGCCGAGGACCTGCAGCGGCTGATCGCCGCCGGTGAGCTTGCCGCCCTGCTGAACGCCGACGCCTCGTCCGAGGCCTGATTCCGCCGGCTCGTCGGTATTCGGCAGGCCAGCGGCTATGCTGCGGGCATGCGCCTCTCCGACCCGCTCGTCCTTTTCGCTCTCGCCGCGGCGCTGCCGGGGCTAGCCGGCCTGTGGCTGGCCTGGTCCTGTCGGCGGCGTGCGCTGCTGTCGCGGCTGCGGCGAGGCTTCGCCTCAGCGGTCTGCCTGCTGGCAGCAAGCCTCATCAGCCTGTTGGGTCTGTCGCTGCTGGGCTACGCGCGCCTGCTGGCCGATGCGCCCGTGGCCGAGATCACCGTGCAGCAACTCGGCCCGCAGCGCTTTGTCGTTGAGGTCAGCGCAACCCAGGGCAGGGCGCAGCGCTTCGAGCTGAGCGGCGACGAGTGGCAGCTGGACGCGCGCGTGCTGCGCTGGCAGCTGCCTGCCGCCCTGGCCGGCGCCCCGCCTCTGTATCGGCTTGAACGTTTGTCTGGCCGCTACCGCGACACCCGCCAGGAGCTCGAAGCCCAGCGTAGCGTGCATGCGTTGGCCCAACCGGGCGCACTCGATCTCTGGACCCTGCGCCAGCAGTTCCCGCAGTGGCTGCCCTTCGTCGACGCCGACTTCGGCAGCGGCGCCTACCTGCCGATGCTGGACGGCGCCCACTACCGCGTAAGCCTGAGCCCACGCGGCGGGCTGGTGGCGCAGGCGGCGGATGAGGAGACGCGGTTGAGGCTGCGGGAGGCGGGGTGGTAACCGAGGCGTGTGGCACAGCGCGACGCCGGCTCCGCTAGCGCAGCTGCGTTAGCGGAGCCGGCACCGGAGGAGCCTCAGGGTTCGAAGCCGTGGGTGAACAGGGTGGTGCCATTGCTGAGGCGGATCACGATTTCTGCTGAAGCACCGTTTTCATCGAAGCTCAGGGGCGTCGCGCCCTGCAATGAGCACAGGCCGAAATAGACCGAGCCCTGCGGGCAGGGGATGCCGTCATAGACCTGCTCCTGCAGTCCATGCAGGTTGAACGTGGACAGGAACACGGGTTCTGGCGTGGAGTTGCCGAAGAAAGCCCGGCCGTCCGAGCGCGTGATCTCGGTGTCGAAGCGTTCTCCGGAAGCTCTCCAGAGGTCCAGCGACACATTGGCCAGAGGGGCATTGTCGAGCGCGTTCAGCACCTGCACGGTCCAACTGAACCTGCGGCGTAGACGGAAATCGATGTCCGGGTAGTGCGTTCCCGACTCGAGGTCCAGCACGGTTGTTCCACCCAAATCGCAGGCGACAAAGCTGCTGAAGTTGGCTCCGGCACAATCCCTGAAAGGAAAGATCTGCGCGATTTGGCTCACTCCGCCTACGGCAAGCCTGCCCGCACCCGGTGGGAAGTCGCGGGTTTCGTAGCTTCCATCGGGCGCCAGTACGACCCATGTCTGGGCCAACACCTGTCCGACGTCTCCGACCAGATAAAAAGGAAGGTCAAACGGGCTTGAGGGGCTTAGCGTCTCGATGTGCCCACTAATCCGCGGATTGGACAGCAGCGCGAAGTCGATCTCGACATCCGGTGAGTCTGTGGCGAATTCGATTACCGCTGCGCCGGGACAGCCCAGGACGCCCGTCGTGACCGGGCATGGGATGCCGTCGAACAGCTCTCGCGCATGGGTGGTGGCCTGGGCGGAAACCAGGTAGCGGCCCAGCGGAACGCCATTGAAAATATAGTTCCCCTCCACATCGGTAGTTGCATCGGCACGCCTGAAGCCAATTTCATCAAACAGCGAAACTGTGGCCGGGTAAATCGGAGAGCCATCCTGTGTGTCGGTTACCCGGCCGCGCAGCACCGGGAGCCGCTTCAGGTCGAACTGCAGAAGCTGGATAGAGGAGCCAGAGTCCGGAATCACCACGGGAGTGGCGAGCTGCAGCTCTTCGATGCAGAAGCTGCTGCAGTTCACGCCGTCGTAGAGCTGCCTACTCGCGACCGCGGTCTGCATACGCACGCGCTGGGTGCCGGTCCGCAGGTCGCTGGCTTCGCCGACCGGCCCGATGAAGGAGAAGCCGCTCCACGGCTGGCCTGCCTCGTTGAACAGGGTCACTTGCATGAAGTCATCGGCAGCTGCGGGCTCGCCGTCGATGCTGACCTCGAACCTGAGCGTGGGGCGTCGGGAGAGCGCGAAGTCAGCGCGTACGGTTGCACCCGAGGGACCGCTCTGGATCGGCGTGCCGGATGGCAGGGGGCAGCCGCTTGAGGAGGGGCAGTCGATGCCCGCGAACAGCTGCCTTCGATAGCCCGTCGCCTGGGCCGTCACGTAATGCGGGGACGTGGCGGGAAGCAGCATCGTGTAGCGACCCGCAGCATCCGTCTGGGCGCTTCTCCGCCACTCGCCATCAAGGCTGAGCAGCTCAAGCCACGCGTCCGCCAGAGGCAATCCGCTCTCGGCATCGACGACGATTCCGCGGACATCGCCCAGCGGTTGCAGCGCAAAGTCCAACGTTCTCGATCCCCCGGTCAGCAGCACAGGGGTCGGCTGTTGCGGGCCCTGGGTGCAGTCGAACATGGTGAACACTGTGCGGTCCCAGCAGGGCACGCCTTCCCAGGCCTGGTCTCCCAGATTCATGGGGTGTGACCAGGCCGCCGTCCTGAACGCGTAACTGCCGTTGTCCTGGTAGCCGATCAGATAGCGACCGTCCGAATCCGTGAAGACGGACCCTGAGAACAAGTAGGTGCCGTCGATGATCCGGAACATACCGACCTGGTAGTTTGCCGCTGGCGCAAGGTCCGTCGCGCGCCGCACTCGCCCTTGGACAAGGCTGAAATCCACGCCGGACATCACCGCAGTGCCGGCCTTGCTGTCGAGGTTGTCCAGCCGCACCAGCCAGAACGACTGCCCCCCGGGCGCCAGCGTGAGCTCGGCCAGCAGGCCGATGCTGTCATCCGCGGTGGCGATGGGATCCGTCACCAGTTCACGGCAGTCCGGCCATGCGCTGAGGCGGGTATCCAGGCGGGATCCGCGAGTGCTCAGGCCCAGGCCGCTCTCCGGCGTGCCCTGCACGCGGAACCAGATCGACTCACCGGGCAGCATCTGCAGCTCCATCGCCTCTCCGCTGCGCAGGGGCAGAGCGGTTTCGCAGCGCTCGCCGGCGCCCCCGGGCTGTCGATGGGTGGGAATGGCCCGAGGTAGATCCAGCGGCGCAATCCGGCCGCCTTGTTCGAGTTGGAAACGCGCGAAGTCCAGCACGCGCTGGGACTTTTCGCCGAGCATAGCTTCGGATCGCGTGGCGCGAGCCAGCACCTCAAGCTTCTCGATCAGCTGGGTGGACGCCGTACCACGGAGGGCGGCAGGCCTCTCGGCCGTCGCCAACAGCTCGGCATGGGCCTCGGACAGCGTCCGGTGCAGGTCGCCGGCCATGCCCGAGGCAGGCAGCAGGAGCAGGGTAAAGCCTGCAAGGATCAGCAAACGTTTCATGAAAGTCTCCGGGAGTGCATTTCGCGGCGCGAGCAGCCTTGGTTACCGGTTTCCCCAGCACCCTCAGCTCCACCGCGCGCGGAGTCTAAGTCAGCATTGTCGAGAATTCACCCGATATCGACGCCTCAGGCGAGGCCGCGCCGGACCTGCGGGCGCCAAGCGCTGGGCGCCGTGATGGCGGCGCATTCGCTCTGAACAGCCGCGACCAGAACGCTCGCATGCAGTGGGGCTATGGCTGGGGCGAGGTGAGCTTCGAGCACGACGCGCTGGACAGATTGCGGCGGTTCCAAATGGGCCCGCTGGACCTGCGCCAGCACCATGAAAGCTGGCAGCACCTGCAGGGCATCACCTTCGTTGGGCTGGACCTCTGCAGCTACGCGCACAACGCCCGCGGCCGGATGACCCAGCGCGAGCGCGCGGATCGCCTGTACAGCCTGTGCTGGGACAGCGCGCGCCGCCCGCTGTCAACGCAGGCGCCGGGCCAAAGCGAGAGCTATCGCTACTGCCAGATTCCAGGCATGCCGCTCACCCATTCCACGGCATGTCATGGATGGCCGGACCGGCGTGCGTAGCAGGGACAGCGCAGCAGCGTCGACAGGCGGATGCCTGGCACCCGTGGCAGGCGCCGAGCCACCTTTTCCAATGGCACCGTTCTAATTGGTGCTCGGATGTTCGAGACTTTTGGTCTTTTGGGGTCAACGCTTATCCATGAGACTATGCACTTGGATCGCTACTACCCAGGCGGGTCTTTGCAGAATCAAATTCAGGAAGTGCAGGCTTACAACCTGGAGCTTTCTCGATCAGCAGAGACGGGTGTGTCACCTGAGTCCATTATCGCAAGGCGCTCAGGTCACCTTCATCAAGTTAGGCTAATGTCTCCTGCCGCGCATCAAATGGTAGTCACCGGGAGATTCGATGCGGCATACAGCATCGCAAATTTTGAAAGGCCACTGAAGCGATGAGCGCAAAACTTGGACGCTTGCCAAAGGCTTTAATCGGGGTGCTCCTGACTTTTTTGGGGGGTCCAAATGCGTGCAGAGCTGAATTGCGCGTTGCGGCCGCTCAGGATGGCGACTGGGTCGGGGTTCATGTATGGAATGACTCCGGTGCAGCTATTCGGGTCAATAGACGCCTTCTGTTTGGTAGGCTTTCGGAGGGGGCGGATCTAGAGCTGCGATCAGCGAGCTTGGAGGCTATTCCGCCGGTCGGTATTGTCGAGATTATTGAACTTTCCGATCTCGATTTGGTAGTTATAAGGCCAAATGAAGTCATTGGTCGCTATTACACGGCATGTTTTTTAGCTCGCCTGTATGGGCTCGGTGTTGGAAGTTATGTCGTGACTGTCGCATATTCACCTGAGATGGAATGGCTTCCAGCGGTCAAGTCGAAAGTCGTGCTGAGTGACAGGGTCGAGTTAAGGATTCCAAGTTGCGAGTAGCTGTCAGGTTCCGGACGATCGCGCACCTGCTTGGCGAAAAGTTCCGGGTGGTGAATTGCCAGCGTCTCCGCTGAGCTTTGTGGTGTGTTCGGGGCAGGTGGGGTGGCTGAAGGCGGGGCGTACCGCAGAACCTGCATCTGCAGTGGGACTCCATGGGCAACCTGCTGCGGCGCTCGGACTTTGCCGGCAGCCGCAACCAGGTGGAGCGCTTCGAATACGACGCCCGCAACCGTCTGCTGAATACCTTCGCCAGTCAGAACGGCGGCCCGGAGGTGCTGCGCCAGTCGCAGACCTATGACGTCTCGGGCAACATCCTGCGCAAGAGCGACGTTGGCAGCTATCAGGTCCCGGATGAGTACATTCCTGCGTGGAGAAGTTCAGATGGTAGGACTAAAGCTGGCAGCTTTCGTGATCGGATTCACGCTGGTCATGTCATTTTCTGAAGCGACTCGGGCCAAGGAGCCACTCCCAAACTGTGGGCAACCAGTCAACAACGAAGTAGTCTGCGTTGTTTCCTTTATGGACTTGGCGGGAAATTCCGCAGTTTATGAGGGAAAAATGGTGGCCCTAAATGGATACTTGGCTATTGACCGCTACCGGCTCACAATTTTTTTCGACGAGCGAAGCTACGAGATGGAAGATTCGAGGCTTTCCTTAGAGATAACTGGGGATTTCGCATTTCTGGAGCGAATGGCGGAGTCATACTCCGGACAGGTTGAGGTCGTTGGCGTCTTTGCAAGTCACGGCGATGCGGCTGACTTGCCCAGGCTCGGGACGATCATGATGAATAGGCCGCCTCTCCGCATCGGCCCGAGAGTTCGAGATTCGAGCTCTCAGAGGATCGCGTTCCCTGTCCAGATTGATAATGACCCTTAAGCAACCGCTCTCTCAGCTCAAAAAGGAAACGCGCTGGAGGACCCCAACTTAAAGCACGGTACGGCCAAGCCCGCCGGTCCGGTCGCCCAAGATGCGCCGGCCGTCTGCCACTCGGAATGAGCACCCCCAGCGCGCCTACTCCGGATCGTAATCCAGCACTGGTGCCAGGCAGCGTTCGGCTTCATGCAGGGGCAGGCCGCGGCGGTGGGCGTAGTCGGTGACCTGCTCCTTGCCGATGCGGCCGACCACGAAGTACTGGCTTTGCGGGTGGCTGAAGTACATGCCGGAGACCGAGGCTGCCGGGGGCATGGCCAGGCCTGCAGTCAGCCGCAGCGTAGAGGTGGTGCACTCGCAGACTGGCGGTCGGCAGTTCCGTCGCCAGATCGGCAGCGTGGTGCTGGCGACCTTCTTTGAGTCGACGGGCGTGCAGCAGGTGCGCTACCTGCACCGCGACCACCTGGGATCGACCACGGCGATTACCACCGAGACCGGCCAGGTGGCGGTGTGGATGAGCTTTGATCCCTGGGGGTGAACGCCGGTCGCGAAGCGACACGCGGCACTGCCGCGTGAGGCGTGAACGGCCTGCCATGGATGGCCGGACCGGCGTGCGCAGCAGGGACAGCGCAGCAGCGTCGACAGGCGGACGCCTGGCACCCGTGGCAGGCGCTGAGCCACCTTCAGCTGCAGGCGATCTTGGCGATCACGCCGCGCGGCTATGACCTGCCCGGCGATTCTCGGACCAGTTGAAAGTTGAGAGGATGGCTCCTGACATCAGCGAGGAGCCCATGCGCAAGTCCCGATTCACCGAAGAGCAGATGGTCAAGATCCTCCGTGAGGCCGACAAGTCGCCGGTTGCGGAGGTTGCCAAGAAGCACGGCATCAGCGAGCAGACGCTGTACGTCTGGCGCAAGCGCTACGGCAAGCTGGAGACCGCCGACGTCAAACAGCTGCGGACGTTGCAGCAGGAAAACGCGCGCCTGAAGAAGCTGCTGGCCGAGCGAGACCTCGAGATCGAGGTG
>JAKOMQ010000046.1 GCA_022241605.1 Aquimonas sp. | reverse complement strand
CATTGGCGCGCCAACTCGGTCAGGGTCAATCGGCGCCCTGCCACCAAGGCCTCCACGGCATCGAGCAGGCGACGGCAGCGGGTCGCGTGCATCGTGTCCAGAATCTCACCGATACAGCAGCGTAAAATCGTCGAAGCGTGCATGGCGCGGTCCTCAGGCTTGGTACCCCGAGGAAAAAACCGCGTCATGCGCGTTTCGTTTTGGCCGAAAGATAACCCCGGATGGCCGAGGAAGGCCGGAAATTTGTGGGGAGACCTCAGGCCTTGGCGCACCGGCGTCTGCCGGAATCTGGTCGCTGGCGTGGCTGTGCGCGCAATCAATGCATCACATCTGGGCAGGCGTGCAGGCCCCTCGGGCTATGAGCACTTCGCTGTCCCATAGGGTGTGCCTTGGCGCACCGTCATCTGCCGGAATCTGGTCGCTGGCGTGGCTGTACGCGCAATCAATGCATCACACCGGGGCAGGCGTGCAGGCCGCACGGGCTACGAGCACTTCGCTGTCCCATAGGGTGTGCCTTGGCGCACCGGCGTCTGCCGGAATCTGGTCGCTGGCGTGGCTGTACGCGCAATCAATGCATCACATCGGGGCAGGCGTGCAGGCCGCACGGTGCGCCAAAGGGACACCCCATGCCGGTGCTCGAGGGCTTGCGGCTTTTCCGCCTCGGGGGGGCGTCAGGCCACGAACCCCGGCAGCGCTTGCGCAAGCCGATCCGCGCTGCCGGCGGCGGTGCCGAGGAACAGCGAGGGCTCGGTGAGCTCCAGCTCCAGCAGCTGCGGGCCCTCCGGCGAGGGCAGCAGGTCGACGCGTGCATACAGCAGCGGGTTGGCGGGCAGGGCGGCCAGCACCTTGCGGGCGGCGGCCATCTCCAGCGCCGAGGGTTCGCGCGCGCTGATGTGCTCGGGCGCGAACAGGGCGCGGGTGGGGCCCTCGCCGGGCTTGAGCAGGGCGCCCTTGCGGATGGCGTGCGAGAAGCGTCCGCCGAAGAACAGCAGGGCCGTCTCGCCGGCGCTGTCGACCTGGGCCAGGTAGGGCTGCACCAGCACGTGCCGGCCCTGCGCCTGCAGGCGGCGGACGTGCTCCAGTGCGGCCGTGCGCTCGGATTCCCGGTAGCGCTGGGTGTCGCGTGAGCCCGCGCCCACGCAGGGCTTGACCACGAACTCCGGCCAGGCCGGGAAATCGTCGGCTGCTTGATCCGGCGCGATGTAGTGCGAGGCCACCACCGGCAGGCCCTTGCCGGCCAGCTCGCCGAGATAGCGCTTGTCGGTGTTCCAGCGCACCACTTCCAGCGGATTCAGCAGGCGCGTACAGGCCGCCACCCGCTCGCACCAGGCCAGGAACTCCGGCAGGCGCTGGGTGTAGTCCCAGGTGGAGCGCAGCAGCACCGCATCAAACCGCGCCCAGGACACGGTGACGTCGTCCCATGCGAGGGTCTCGTGGTGGATTCCGGCGCGATCCAGCGCCGCGCGCAGCGGCGGCAGGTCGTCGTCGAGGTCGAGCGCGGCGAGCGCGGTGGCGAGGGCGATGCGGAGCATGGGAAGGGCGCCGGGGGGAAGGGGGCGACATCTTGCCACCGCGCTGCGCGGTGTTGCGGCTGCCAGACGTTGCCTCTTGGTGAAGGCGGCCGCGGGGCCCGCTACTCCGCCGCCGCTCCGCAGGAGCGACGCACCATCAGGCGGGTGGGCAGCGCCTGGCTTGCGGCCGGCCGGCCATGGATCAGCTCGATCAGGGTGGCGACCAGCAGTTCGCCAGCGCCGCGCGTGTCCTGCGCCACCGTGGTCAGGGTCGGCTGCGCCAGGCGCGCCATCGGGATGTCGTCGAAGCCGGCGACGGCGACGTCCTCGGGCACGCGCAGACCCTGTTCGGACAGCGCCTGGACCGCGCCGAGCGCGATCAGGTCGGAGGCCGCGAACAGCGCGTCGAATGGCTCGCCGCGCTCAAGCAGTGTGCGGGTGGCGGCAATGCCGTCGGCCTCGCTGGACAGCGCATCGACCCGCAGCCGCTTGGGGCAGGGCAGGCCGGCGGCCTTGAGCGCCCGCGCGTAGCCGCGATGCCGGGCCTCGAATTCGGGGTAGTGCGGCGAGGCGTCGCCGAGGAAGGCGATGCGCCGGCGGCCCTGTTCGATCAGATGACGGGTGGCCTGCTCGCCGCCGCTGGCGTTGTCGCTGCCGATCGACACCCCGGGCTGGTCGGCCTGCACCGCGCCCCAGCGCACGAAATGGGTGCCCTGGGCCACCAGCTGGTCGAGCTTCTGGCGGTAGGTCTCGTAGTCGCCGTAGCCCAGCAGGATCAGGCCGTCGGCCTTCTTGGCGTCCTCGTACTCCGCGTGCCAGTCGCGCGCCATCTGCTGGAAGCTGACCAGCAGGTCGTAGCCGCGGGCGCCGCAGGCGCGGGTGATCGAGGCCAGCATCGCGTGGAAGAAGGGGTTGATCAGCGACTCGTCGCAGTTGGCGTCCTCGAACAGCAGCAGGGCCAGGGTGCCGGCGTGCTGGGTGCGCAGGTTGGAGGCGTTCTTGTCGACCTGGTAGTTCAGCTGCTGCGCGATCGCCTTGACCCGCTTGCGGGTCTCCGCGTTGACCAGCGGGCTGTCGCGCAGCGCCCGCGACACGGTGGGCTGGCTGACGCCCGCCATGTGGGCGATGTCGAAGGAGGTGACCTTGCCTTTCACTGCGTCTGCGCACCGAGCCGTAGGCGGGCCGGCAAGTGTCGCCGCCACGCCCCGGCTTGGCATTGTGCAGTGCGGCAGGGAAGGCGGGGATTGGGGATTGACGATTGGGGCTTGGGGCTTGGGGGTTGGGGATTTGGGATTTGGGATTTGGGATTTGGGATTGGGGGTTGGGGATTGCGTGAAGCGGCCCGCGCGCGGCGATCCCAATCCATAGGGTGCGCCGTGGCGCACCGGCGTCCGCTTCACCCTTGCCGCTGTCGGCGTCGTTCAAGACGGTTGGACGAACCCACACCGGCGCGCGCGTCAATGCAGCACGGTGCGCCAAGGCCTGAGGTCTCCCCACTTTTCATAGCAGTGCGAGCCCCCGTTTTCGCTCGAGGAGTTCGCCCAATACGGCGTGCAGACCGGCACGAATATCTTGGGGTAAGCGCCTGAATCGTAACCACTCCATTCCCCTTCGCCACGCCGAGTAGCGGCGCATGTGCGACTTCTGGCGGGTCAGGGGATCCACGCTCCAGGTGTTCCGGGCAGCGATGGCCATCATCCATGCGGCAAAGCTGGTCAGGCGATTGAGCAGCAGCAACACGCCCGCGCGCTCGCTCTTGCG
>JAKOMQ010000018.1 GCA_022241605.1 Aquimonas sp. | reverse complement strand
GAGCGCGCGGGCGTGTTGCTGCTGCTCAATCGCCTGACCAGCTTTGCCGCATGGATGATGGCCATCGCTGCCCGGAACACCTGGAGCGTGGATCCCCTGACCCGCCAGAAGTCGCACATGCGCCGCTACTCGGCGTGGCGAAGGGGAATGGAGTGGTTACGATTCAGGCGCTTACCCCAAGATATTCGTGCCGGTCTGCACGCCGTATTGGGCGAACTCCTCGAGCGAAAACGGGGGCTCGCACTGCTATGAAAAGTGGGGAGACCTCAGCCCCAAGCCCTCACCCCACAGCCTTCAACCCCGTCGCCCGTCGCTTCGCCAAGGCCGCGATCAGGGCACGCAGGGCGGCGGGGCGCACGGGTTTGTTGAGCAGGGGGTAGCCGGCTTCGCGGCAGCGGCGCTGGAGTTCGTCGCTGCTTTCGGCGGTGACCAGCGCGCCGGGCGGGGCGGCGGAGCCGAGTTCACGGCGCAGGATGTCGAGCACGGCGAGGCCGTCGAGGTTCTCGCCCAGGTGCAGGTCCACCAGCAGGATGTCGGGACGCTGGGCGCGGGCCGAGATCAGCGCGGTCTCAAGCCCGGTGGCGGTCTCGACCTGCAGGCCCCAGCGGCCGAGCAATGCGCGCATGCCTTCGAGGATGGTGGGGTCGTTGTCCACGCACAGCGCGCGCAGCCCGGCCACGCCGCTGGGAGCAACGACCGGTGCGCGGGCAGGCTCCTGCGGTGCGCTGGCCGCGCGCGGCACGCGCACGCTGAACACGCTGCCGCGGCCCGGCAGGGAGCGCAGGGCGATCGGATGACCGAGCATGCGGGCGATGCGCTCGCAGATGGAGAGCCCGAGGCCCAGGCCCTTTTCGCCCCAGGGCGAGGGCTGCTCCAGCCGGTGGAACTCCTGGAAGATCACCGCACTGTGCTCGGACGAAATGCCGGGGCCGGTATCCCACACCTGGAACTCGACCTCGTCGCCACGCGCACGCAAGGCGATCAGTACGCCGCCGTGCTGGGTGTAGCGCAGGGCGTTGGCAACGAAATTCTGCAGGATGCGCCGCAGCAGGCCGCGATCGCTGTGCACCGGCAGCGGATCGCCGCGCACGCGCAGCTCCAGGCCCCGCTGCTCGGCCATTGCCGAGAACTGCTCCTGCAGCGAGTGGCAAAGCTGGTCGGCAAGGAAGGGCGCGGGCTCGGGCTTCAGCGAACCCGAATCCAGGCGTGAGATGTCGAGCAGGCCGTCGAGCAGGTCCTCGGCGGCGCGCAGCGCGCTGTCCACGCGTGATGACAGCAGACGCGCTTCGGCATCGGCCTGCGGCTGCGCGGCCAACGCACCGGTGAACAGGCGCGCGGCATTCAGGGGCTGCAGCAGGTCGTGGCTGGCGGCGGCGAGGAAGCGGGTCTTGCTCTGGTTGGCGGTCTCGGCCTCCTGCTTGGCCAGGCGCTGCGCCTCCAGCGCCCGGCTGAGCTCGGCGGTGCGCTGGACGACGCGCTGCTCCAGCGTCTCGTTGGCGTCGATCAGCGCGTGTTCGGCGCGCTTGTAGGCGGTGACGTCGGCAAAGGTGGTGACGAAGCCGCCGCCGGGCATGGGCCGCCCGCGCATCTCGATGACGGTGCCGTCGGGCCGCACGCGCTCGAACACGTGCGGGCTGCCCTGCTGCATGTAGCGGATGCGCTTGACCACGTGCAGGTCAACATCGCCGGGGCCGCACTCGCCGCGTTCGGCGTTGTAGCGGATGAGGTCGGCCACCGGCCGGCCGACGTAAACCAGCCCCTCGGGGTAGTCGAACATCTCGAGATAGCGGCGGTTCCAGGCCACCAGGCGCATCTCGCCGTCGACCACGCTGATGCCCTGGGCGATGTTCTCCAGCGTGGCCGACAGCAGCTCCCGGTTGAAGCGCAGCTCCTGCGAGGCCTCGTCCAGCAGGGACACCACCTCGCCCAGGTCGAGGCCGGTGCCGCGCAGGGCGGTGGTCAACACGCGCCGCGCCGAAGCGCCGCCGATGGCCCCGGCGAACAGGCGCTCGCAGTACTGCAGCAGGCCGCGCTCGGCCGGCTCGTGCTCGGTCAGCTCGCGACCGGTTTCGCGCGCGTAGTCCTCAAACGCACGGGTCGCCGCGCGCGCGCCGAGGATGCGCTCGGCGATCACCCGCAGGTCGGCCACCGGCAGGCGGCCGCGCCACTCGGTGACGGCACCCACCGGACGCCGGAACCAGGGGTCCAGAAAGGGCAAGGCGCGCAGACGCTCATCGATGCTGGGCCGATAGCGCAGCGACAGCAACACCAGCATCGAGGCATTCAACAGCAGCGACCAGAAGGTGCCGTGGGTGATCGCATTCCAGCCGGTGAGCCCGAACAGGCCGTGCGGACCCAACCAGTCCTGGCCGAACGGACCGGTGTTCAGCCAGCCGGCATCGATCCAGCCGGCGCGGGCGATGGTTGGCAGCAATAGCGTGTAGGACCACACGGCGAACCCCGTCATCAAGCCGCCGATGGCGCCGATCCGACTGGCGCCTCGCCAGTACAGGCCGGCGATCATGGCGGGCGCGAACTGCGCCACCGCCACGAAGGACAGCAGTCCGATATCGGCCAGGTTCTGGTTGCTTTCGGTCGCGCGGTGGTAGCTGTAGGCGAGCAGGGCAAGTACGAGGATGGTGACGCGACGCACCCGCAGCACCAGCACCGACAGATCCGGCGGCGCACCCTGGCTGTAGCGGGCCGAACGCAGCAGGGCGGGCACCACCAGATCATTGCTGACCATGGTGGCCAAGGCCACGGTGGCGACGATGACCATGCCGGTGGCCGCCGAAAACCCGCCGAGGTAGGCGAACAGCGCCAGCGCGTTCTGGCCCTCGGCCAGCGGCAGACGCAGCACATAGGTGTCCGGGTGCACACCGCTGCCGGCGAACAGGTGGGTGCCGGCAGCGGCGATCGGCAGCACCAGCAGCGAGATGATCAACAGATAGGCCGGGAACAGCCAGCGTGCGTACCTGAGGTCTCCCGGGTTCTCACACTCCACCACAGCCACCTGGAACTGCCGGGGCAGGCAGAACATGGCGAGGAAGGCCAACAGGGTCTTGGCAAGGAAGCCGTTGCCCGACTGCGGCAGCTCGCCCATGCGGCCGACGAACTCGCTGGTCACCGTCATCGGCACCAGCGACATCGCGAACAGCCCGACCGCGATGAAGGCCAGCAGCTTGACCACCGACTCCAGCGCCACCGCGAGCATCAGGCCGTGGTGATGCTCGGTGGCGTCGACCTGGCGGGTGCCGAACAGGATGGCGAACACCGCCAGCATCAGGGCGAGGTAGAAGGCCGAATCCGCCAGCACCGACGGCTGCATCCCGCTGCCGGTGGCGCCGCTCAGCACCTCGATGCTCATTGCGCCCGCCTTGAACTGCAGGGCGATGTAGGGCACCGCGGCGATGATCGCAATGACGGTGACCAGGGCAGCCAGACCCTGCGACTTGCCGAAGCGGCTGCCGATGAAGTCGGCGATGGTGGTGATCGACTGCTCGCGGGCGATGTGGATCAACCGACGCATGATCCCCAGGAAAAACAGGAACAACAGGATCGGCCCGAGGTAGATCGGCAGGAATGACCAGCCGCCGCTGACCGCGCTGCCAACCGCGCCGTAGAAGGTCCAGGAGGAGCAATAAACCGCCAGCGCGAGGCTGTAGACGATCGGCCGCAGCCAGGTGCGGTCGGGGTACAACGGACGACGGTCGCCGTAGTAGGCCACCCCGAACAGGATGGCCACATAGGCCAGAGACACCAGCAGCAGCACCCAACCGGCGATCATCGAGCCCCCCCGTCGCCTCGCGTGTGGCGCGTGGGCGGAGCCTGAGTCAGCTGCCGCGTCGCGCCTTGTGTTGGCGGATCTTAGCAGGGGGCTGCGGCCCTGCCCGACCGCGCGGCGTGCCACGCCGGCAGGCGTCGGAGCAGTACACGACCTCGTCCCAGCAGCGTGCCCAGCGCTTGCGCCAGGCGAAGGGCCGTTGGCAGACCGGACAGGTTTTTTCGGGGAGCTGCGCTTTCACCGACTCAGGCTGTCGCAGCCGACGGGGCCAGCAGGTGAAGACGGATGCCCTGCGCGCGATCCGGCTTGAGCTCGAACAGGCCCAGCGGCTGGACCGGCAAGGCCTGGGCCAGAGCCGCGGCATGGCCGGGCACGCAGGCCAGCGGCCGCAAGAACCAGCGCCCGCCGCCGGGCAGCACATGCTCACCCTGCCCCAGCTCGAGAGTGACCGGATCCACCCGCAGGCCGAAGCCGCAGGCCTTGAGCAAAGCCTCCTTGCCGGTCCAGGCCTCGGTCAGCGCCCGCACCTGCTGCTCGGGCGGCAGCGAGTGCCAGCGGCAGAGCTCGGCCGGACCCAGTATCTGATCCGCCAACAGCGCGGTGTCGCGCCGGATGAAGGCCTCGATATCCACGCCGAGCGGTGCCGAGCCCAGCGCCACCAGCGCCCGTCCAGCGCAGTGGCTCAGCGAAAAATGCAGGTGTGGATAGTCTCCGAGCACAGGCTTGCCTTGGGCATCGGCACTGATGCGCAGCGCAGCCGGATCGTCATTGCTGGCCCAAGCCAGTAACCGGCGCAGGGCCGCATGCGCGGCGATGAAACGACGCTGGAGCTGCGGCGTCGCGAACCGCGCGGCGCGACCGCGCTCTACTGCATCCAGCAGGTCGAGCTCGGCAGGCAGGTCGTCCAGCGCCATCGCGACCACGCGCACCTCGGCCTGTATGGCCAGCGCGGCGACGGCTTGCTCATGCGACAACGAAAGGGCAGTCAGATCTGTGGGCATGAGAGGGCTCAATCTGGAACGTAGGCGGCAGGGCAGGTCCGTCAGGCGGGCGATGCCCTGACGGGGCGGGGTGCTCTCCGGCCCGCAGCGCCCGGATTTTCGCGCATTTTGGGCGCGGACTTCATTCGGGCCCGGCGCGGCGCACAACATGTGCGGCGGCCAGCGGCAAGGGCAGCGATCTCGACCGGGCTGCGGACGTCAAGGAGCCGGCGCGGAACGCCCCCGCAGCAGCGCCGGTGCCGCCCGCAGCAGAACGCGGCTGCGCCGGCTGAAGGCCAGCAGGGCCAGGGCGTACAGCGGAGGCGCGATGGCCAGCGCCAGCACGATCCGCATCAGGCCCTGCGCCGGCACGACCAGATCCACCGCGAATCCCATGAACAGGGTGGCGGCGAGCGCCGCCGACAGCAGACGCGGATCGAAGCGCACATGCACCAGGCGCCGCGAGGCAACGCTGGCCCAGACGAACATGCAAACGTAGCTGATCAGGGTCGCGTAGGCCGCCCCCAGCAGGCCGAAGCGGGGGATCAACAGCAGGTTGCCGATCAGGTTGAGCCCGGCGGCGGCCAGGTTCAGCAGGAACAGGCTGCGGGTGCGGCGCTGGATCAGGTAGCCGGCCGCTGTCATGGCCATGGCGCCGTTCAGCACCATGCCGGCCAGCACCCAGGGCAGGATGGCGGCACCGGGTACGTAGCGTTCGGTGGCGAGCAGGCGGACCACGTCGGCGCCGATCAGGGCGGCGCCGGCGACGATGGGCAGGCCGATGATCAGCACCAGCGCCAGCAGGTCGGAAAGCAGCTGCTCGGTGCGCTCGCGGCCCTCGCGCTCCCAGGCCTGCATATAGGCCGGCACCACTCCCGTCCAGATCGCCGCCACGGCGACCAGGCTGAAGTACTCGGCGAGGTTGTAGTTGGCGGCGTAGAGGCTGGTGACTTCGAGTCCGGCCAGCGCCGCCAGCATGAAGCGATCGCCCAGGCTGATCAGCACCGCGCACAGCTCGGCGCCCATGGTCGGCACGCCGTAGACCAGCATGCGCTTGAACAGTGCCGGATCGAATTGCCGCAGCTGATGCGGCACCTGCCGGGTGGCGCTTCGCAGCAGCACCAGCAGCATCACCGCCTCGACCAGCAATGCAGCCTCGAAGAAGCCGCTGACGTCGTCGCGGATGTACAGCAGCATCACTATCATCACGCCGAGATGCGCGTAGCGGCTGATCACGCCCAGCACCGCCACGCGCAGGCTCTGGCGTTCGGCCACCAGCAGGTTGTGGGCGCTGCTGGTCATCACCCGCACCCACAGCAGCAGGCCGCAGATGGCCACCAGCAGGGGCGAAGGCGCGTCCTCGCCGCCGCGCGCCGACAGCAGCAGCCCGATCACCAGCCACAGCAGCAGCGCGACCAGGCCGGAACTGCACATGCCGACGATGGCGGAGGCAGCGACAGCCGCGCGCCCGTCCGCATCCTTTGCCTCGGGCAGGAAACGCACCACCGCGTGCTGCTGGCCGAGCTTGGCCAGGCCCACGCCCAAGGTCAGGCCGGCAGAAATGACGGCGAGCAAACCGTAGTCGGCGTTGCTGAGCACGCGGGTCAGGAACGGAAACGAAATCAGGCCGGCCAGCACACCCAAGGCCGAGGCCATGGAATAGGTCGAGATATCGCGCAGCGCGCGCCTGAGCATCAGCGAAGACCCTCGCCAGAGGTGGCGGTAGGCAGCGCTGCGACTTCGCCGGCCATCGCGTCGAGCAGCTGGCGCAGCTGCGCGCGCCGCGCCTGCAGGTCGAAGCGTCGGCGCGCACGCTCCAGGCCCTGACACCCCAGCGCCTGACGCAGCTCGGGGGACTCGATCAGGCGCGCCAGCTGTGCGGCGATGTGTTCGATGTCGCCGGGCCGCGCGAGCAGGCCGCTGACCTCATCCTCGATGGCATCCGGCACCCCACCGCTGGCACCGCCCAGCACCGGCTTGCCGCAGGCGTTGGCCTCGAGGAAGACCAGGCCAAAGCCCTCGTCATCTCCATTGATGTTCTTGTTCGGCATGACCAGGGCATCGCAGGCCTGTAGCTCGCGTAGCGCATCATCGCCGGACAGGCGTCCGCGGAACAGCACCTGCCCCTCCAGGCCCAGCGACTCCGCAAGCTGCTGCAGCGGCACCAGTTCCGGCCCTTCGCCCACCAAGCGCAGTTGGAAGGAAGCCGGCAGCCGGGCCTGAACGCGCAATTCGGCGAGTGCGCGCAGCAGGTCGTCGAGGCCCTTGCGTCGAACCATCCGCGCAAGGGCGAGGAACACCGGCCCGGGCCTAAGGCCAAGTGCAGCGCGCAGACCTGGCAGATCGTCGGCGGGCTGGTAGTGGCGGCAGTCGACGAAGTTCGGCAGCAGGCGCACCCGGGTATCGTCGAGGCCAAAAGCCAGCAGGCTGCGGCGGGTGGGTTCGCTGACTGCGAGGTTCAAGCGCGCCGCACGCAGCAGCCGCGGCCGCAGGCGCTTGAGCAGCACCGCCACGCCGCGGCCAAGGCTGGGCAGGCTCAGCTCCTCCCCGTGGACATAGTTGAGATCCGGCTGCAGGGCCCTGCCGGCCACGGCCATCCACGACAGCTCGAGTACGTTGCCGCAGATCAGCAGGTCCGGGGCGAGCTGGGCGCGCAGCCGCAATAGGGCAGCGCGCGCCTGCCAGATCCCGAGCAGCGAGCGGAACAGGCGCAGCCCTGCCGCGCCGGGCTGCTCGTCGAGCAGCACACCGGGCACACGGTGCACATGCAGCCCCTGCCGGAGCAGGGCGCGGTCGGTGTCGTCGCAGCCAGGCCCGCTCGGTGCAGCCACGTGGACCTCCCAGCCCGGCAGCTGGGCAAACAGTTCCCGATACACCACTACCGCCCCACCGTAGTGGCGAGGCAGGAAGTACGGCGCCACCAGCAGCAGCCGGCGCGGCACCTGCGCGTCACTGCTCACGGTGAGCAGCCCTTGGCTGGGGTGCAGCCCTGCTCGCGCGCTTCATGCAGGCGCTGCAGCCCGTACAGCGGGAAACTGGTGAGGGTGCTGAACATGCGCGGTGAGCGCAGGCTGAAGCTACCCGGATCGCTGCTGCGGTTTTCCAGATAGATTTGCAGCAGCCAGTCAGCGGCGGCGGCCAGCTCCGGATCGGCCGGGCGCCCGGCCTGCTCCCAGGCCCAGACCATCGGAGTGAGCCACAGGCCGAGATAGGGATCGGCGGCGGTCCACTCCGGCGGCTGCGCCACATAGAGCATCTGCCAGCCATTGCCCTGCCGGCGCAGCTGCTGGCTGCGGAAGCGGTGCACCGCGGCCAGTGCCGCGGCGCGCGTGCGCTCGGCAAGGGCCTCGGGCAGCAGACCGCTGTCGGCGGCCAGGACCAGGCCCTCCACCACCTGGCCCTGCCAGACCGGCTGGTCGGGCGGCAGGCCGCCTTCGGATTCCAGCCGCGGCAGGTAGCGCTCCAGCAGGCTGCGCAGCAGGGTCTCGTAGCGGCTGCCTACCGGCATCTGCGGCCAGCCGCTTTCGCGAGTGCCGTTGTAGCGCGTGCCCTCGGGGAAATGGCCGGCGCCGTACACGAGGTTACGCAGGGTCCAGGCCATCGGCCGGCTGCTGCCCAGCAGCCAGTCGGTGCGGGTGTGGGCGAAGTAGGCCGAGTTGTCGATGACCATCTGCGCGACTTCGCGCGGGTAGGCCTCGCCGCTGAGTTCGGCCCAGAGCAGCAAAGCGCGCGCGTGGTAGTTGTACTCGGGGATCGGCTCCTGACAGTAGTGCGTGTAGTCGAGCGGGCAGGCGCCCTTGCGCAGACCGGCACCGGAGCGCTTCTGGGTGTAGGGCTCGTACTTGGCGACCTGGGTGTCGACGGTGTTGCGAATGGCCGCACGCGCACGCTGCCACAGCGCCGGATCGCCGGTATGCAGCCAGGCAAGCAGCAGGCCGGTGCCGAGGTCGTACTGCAGGCCGCTCCAGTCCTGGTGCGGCACGCCGCGGGCGAAGTAGGTGCCGCCGACCAGGTAGTCGCCCCAGCTCTTCCAGCCGTAGCCATTCAGCCACTCGCTGCTGCCTTGCAGCAGGTCTGGCAGCTGGCCGAGCAGCTGCCGGTAGTCGGCGCGCTCCACCATCACCGCGTCGATCGGATGCAGCCCGTCAGGCAGCGCGCGAGCGCGCGGCTGCGCCAGCCAGTCGGCCGCGCCTTCGCCGGCACAGGCGCGATCCAGCTCCAGTCCGAAATCCAGCGAGAAACCGGCGCCGCCGGCCAGTCGGGTGGGCTCCAGCACGCCGCGCCAATACAGCGCGCCGGGCCGGGTGCCGGCCTCGATCGGATGCTTCTGCCAGAACTCCGGGATCTGCAGGCCGAGGCCGCCGGCCTCGGCCACGCGGCCCGCGTGTCGGCGCACGCCGATGCGCTCGCTGCGGCCGTCGGCGTCGATCAGCTCCAGCTCGCCGAACACCGCGGTGTCGCCCTCGTCGTCGCGGGCGATCAGGCGGACCCGCGAGTCGCTGTCGAGCGCGAACTCGCCCAGCGGATTGCGCGGGCGGCCCTGGTCGACCACGACCTCCTCGCTTCCCTCCGCGTGCTCGATCCGCACCGACAGCCGATTGGCGGCGGGATAGGGCGAGCCCAATGGCCGCTGGTGCAGAGCCAGCCGGTAGCGGCCCTCGCGCCGCGGCAGGATTTCGACATGGCTGTTTCCGCTGGCGTCCACGGCGTGCTCAAGCTGCAGCAGGCCATCGGGCTGGCGCTGGATCTCCCAGTGCACGAAGCCGGCCACGGCCGCGGTGTGGATCTCCGGATCCATGCCGGGGCGCCCGCCGGACATCGCGCTGGTCTGCAGCAGACGCTGGCCGCCCTTGATCGTCGGCGCCTCGAAACGGAACTCGACCGGGCCCAGGGTTCGATCGTTCCAGCGCCGATGCCATTGCGCGTCGGTCGGATGCCCCATGTGCCGATCGAACACCGAGAACCAGGCGCCGACCGCGGCCTGCTGCGGGTGCAGCTGCAGGCGCAGGGCCCAGGCCAGCGACTCCTCGCGGCTGACCCAGCCGCGCAGCTCGATCCAGTCCTCGCCCAGCAGATGCGACTCGACCCGGTCAAGGCGGTGGCGCCGGCCCTTGAAGTCCAGCTCCACCGCAGCCGACTGCACCACCGGCTCGCCGTTCACGCGCAGCTCCAGCGCGAACTGGCGCAGGCCGATGCGGCCGCCGATACGGCCGGCCTCGAAGTCGATGCGCTCGCCGGCGGGCTTGATGCGGATCGTGGGCTCGGCGTCGCCCAGGCAGGCGGGCACGGCCTGCAGCGGGCCCATCCACAGCCCGGACACCGCCAGCAGGCAGGCGGCCAGCGCGGGGCGGGTGAGCGTCGTCATCGGTAGACTCCTCCATGGGTGTCGGCGACCGGCTCGGCAGGCGGCGTGGGATGCAGGCGCTCCTGTGCGGCCTCGGCCACTGCGACCTCCTGCCCGCGCATCTGCACCAGCCGCTCGACCAGGGCCAGCAGCGCCCACAGCACGGCCATGACCTCGCCGTCGCGGAAGGGGCCGCCGTAGATGTTGCCGAGCAGGCAGCCCAGCACCGCCAGCCGCAGGCCCTGGGCCAAGGCCCAGCCCTGGTAGTCGCTGGCGCCGTGGACCGCGCGCGCGGCCAGCCGGAACATCGCCCAGAACAGCAGCAGCAGGGCCAGCAGGCCAAGCGGCCCGGCCTCGACGAAGGTCAGCACGTAATAGTTGTGGGCGTCCTTGCCGGTGTGGTGGGAGTAGTCGCCGACCATGGCCTGGAAGCGGTTCAGCCCGATTCCGGCCGGGTGCTCGACCCACATCCGCAGGCCTGCCTCCCACAGCTCCCAGCGGCTGGCGGTGCTCTCATCGACGCGCTCCTCGCCGTACTCGCCCTGCTGCTGGGTCTCCTGCACGCGCTCGCTGGCGCCTTCCGGCAGAAACGGGAACAACGCCGCCGCCAGCACCAGCGCCAGCACGGTGGTGCCGATGCCGCGCCGCCAGACCAGCAGGCCGACCGTAAGCAGGGCGATCAGGTAGGCCTGGCGCGAGTAGGTGAACAGGATGGCACCGACCAGGATGAAGGCCGCGCCCAATGCCGCCATGCGCCAAAGCCGGTGCCCGCGCATGAACACCGCGATCGCGAGGAAGAAGGGCAGGAAGGTGGCGTAGAACACGCCGGCACGGTTGGACGAGCGGTAGTCCGGGCCGAAGGGGCCGGCTGCGCGCCGGGTTTCGGCATAGACGCCGATGCCGTAGGAGCGCGCCTCCATCCAGGCCTCCAGCGCGGCGAGCACGGCGATGACGCATACGACCACCACGAGCTGGATCGCCATCCGCGGGCTGCGCACCGCGTAGTAGACGAGGAAGTAGTACAGCGGATACGAGACCAGGATCTTGAAGTAGGTGAGGTCCTCCATCAGCAGCCGCGGCCGCGCGACCAGGCTGATCACCAGGGCCAGAGTGACTGCGATGAAATAGAACAACAGCGGCCCGCGCAGGGCCGGCGCCGGCAGCGGAGCCTGCCCGCCGCGCAGCAGCAGCAGCCCCAGCGCTGCGAGGAACACCAGGTTGACCAGATTGAGACCCGGCACGCCGGTCGGATACTCGAAGTGCAGCTGGTTGGTGGTCAAAAACAGCAGGGCGGCGATGGCCGCGGTCAGCATCATGGCGGCGCTCCGTCGAGGAAGCGCCGCGCCCACAGCTCCAGGCAGAGCAGCTGCCACAGCGGCTCGGACTGGTCCTCGCGGCCGCTGCGATGCACCGCCAGCAGGCGCCTGGCCTCAGCGGAATCGACCAGGCCGCGCTCGCGGAAGGCGCGGCTGTCGAACAGATCCGCCGTCATCGCGCCCAGCGCACCGCGGAACCACTGCGGCAACGGGATCGCAAAGCCCTGCTTGGGCTTGTCCAGCACCGCGTCCGGCAGCCAGCGCCGCGCGACCCGACGCAGCAGGTGCTTGCCGCGCCCGTCGCGGATGCGCATCGACAGCGGCAAGGACAACGCGAACTCCATTACGCGGTGATCCAGCAGCGGCGCGCGGCCTTCGATCGAGGCCGCCATGGTCATGCGATCGAGCTTGACCAGGATGTCGTCCAGCAGGTAGCTACGCACGTCGGCGCGGATCACCTGGTCCAGCAGCGGGCGTGGATCCCCGGCGCGGAAGAGCGGGTGCAGGGCGGCATAGCCCTCGGCGCCGGCCGCGCCCAGCAGGGCCTGCATCTGTTCGGGCCGCGACAGCGCAACGCCGCTCAGGTAGCTGTCGGGAAAGGTCTCGCCCAGACGCTGGCCGATGCGGCCCAGGCGAAACCCGGTCAGCCCCGGCAGCAGGCGGCCGGCCAGCCGCAGGCCCAAGCCCAGCGGACGCTTCAGCGGCCCCAGCCGCTGCAGTCGATCGAAGCGCAGGTAGCGGTCGTAGCCGCCAAAGGCCTCGTCGCCTCCGTCACCGGACAGCACCATCTTGACCTCGCCGCGGGCCAGCTCGGAGACCAGGTAGGTCGGCAGCGCCGAGGAGTCGGCGAAGGGCTCGTCGAGGTGCCAGACCAGGCGCTCCACCAGCGCACAGGCGTCCGGCCGCAGCACCTGCTCGTGATGCTCGCTGCCGATCAACTCGGCCACCCGCCGCGCATCCGAGAGCTCGCTGTAGGCGGCCTCCTCGAATCCGATCGAGAAGGTGCGCACCGGCTGCGACATCTGCCGGGCCATCAGCGCCACCACCACGCTGGAATCCAGCCCGCCGGACAGGAACGCACCGAAGGGCACGTCGGCGACCAGCCGATCCGCCACCGCGGTTTCCAGCAGCTCGGCAAGGCGCTCCTCGGCCTCGGCCTCGCTGCCGGCGAAAGGCGCACCCTCGGGCAGGTGCCAATAGCTCTCCACCCGCAGCTGGCCCTGCGCGTACACCGCGTAGCTGGCGGGCGGCAGCTTGCTCACGCCGGCGAAGATGCTGCGCGGAGTCGGCACGTAGCCAAACGCGAAGTAGGCCGGCAGCACGCCGCGATCAAGCTCACGCGCAAAGCCCGGCAGCGCCAGCAGCGACTTCAGCTCGCTGGCAAAGGCGAGCCCGCCGGCGTGCTCCCACAGGAACAGCGGCTTCTTGCCGAGCCGGTCGCGGGCCAGCAGCAGGCGCCGCTCGCGCACGTCCCAGGCGGCGATGGCGAACATGCCGTGCAGGCGGGCGAACGCGGCCTCCCCCCATTCGGCCACCGCCGCCAGCACCACCTCGGAATCCGAGCTGGTGTGGAAGACATGGCCGCGGCCGCGCAGCTCCTCGCGCAGGCTGCGGTAGTTGTAGACCTCGCCGTTGAAGACCAGCTGCCAGCGGCCGTCGTCGCTGGCCATGGGCTGATGGCCGCCCGCGAGGTCGATGATCGCCAGCCGGCGCATGCCGAGCAGGGCCTGCTCATCGCGGTACAGGCCACCGTCGTCCGGGCCGCGGTGGTGGATGGCCGCGTTCATGGCCTCGCCTACCGCGAGAGCGGGGGGAGCAAGGCCAGGCCGGGCAATGGCGCCGATGATTCCGCACATGGCCTCAGGCCTCCACCGGCGGCCGCTGGCCGCGATAGAGCAGGAGCAGGCGATCGACCACGGCATCCAGCGCGGCATGCTGCAGCACGCGCTGGCGTGCAGCCGCACCGAGCTGTGCGCGGGCCGCATCGTCGGTGGCATCCATCGCGGACAGCGCCGTCGCCAGGCCGTCTACATCGTCGGGCTCGCACAGCCAGCCGGTCTGGCCGGGCAGGATGAAGTCCTCGCTGCCGCTGATGCGGGTGCCGACCACCGGCAGGGCCGCGCTCATGTACTCCAGCAGGGTGTTGGACAGGCCCTCATGGCGCGAGGGCAGCAGGCCGACATCGGATTCGCCGAGATGCGCTTCGATCGCACGGCTGGGGCCGATCCACTCGATCTGCCCGGCGATCCCGAGCGCCTCCGCGCGCGCGCGCAGGGCCGCCTCGTCGGCGCCCTCGCCGATCAGGCGCAGGCGCCATTCGCTGCAGCCGGCAAAGCAGCGCGCCCAGGCCTCGAACAGCGTGTCCAGGCCCTTCTCGGGCACCAGCCGACCGACGAACACCGCCCGCCGTGGGCGCGCACCGGCCCGGCGCGCGGGCTCGAACGCGAGGAAGCGCGACGGATCCACCGCATTGGCCACCCAGTGCACGCGCGCCGGATCAAAACCCTTGGCGCGCACGTCGTCGCCGATGCGGCGACTGATCGCCTGCACCGCGCTGGCGCGTTTGAGACCCAGCCGCAACAGCTTCGGCATCAGCCCCTGCGGGCGCAGGCTGCCGCGCTTGAACTCCCACCAGCCAGAGAACTTCAGCACCACCGGCTTGCCCAGCAGGCGGCACAGCGGCGTCGCCACCGCACCCATGCGATGCGCCACGTGCACGTGCACGGCGTCGTACGCGCGGCGATGCCGCAGCAGCCAAAGGATCATCTTCAGCTGCAGCAGCAGGCCGCCGAGCAGGCGCAGCCTGGGGTAGTCGATGCGGTAGAGCTCGACGCCACGCCAGTCGTCGCGGCCCGGCTTCTGGTCGGGCTCCAGCCGCGGCATCAGCACGCAGACCCGGTGCCCGCGGGCCTGCAGGGCCAGCGACAGGGTGCCGACCTGGATTTCGGCGCCGCCCAGGCCCGGAAACAGGCTCTCCAGCAGCATCAGCACGCGCAGCGGGGGCTGCGCCACGGGGGTGGAAAGGGGCTCAGGCATCGAGGTTCTGCCGCATCCACAGCTCAAGCACCGCCAGCAGCCACAGCGCGCTCGAGTAGTCCCAGGCGCCGGCCAGATGGCGCGCCAGCAGCTGTTCGACGAAATCGGCGCGGAACCAGCCGCGCGAGGCCGAGCGCGGCGACAGCAGTAGCTCGGAGATGAAGGCGCGGAACTGCGGATCCTGCTTGATCCAGACCTCCAACGGCAGGCCGAAGCCCTGCTTGCGCTTGGCCAGGATGGCGTCCGGCAGGATCGGCCGCATCGCCTGCTTGAACAAATGGCGCTTGTCGAGGCCGCGCACCTTCCAGTGCGCCTTCAGGCGCCCGGTGTAGGCGACCAGATCCGGGTCCAGCAGCGGAAAGCGCACGCCAACGCCGGCGTGCCGACAGGCCCCGTCGACCTTGACCAGATCGTTCTGCGCGATTGCAAGCTCCAGATCCAGCGCCATCAGCCGATGCAGCTCGGCCTGGGCCTGGCTGCCTTCGTAGGTCTCGCGCATGAACGCAAGGGACAACCCCGGCGCAAGCGCGCTGGCCAGCGGCGCACCGAGCAGCGCCTCGAAATGCTCCGAGGCAAACGCATCATCGGTGTAGAAGCGGTCCGGGTTGGGCAGGCTGGCGCGGCGGGTGAAATTGTCGATGCGGTTTAGCAGGCGGTTGTGGCCACCGCCGAGGCGCTGGCCGAGGCCGCGGGCGACGCGCTTCAGCGGGCCCGGCAGGCGGTAGAAGCCCTGCATCACCTGGTCCTTGGCGTAGCGCTCGTTGCCGCCGAAGATCTCGTCGCCGCCATCGCCGGCCAGCAGCAGGTTGCGACCGTCCTGCGCCGCCAGCGCGGCGCAGGCGCGGGTCGGCACCGCCGACTGGTTGCCGAAGGGCTGGTCGTACAGCTCGGTCAGGCGCGGCAGCACGGCCAGCGTCTCAGCCTCGTCCAGGCGTCCGAAATGGCCATGCGCACCGCAGGCATCGGCCGCCATGCGGGCGAATTCGAGCTCGTCGAAGTCGGCCTCGGCAAAGCCGATCGAATAGCTGTGCACCGGCTGCGGCGGCGACTGCCGCGCCAGCAGGGTGACTACGCTGGAGCTGTCGGTGCCTCCGCTCAGAAAACAGCCCCAGCGCGCATCCGCCGCCGGCCGGTGGCGCTGCACCGCATGGGTGATCTGCTCGCGCAGCTCCGAGGCCAGAGTTTCGGGATTGCCGTCGCGATCCTCGGCATAGGGCGGCCGCCACCAGCGGATCGGCTCGCCGATTTGGCCCGGCGCCAGCTCGACCTCGCTGCCCGGCAGCAGGCGACGGAACTCGGGCACGATGGTCAGCGGCGCCGGTACGCAGCCGAAGTTGAGGTAGTGGAAGATCGCCGCCGGGTCCGGGCTGCGCCGGCAGAAAGGCGCGCGCAGCAGCGGCTGCAGCCGGTTGCCCAGCAGCACCGCGTCTGGCGCCACGCCGTAGTACAGCGGCACGCTGCCGAAGTGGTCGCCGACCAGCAGCAGACTTCCGCTGCGCAGGCACTGGCGGACAAAGCCGAAGCGCCCGCGCCAGTCCAGCCAGGGCCGCCGCGAGGGGGCGCCCAGGGCTTCGGCCGGGTCGCCGACTACCAGGTCGAACACGCCAAGCAGCAGGGCCTCGGGCGAGCGCAGGCCCACCACGCCGGGCTCATGACAGGCAGACAGGCCATGCTCAAGAGGGGTGGACTGCAGTTCGGCCAGGCCGGGCAAGGCCATGAGGCCGGGTTCGCCGGGCAGGCGCCCGACCACGAAGCGCGCGGTAATTGCAGCGGCTGCACAGCGCTGGCCAAGAATGTCGTGCAGCTCGCGCACCGGCTCGTGCGGAGTGCCGGAGGTCGGTGCGCTCATCGGCCGGCCCCCCCGGGCTGCAGTCCGATCGCGACCGGCTGCAGGCAGCGGTCGTAGATGGCGAGGCTGCGCTCGACCATGCGCTCGACGGCGTACTCGCGCTCGACCCGGGCACGGCCCTCGGCGCCCATCAGCCGGCGCAGCGCAGGGTCTTCCAGCAGCCGGCGCAGGGCGGCCACCAGGGCATCGAGATCACCGCTGCGGAACAACAGACCGCAAACCCCGTCCTCGACAAGCTCGGGCGAGCCGCCGGCATCCGAGGCCAGCACCGGCAGGCCGGCCGCCATCGCCTCCAGCAGCACGTTGGACAGGCCTTCCTCGCGCGAGGGCAGCACCAGCAGGTCGGCAGCCGCCATCAGCGCGCCGGTGTCGTCGCGCTCGCCCAGCAGCACGATATCGTCCTGCAGGCCCAGCTCCGCGCACTGCTGCAGCAGTGTCGGGCGCTCGGGACCCTCACCGGCCAACCAGGCCAGCGGGCGCTGCGCCGCCGGCAGCCGCGCCAGTGCCTGCAGAAGCAGGGGCAGGTTCTTCTCCGGCACCAGCCGGCCAACGAACAGCAGCAGCGGCCGCGCATCCAGACCGAGGGCCTCACGTACCGCGGCGCGCTGGGCGGTGCCCGGCAGCGGGCCGAACTCCACCCCGTTGGGCACCACCTCGATGCCGGCAGGATCCAGCCCGCAGCGGCGGGCCACGTAGTCAGCGCCGGCGCGGCTGTTGGAAATGACCGCCGCGCTGCCGCGCAGCACCCAGCGCTTGGCCCGCCACTGCCATCCGGGCAGGGTGGTCGACAGCCCGCGTACGGAGCTGACAAGGCGGGTGCCCGGCAGCCCGATCAGGGTGAGCCGCACCCACATCTCGGCGGTGATCGAAAAGCAGTGCACCACATCAAAGCGGCCTTCGCGCAGAAAGCGCCGAAGCGCGCGCAGGAAACGCAGGTCGATCGCACCGCGCTTGTCGATGCGCGCCACCGGCACGTCCTCCGCCACCACTTGCTCGACCAGGAAGGACGGTCGCCGGAAGTACAGCAGGGCCGGCCGCCGGCCGCGCCGCTTGAGCCCGCGCAGCAGGTGCACGATCTGGCGCTGGCTGCCGCCCACCTCCATCTCGTCGCTGACCACCAGCACCGACTCAGCGCGCATCGGCCAGCTCCCGGCTGCGCGCCTGCAGCGCCGCCAGCAGGCGGCCGCCTTCGGTGGCGGCGTCGAAGCCATTCTCGACGGATGCCCGCGCGGCGATGCCCAGGCGCCGACGCAATTCGGCATCGTCCAGCAGGCGCGCCAGCGCGGCGGCCAGCGCCGCGGCGTCACCGGCCTCGACCAGCAGGCCGTTGTTGCCGTCCTCGACCAGCTCGGGGATGCCGGAAACGCGGGTGCTGACCACGGCACAGCCGCTGGCCATGGCCTCCATCAGGGCCACCGGAATGCCGTCCTGGTTGCCCTCGGGCGTGCGCACGCTGGGCATGACGAAGATCGCGGCTTCGGAGAGCAGGGCGCGCACGGCTTCCTGCGGCGTAGCGCCGGGCAACTCCAGCCGCTGCGCCAGCCCGGCCGCGGCGCGCGCGGACTCGAGCGCGGCGCGCTGCGGGCCTTCTCCGTAGATACGGCAGCGGAACTCGCGGCCTTCGCCAGCCAGCCTCGCCAGCGCCGGAATCAGCACATCGAAGCCCTTGATCGGATCGAGCCGACCGACGCTGGCGATCAGGGCCGCGTCGCGCTCGTCCAGCTTCAGCGGCACCTCGGACAGGTCGACGCCGCAGTGGACCACGGCGAAGGGCTGGCCGCGGCCGGACGCGCGCCAGCGTTCGAGGTGGCGGATGTTGTATTGGGAAATGGTCACCGGCAGCGCTGCTTCGGCGAGCTTGCGGGCGAGCAGCTGGTCTTCAACAAAAATGTCATGGGCATGGCTGGTGAAGGAAAACGGCCGCCGCAGCAGCCGGGCCAGGGCCCAGGCGACGGTGGAAGGATAGGTGGCCCAGTGGGCATGCAGCCAGTCCGGATTGAACCGGCGCAGCGACGGCAGTGCGGCCAGCCCGCGCCACAGCGCGACCAGGGTCTTGCCCAGCACCGCCGGCTGCCGCCACAGCCCGCCTGCGCAGGCCAGCAGCAGGGCTGCGATCGCCAACGGGCTGCGCAGGCATTCGGCCGCCACTGCCGGCAACTCGGCAGCCAAGCCCTGCGGCGACTGCACACGGTCCATCAGCGCCTGCGCACGCGCCTGCACCAGGCGCTCGCTGGGCGGCTTGAGCGAGAGGATGCGAACGTCCACGCCCGCAGCCAGAAGCTGCTCGATCTCGCGCACGATGAAGGTCTCCGACCAGCACGGAAACAGCGAGACGAGGTAGAGCACCCGCCGCGGTGGCGGCAGGGCGTGGGCAGCGCTCACGGGCGGGCCTCCGGACGAACGGTGGATGGGGTTTCGGCAGCGGCGCTCCAGAGGTGGCCGGGGCCACCGCGCAGGTGGTCCCATAGTCCAAGCGCGGCATAGGCGTTCATGGCGACGAAAGCCGTGGCCAGACGCACCGGCAGCAGGCGCCGCGCCGCGGGCAGCAGCAGGCCAAGGGCCGCCAGCAGCCAGCCGCCGAGCTGGGCGGCCAACAGCGCGTCCAACAGCGGATGCAGGCCGAACAGCAGCAGGTTGCAGAGCAGGGCGGTCAGCAGGGCAAAGGGCATCAGCAGGCGCAGCAGCTTGTGGCTGACGAAACGCCACCACAGCGGATGCGCGCCGGGCACCAGCAGGGACGGCCAGCGCGCCAGCAGCTGCCAGTTGCCGGCCAAGGTGCGACGCTTGCGCACCGACTCCGCGCGCAGGTCGCCGGGCGGACGATCCCAGGCGATGGCGCTGGGCTCCAGGCCGATCCGGCCACCGGCCGCTGCGATCCGCAGCGGCACCCAGAGGTCATCCAGAATCAGTCCGGGCGGCGGCGGCGGCATGTCGGCGCGGCGCACCGCATAGAGCGCGCCACTGACCCCCACCACCGAACCCGAGCGCGCCTCGGCGGCGCGCAGCCAGCTTTCGAAGCGCCAGTAGGGATCCGCCGGCACCGGCCGGCCCGGGGCCGTCTCGAAGCGCAGCAGGCCACCGACCGCGCTCAGCTCGCCGCTGGCCAGCGCCGCGCAAAGCGCGCGCAGACTGCCCGGCTGCAGGCGCTGGCGGACATCGGTAAACACCAGCACCTCGCCCGTGGCCAGCGCCAGCGCATCGGCGAGGCAGGTCGACTTGCCGCGGCGCTCGGCCACCACCCGCACGCTCAGCCGCGGCTCGGCCCGGCACTCCAAGCGGGCGGCGGTGTCGTCACTGCAGCCATCGCAGACCACCACCAGCTGCAGGCGCTCGGGGGGATAGTCCTGCGCGAACAGGTCTTCGAGCTTGGCCTCGATGTGCTCGGCGCCGTTGTGTACGGCGATACAGACGCTGAGCGCGGGCAGCCAAGGCTGCGACTGCAGCGGCTGCGGACGCAGTCGGGCCTGCAGGGCGACCGCCAGCGGATAGCCGACAAAGGTCCAGGCCAGCGCCAGCAGCGACAGCAGCAGCAGGCCGAGCAGCAGCCACTGGCCTGGGCTCACGGCTTGCCTCCGCCGCGCGCGCGCAGCAGCCCCAGCGCAAGTGCGCGCACGTGCTCGTAGCCGCGGTCGCCGAGCATGCGCTTGGCCAGGGCCAGCCGCCGATAGCGGCGCTTGAGCGGCGCCACCGCGGCCTCGCCGCCCTCGACCCAGCCGAGCACGCTGTCGACCCCGTGGTCGGCGGTCAAAGCCAGCCGCGGCAGCGGCTGCCCGGGGTCGTGGCCACCCAACAGACCCGGCTCGCTGCCGAGCACGGCGCGATAGCCCAGCGATCGGGCCAGTGCCACGAGATCGCGCGGGCTGCGCCCGCCGGGCGGCGCCAGCAGGGTCACGGCCTGGCCCAGCTGCGCCTCGATCTGCAGCTTCGAGACCCGCAGCTCCTCGCGCAGCGCAGTCGCATCCAGATGGGTGAAGTAGGTGTGGGTGAGGCCGTGCGACTGGATGCTCATGCCGGCCTCGGCCATCTCGCGCAGCTCGCCCCAGTCGCAGAAACCGGGCCGGCCAACCCGCGCCGGGTTGACGAAGAAATCCGCAGCAAGCCCACGCGCCGCCAGCCGCGGCCAGGCCAGACCGTGGTTGGAGGCGTCACCGTCGTCAAAGCCGAGCATCACGCACGGCGCGGCAGGTTCCGGCGCGGCATCGAGCAGATCGCGGGCGGCGCCGAGCGTGCAGCCTGCCGCCAACAGCGCATCGAGCTGGGCGGCAAAGGCCTGCACCGGCAGGGTGTAGTGCGGATCGGCCCCACGCGGCTGCGCGCCGGCCTCGGACAGGCCGTGATACATGAGGATCAGTCGGGGCGCTGAATCCACCGCGTTGACGACATCGGCCTGCATGGCTTTGATCCGAGTGCTCGTTCTCAGCCGCGGCGGTACAGCAGGGCGAGAAACACGCGGTTGTCGTCATAGCCGACGCCGGGCTCGCTGCTGCTGCGCTCGGCGCGGCTGGCGCCGAAGTCCAGCTGCAGGTTGCGCAGCCATTGCCAGCTCAGCTGCACCCCGTACAGGCGTTCGGTGTCGCGACGGTCGATGCCCTCGAAGCGGCGGCGGTCGATGCCTGCAAAAGCGCCCAGCGACACGGTGGGGCGCAGCGGCCGCGCCAGCGCGAAGCGCAGGCCCTGGCCATCCTGGTCGAGGCCATCGGCGCGCAGGAAGCTCTGCTCGCGCCAGTAGGCGTCACCGCGCAGGGTCAGGGTGGGCGTGCGCCGGGTCAGCGCCGCGCCGAAGCTGGTGTCGCGGTAGACATCCGCGCTGACGAAGCTGCCGCGCAGCACCGGCAGGCCGATGCCCAGATCGAAATCCTCGATCCGGGGCGCAGCGAACACCAGATCGGCCACTGCGTCGGAGAACTGACGCTCAGCGCGCAGCTCCAGCCGCGTCATTTCACTGAACTGGTGCCCGAGGCGGATCCGCAGCAGCGCCTGCGAGGCATCGTCGCCGCCATCAAAGTCCACGCGACTGCCGCCGATGTCGAGCGAGCCGTCGAGGCGTGCACCGCGACGATCAAAGCGCACATAGGCGTCGGCCCGGCGGAAGGGCTGGTTGGCGACGGTCTCCAGATCAAAGGCAGCGTCGCTGTACTCCAGATTTGCCGACACGCTGGCGGTAGGGCTCTGCTGACGCAGCCCGCGCAGGGCCAGCGTGTAGCGCTGGCTGTTGAACTCCTCGGTGCGCTGCGCCCAGCTCTCGATGTAGCGCAGCTCGGCCAGCAGGCGGGTGGTGGCAGACGGACGCAGGGCCAGGGTCGGACCGGTGATGAATACATTGGTGCGCTGCTGGTTGTCAGGCCGATCAATGGCGAAGGCGTCGATCGGCTGGCGGCCGAGATAGTCCTCGAAGGCCCAGCTCAGGCGCTCGGGCAGGATCCGCCAGTTGCCGCGCAGGCCGAGGCGGGTACGCAACTCGTTGCCGAAGCTGTCGCCGGTGTAGGTGCGCCATTCGGCGTCACCGGCGGCCGCCAGCGACAGCCGCTCACTCTCGGCGCCGAGGGTGAAGGCGATGTTCGGCGCCAGCACGGTATCGCTGATGCGATCGTCAGCGGTGCGGCGGATGTTGTCGCTGTGCTCGGCCAACAGGCCGAGGCGATAGTCGAGGCGCAGCGGCGAGAGCTCAGCCGGTGCTTCCTGCGCCAGCACGCAGGGCAGGGCCAGCAGCAGGGACAGCCCCAGCGGCAGGCGCAGGTGGCGACTCCAACGCGGAAGGGTCATGGCGGCTCCCTGGGATTTGCAAGCGGACATGCGCACCAGCGCTTCAGCCCGGCACTCGGTTGAAGACGACGCCGGCCAGGCGGACCCGGTCCAGCACACCGATGGATTCCTGCACCGAAGAAGGGGTGTCGCGGCCATAGCCGGCGACCAGCACCGACAGTTCGGCCATGCCCGACAGGATGCGGGCGTCCGGCGAGGCGGCCACCGCAGGCGCGTCCAGGATGACGCTGACCTCGCCACTTGCGCCGCGCAGCGAATCCAGCAGCAGGCGCATGCGTGCTGATCCCAGCAGGTCACCGCTGGCCTCGCGCCGCGGGCCGGCGGGCACCAGCAGCAGGCGCGGCACGCCGGTGGAGTGCACCACCTGTTCGACCCGTTCGGCGCGACCCTCCAGAAAGTCGGTCAGACCGAACGCGTCCTCTGACACGCCGACGCGCCTGTGCAGGGCCGGATGGCGCAGACAGCAATCGACCAGGATCACGGTGCGGCGCTCATCGAAAGCCATGGCCGAGGCCAGGTTGGTGGCTACGAAACTACCGCCGCTGCCGTGCGCCACCGGCACCACCAGCAAGGTCAGGCCGCGGCCTCCGGTGCGCGCCAGCAGCTGGGTGCGCAGGTCGCGGAAAGCATCCGCCGGGCGCGAGTCCGGCATATCGTGGGCGACGATTCGACGAGCCTCCAGCTGGGTGCCGCTGTAGCTGCCGGCGTCGGTTCCACGCTTGATCAAAGCCTGGTTGACGGCCTGTGGTTCGATGTCGGCTCGGCTCACAGCTGGATAGCTCCGCGGCTCACCGCCGCCCACAGGTAGATGGCGAACACCGCGCCTACCGCCAGCAGGGCGATGGCCAGCTTGAGCAGGCTGCGGCGGCGATCGGTGCGGGTGCGAAACTCGGGAATACTCACCAGTACCGGCACCGGCAGGCTGGCTGCCAGCGCGCTGGCGCTGCGCGCGCGCGGATCGATCTGCAGCAGGCCGATCAGCAAGCCGGCCGGCAGCGCCAGGCCAAGCCCCAGCCCAGCCGCGGCGAAGTGCAGCAGCCGCAGTCCGGTCGGCTGCAGCGGCAGTGCGGCCGACTCCTGGATGCGGAAGGTCAGGCCGCGCTGTTCGGCGTCCAGACTCATCGACACCCGTGCGTTCTCGCGCCGGCGCAGCAGGTCCTGGTAGATATCGCGGTTGACTTCGTAATCACGTGTCAGCTCGGCCAGCGCCGCCTCGGAGTCGGCCACGCGACGGCCGCGATCGAGTTCAGCGCCCAGCAGCGTCTCGTTTTCGGCGATGCGCGCGCGCAGCGCTGCGATGTCGCTGCGAACTCGCGACTGGTCGGAGCGCAGCTGCTGGTAGAGGGGATTGGTGGCCGCAGCCGTCGGATCGCGATTCGACCCTAGCGCCTCGGCACGCTCTTCCTCGCGCAGGGCGGTCTGCATGTCCTGGATCTGGTGCCGCAGCCGCACCACGTCTGGATAGCTGTCGGTGTAGTCCAGCAGCAAGGTGTCGAGCTGCCCCTGCAGTTCACCGATACGGATCCGGAACTGGGACGAGCGCGAGCGCAGGTCGGACACCTCGACCTCGCCGCTGATCTGGGCGGTAAGCGCGCCATCGCGCATCTGCAGTTCAGACAGATCGGTACGCGCGGATTCGATCTGACCGCGGATCTGGGTGATGCGCAGACGCACGTCGGCGTCCGAGCCGGGGCGCGCATCCTGATTCTCCGAACGGAACTGCTTCAGGCGCTCCTCGGCCTCCAGCAGCTTGGCGTGGTACTCATCCACGCGCGATGCGATGAACTCGAAGGCCTCTCGGCTTTCGAGCTCCTTGGCGTCCAGGCTTTCCTGGATGAACAGCTCGGCAAACCGCGATGCCACCCTGAATGCACGTTCGGGCTGCGCGTCCGTGTAGGTGATCCGGATCAGGTTGGCGCCGGGACTGTCGAGGCGGGTGCGCTGGCGGATCTCGCCGATCAGGCGTTCGCGCGCCAGCGGGTCGGTCACGGTCTCGGCCCAGCCTCCGGTCTCCAGGATCTGGGCCATGATCGCGCGGCTGAAGATCACCTCGTGGGCGATGCGGGCGCGGTCTGCCACCCCCGTCGGCACCGCGCGGCCCTCCATCAGCGGGCCGATGATGTTGGCCTCGCCGGCGTGGATCACGGTTGACGACTGGAAGCTCTTGGGCATCACCATGCCCACCGCCAGCATCAACAGCGCGATTACGCAAAAACCGGTCAGCAGGAGCACTCCATGCCGACGCAGCTCGGCCAGCAGGATAGGAATCTTGTTGAACAGCTCCGCGCCGGGCGCCGCGCCGCCCTGGCCGGGGAGGAAGGGCTTGTTCACAGGGTCCGCTCCGGCACGGTGATCACGTCACCCGGCTCCACCGCCAGATTGGTGCCGAGGTCGCCACCGCCGAGGATGGCGCCGAGCCGGATGTTGATCGTTTCGGTGTCGCCGCTGGCGCCCTTGCGGAACAGTCGTGCGCGGTTCGGTGCCGCGAAATCGTTGATGCCGCCTGCCTGCAGCACAGCGTCCAGCACGGTCATTCCCTGGCGGTGGGGAATCGACACCGGCGTACGCACCGCGCCGGTGACGCGCACCCGCGAAATGAACTCGTGGCTGCGCAGCTCGGTGAGGATTACGGCGACCTTGGGATCGCGGATGTAGGTCGCCAGCTGCTCCTCGATATCGCGCGCAACCTCTTCAGGCGCCCGTCCGCCGGCGCTCACGTCGCCGATCAGCGGCACCGAAATACGGCCGTCGGGGCGCACCGGCACGGTGACACTGAGCTCGGGGTTGCGCCAGACCGAGATCTGCAGGCGGTCGTCAACCCCGATCTTGTAGAGGTCGGTGAAGTCGGGATGGTTTTGCGCCGTCGCCTGTCCGGGCGCCATGAACAGTCCCAGCAACAGCGCGGCCGCGATCGAAAGAAGGCTGTTTGGCATCGTCGTCTACCCCATTCACAATGGATCGCACCGCCCGGGCCATCCGGTGGGCGACAGGCGCTGAATGATAGAGCAGCTACAGGCATAATGCGAACCGGATCACAAAAAAAGCGTGATAGTGCGCACCTACGATTACCTCGCGGATTACCGCCTGCTCGGACTCCATCCGGGCTGCAGCGCACAGACTCTTGAGCGCACCTGGCGCCGGGCCGTGAGCGCCCTGCATCCGGACCGGAGCCAGAGCGGGAGTCTCGATCCGGGCGCGGCCCAACAGCGGCTGCTGCAGCTGACCCAGGCCTACCGTCGTCTGCGTGATTTCGAGCGCGAACATGGGCGGCTGCCCGGCGCCCCGCTGCCGAATCCGACTGCACCCGACACCCCCGAGCGCGCCAGCCAAACGGCGGAAAACGCGATGTCGTGGGAAATGGCCGCAGGCGCGACCGATAGCCAAGCTACACCGGCAGCGCCGGTACCCGGCGCGGTATCCAGCCCCAAGCCCTCTGGCAGGCGTCGCGTTGCGCTGGGCGGCATCGGCCTGGGGCTGGCGATCGGGCTGCTGGGCTGGCCCGGCCGCGAGCCCGTCGAAGCTCCGGTGGAAGCCCAACAGCCAGCCCCTGCCAATGCACTGGGGCTTGGCCAGCCGGCACCGCACGCAGGCCATCGACCGCTGATCAAGCTCGGCCACACGCAGGCCGAAGTGGAAGCGCTGCTCGGCCCCCCGCTGCTGCGCAGTCAGGAGGACTGGGAGTACGGGCCTTCACATATACGCTTCGAGCAAGGCCGGGTCAGCGGCTGGTACAGCTCGCCGCTGCGGCCGCTGCCGGTGGATCGCCCGCTGCGCTGAATGACCCTCAGCGTGCGCCCTTGCCGAAGATCACCACTTCGAAGGTCTGCAGCAGGACCAGGAGGTCGAACATCAGACTGTGGTTCTTGACGTAGTAGAGGTCGTACTTGAGCTTCTCTTCCGCATCCTTGACCGACGCGCCATAGGCGTAGCGCAGCTGCGCCCAGCCGGTGATTCCCGGCTTTACGGTATGCCGGAGCGCGTAGTAGGGGATTTCCCGGGTCAGCTGATCGACAAAGCTGGGGCGCTCCGGGCGTGGGCCTACGAAACTCATCGCGCCACGCAGCACGTTGAGCACCTGCGGCAGCTCGTCGATGCGCAGCTTGCGGATCACCCGCCCGACCCGGGTGATGCGGTCGTCGTCGGTCTGCGCCCAGCGCGCCACCCCGTCCTTCTCTGCGTCCTCGCGCATGCTGCGGAATTTCAGCACCCTGAAGTGGACCCCACCCTGCCCGACCCGCTCCTGACGGTAAATGATGCTTCCACGGAAGCCGCTCTCCACCCAGATCAACAGAGCGGTCAGCGCCATCAGCGGTGCGGCCAGCACCAGCAGCAGACCCGCAGCGGCAATGTCGAAAGCACGCTTGCTGGTGCTGCGGAAGGCACCGGCGTTGAAACCGGAGGAGAACACCAGCCAGGACGGGCTGACCACGTTCATCTTGACCTTGCCGCTCTCGTGCTCGAAGAAGCTGCCGAGCTCGGTGATGGCGATCCCGCGCAAACGGGCCTGGATCAACTCATCCATCGGCAGAATGCCGCGGCGCTCGTCGACGGCGATCACGATCTCATCGACATCGAGGTCGCACAGGTTGGCCAGCAGTCCCGCTTCGGGGTCTAGGCGCATGGCGGGTTCGATCGCGTCGGCGTCACCCGGCATTGGCACGAAGCCGACGATCTGGAAGGTGCGACGGTCGGACAGCCGGCGCAGCCGGGTATTGATCAGCTCGGCCTTGTGGCCTGCGCCCAGGACAAGTACGCGTCGACGCACGGCCTCCACCCCGACCGAGCGCAGGGCCAGCAGCCGCGTCAGCACGATGCTGACAAAGCCGAGCAGCATGGCCAGGAACATCACGCCGCGGCCGATCGGACTGACCGGCATCAGGTACTGCAGCGCCACCAGCACCAGCCCGCCGGCCATGAAGGCCACCGCGGCGCGCACGACATGGCCGCGCAGACCCTCGCGACTCTGCGAGATGTACATGCCCATCGCGGTCATCGCCAGCACGTGCACCATCGCGAACAGCAGCGCACGCGGCCCGACTTCACCGAAAGCGAGGTCCCGCACGGCTTCATCGCCCAGGAACCGCAGCCACACGGCAATATGAAAAACCGCGACGAGTACGCTTAGCTCGATCAGGGCGAGGATGAGTATCCAGCGGCGAGCAGGGTGCAGGGCATCTGTGAGCGAGCGCATCGGGTCTGGGCAGTCAGTGGCTGGAGGAGAGAAGAGGCGGCGTTGGAAAGCTGTGCAATCCCGGCAAACCGCCGTTAGAATGTGACGCACATCACACTAGGCAAGATACCATGAGCTTCGAGCGTTTCGCCAAGGACGACACCCCGCGGCTTGCGATCATCGGCCTTGGCTACGTCGGGCTGCCGTTGGCGGTGGAGTTCGGGCGTCAACTCGACACCATCGGTTTCGATATCAACCCGGCCCGCGTGGCTGAGCTCAAGGCCGGGCAGGACCACACCCTTGAGGTGCCGCCCGAGGAATTGGCCGCGGCTTCACGTCTGCATTTCAGCGCCGAGCCAGACAGCCTCGCCGAGGTCGACGTCTTCATCGTCACCGTGCCGACACCGATCGACGAGGCCAAGCGGCCGGACTTCGGGCCACTCATCAGCGCCAGCCGCACGGTGGGCCGCGCGCTCAAGCCCGGCGCGGTGGTGGTGTACGAATCCACGGTCTACCCCGGCGCCACCGAGGAGGTCTGCGTGCCGGTGCTGGAGAGCGAATCCGGCCTTGTCTTCAACGTCGATTTCTTCTGCGGCTACAGCCCTGAGCGCATCAACCCGGGCGACCGCGCGCATCGCCTGCCCGATATCGTCAAGGTGACCGCGGGATCCACCCCCGAGGTGGCCGCATTCGTTGACAGCCTGTACCGCCGCATCATCCGCGCCGGCACCCACCTGGCAAGCAGCATCCGCGTCGCCGAGGCCGCCAAGGTGATCGAAAACACCCAGCGCGACCTCAACATCGCGCTGATCAACGAGCTGGCACAGATCTTCGACCGGCTCGGCATCGATACGCTGGAAGTACTGCAGGCCGCTGGCACCAAGTGGAATTTCCTGCCCTTCCGGCCCGGCCTGGTCGGCGGGCACTGCATCGGAGTGGACCCCTACTACCTCACCCACAAGGCGCAGGAGATCGGCCACCACCCGGACGTGATCCTCGCAGGTCGGCGCATCAACGATGGCATGGGTGCCTACGTGGCGCAGCGGGTGATCCGGCTGATGACGCGACGCCGGCTGCCGCTGGTGGATGCACGCGTGCTGGTGGCCGGGCTCGCCTTCAAGGAGAACTGCCCGGACCTGCGCAATACCCGCGTGATCGACCTGATCCGCGAGCTCGAGGACTACGGCATCCAGGTCGATGTGCACGATCCCTGGGTGGACGGCGCGGAGGCCCGCCACGAGTACGGCCTGGACCTGGTGGACACGCCTCCGGCCGGTCTGTACGAGGCCATCGTGCTGGCCGTCGGCCACCGCGAGTTCCTGCAGCTCGGCGCCGAAGGCCTGCGCCGTTACGGCAAGCCCACGGCCGTGCTGTTCGACGTCAAGAGCGTGCTGCCACGGGAGAGCGTGGACGCACGCCTGTAGGAAAGCGCTTGCAGGGCCCTGCTGGCCCGGGCGGAGACTGCCGGCCGGGCAGGTCGATGGCTTGCGCGAACTCCAGGCAGGGGGTTTGCCCTCGGAGCGTGTGAAAAATCCGGACGCCGCGGCGAACTCGTATCTCGGCGTGAGTGGCAGGGCGCGCTGCGTGAATGCAAGCGAGTCCAGTGTAGAGATTCGTACTTGGCGGGCAGTCGCTGCGAGCGGATTTGTGTGGCTGGCAAGGCGCGACGACGAGTCATGGCAGCGCTATGGCGAGGAGGAGGCACGCCGTCAGCCGCGCGAGAACGCCGCAGATACGTTCGCTCAAGTGCGAATCACTACGCTAGCGAGCCAAACGACCTCAGGTTTCGCGCAAGCGCCACCGCGACAGGCGCCCAACGGCGGCGGCAGCAGGCGGGTGGTTTTTTCACATGCTCTCGCTGTCGGCGCACACCTGCTCGCACCGGCCTGCAAGGGCATCAAGGCTGGCGAGCGCACCGCTTACAGCAGCGGCGACAACAGCCTTGCCGCGGCCTCCGCCAGCCGACCCAGAGGCCCGGGCCGGCGGGGTAGCAGCACCTCGCGCGAGTGTGCGAAATCCTCCACGACGACCCGCTCCAGGGCAGTGATCGCCTCGCTTCCGTACATGTTCACACACAGCTCGAAATTGAGCCGGAAGCTGCGCGCATCGAAATTGGCGCTGCCCAACGTGCACAGGCCATCGTCGACCAGCAGGGCCTTGGTGTGCAGCATGCGCGGGGTGTATTCGAACACGCGTACGCCCGCGCGCAGCAGATCCTCGAAGTAGCTGCGGCTGGCATGCGTGACCAGGCGCGTGTCGGCCTGTTCCGGCACCAGCAGGCGCACATCGACACCCCGGCCGGCGGCACCGGTAAGCGCGTACAGCGCGGGCTCGGTGGGCACGAAGTAAGGCGTCACCAGCCACAGCCGGCGCTCGGCGTCGCCGATGGCCTGCAGCATGGCGCGATGGATCGGTTCGTCCGGGGTGTCCGGGCCCGAAGCCAGCCACTGCACCGCAACCTGGCCCGGCGGCAGCAGCGGGAACAGGCCGTGCTGGCGCAGCGGGCGGCGGCTGGCGTACAGCCAGTCCTCCACGAACACCTGCTGCAAGCCATTCACGGCGGGCCCCTCCAGACGCAGGTGCAGGTCGCGGTAGGCGTCGGCGCGTACGCGCTCGTCCTGCGTATCGCTGATATTGATGCCGCCGGTGAAGCCGATCCGGCCGTCGATCACCGCGATCTTGCGGTGGGTGCGCAGGTTGAGCAGCGGCTTCAGCGTGGCCAGCCGGAACGGATGGAAGAACACCACCTCGGCGCCGGCCTCGCGCAGCGGCTTGAGGAAGCGCCGGCCGATGCCGCTGCCGCCGACGGAGTCGATCAGGAAGCGCACCGCCACGCCGGCGCGGGCGCGTTCGATCAGCGCCTCGCGCAGGGCGTGGCCGATGCGGTCGGGCTCGACGATGTAGTACTCGAGGTGGATGTGCTCGCGAGCGCCGCGCACGGCCCGCAGCAAGGCTTCGAAGGTGGCCTCGCCGTCGCAGAGCAGCTCGACCCGACTGGCGCTGAGCGGGGCGCTGCCGGTGAGACGTTCCACAAGGCGTGCCTGGCGCTCGGCCAGCGCGCCCTGTGGCCCGACCAGGGCTTCGCCCGGCTCATGGGAGCCGTGCTCCAGCCGCACCCGGCTGCGCCGACGCTTGATCTGCTGGCGACGGATCCGCACTGGGCCCAGCCAGTGGTAGACCAGAAAGCCCAGCACCGGCAGCGCGGCCAGAGCCAGGATCCAAGCCAGCGTGCTGACCGGCGGTCGCTTCTGCAGGACGATCCAGACGCTGAGCGCCAGCAGATACAGGGCCCAGCCCAGCGGCAGCCAGTAGTGGACAAGCGGGTCCACGAGCAGGGTGGCCGCAGCCTGTCGCTACAGCCCCGGGTTCAGGCTGTAGGTGCCATGCAGCACGGCTTCACCCAGCACGTGGCCGCGCATGGCCCGGTGCAGCTCGGCCATGCCGAAGCCGGGCTGGAGCTGCAGACGCTCGACGTCGAGCGCGAACAGGCGGAAAAAATAACGATGCACACGCGCATCGTTGAAGGGCGGACAGGGGCCGTCATAGCCCAGGTAGTCACCGCCCATGTCGGCGTCGCCGGCGAACCAGCCCGTGTAGTCGTTCTTGCCCTGCACGCTGCCTTCCGGGCCCGCCGGGCTGGGCTTGCCGCGCGGGGTGACGCCTTCGCTGCAGCTGCCGGCGGCGATCTCGCGCAGGTCGGCGGGCAGGTTGGCGATCAGCCAGTGGACGAAGTCCACGCGAGGCAGGTCGGCTGGCACTTCGCGGCCGGCCTGGTTGACGTCATCCGGCTTCGAGGGGACGTCCGGATCGACGCAGATCAGGGCGAAGCTGCGGGTGCCCTCCGGCGCCGCGCTCCAGGCCAGTTGCGGGTTGCGGTTGGCCGAGAGGATGCAGGGGCTGTCGGGGCCCGGCTTGCCGAAGGCGAACTCGGCGGGAATGGGCTGGCCCTGTTCGAAGCTGTCGCTGCGCAGTTTCATGCGGCACGTCCTGTCGATGCGGTGGGCCGGCCGTGTCGGACCGGCGGATGGGCCCGTGGGATCAGGCCGGTGGATTGAGGTACTTGTCCTTCAGGCGCACGTAGTGGCCGGCGGAATACATCAGGTTCTCGATCTCGCGGTCGGACAGCCGGCGCACCAGGCGGCCGGGGTTGCCCAGCCACAGCTCGCCCTCGCCGACGACCTTGCCCGGCGCGATCAGGGCACCGGCGCCAACGAAACCGTGGGTCTTCACCACCGCGCCATCCATCACGCTGGCGTGCATGCCGATCAGGCTGCGGTCCTCGATGGTGCAGCCATGCAGGACCACCGCGTGGCCGACCGTGACGTCGCTGCCGATGATCGTCGGCCAGCCGCCTTCGCGGGTGTAGGGGCCATCGTGAGTGACATGGACGATGGTGCCGTCCTGGATCGAGGTGCGCGCACCGATGCGGATCCGGTTGACATCGGCGCGAATCACCACGCCGGGCCAGATCGAGCTGTCATCACCAATCTCGACGTCACCGATCACGGCCGACATAGGGTCGACCCAGACGCGCTGGCCGAGTATGGGCATGCGCCCCATGAAGGGGCGCAGCGGAGCGTAGGGGGGCTGGGACATGGGGCGGAAGTGTAGCAAGCGCCCTGCACCCGGCAGCAGGTCTTCACGGCAGCGGCCATTCGGAATCGGCTCACATCCTGCTACCCTCGGCGGTCGCCCCGCCTGCCGCCACGGACCGATACGCCCGGCATGACCAAATCGGAATTCATCGCGCTTGTCCAGTCGCAGGATTGGCAGCGCTGGTTCGACCCGGCGGCGCTGCGCGGCGGCGCCGAACTGGCAAGCGCCGTCGAAAACATCAACTTCTTCGACTACGGCCCAGGCGGCCTCGTGGCTGGACGCCTGCCGATCGGGCGGACGCTCGGCTCGACCGGTGTCAGCCTGATGCAGGTCGGACGCGAAAAGACCCTGCAGGCCCGCTGGGTCTGCGAGTGCCGCGAGACCCGCTGCCTGCACGCCGCCGCCCTGCTGCTGGCGCTCACCGACACATCGCCGGATGCTGCGCTGCGCCCCTGGGACCGCTGGATGGCTCGGATCGACGCCGGCCCGGCGGGCAGCGCAACGCGCGGGCATCCGCAGCCCGAGCCCGAGCGCGCGCCTGCCCTGTTGCTCAAGGTGCTGGACACGCCGCAGCCCGTGCTGCTGGTGCAGCCGAGCCTGGTGCGCGCCGGCAAGCGCGGCGGCTACGCCAATCCCGTGGCAATCGAGATCGGCCAGGTCGGTGGCCCGGCGCCGCGGCCGCGCCAGGGCTTCAGCGATGCCGAGGTTGAGCGTCTGGCAGCGCTGGGGCTGGGCGCGGAGCCGGTCTACGGCCTGTCGCGAGCGGAGCGCCATTTCCTGCCGATCCGCTCGGGCCACCAGGCGCGTGCCCTGCTGGCGCTGGCGACGGAGTGGCCGCTGCTGCTTGAGCGCGCCTCCGGCCAACAGCTTCGGCTTGGGCCGGAGCGCGAGCTTGAGCTGGATTGGCTGGACCTCGATGACGGCAGCCAGCGTCTGGCTTGCCGGGTGGTCGAAGCCCCCACGGCCACCGTGCTCGAGGGCGAGCAGCTGTTCTACCTTGACCGCCAGCGCGGTGAGTTCGGGGCGCTGCGCGCCGATCCGAAACTTCCATCCCTGCTGTCGAGCGCACCTGCGCTTCTGCCTGAACACGTCGACCACGTCGGCGAGCGCCTCAAGAAGCTGAGCCAGCTGCCCGGCTTGCCGCCGCCACGCCCACGGCCAGCGGTCGTGGTGCTGCAGGACCTTCCGGTGGCGGTGCTGGTGCTGCGCGAACACACCATCAGTAACCGCAACGGACCTCGCCAGGTGGCCTCCGCGCGGCTGTCGTTCGGTTACGGACCGCTGCTGCTGTCGGCGCTGGGTGCACGCCAGATCGAGCGCCATTGGCAGGGCGGGCGGGTGTTCGAAGTGCGGCGCTCGGCGAGCGCTGAGCTGTCCGCGCTGGAGCGCCTGGCCGACCTCGACCTGCGCGCCGCCGACGATGAGTTCGGGGCGGCGGTGGCCGCCGCCTTCGAGTTCGGGCCGGATGACTTCGTGCTGCCGCGCGGCCGCGCCGGCCATGCCGATGCCGAGCACTGGCAGCCGCTGCTGCCGCGGCTGGAGGACGCCGGCTTCGAAGTACGCTTCGCCCGCGACTACCCGGCGCTCGTTCTGGACGGCAGCGAAGGCTGGCTGGCCGAGGTCGACGAGGACGCTGGCGGCGCCTGGTTCAACCTGAGCCTGGGCATCGAGATCGACGGCGAACGTATCGACCTGATGCCGGTGCTGCGCCACGTGCTGGCCGATCCGGACTTCCCGCGCCGGGCCGGACCGCGGGAACCTGAAAACGCGAGCTATGTGGCGCCGCTGGACGACAACCGCCGCATCCGCCTGCCGCTGAAGCGCCTGCGCGCCCTGCTCGAACCCCTGCTGGAGTGGCTGGAGGACAGCAGCCAGCGTGAGGGCCCGATCCGGCTGGGCCGCGCGCAGAGCACCCTGGTCGAAGAGTTGACCGGGGCCAGCCTGGTCTGGCGCGGTGCGGCGCCGCTGCAGCAGCAGCTGGAGCAGCTGCGTCAGCGCCGCGTGCAGGTCGACCCGCCGCAGGGCTTCGGCGCCGAGCTGCGGCCCTACCAGCGCGACGGCCTCGACTGGCTGGGTTTCCTCGCCGCCGCGCGGCTGGGCGGCATCCTGGCCGACGACATGGGCCTCGGCAAAACCGTGCAGGTACTGGCGCACGTGCTGGTGGAGAAGCAGGCCGAGCGCCTGCCGCATCCGGTGCTGGTGGTGGCACCGACCTCGCTGGTGCTGAACTGGCGCAACGAAGCGCGCCGCTTCTGCCCGCAGCTGCGCGTGCTGGTGCTGCACGGCAGCCAGCGCGAGGCACTGTTCGAGTCGATGTCCGGTTTCGACATGGTCATCACCACCTACCCGCTGCTGCCGCGCGACCGCGAGGTGCTGGTGGCCCAGCCTTTCTCCCTGCTGGTGCTGGACGAGGCGCAGACCATCAAGAACGTGCGCACCCAGGCCGCCCAGGTGGTTCGCGAGCTGAACGTGACGCGCCGGCTGGCGATGACCGGCACGCCGCTGGAGAACCATCTCGGCGAGCTGTGGGCGCAGATGGATGCGGTCGAGCCCGGCGTGCTCGGCAGCGAGCGCCAGTTCAACCGCCTGTACCGCACGCCCATCGAGAAGCAGGCCGACAGCGAGCGCCAGCAGCGCCTGAACCGCCGCATCGCCCCGCTGATGCTGCGGCGGCGCAAGCAGGACGTGCTGACCGACCTGCCGCCGAAGACCGAGATCCTGCGCGAGGTCGAGCTGGAGGGCCGCCAGCGGGAGCTCTACGAAACCCTGCGGCTGGTGCAGCACGAGCGCGTGCGCGAGGCGATCGCCGAACGCGGCCTGGCCCAGAGCGGCATCATCGTCCTCGATGCCCTGCTCAAGCTGCGCCAGGTCTGCTGCGATCCGCGCCTGGTCAAGCTGGCGCACGCGCGCAGCGTGCAGGAATCAGCCAAGCTCGAACTGCTGCTGGACCTGCTCGACGGCCTGCTCGACGAAGGCCGGCGGGTGCTGGTGTTCAGCCAGTTCGCCGAGATGCTGGAGCTGATCCGCCAGGCGCTGGCTGAGCGCGGCATCGAGCCGCTGATGCTGACCGGCCAGACCCGCGATCGCACCACGTTGGTGGAGCGCTTCCAGGCCGGCGAGGTGCCGGTGTTCCTGATCAGCCTGAAGGCCGGCGGCGTCGGCCTGAACCTGACCGCCGCCGACACCGTGATCCACTACGACCCGTGGTGGAACCCGGCGGTGGAGGCCCAGGCCACCGACCGCGCCCACCGCATCGGCCAGGACAAACCGGTATTCGTCTACCGCCTGATCTGCGCCGGCACGGTGGAGGAAAAGATCCAGCATCTGCAGATCGCCAAGGCGGAACTGGCGCGCGCCGTGCTGGACGGCGGCACCAGCACCCGCGTGGCCTTCGGCGAGGACGATCTCGCCGAGCTGTTTGCGCCGCTGGTATGAGGGCTGTGTCTCGGCCCGGCGTGTTGCGATCCACCTTGCCTGCACGCTCGCCGTTTAAGAGCATCCCCTCAGGTCGGCGTCAGCAAGCCCCGCAGCTCGCTGCGGTGCGCCAGGGCACAGCCTCTGGGGTCGGCGACACCGAGCTGCGCCCTTCGCCCCCTTTCCGGAACACCCCATGAGCGCACTGAACGTCCTTGGCACCCCGCTTGAGACTTGCAGCACCGATCCCATGACCGGCTGGTTCCGCGACGGCTGCTGTCGCGGCGATCCGACGGATCGCGGCCTGCACCTGGTCTGCGCGGTGATGACCGCGGATTTCCTCGCGTTCTCGAAGTCACGCGGCAACGATCTCTCCACGCCTCGCCCCGAGTACGAGTTCCCGGGGCTGCAGCCGGGCGACCGCTGGTGCCTGTGCGCGATGCGCTGGATGGAGGCCTACGAGCACGGCCACGCGCCCGATGTGGTGCTGGAGGCCACCCATCTGAACGCGCTGGGCGTGGTGCCGCTGGAGGCCTTGCGCACCTACGCCCGCGCCGGCTGAATCGGTGGACGCGGAAGTCGCCGCGCTCGGCTGGGCCCTGCGCGCGCTGCCGGACCTGCCGCAGCAGGCGCTGTGCTGGAACGCGCGACCTCAGCTGACTTCGCCGGCGGGACTCGGCCTGCGCTGCCAGCAGGATTTCCTGCCTTGGGCCCTGGCACTGCGCGCGGAAGGCCACGCCGTGCTGGAAACGATGTCCGACTGGGACGGCCGCAGCGGCGCCATGCCGACGGCCGCCCAAGCTCTGATCCTGCTGCTGCCTGCGCGTCAACGTGAGGCCGCGCGTGCCGAGGCCGCGCGCTGCCTGCAGGCCCTGGCGCCAGGCGGACGCCTGCTGGCCGCCTGCGCCAACGACCAGGGCGCGCGCGCCTTCGAGGCTGACCTGCGCCAGCTGTGCCCAGCGCTGGACGTGCAGAGCAAGCACAAGTGCAGGCTGCTGCAGGCGCGCGCCGAATCGGTCGATGCCGAGGCCTGCGCGACCTGGGCGTCGCTGGATGACGCGCGTCCCATCGACACCGGCGGCCTGATCGAGCGTGCGCTGCTGGGCGCGCCGGGCCTGTTCGCGGTTGACCGCATCGATATCGGCAGCGCACTGCTGATCGAGCACCTGCCGCCGACCCTGGCGGGCGCCGTCGCCGACCTCGGCAGCGGCCTCGGCGTGCTCTCAGCCGCCGCGCTGGAGCGCTGCCCGGGCATCACCTCGCTGGATCTTTTCGAGGCCAGCGCGCGCGCCGTCGCGCTGTCGCGCCACAACCTTGGCGAGGCGCGCGTACCGGTGCGGGTGCACTGGCAGGACGTGTGCGTCGGCATCGAGGGCGGGTTCGATACGGTGCTGTGCAACCCGCCCTTCCACGCCGGCGCGCGCGCCGATACCGCCATCGGCCAGGCCTTCCTCCGCAGCGCTGCGGCCTGCCTGAAGCCGGGCGGCGAGGCCTGGCTCGTGGCCAATGCCCACCTGCCCTATGAGACGGTGCTGGGAGAGCATTTCAGCGCCATCGAAACGGTGGCTCGGGGACAGGGCTTCAAGCTGTTTCGTACACGCAGATAGGCGCCGCTGCAGTACCCTGCGGCCCTCGACAATCAGAGGGGCGTGCAGGCGATGACGGAACAGCAGACGACAGGCGGCGGCTTCATCGAGCGCTGGGCCAAGCGCATTCCCGATCCGGTGCTGCTGTTCATGGCCTTCTTCGTGATCGCCTTCATCGGCTCGGTGCTGATGGGCGGCCACAGCTTCGAGAGCATGGGCGCAGGCGGCGAGCTGCAGACCTACAGCATCCGCAGCATGGCCGAGGCCGCGCAGGTGCGCTGGATCTTCGACAACGCCCTGCTGGCGAACTGGCTGGGCTTTGGCGGCGGCGTGCTGGGCGTGATCCTGGTGGTGATCCTGGCGATCGGTATTGCCGAGCAGTCCGGCCTGTTGAGCGCGCTGATCAAGCGCATGGCGCTGGCGGTGCCGCAGTCGCTGCTGCCGCTGCTGCTGGTGTTGCTCGGCATCCTGAGCTCGCTGGCCACCGACGCCGGCTACCTGATCCTGATCCCGCTGGCCGGCATGCTCTACGCCGGCATGGGCAAGAACCCGCTGATCGGCATGGCCGCGGCGTTTGCCGGCGTCTCCGCCGGCTTCTCGGCCAACCTGGTGCCGGGCACCCCGATCGACGTGATCATCGGCGTCAACGCCCAGGCCTTCGCCGAGGCGCAGGGCGTGCCCTTCGTCAACGCCGCCGGCGAGCCGCTGCAGCCGGCGACCATGCACTACTGGTTCATCTTCACCTCCACCTTCGTGCTGGCCGCCACCGGTGCGCTGGTGACGCGCTGGTTCGTGCAGCCGAAGCTGGAGAAGCAGGCCTTCGTGGTGCCGGCGGATCTGGGGTTGGGCGAGTTTGCGCTGTCGCCGGCCGAGCGCCGTGGGCTGGTCGGTGCCGGGGTCGGTGTGCTGGTGGCGGCGGCGGTCATTGCCGGCCTCATCCTCGGCCCGCTGGCGGCCTTCGAAGACGACAACGGCCGCCGCGTGCTGCCCTACATGAACAACGTGATCCTGCTGATCTCGCTGTTCTTCGCCTTTGTCGGCCTCGGCTTCGGCTTCGGCTCCGGCACGTTCAAGCGTCCGCAGGACGTGGTCAACGCGATGGTCAAGCAGATGAACACCATCGGCTACATCCTGGTGCTGACCTTCTTCGCCTACAACTTCCTGGGCCTGCTCACCTACAGCGGGCTCGGCGCCTGGATCACCTACCTCGGCGGGCAAAGCCTGCTGGCGCTGAGCCTGGATGAATCGCCGGTGCTGCTGTTGATCGGCTTCGTGCTGGCGGTGGCCACCATCAACCTGTTCATCGGCGGACTCACCTCGAAGTGGATGCTGCTGGGGCCGATCTTCATCCCGATGCTGTACTTCGTCAGCCCCGAGATGACTCCGGACCTGGTCGCCGCTGCCTACCGCGTCGCCGACTCCGCCACCAATGTGGTGTCGCCGATGATGATGTACGCCGGCATCATCCTGGCCTTCATGCGCCGCTACCGGCCCGAGCTCAGCTTCGGCGAGATGCTGCTGATGATGGTGCCGTACTCGGTGGCCTTCCTGCTGGTCTGGACCAGCCTGCTGGTGGGTTTCTTCGTGCTGGGCATTCCGCTGGGTTTCTGAGCCGGGAGACCATGGGCATGGACGAAACCCGCCTGCGCAAGCTGTTCGCCGACTGGCCCGGCGTGACCGCCGAGATCAAATGGCAGGACGACCTGGTCTTCATGGTCGGCGGCAAGATGTTCGCCGTGTACTGCCTGCGCGGCGCGCAGGCCGGGCATCTGAGTTTCCGCGTCGGCCCGGAGCGCTTTCTCGAGTTCACCGACCGCTCGGGCCTGCGGCCGGCCCCCTACATGGCGCGCGCACACTGGGTGCAGCAGACCGAGGCGAGGGCGCTGCCGGCGGCCGAGCTGAAGGCTCTGCTGCGCGAGTCCTACGCGTTCTACTTCGGCAAGCTGACGCGCGCGCAGCGCGACGCGCTGGGCCTGGGCTGATGTGCTGCCGGGCCTTCGCGGTCTATCTGCTGCTTGGAGTTTCAGCTACGGACTGCACGGCGAAGGACACGAGAGGACCATTGATCGAGGTCCACAGCCGCGCTCTGACCGTGGACGCAGCGTCCGTCGAAGCTGCGCTGGCGCAGCTGAGGGTGCAGCCGCAGGTGCAGGCCCATGCGCTGACACGCTCGCTGCTCACCCTGCAGGTGGAACTGATGCCGGAATCCATGCAGCACGCACGCGCTGGCGGCCCTGGCGAAGGCTGCTCCACGCCGGGATCGGAGCGAGCGCGGTCGGTTGATTGCCGCCGAGAGGCCTGTCGGCTGAGCGACTTCAAGGTGCAGCTCAGGATCGATCTGATGCTGCCGGAATGGCAGCCCTCGCGGAGGCCCGCGGTCGGCGAGCAGGCGCTGTGGCAGGCCCTGCATGCCCGGCTGCTGGCTCACGAGCAGCGTCATCGCGAACATGCGGAGGCTGCGACGCAGCGTCTGCACGAGCAGCTTGAGTCGCGTCTGGATCGGGTCGAGTCCTTCGACTGCCTGCGCCTGCAAACCGATATCGAGGCCCTGCGGCACGCGGCGATCCAGGATTTGCGCCTGCGCGATCGGATATTCGACCAGAGCAGTGAAGAAGCGCTGCAAGTCAGGCGCACGCAGCGCTGATCAGGCGTCGGCGAAGAGCCGATCGCGCGCGGCCTCCAGCACCGCCTGCACGCCAGGGTGGCCGCTGCGGCGGGGGCCGGCCAGCGCGTGGAAGCGCTGGCGCAGATCCTCCACGCGGCCGATCTCGACCATGCCCTGACGCGTGCACAAGTCAGCGGCCACCACCGCCGGCACCGCGAAGAAGCCGGCGCCGGCGGCGCCAAAGGCCTTCATCAGTGCGCTGTCCTCGAACTCCGCCACGATCCGTGGCCGCAGCTTGTGCGTGTCCAGCCACCGCTGCAGGCCCGCACGCACCCGGCTGTCGACGCCGGGCATCAACATCGGCGCGCCGTGCAGGCTCCGCGGAAAACCGGCACGCAGGGGCTCAGCCAGCGCCGGCGCGGCAAGTATTGCGGTGCCACATTCGCCCAGCAGGGTGGCGTGCACCTTGATCTCGTATTCGCCCTGTGGAGCGTGGTCGCTGATGACCAGGTCGAGACGATGCAGGGCGAGCTCGGCAAGCAGCCGCGGCAGGCTGTCCTCGCGACACTGCAGCCGCGGCGCCGGCTCCAGCGCCAGCGCCGGCGACAGCAGCTCGTAGGCCAGCGACTTGGGCACCACCTCGGCCACGCCAACGCGCAGAGGCCGCACCCGCGCCAACCGCGCCTCGCCCACCGCTTCCAGCAGTTCGTCGCCGAGGCCGAAGATTTCGTCCGCATAGCTGCGGACCATGCGTCCGGCCTCGGTCAGCTCCAGCCTGCGACCGACGCGCTGGAACAGGGCCGTACCGAGGCTGTGCTCCAGCACCGCGATCTGGCTGCTGAGCGTTTGCGGGGCCAGGTCCAGCTGTTCGGCGGCCGCACGCAGGCTGCCGGCCCGCGCCACGGCCCAGAACTGCTGCAGCTGACGGTAGTTGAGGCGCTCCATTGTTGTCCTATCAGGTCGATCAATGAACGCGAGGATACCTGCTTTTTTCGAACAACAAGCCGCCCAATCCTTGGCTTTGGGCCAGCCCGGCCCCGTACCGGAGCATGCACATGCAGATCAATACCTACACCCAGGGCTTTGACCTCACCGACGGGCTCAGCCAGCACCTGCAGCGACGTCTGGGCTTTGCGCTGGGACGCCTTGGCGGCAGCGTGCAGCGCGTGGTGGTCAGACTCTGCGATGTCAACGGCAACCGTGGCGGCATCGACAAGCGCTGCCGGCTGCAGCTGAGGCTCGCCAGTGGCGGCGAGGTAGTGGTTCAGGACACCCGCGGCGACCTCTACGAGGCGATCAGCGCAGCCATTGAACGCGCTGCAAGCGCCCTCAAACGCCGCAGCGGTCGCGTGCGCACCCTTCTGCGCCGTGGCCGTAGCGCGGCACCAGACCGTTTCAGCCGCTGGCCCAGCGAGGCAGTATCGCCATGAGCTCAGGCAGTCTGTGGCGCCGGGTTCCGCGCTGGGCGTGGGTGGTGGCGGGGCTGGCCTTGATCGGTCTGCCGATGCTGGCGCTGGCGCTCGGAGCGCTGGCCCTCTTCGGACTCTGGCAGTGGGGCGGCGTCGCCATCGGTGAGGGTCAAGCCCGGCTCAACGCCGAGCTGCCGGCCTGGGTGGCGAAGGTGGATGAGCAGCGCAGGGGTCTCGAGCAGGTTCTTGCGCGCGTGGGAGGCGAAGCCACCGCACCGCTCGCCGAGGCCAGCCGGCAGATCGAGAAGGGACCCGAAGCCTTGGCCCAGGGATTGGGCACCGTGGCCGCGGGCGCAGCGGCCGCGGCAGTCGCCGACGCGCAGGCCTGGGCGGAACGCCTGCCGGCGGGTGCGGACGCGCTGGCAACTCGCACCGCAGACGCCGCCTCGGGGCTGGCAGGCTCGCTGGCCCAGCCGGTCCAGCAGGGTGCCGCAACGCTGGCCGCGGCCACGGCAGCGCTGTCCGCGCTTGCCCTGCCAACGCAGGACGTGGGCGGCACCGATCCCGAGGACCTGCCGCGGCTGCCGGGCTTCGTCCGCGTTGCCTGGAAGGATTCCGCAGCCGGGCCGACAGTGGCGTATGCGGGCCCGGCGCCGATGCGCGAGGTGGTGGAGTTCTACCGCGAAGAACTCGACGAGGACGGCTGGCAGGTCCGGGTGCTGGAGGCTGATGCCGAGTCAGAGCGGCTGCTGGTCGAGCGCGAGGGCCGTCGCTTCGAGCTGCTGGTCGGTGCAGATGGCCCCCGCCGCAGCAGGCTGCAGTGGCAGCCCTTGGCCTGGCAGGACGTCGAGGCGCCCGGCTAGTGCAGTGATTCGCACTTGAGCGAACGTATCTGCGGCGTCTTTGCGCGGGTGACAAGCCGTCAGCTGGGCCGCGCTCGATCTGGGTGCGGATCAAGGCGCGAGGAAAAGCCACCGTGGCGCTGTGGCGACGGCGTGCGCGGCGGCCACCCGCGAGAGTCTGGATAGCGCAGCGACCTCGGGCCACGCCAACGCGCCCCCTTTGGAACGACACCGACACCGATAGCGTCAGCGACCACGGCCCGGCTGAGGCGAGCCGAGACGAAGCGCCGGCTATGATGCGCGGATGAAAGGACATCCCCGTGCGTCTTGACCGGCTGATCGCCAACCTGGGCTACGGCAGCCGCCGCGAAGTGCAGACCTGGTGCCGGCAGGGCTACATCACCGATCGCGCCGGCCAAGCGCTGCGCCACGACGCCAGCGTGGAGCCGGCCGAGGTGCTGTTCGACGGCGAGGAGCTCGATCCCATCGCACCGCTTGGCCTCATGCTGCACAAGCCGGTCGGCTACACCTGCTCGAACAAGGACATCGGGCGGCTGGTGAACGAACTGCTGCCCGAGCGTTTCCGACACCGCACACCAACCATGTCCAGCGTCGGCCGGCTCGACCGCGAGACCTCGGGCCTGCTGCTGTTCACCGACGATGGCGCCCTGCTGCACCGGATCATTTCGCCCAGGAGCCGGATCGCCAAGGTCTACGAGGTCGAACTGGCAGACCCCCTGCGCGGCGACGAGGGCGAGGTGTTCGCCAGCGGCACGCTGATGCTGGAGGGCGAGGACACGCCGCTGGCACCCGCCGGCTTCGAGGCCCTGGGCGAGCGGCGCGCGCGCCTGGTCCTGCACGAGGGGCGCTACCACCAGGTGCGGCGCATGTTCGGAGCGATGGGCAACCGCGTTGTGGCCCTGCACCGCAGCCATGTCGGGGGTCTTGAGCTCGGTGATCTGGCGGCCGGGCAGTGGCGACGGCTGTCTTCCGAAGACCTGTTGCAGCTGTTCGCGGGCGCCTGATGCACGCTCGAACGCGGTGTGGCGCACGCCGGTAGTGTGATTTGCAACACACTTTAGGCGGCGGCGCTGCTATCCTGCGGCGCCTGAGTCCAGCATCGGCCTGTCCCGCGCATGCGCATTCTCGTCACCGGCGCCGCCGGCTTCATCGGCTCCACCCTCGCCCACCGCCTGCTCGACCGCGGCGACGAGGTGCTGGGCTATGACAACCTCAACGACTACTACGACGTGCGCCTCAAGGAGGCGCGGCTGGCGCGGCTGACGCCGCGCGCAGGCTTCACATTCCTGAAGGCCTCGCTGGAAGACCGCGCCGCCATGGAGCGGGCCTTCGCCGACTTCCAGCCGCAGCGGGTGGTCAATCTCGCGGCCCAGGCTGGCGTGCGCTACTCGCTGGAGAATCCGCGCGCCTACATCGACGCCAACATCGTCGGCTTTCTCAACGTCCTGGAGTGCTGCCGCCACGGCGGCGTTGAGCACCTGGTCTACGCCAGCTCCAGTTCGGTCTACGGCGGCAACCGCAAGCTGCCGTTCGCGGTGGAGGACAGCGTCGACCACCCGCTGAGCCTGTACGCCGCCACCAAGAAGTCCAACGAGCTGATGGCGCACACCTACAGCCATCTGTTCGCGCTGCCGACCACCGGCCTGCGCTTCTTCACCGTCTACGGACCCTGGGGCCGGCCGGACATGGCCCTGTTCCTGTTCACCTCGAAGATCCTGGCCGGCGAGCCGATTGATGTCTTCAACTACGGCAACCACAGCCGCGACTTTACCTACGTCGACGACATCGTCGAAGGCGTGATGCGCACGCTGGAGCGGGTGCCCGGTCCGGACCCGGCCTTCGATCCGCTGACGCCCTCACCGGCCACGTCTTCGGCGCCCTGGCGGGTCTACAACATCGGCAACCACCGGCCGGTTCAGCTTTCGCGCTATATCGAGCTGATCGAGAAGGCCTGCGGGCGCAGCGCCGAGAAGCGCCTGCTGCCGCTGCAGCCGGGTGACGTACCGGACACCGAGGCCGACGTGGCCGCGCTGATGCGCGACACCGGCTACAGCCCCGAGACCCCGGTCGAGGTCGGAGTGCAGCGTTTCGTCGACTGGTATCGGGAGTTCTACGGACAGTGAGCCGGCCCGTCTTGGAAACGGAGGGCACGCCGCCCTGCCGGACGGAGTCGTACAGGGGGGGAACGATCTCAGGCTTGGCCTTGAGCCTTGTGGGACCCATCGCGATCCAGTTCCTATGCAGACCTTCTTTCCGGTTTCAATACACGCGCCAATGACCACGCTCCGCAGGCACCGAGGGTGAGCAGCCGTCTGCCCTCATCCGCCAGCCGCGCGCGCTTCGAGGCCCAGCGGGACTGGCGCGGCAATCCCCGCCCGGCCGCGCCGACCTGCGGCCTGCCGGCCCTGCTGCGGCAGGCACTGGCAGCGCACGCGCAGGCGCCAGCGCTGTGCTGGAAGGGGCGGCATCTGTCCTATGCCGAACTCGGACACGCCGCCGACGCGCTCGGCCGCGAGATCGACCGCCTGGTCGAACCCGGCGCATTGCGGGTGGCACTGCTTGCCAAGCGCGGTCCCAGCTTTCTGGCTGCGGTGCATTCGCTGGGCCTGTCGGGACGCTGCATGCTGACCCTGGATCCCGATCTGCCGGAGGCACGGCTGGCGGCCCAGCTCGAAGAAGCCCAGCCGGCACTGCTGTTGCACTGCGCGCCCAGCGCCGGGCTGGCCGCGCGGCTGGCGCCCGGGCTGACGCGGGTCGCGCTCGGCAACCCTTTCGAGGCTGCTCCGGGCGCTGCGTCCGCTGCGCCAGTCGTCGAAGCGAATGCCCCGGCCTACCTGCAGTTCACCTCCGGCTCCACCGGGCGACCCAAGGCCGCCCTGGTCAGCCAACGCGCGCTCTGCAACCGCATGCTCTGGCTGCAGGCGCTGTGCCCGATTGGCCCGGGCGACCGCATGCTGCTGAAGACCCCGCCCAGCTTCGACGTGGTCTATTCAGAAGCCCTGTGGCCGCTGCTCAACGGCGCCTGCGTGGTGATCGCCGAGCCCGAGGAGCATCGCGACCCGGCCCTGCTGGCGCGGCGCATGGCCGAGCACTCGATCAGCCACATCGACCTGGTGCCCTCGGTGCTGACGCACCTGCTGGAGGAGCCGGCGCTGTCCGCCTGCGGCACCTTGCGCTGGGTGTTCAGCGGCGGCGAGGCGCTGGCCCCGGCGCTGGTGCGGCGGCTGTCCGAGCGCCTGCCGGGGGTGCGCATCGCCAACCTCTACGGCCCCAGCGAAACCTGCATCGACGTCAGCTTCCACGCCTGCAGCGAGGACGACCCCGAGGACTTCGTGCCGCTGGGCGGGCCCGCTTTCGGCACGCGGTTCTACGTGGTCGACGATGCGGGCGAGTTGCTGGACGTGGATACACCCGGCGAGCTGTGGATCGCCGGTGCCGCAGTTGGGCTGGGCTATCTCGACCGCCCGGAACTCTCGGCTGCGGCCTTCGGCGAGGACCCTTTCGTGCCCGGCGAGCGCATTTACCGCAGCGGCGACCGGGTGTGCTGGCAGGCCGACGGCAGCCTGCGCTTCCTCGGCCGCATCGACCACCAGATCAAGCTGCGCGGCCTGCGGATCGAGCCCGAGGAAGTGGAACACGCGCTGCTGCAGCTGCCCGAGGTCCGCGCCGCCGGCGTCTGCGTGCGCGGCGAGGGCGGCAGCGCGCGGCTGGTGGCGTTCGTGGTGGCGGAGCAGCCGGGCACTGCACTGCCCGAGCGCCTGCTGCGCGAGCAGCTGCGCACGCGCCTGCCGGAGAGCCTGCTGCCGCAGCAGTTCGTGGCGGTCGAGGCCCTGCCCTGCCTGCCCAGCGGCAAGCTTGATCGCCGCGCGCTGGCGGCGCTGCCGCTGCCGCCGTCGGCAGCTCGTGTGGCGTTGAGCGCTGCTGCGATCAGCGAGCCGGCCAGCTCCGATTTGGGCGCTCGCTACCGATCACTGTTGCATCGGCTGTGGGAACAACAGCTCGGCTACGGCGAGATCGATGGCGACACCAACTATTTCGACGCCGGTGGCGACTCGCTGGGCGCGGTAGCGATGCTCCGTGCGCTGGAGAAGGAGTGTGGCTGGCGGCTCAACATCATGAGCGTGGCGCAGGGCAGCCTGGCCAGCCTGGCGGACGAGCTGGCGCAGCTCGGCCCGCCCTTGCTCGGCTCGGCCATGGCGGCCGGCGACACCGATTCAGCGCCCGCCTCGCAGGACACCGAAGGCCTGTGGCCGCGGCTGCGACGCTGGCTGGGAGGCAGCGACCCGACATGAGCGAGAAGTACCGATTCGAGGCCCTGCAGCTGCCCTGCGCGAAGGGCTGGCTGAGCGCGGTCTACAAGCGCGCCGAACCGGCCCAGCTGGCCCTGCTGATGGTGCCGCCCTACGGCCATGAGTGGCAGCGCGGCTATCGTCTGTTTGCGCTGCTGGCGGAGGCGCTGGCCGGGCACGGCATCGCCAGCCTGCGCTTCGACTACCGTGGCTGTGGCGACTCCAGCGACAGCGACGACAGCTTTCTGCTGAGCCGCGCTGCCGTTGACGCCGAAACCGCACTGGCTGCCCTGCGCCGGCTCTGCCCGGCGCCCGTGCAGGTGCTTGGCCTGCGCGCGGGCGCCCTGCTGGCGGCGCCGCTGGCGACGGCGCACGGGCTGCCGCTGCTGCTGTGGCAGCCGGTGCTGGATGGCGCGGAGTATTGGGCCGAGCTGGAGGCGCGTGACGCAGGCGAACTCAACAGCCGCTGGCGCTACGCCTTTTTGCGCAGGACGCGCGCGCGTGAGCCAGGGTGCCTGCTGGGCAGCCGCATCCATCCGGGGCTGGCCGCCGAGTTTGCCGCCGCCCGCATCGACGGCCGTGCCGCGCTTTGGCTGGGGGCCGAGGGCCGCAGCCCACAGGGCCAGAACACGCTGACCCTGTCCGCAGCACTGTCCGACTGGGCCGGCGAGATCGACCTGGACGCCATGTTCCCACCGCCACAGGTGCGGGCGCTGGCTGCCCAGCTGGCTGAGCGCCTGCTTGGCGCCGCTTCGGGAGGCTCCGAATGAGCACGCCGCCGATCGACGTCACTCCCCGCCCGCAGACAATGGATCAGATCCTTGCGCTGGAGGGCGGGCGCTTCGGCCTGCTCACGCCCTCGGCCACGCCCTCCGACACCGCCTGGGTGCTGCTGAATGCCGGCGCCATCCACCGCGCCGGGCCCTTCCGCCTGCACGTGCAGCTGGCGCGCCAGCTGGCTGCCGCCGGGTTTCCCACCCTGCGCTACGACCAGCCCGGCATCGGCGACAGCCTGCGCCCGGGCGAGCGCGCGCCGGTGGAACTGATGCGCGGTGTGCTCGATCGGCTGGCGGAGGTCAGCGGCGCGCGCCGCTTCGTGGTTGGCGGCATCTGCAGCGCCGCCGACGCCGGCTGGCGGCTGGCGGTGGCCGACCCGCGGGTCTGCGGCTTGGTGCTGCTGGACGGCATGGCCCTGCGCGGACCCTGGTACCGTTTGGGCCAGCTGCAGCTGCTGCTGCGTCGACCGCCGGGCAGCTGGCTGGGCAGCCTTGGCAAGGCCCTGCGCCGCTCGCGTGGGACTGCCGACCCGATGGCGCAGGCGGCAGCCGATCTGGCCCTGCGCGACTGGCCAACGCCCGCCCATGCTCGCCACGAGCTTGCCGCACTGCTCCAGCGAAAAGTGCGGGTGTATGCGCACTACACCGGCGGTGCCGCCAACTACTTCCTGCACCCGGGCCAGTTCCGCGCCAGCTTCGGCACCGGCGCCGGCCACGCGGGCGTCGATTTCCACTACTGGCGCGAGGCCGATCACCTGTTCATGCAGCCCGCACTGCGCGAGCGCCTGATCGGGCAACTGCGGGACTGGAGCTGCACGCAGTTCGGCCAGCCGGGATGAGCGCGGCCCTGCAGCCGCTCTACCCTGACCCTCCGGCCGATGTCCGCCCGCTGCGGCTGCGGGTACAGCTGGGTATCACGCAGGGCCCGGGCTGGCTGGCCGCCGCCCTGCGCGAGCTCGGCCAGCTGGCGGGCATTGACTGCCGCTTTGAGCGCGGACCCGCCGGTGCGCTGCCGCCAGGCCTCGGCCTACGCCTCTACCAGGGCCTGGAGCGCCGACTGTTGGGCAGCCTGGCGCCGGTCCTGGCGCGACAGTCGCTGCTGCCGCCCGGGCAGTTCCTGGCCGAAACCGAGGACACGGACGAACTCGACCTGCTGCTGCGGATCGGCTGCGCGCCGGCCACTCCGGCCGATCTCGGCCGCGCCCGCGCGGTGCTCGCCTTCGAGCCGGAGGAGTGCTGCCCGCTGCGCGGCCAGGCTTGGCTGCTGCCGGATTTCCGCGCCGGTGCCGAGGTCACCCGCTTCGGGCTCTACCTGCTCGACGAGCGCGCCGGGCGCCGCCTGCTGCTGGAGCCGATCCAGGCCGCATCGGCTCAGCTGCTGTTCGCGCGCCATCGTGCGCTGCAGCTGCAGAAGGTGCCGGCCCTGCTGCGGCGGATGCTGCGGCGGCTGCAGCGCGGCGAAGCGCTGCTGCACAGCGCTGCACCCAAGCCCGCCGCGATGCCGCTGCGCTCACTGCCCGCGCAGGCCCTGCGGCTGGGCCTGCGTGGCCTGCGCCGACGCTGGCCGCGGCGTGGGCGGGTGGAATGCTGGCGCCTGGCCCTGCGGACCGAGGCCCCCCTGCTGGATCCGGAGGCCCCCAGCCTGCAGGCCGCCGTATTGGTCGATCCGCCGCCCGGCGAGTTCTGGGCCGATCCCATGCCCTGGGTCGAGAGCGGGCGCCGCGTGGTCTATTTCGAAGCCCTGGACTACGCCAGCGGCCGCGGCGACATCCGCGTGCTGGAGCTGGATGCCGAGGGCCGGGCGGGGCCACCGAGGCCGGCCATCGCTGAGCCCTGGCACCTGTCCTACCCGCAGCCCTTCGCGTGGCAGGGCCAGCTGCACCTGCTGGTGGAGTCCACCGCTGCGCGCCGGATCGGCCTGTACCGCTGCGCGCAGTTCCCTGATCGCTTCGAGCCCGTTGCCGCACTGTTCGAGGGCCGACGCGTGGTCGACGCCACCGTGCATCGGCAGGGCTCGCGCTGGTGGCTGTTTGCCGCGGTCAACGAAAGCCCCTTCGACGATGGCGACCGCGAGTGGGATGCCCTGTTCCTGTTCTCCGCGGAGTCACCGCTGGGGCCCTGGCAGCCGCATCCGGCCAACCCCATCTGCACCGACGTGCGCGGCGCACGCCCGGCCGGGCCGCTGTTCGAGCACGGCGGGCGGCTGATCCGCCCCGGACAGGACTGTTCCGGCGAGTACGGCCGCGCGGTGATCTTCCACGAGGTGCTGGAGCTGGACCCGCAGCGCTACCGCGAGCGCGCCCTGCAGCGGCTGGACGCCGACTGGGCGCCCGGCCAGAGCGGCTGCCACACCTATGCGCGCCACGGCTCGCTGGAAGTGGTCGACGGCAAATTCCTGGCACCCAGCTCGCAGGCGCAGGCGCGCTGAGGCGCGCTGCGTGCACACTTGCCACCTCTGCACTCCATTCGTTCGAGGCCCTGAATGTCCAAGCCCCCTCTGCCTCTGCACTCCATTCGTTCGAGGCCCTGAATGTCCAAGCCCCCTCTGCTCGTCACCGGCGGCGCCGGCTACATCGGCAGCCATGTCGTGCTGCAGCTGGTCGAGGCCGGCGAGCGCGTGATCGTGCTGGACAACCTGTCGACCGGCTTTGCCGAAGCGGTGCTGGGTGCCGAGCTGGTGGCTGGCGAGGTCGGCGACCGCGCGCTGGTGTCGCGCCTGCTGGCCGAACATGGCATCGACACCGTGCTGCACTTCGCCGCCCGCACCATCGTGCCGGAGTCGGTGGCCGACCCGTTGCGCTACTACGGCAACAACACCTGCGCTACCCGCAGCCTGCTGGAGTGCTGCCAGGTCGCCGGCGTGCGCCACTTCGTGTTCTCCTCCACCGCGGCGGTCTACGGCATCCCCGATGGCCCGGCCGGCGAGGACTCGCCGACCGCGCCGATCAACCCCTACGGCGCCAGCAAGCTGATGAGCGAGTGGATGCTGCGCGACCTGTCCGCCGCCAGCGAGCTGCGCCATGTCGCCCTGCGCTATTTCAACGTGGCGGGCTGCGACCGCCAGGGCCGGATCGGCCAGTCCACCGCCAAGGCCACCCTGCTGGTCAAGGTCGCGGCCGAAGCTGCCGTAGGCGTGCGCCCGCAGCTGGCGATCTACGGCACCGACTACCCCACCGCCGACGGCACCGGCGTGCGCGACTACATCCATGTCGAGGACCTCGCCGCCGCCCACCTGGACGCCCTGCGCTACCTGCGCGGGGGCGGGGCTTCAGTCACGCTGAATGCCGGCTACGGCCATGGCTACAGCGTGCGCGAGGTGATCGACGCCATGCAGCGCGCCGCCGGCGCGCCGCTGCCGGTGGTGGAGCAGCCGCGCCGGGCCGGCGACCCGCCGGTGCTGATCGCGCGCTGCGAACGCATCGGCCGGGTGCTGGGCTGGCAGCCGCAGCTGGACGACCTCGATCTGATCTGCGCCAGCAGCTTGGCCTGGGAGCGTCGGCTCGCGGCGCAGCGCGGCTGAGTGACCGCCCCGCTCAACGCCCGCCGGCGCGCGCGGCGGCGGCTGCAGCTGTTCAGCGCGGCGGTGCTGGTCGGCCTGCTGCTGCCGATGCCGGACCTGCCCGGCCTGCAGTGGCTGCTGAACCTGCTGCACGTGCCGGCCTTCGCGCTGTGGGTCTGGCTGGCCTGCGAGGCCCTGCAGCCGGCGCAGGCACCGACCCGGGTGGGCCTGGTCCGCGCGGCTGCGCTGGGTCTGGCGCTGGCCGTGGGCAGCGAGCTGCTGCAGGGCCTCGTCCCCGGCCGCTGGATGGACTGGCGCGACCTGGTCGCCAACCTGCTCGGCCTGGCCCTCGGGCTGGGCCTGTGGCGCCTGAACCGGGCCGACAAACAGCGGGAATGTTAGGATTCGCGCCCCGCCGGGCGCAGCTGCGTCCGGCCCGTCCGCGAGCCCCGCCATGCATGCCCCCGTCGAGGCCCAGGTCCGGGCCTTTCTTGCCGAGCAGTTTCCCAGCCCCGACGGCGCCGTCGTAGCGGGCGACGCCAGCCTGTTCGAAACCGGCATCCTCGATTCGATGGGCGTGCTGACGCTCGTCACCTGGCTGGAGGAGACCTTCGGCTTCACGGTGGAGGACGACGAGGTGCTGCCCGAGAACATCGACGGCATCGATCGCCTGGTCGCCTACATCGGGCGCAAGCAGGGCGGCTGAGGCGGCCCATGCACAGGGTCGAGCACTGGCTGGCCCGCGCCGCCACCGAACGCCCCCACCACACCGCGATCGTCTGCGGCGCCCAGCGCCTGGACTACGCCGGCCTGCACGCGCAGGCCGAGGCGCTGGCGGCAGGGCTCGTGCATCTTGGAATAGAGCACGGCGAGCGCGTGCTGGTGCTGGCCGAGAACCGCATCGAAACCTGCGTGGCGGTGTTCGGCAGCCTGCGCGCCGGCGCCGTGTTCAGCCTGCTCAACCCCGGCACCAAGGCCGCCAAGCTCGGCTGGCTGCTGCGCGACAGCGGCGCCCGCGTGCTGGTGATCCAGCGCAGCCTGCTGCCGGTGCTGCGCGGGGTGGAGGGCGGCCTGCCCGAGCTTCACCACGTGCTGGTGATCGACGAGGGCCAGGGCTTCGAAAGCGCCGATCTGCCGGCGCCGGCGCAGGCTTGGCAGGCACTGCTGGACGCGGGCGCGCCCGCGCTGGCGCCCGCGTCGCGCGGGGTCGATCTCGACCTCGCCATGCTGGTCTACACCTCCGGCTCCACCGGCGCGCCCAAGGGCGTGATGATGCACCACGCCAACGTGCGCTTCGCCGCCGATTCGATCTGCACCTACCTCGAGGTCGGCCCGGACGAGGTGGTGCTGTGCGTGCTGCCGCTGGCCTTCGACTACGGCCTCTACCAGCTGCTGATGGCGGTGCGCTGCGGCTACACCCTGGTGCTGGAGCGCGGCTTCGGCTTCCCCATGCAGGTGTTGCCGCTGCTGGAGCGCGAGCAGGTCACCGGCTTCCCGCTGGTGCCGACCGTCGCCGCCGTGCTGCTGCAGCTGCGCAGCTTCCGCCCGGAGTGGGCGCGCAGCGTGCGCTTCCTCACCAACACCGCGGCGGCACTGCCGCCGGCGCACATCGAGCGCCTGCAGGCGCTGTTCCCGCAGGCGAGGCTGTTCTCCATGTACGGCCAGACCGAATCCAAGCGCTGCACCTGGCTGCCGCCGGCCGAGCTGGCGCGGCGCCCGGGCAGCGTCGGCTTCGCCATCCCCGGCACCGAGGCCTGGGTGGCGGACGCGGACGGCCGCCCGCTGCCGCCGGGCGAGGTTGGCCAGCTGGTGGTGCGCGGCGGTCACGTCATGCAGGGCTACTGGAACCAGCCCGAGGCCACCGCGCGCGCGCTCAAGCCCGGGCTCTGGCCTTGGGAGCGCGTGCTGCACACCGGCGACCTGTTCCGCGCGGATGAGGACGGCTTCCTCTACTTCGTCGGCCGCCGCGACGACATCCTGAAATCGCGCGGCGAAAAGGTCGCGCCGAAGGAAGTCGAAGCCGTGCTGCACGCCCTGCCCGGCGTGCGCGAGGCGGTGGTGGTCGGCGTGCCCGACCCGGTGCTGGGCCAGGCCATCCGCGCCCTGGTGGTGCTGGCCGAAGGCAGCACGCTCGGCAGCCGCGACATCCTCGCCCACTGCCGCGCCCACCTTGAGGACTTCATGGTGCCGCGCGAGATCGAGTTCCGCAGCGACCTGCCCCGCACCGGCACCGGCAAGATCCAGCGCGCCCGCCTGCAGGCGGAGGCGGAGGGGCGGATGTTCGTCGATGACTGAACTCATGCACAGCCTGCGCGCGCAGGCACAGTCCAGTGCCGACGAGAGCAGCAGCCGCGAGCTGCTGGCCGGCCGTGGCCCCGAGCGCGCGCGACGGCAGGTGCTGCGCAGCCTGCAGCAGGCGCTGGACCGGCTGCCGCCGGGGCCGAAGCCGGCCTGTGCGGCGGGCTGCGCGCTGTGCTGCCATCTGCGGGTGGCGGTGACGCCGGTGGAGGTTTTCGGGCTTCTGGACCATCTGCGCGCCAACGCCACGCCCGAGGGGTTCGCGGCGCTGGCGGCGCGGGTGGAACAAACCGCGGCGCGGGTGCATGCGCTGCAGCCTGCGCAGCGGCTGGCCACCAACATCCCCTGCCCGGTGCTGGTGGACGGCCGCTGCAGCGGCTATTCGGGGCGGCCGCTCAATTGCCGCGCCTACCACTCGCTGGACCTGGCCGCCTGCGAGACCTCGTTCGCCAGGCCCGAGGACGCCTCGCTGGGCCATCCGCAGGATGCCGCGGTGGCGCGGGTGCACGAGGGCACGCAGGCCGGTTTCCTGCAGGCCCTGCGTGGGGCCGGCCTGGACGCGGCCCAGTACGAGCTGGCCACGGCGCTGGCCGAGGCCTTGGTCGATCCGGCCGCGCGCCGGCGCTTCGAGGCCGGCGGCCAGGCCTTCCTCAAGGCCGTGCGGCTGTAGCCGGGGGATTCAGACCAAGGCTTCCAGCGGCTGCGGATGGCCCAGGAACTCGCGTGGGCTGGCGGTCTTGCCGTAAGCGCCGGACTGGAACACCACCACCAGGTCGCCGATTTCGGCCACAGCCAGCTCGGCGCGGTCCGCCAGCAGGTCGAGCGGGGTGCACAGCGGGCCGACCACGCTGGCGGTTTCGGTGGGCCCAGGGCGGCCATTGACCAGCACCGGGTAGTTCTTGCGCAGCACCTGGCCGAAGTTGCCGCTGGCGGCGAGGTGGTGGTGCATGCCGCCGTCGCAGACCAGGAAGACCTGGCCGCGCGAGTGCTTGCGGTCGATCACGCGGGTGACATAAACGCCGGCCTCGCCGGTCAGATAGCGGCCCAGCTCCAGCACCAGGTGCCCCTGCGGGAAATCGCTGCGGCAGCGTTCGACCAGCCCCGCCAGATGCTCGGCCACGGGGGGCAGCGCCAGCGGCGTCTCGTTGGGCGTGTAGGGGATGCCGAAGCCACCGCCCAGATTCAGGCTGTGCAGCGGCGCCGGCAGGCGCTCGGCCCAGCCGAGGATCAGCGCGTAGCTGCGCGCCTGCGCCTCGATCAGGGCCTCGGACTTCAGGTTCTGCGAGCCCGGATAGAGGTGGAAACCCTCGAATGCCAGGCCCAGGCCGCCGATCTCGTCGAGCAGGGCCGGCACCTCTTCGGCATCGACGCCGAACTGACGCGCACCGCCGCCCATGCGCATGCCGGAGGCGCGCAGCTCGAAGGGCGGGTTCACGCGGATGGCCACCCGCGCCGGCTCACCGGAGGCCTCGCTGGCCTCGGCCAGGGCGCGCAGCTCGCGGCGGCTTTCGATATTGATCAGGATGCCGGCGGCGTGGGCCTGGTGCAGCTCGGCGTCGCGCTTGCCGGGGCCGGCGAAGCTGACGTGGGCCGGATCCATGCCGGCGTCCAGCGCGACCCGAAGCTCGCCCACCGAGGCGACGTCGAGGCCGTCGAGGCGGGCGGCGAGATGGCCGACCAGGGCCGGCATGGGGTTGCACTTCACCGCGTAGTGCAGGCGCAGGCCGGGCGGCAGCGCGGCGCGCAGCTGGGCCACGCGTGCGTCCATTCGGGCACGGTCGTACAGGTAGCATGGCGTACCGCCGACCGCGTCGACCACCCGCGACAGCGGGCGACCGCCCAGCAGCAGCTCGCCACGGACGTCACAGGTCCACGGCTGGGACTGGTTCCACGGGGCGAGCAACAGCGGGGGCGGATCGGTCGGATTCATGCCGGGAACGGTGTCTGGGGCGGCATAGTGTGCCGCGCCTGCCCGCCGCCTGCCCCTCCCTGCCCGCGCCTGGCCCCGAATGCTCAAGCGCGGCGCTTGGGACGGATCGCGGCCTCGCCTATCCTGTGCGGCCAATCTTCGCGCCTGCACTTCGGCAGGCGCTCGGCCCGTCTGGAACCTTGAACCATGTGTGGAATCGTCGGAGCCGTCGCCGAACGCGACGTGACAGCCATCCTGATCGCCGGCCTGCATGCGCTGGAGTACCGCGGCTATGACTCCGCTGGCCTGGCGGTGCTGGAGGACGGCCGCCTCGAACGGCGCCGCGCCAAGGGCAAGGTGCGCGATCTGGAGGCCCTGCTGGAGGCCGAGCCGGTCGCAGCGCGGATCGGCATCGCCCACACCCGCTGGGCTACCCACGGCGTGCCCAGCACCCACAACGCGCACCCGCACGTCTCGGCGGACCGCGTGTCGGTCGTGCACAACGGCATCATCGAGAACCATGCCGAGCTGCGCGCCGAACTGCAGGCGGCGGGTTACGTGTTCACCTCCGAAACCGACACCGAGGTGATCGCCCACCTGATCGAGTCGCTGCTCGTTCAGGACCTGGACCTGCGCGCAGCGGTGGTGGCCGCGACCCAGCGCCTGCACGGCGCCTACGCCATCGCGGTGCTGAGCCTGGACGAGCCCGGACGCCTGCTGGGTGCGCGGCGGGGCAGCCCGCTGGTGGTCGGCGTCGGCATCGGCGAGCACTTCCTGGCCTCGGACGTGCAGGCCCTGCTGCGCGTCACCAACCGCTTCATCTACCTGCAGGAAGGCGACATCGTCGAGATCCGCCGCGAGGGCTATGCGGTGTTTGACGCCAGCGGTGCACCCGTCGAGCGCGAGGAGCGGGTCACCGACCTGTCGGCCGATGCGGTCGAGCGCGGCGAGTACCGTCACTACATGCACAAGGAGATCCACGAGCAGCCCGAGGCGGTGGCGCGCACGCTGGAGGGCCGGATCAGCGGCGACCGGATCCTGCCCAATGTGTTCGGCGTCGACGCCGAGCCCCTGCTGGCGAGGGTCAAGCAACTTCACATCGTGGCCTGCGGCACCAGTTACCACGCCGGCATGGTGGCCAAGTACTGGATCGAAGCGCTGGCCGGTCTGCCCTGTGCGGTGGAGGTGGCCAGCGAGTACCGCTATCGCACTACCGTGGTGCCGGAGGGCACCCTCTTCGTTGCGATCTCGCAGTCGGGTGAAACCGCCGACACCTTGGCGGCCCTGCGCTCGGGCAAGGAGAGTGCGCGTTATCTGGGCGCGCTGGCGGTCTGCAACGTGCCGGAGTCTTCGCTGGTGCGCGAATCCGATCTGGTGCTGATGACCCGCGCCGGGCCCGAAATCGGCGTGGCCTCGACCAAGGCCTTCACCACCCAGCTGGCGGCACTGGCTCTACTGACGCTGGAACTCGGCCGCCTGAACGGCATGGCCGGGTCCAAGTATGCGCGGCTGGTCGCGCAGCTGGCATCGCTTCCGCGCCGGGTGGCGGAAGCCTTGGAACTGGAGCCGGCGGTGGCGCAGCTGGCAGAGCGTTTCGTCGACAAGCACCATGCGCTTTTCCTCGGGCGCGGCGCGATCTACCCGATTGCCATCGAGGGTGCCTTGAAGCTCAAGGAGATTTCCTACATCCACGCCGAGGCGTATCCCGCGGGCGAACTCAAGCATGGGCCGCTGGCGCTGGTTGATGAAGACATGCCGGTGGTGGCGGTCGCGCCCAACAATCAGTTGCTTGAAAAGCTCAAGTCGAATCTGGAGGAGGTGCGCGCGCGCGGGGGCGAACTGTTCGTAATCGCCGACAGCGAGGTGGATGTGCCGATCGCTCCGGAACGCGGTGCCGTGCTCAAACTGGAGTCAGGCGGCAACCTGATCGCGCCGGCGGTGTTCAACATCCCGCTCCAGCTGCTGGCCTACCACGTGGCCGTGCTCAAGGGCACCGACGTTGACCAGCCGCGTAATCTGGCCAAGTCGGTCACGGTGGAGTAGGCACATGCCCACGGCGCTCAGCGTCAACCTCAACAAGATCGCGGTGTTGCGCAACTCGCGTGGCGGCAGCGAGCCCTCGATGCTGCGGGCCGCGGAGGCCGTTGTGGCCGCTGGCTGTCAGGGGATCACCCTGCATCCCCGTCCGGACGCCCGCCACGTGCGCCCGCAGGATGTGCTGGATATCGCTGCATGGCGGCCGGTCCAGATCGAGTTGAACCTGGAAGGCAATCCGTTCGCCCGCGCGCGAGCCGGCTACCCGGGTTTCATCGAACTGGTGGAAGCGGCGCGGCCGGAGCAGGTCACCCTTGTGCCGGACGGCGACGGCCAGATCACCTCGGACCACGGTTTTGACCTTGTAAACGACGCCGCGCGGCTGGCGCCGGTGGTGGCTCGCCTGAAGGCCATGGGGTGTCGGGTCAGCGTGTTCGTGGATGCCGGCAGCTTGGGCGCAGCCGCCGCTGCCGCGGTCGGCATCGACCGGATCGAACTCTACACCGGCCCGTACGCGGAGGCTTTTGTCGCGGGTGCGCCGGAGGCAGCGCTGGCAGCGTGCGCGCTGACCGCCCGCGACGCTCTGGCCTTTGGGCTGGGCATCAACGCCGGCCACGATCTCAACTTGGCCAACCTTGGCCGCTTTGTCGCCGAGGTACCTGAGGTCGCCGAGGTGTCGATTGGCCACGCCCTGATCGGCGAGGCGCTGTATTCGGGGCTGGATGCAACGGTGCGTGCTTACCTGCGGATTCTCGGTCGCGCTTGAAGAGCGCTCCGGCACCCCGGCGCGGCCTCTGCTCCGTTACGTTGGCGATGCTGACGCCGGCGCATCAGGGAGCCCAATAAGACGTCCTTCGGTGCACCGTATGGCGTCAGACACTCGCCATCGAGCGTTTTGCGAGCCGACGCAACCCTTGACTCGATAAGCAACGATCGATGGCAGCGACCAGACGCCACGGGACCTCGATGCTCCGAGGCGCGAGTTATGCCGTCTGCTTTCGCTCTGTGGGCTGGGCCGCCCGGATGTGTTCGTAACCCTCTTGCGCGTGTCTGATCATCTCGATCCGGGAGCTGATCAGACCTCGCGCATCCGGCGCCGGTCCAGATTCGTTCCGGCAGAACCAGATACCTGCGTGCTGAATCCGCAGGTGCGCCGTCCATGGCGCTCAGAAAGTCGCGATGAATCAGAGCTCCGCTAGGGCAGCTGCAGCTCCAGACGCTGCATGCCGGCGTCGTTGACCAGCGCCAGCAGGCGCGTGACTTGGGCGTGTGGCGTGTCGGCCGCCATGTCGATCTGCAGCCTTGGCTGCTGGCCACGGGCGGATTCGATACGCAACACCCCCTGCAGCGTCGACCAGCCCAGCTCGCGCCCGTCCAGGCGCAGCACGCCGGCATCGTCCAGGCTAAGCCGAAGTGGATCGGGCTCTACTGGCAGGAGCTTGGGCGGGACAGCCTGCGGCAAGGGCAGTTCGATGTGCTTGACCAGCGCGGGGGCGGCGACCAGAAAGATGATGAGCAAGACCAGCATCACGTCGACCAATGGGGTGATGTTGATCTCTGCCATTTCCTTGGAGCGGGTTTGCGACGCTGCGAATGCCATGAGTCGGCTCCTGTGCGTGTGCCCCACTGGCCACCCCAGCCCAAGGATCGGGCTTGAGTGGGCGCGGGTGCGTGCTGGTGCGCGTCCCTGCAACACACGGCCCGGCGGCCGCCGTCTGCGCCCATGCTCCGACACCCTGCCGGAAGTCATGCCTGCGCCGACGGTGCCAGACTGCACCGTATGGGCGCTGCCTTGCAAGGCCCGACGGCGGGGCGATTCCGGCCGGTTTCAGGGGTCGCAAACAGCACGAGGCCGCCCGAAGGCGGCCTCGTGGTGTTGGCAATGGCGTTGCGGTTACTGCGTTTCGACGAAGCCGATCTTGGTCATGTCCGCGTTCTTGGCGGTTGCCAGAACGTCGGTCAGCACGTGGTACTGGACCTCCTGGCTGGCCTCGATCTCCAGCGTTGGCTGGGGATCGCGGCTCGACTCCACCCGCAGCGAGGGCAGCAGCGCCGCCCGCGGCATCGGCGAATTGTCCCAAAACAACGTGCCGTCCGCGTCAATCCGCAGCCGGATCGGCTGGGGTGGATCGACCGGGTTGAGTGGCTGCTCGCGGCTGGGCTGCGGCAGATCGATCTGGATTTCGTAGGAAAGCGCAGGCGCTGTCACCAGGAAGATGATCAGCAGCACCAACAGCACGTCGACGAGCGGCGTGACGTTGATGTCCGACATCGCGCTGCTGCCGCCCCCACCTGAAGCAAATGCCATTGTCTGTTCTCCCTGGCCCTAGCGTTCCGGCGTGATCACGAAGCCAACCTTGGCGATGCCGACATCCTTGGCCGTCTTCACCACTTCCGAAACCAGACGGTAGCGGGTGGTGCGGTCGGCGCGGATGTCAACACGCGGCTGGGGCTTCTTCTGGGCTTCAACGGCCAACTGCGATTCCAGCAGGCTGCGCTGGACGGGTTGGTCATTCCAGTAGATCTCACCGTTTTCCTTGATGGCGATGGTGATCGGCGTGCCCTGTGTGTCCACCGGAGGCGTGTCGAGCCTGGTTTCCGGCAGCCGGACCTGAATCTTGTGGGACATCAGTGGGGCCGTGATCATGAAGATGATCAGCAGCACCAGCATCACGTCGACCAGGGGCGTGACGTTGATGTCCGCCATCGGGCCGCCGCTCTGATTGTCTCCGCCGCTGAAAGCCATAGCTCAAATCTCCCGAAACGTCGCTCGATCAGCGCTTGGCCGCAGGGTCGCCGACACGCGAGCCGGTTGCGAAGAAGTCGTGCAGGTCATGCGCGAACTCGTCGAAGCGGGCGTTGGTGGTGCGGTTCATGCGGTTGAAGAAGTTGTAGGCCATCACCGCGGGAATCGCGACGACGAGACCCAGCGCGGTCTTCAGCAGCGCCTCGCCCACGGGGCCGGCGACCGCATCCAACGAAGCCGAACCGGTGGCGCCGATCTTGATCAGGGCCTTGTAGATACCCCAGGTGGTGCCCAGCAGCCCGATGAAGGGTGCCGCGGCGCCGGTGGTCGCCAGCATGGTCATGCCGTTTTCGAGGCGGGCGCTCTCGCGGGTCACGGCCTGACGCAGGGCGCGATCGATGAACTCCGAGCGCGACAGGGTCTCGGCCAGCCGCGAGCCTTCATTCTTCTGGTGGTGGGCTGCCGCCACGGCGGCGTCCAGCGCGATCTTGGAGAACGGCTCGTTGGCGGGCTGGTCTTCCATGAAGCGGATCGCGTCCTGCGCATTCGGGGTTTCCCAGAACGTGCGGATGACGTGGTTGGCGCGCGTCTTCACCACCTGGTTCTGGATGGTTTTGACGACGGTGTAGTACCAGCAGGCGATCGACATGATCACCAACGACAGCACCACGACCCAGGTGACGGCGAATTCGCCAGGCGCTGCGATCATGCTCTGCAGCAGGTTGGCAATACCCATTTCGCTGAGGGCGGCGGCGTTGGAGTCCTGAACGACACCGCCGATCATGGTGTCCACCGGCGCCGGCGTTGCGGTCTGGGTGACCACGGGATCCACCGGGGTGGCGGCCGGCGTGTTGGAAGCATCTTGGAGCATGTTCCTTACCTTCTAGTTAGGCGTCACTGAGAGAGAACTTGATTGGAACGAGGACCCAACTCTGCACAGGGACTCCTTCCTTCATGCCGGGGTTGAATACCCATTCACGCACCGCCTGGATGGCGGCCTGGTCGAGAAGACGCGAGCGGCTCGACCGCTCGATCTCCACCTGCACCGGACGGCCGTCGGCGCCGACCAGAACGCGCAGGATGACTTCGCCTTCTTCGCGCCGGCGCAGAGCCTGCGGCGGGTAGCGCGGCGGGCGCAAGCGTCGATAGGTGCTGTCTTCGGTTGCGCCATAGCTGGGCGCGGCCGGTGCAGGCGGTGCAGGCGGTGCGGGAGGCGGTGCCGGGATCGACATCGGCGTCGCCTGATCCAGCACCACCGGAGGTGCTGCCTCTGGCGGCGGCGGCGCCGGCCGGGGTCGCTCGATCACCTGCGGAGGCGGGCGCTTGGGCGGCTCCGGCGGCGGCGGTGGTGGCGGTGGCGGCGGCGGCGGCGGCTCGATGAACGTGACTTCGACAATCGCCTCTTCGCGATCGTCGGCGCTCGGCGGGGCTACCGGCACCAGCATCAGCACCAAGGCACCCGCGTGCACGGCCACTGCGGCTGCCAGACCGGTGATGCGGAGCCAGTTCAATGCGCTTCCCGAGGCTTCCTGATTTTCGATGGTGTCTGTCATACGCGAGGTCGTGTCTTGCCTTTGAACGGCCCGAGCTTGCTCTGCTTGCCACGCAAGCTGAACGACTCAGGAACGGCGTAGCTTATCCGATGCTGAGCGCGAAGCCTACGCGCTCGGCATTCGGATTGCGTTAACGGCCTGACACCTGCCGCAGGTAGGCTTCTGCCATGGCCTTGGTCTCGGGGTGTTTGGCGGCTTCCCGATAGGCAGCGATTGCAGCCGACTGGTTGTTGAGACCGAATTCAGCGGCTCCCAAGATGACCCAAGCGTCGCCCGGGCGACGTACGCCCTTGGAGATCGCGCGCTGAGCGGCGGCCTTGGTCTGCGGCCAGCGCTCAAGCTCGGCCAGCCCACGCGCCAGGTTGAGAGCCATCTCTCCGTCGGTGGACAGCTCATCCGCCTTGGCGAAGGCGTCTACCGCAGCTTCGATGTTCTCGGAGAAGTAGTTCGCTTCGCCCAGCGCGCGATAGATCTCCATGGACGGCTGCATGATGCCCTTGCCCAGCCCATCATTCATCAAGGCGATGGCTTTGGCATCCTGCTCATTGAAGCGGTACATCTGCGAGAGCTGCCGGTAGTCGCGCTCTTCGGCGGTCAAGCCTCTCTCCAGACCGCTGGCCAGCACCTCGATCGCCTTGTCGATCATGTCCGCGTTGACGTAGATCGCCGAAAGGTTGCGGATCAGACCGGCGTTGTCCGGGTCTGCGTTCAAGAGCTGCTGCGCCACTTCGGCAGCCTCGGATGTGCGCTCGAGCTCGAACAGGCTGGCCATCAGCAGCTGGCCGACGGTCGTGTCGATCGTCTCCGACATGGCGATGGCCCGGCGCAGATGCACCACGGCATCCTCGAAGCGATCCATGCGGTAGTAGGCGTTGCCGAGCAGCGCGACGTGTTCCTGCTTGGGGGTTACGATTTCCTGGATGAAGCGCTCGAACGTCGCCGCGGCGGCGGCGTAGTTTTCTTCCTGGAACTGCATCTGGCCCATCTGGAACATCGACTGGTAGTGCTCGTCATTCGACAGACCGTTCTGCTCCACCACCAGCCGCAGATATTCGATGGCCGCGTCGTAGTCGTCCCGGTTGATTTCCGTGAACGCCATGATGCGATAGGCCAGCGCGCGTTCGTAGGGACCGGCGCCGCGCGCTTCCAGCAGCGCCTCGCCCGCAGCGATTGCCTGCGCCTCCTTGCCATCCTCCTGGGAGAGATCGTAGAGCGCCATGACCTGCTTGCTGAGTCGCTGGTTGACGCGGGTGCTCGGCTCCGGCCGCGTTGCATCCGGGAACAGCGGTTCTTTCTTCTCCGCTTGCTGCTGCTGACCACGGCGCTGGGCATCCGCGGGAGAGCTGAGCGCGAGGCCAGCGGCACCGATGAAACAGAGCGAAAGCATGACTGCGGTGATGCGCATGGGAGGTCCTGGGGAAGCACTGGCCGGTATTCAACCCGGCCGGGCCGCCAAGCCTAACCCCAGTTTCCGTACGGACTCAAGGCGCAGCGCAGTGTGAACTGTCGGAAATCGTGATCCAGAGCGTGTGGGTGTTCCGCTGGGTGGTCGGCTGGGCGCGGAACGGCAGGACAACTGGAAGGCTGTTCAGGTCGTGGCGAAGTGTTGCCGCGCAAACGCCGCTCGCTCAGCTGGATTGGAAGAGAGCGCTCCGTCCGCCTTCAGGGCTTCGATTCGGCGCAGCCTAGGCAGCAGCCCGTTGCCATTGGCGATCTGTATTGCGAGGCCGGGACGCGCGTTCAGCTCGAGGATCAAGGGTCCGCGATCGCGGTCGAGCACGAAGTCGACTCCGATATAGCCGAGCTGGGAGACCTCGTAGCAGCGAGAAGCCATGTCCAGAAGCGCGTCCCAGTGGGGGATTTGCAGCCCGACGATGCTGTGCTCGGTGTCTGGATGTTCGCGCACCGGTTCAGTGCCCCAGACCCCGCGCCGGGTCATGCCCGTGGGGATGTCGATACCGACTCCGATCGCGCCCTGGTGCAGGTTGGCCTTGCCGTCGGAAAGCCGCGTAGGCAGCCGGATCATCGCCATCACGGGGTAGCCGAAGAAGACGATGATGCGGACGTCGGGCACGCCCTTGTAGCTGACACGATCGAAGATCGGGTCGAACTGCACGCAGTACTCGACTAGCAGGTGATCCGGATGGCCACCCAATGAGAAAAGCCCGGAAAGGCCATTGGAGAGATGGTGTTCGAATTCTTCGCGCCCCATCAAATTGCCGTTGGAACGCCGATACTTGTCGCCACGGCGCCCGGAGATGACGAGGATTCCGTCACCGCCGGAGCCATGAGCAGGCTTTACAACGAACTGCTCATGATGGGCGATGCGCGCATGCAGCTCGCGGATTTCGTGCTCTTCGCGAACAACCGCATACAGTTCCGGGACCGGCAGACCTGCTTCGATCGCGAGGTTCTTGGTGATCAGCTTGTCGTCGACGCGCGGATAGTATCGGCGCTGGTTGTAGGTCAGGATGAACTCGGCGTTGCGTCTACCGAGACCGATCAAACCAATCTGACGGAGTCGTTTGGCGATGCGGAAAGGATTGAGCATCGGGTCAGGCCTTGGTTTCAGTGCCAGCGCCGGCAGCTCGTGCTCTTTCCTTTTCGTCGACTTCGCGAGCTAATGCTCTGAATCGGAACAGTTCGCTGAGTCGATACCCGCTGTAACGGCCAAGCAGCAGGGTCGCGGCAAGCAGGATCAGCAGGAATTCTGGGAATACGAAGACGAAATGTTCCAGCGCCGGCCAACTCATGAGGAGATAGGCCGCGCAGGCGACGATCAAGGTACCGATACCTTCCCGCAGGGCGTGGCCGGCACCGCGTTCCTCCCAGGCGATGGACATGCGCTCGATCGCCATTGCCATGATCACCATGGGGAACAGCGCCACCGACAGACCCACCTCGATGCCGAGCTGGTTGGCGATGACCGAGACCGCAGCCATCAACAGCACCACCAGGATCAGCACCGATGTCAGGCGCGGCACCAGCAGGAGCCGCAGCTGCTCCATGTAAAACCGAACCAGCAAGCCGCTTCCCACCACCAGCACGAACAGGATGATGCCGGCGACCAGCTGCGTCTCGCGGAACGCGATCGCGATCAGCACCGGCATGAAGGTTCCGAACGTCTTCACGCCCACGAGGTTGCGCAGCAGAAGCATCATGAAGGCGCCGATCGGCACCATCAGCAGCACCTTGTAGACCGACTGCGTCTGCAGCGGCAGGCTCAGCAGGGAGTAGCGCACCAGATTGGCGTTTTGCACTTCCAGGCGGCGCTCCGCGATTGCAATGGCGTCTGCGAGGTTGCGGCTGACCGAGAAGGTCACCACCGGGCGCATGGCGTCTTCGATTTGAAGCAGTGCCTGCTCCGAGCCCGACCACAACAGCAGATTGTCCGGCCACCCGTCCGCGGCGGTTCGCAGGTTGATCGTGATCCAATCGGTGCCGTTATGGACCTGAAGCCACGGCCGCAGCTCGGCCGTGGATTGGGTCTCGCCAAGCTCGAGGCCACGCACGATACGCGCGGGAATGCTGCGCATCGCCAGCAGCTGGGCGATGTAGCGGGCACGAGCCTCGGGATCGCCATAGCTTTCCATCAACAAGGCCACTTCTTCGCTCGGGGCGTCGAGGTTGACCCGTCGGACCAGCTCCTTGGCGTAGGTGGCGATGCTCGAGGAGCCATCGCGCACCTGATCCAGCAGGGTCTGGGCAGCGGTCGCGTAGGGTTCTTCCAGAGTGGGCGGAGTGCCGATTCGAGGCGCTGCTTCGACCTCCATCTCCTGCTTGGTGCGAACCACGGTAGCGCGGTAGTACAGCGCCTGGCGCCCGGTGGCGCGCCGTATCGACCACTGCACCTCGCGGCCGTCGCGCCGGCTGTCTTCGAGCCTGGAATAGTTGCGGGCGACGAAGCGCTCATCGAGGATCGCAAAACCCGGCGTCGATGCCGGCACCTGCAGCACGACGGTGTTGGCGGCGCGTCTGGGCTGGTACTCCACCTTGGCCTGCACGGTCCAGACTTCGACCTCGGTGTGCGGGTGCAGCGGAAAATCAAGCACCTTCCACTTGTAGTAGATGACGGAGCCGCCGACGAGGCTGAGCGCCAGCGCCAGGAGATAGAGGTGGATTCGCTTCATTCGTTTCGCCGGCAGGACGCGGTGCGGGAGCGTGCGGCATCAGTATAGCGAGCGGCACTGGCTGCGACGGGCCAGGGACGGAGCAATGGTGTGCGCCCGGTTGCCACCGCGTGTGTCGCGCGCAGCAGATTGCCGTCTTGTCCAGCGGTGGAGTCAGGTGCCGGTCACGGCGCGCGCAGGCGCCGTGGTGGTGTCGTCACACAGACAACCAGCGACGCCGATCCCGGCATGAAGCCGCCAGACACTGATGGTTTGGTGCGCGCGGCATCCCCGTGCGTGCCTGTAGCCGCGGCCGTCTGGGGCGGCCCGAGTTCGGGCCGCCCCAGGCGCGGATCTACGGGAACCCGCGACGCTGGGCGTGGGAGGCGGCTTCTCAGACGTCGAGGTTGGCGACTTTCAAGGCGTTATCTTCGATAAAGTCGCGGCGAGGCTCAACCACGTCTCCCATCAGGGTCGAAAAGATCTGATCCGCTGCCACCGCATCCTCGACCCGGACCCTGAGCAGCCGGCGCGACTCGGGATTGACGGTGGTTTCCCACAGCTGCTCGGGGTTCATCTCACCGAGGCCCTTGAAACGCTGGATGGTGCGGCCGCGTTTGGCCTCTTCGAACAACCAGTTGTGGACGTCGGCGAAGCGAGTGACCGGATGGCTCCGGCTACCGCGGCTGATTACGGCTCCGGGCTGCAGGAGGTCGTTCAATTCACGGGCCGCTTCCACGACCGGCCGCAGCTCCGCAGCTTCGAACATGGGCTGTGGCCACAGTTGCTCGCTGGTCAGGCCATGGTGCTGCCGACTGACGCGCAGTGCGGGCGGCTGTTCACCTTCGGCTGCCAATAGAGTGATGTCGTAACGCGGCCTGCCAAGCCCTGCCCGCGCCATTTTGTTCTTCAAGGATGCAATCCAGACGGCGGTATCCGCGCCTTCGGCAAACAGGTGCGTGGCCGGCGGAGGCAGTTCAAGCAGCGCTTCGAGAATCGCCGGATCGTGTCGGTGCGAGAGCCGGCGGATCGCATCCTGCGCGACGCCGAACAGGGTCAGCAGGTGCTCCAGCGCCGCAGAACTGATCGCCGGCTGGCCTTCGCCGCACACAAGCTCAGCGCCTTCCACGGCGTGGCTGATCAGGTAGGCGGTGAGCGCAGCATCGTCCTTGAGGTACAGCTCCTGCTTGCCTTGCTTCAGCTTGTACAGCGGCGGCAGACCGATATAGATGTGCCCGCGCTCGATCAGCTCCGGCATCTGTCGGTAGAAGAAGGTCAGCAGGAGGGTACGGATGTGCGAGCCATCCACGTCGGCGTCGGTCATGATGATGATGCGGTGGTAGCGGAGCTTGTCGGCGTTGAACTCTTCCCGACCGATTCCACAGCCCAGCGCAGTAATCAATGTGCCAACTTCAGCTGAGCCCAACATCTTGTCGAAGCGGGCTTTTTCGACATTCAGGATCTTGCCGCGCAGCGGCAGGATGGCCTGGGTACGCCGATTACGCCCCTGCTTCGCGGAGCCACCCGCAGAGTCTCCCTCGACCAGAAACAGCTCGGACAGCGCGGGATCCTTCTCCTGGCAATCGGCCAGCTTGCCGGGCAAGCCAGCGATGTCGAGTGCACCCTTGCGACGGGTCAGGTCGCGCGCTTTGCGCGCTGCTTCGCGCGCGCGCGCCGCGTCCACAACCTTTCCGGCGATGGACCGCGCATCCTGTGGGTGCTCCTGCAGGAACTCCTCGAAGCGTTTCGAGACCACACTTTCGACGACAGTCTTCACCTCGGAGGAGACCAGCTTTTCCTTGGTCTGCGAGGAGAAACTGGGGTCGGGAACCTTGACCGAGAGCACTGCGATCATGCCTTCGCGCATGTCGTCGCCGCTCATGTTGACCTTGGCCTGCTTGAGCAAGCCGGACTGCTCGATGTAGGCGCCGAGCGTTCGGGTCAGTGCCGCGCGGAAGCCGGCCAGGTGGGTGCCGCCATCTTTTTGCGGAATGTTGTTGGTGAAGCAGAACATCGTTTCCTGGTAGGTGTCGGTCCATTGGACTGCGACGTCCACCACGATGCCGTTTTCTTCGCCAGAGAGCGGGATCACCGCCGGGTGCAGGGGCGTCTTCAGGTGGGCGAGATGCTCGACGAAACTGCGGATGCCGCCTTCATAGCGGAACTGGTCACGCTTGTCCTGGCGCTCATCGATGAGATCGATGCGCACGCCGGAGTTGAGGAAGGACAATTCGCGCAGGCGCTTGGCCAGGATGTCGTAGTGGAACTCGACGTCCGAGAAGATCTCCTTGGCCGGCAGGAAGCGAACCTCTGTGCCTCTTCGGCTGGACGGGGCAACCTGCTTGAGCGGATACAGCGGTTCGCCCAGCTTGTACTCCTGCAGGTGCTCGAAGCCGTCGCGCCAGATCCGCAGCGTCAGGGACTCGGACAGCGCGTTGACCACTGACACGCCGACGCCGTGCAGACCGCCGGATACTTTGTAGCTGTTGTCGTCGAATTTTCCGCCCGCATGCAGGACGGTCATGATGACTTCGGCTGCTGAACGCTGTTCTTCGTGGTGGATGTCCACCGGGATGCCGCGCCCATTGTCCTGGACGCTGACGCTGCCCTCCGGGTGGATGATCACCGTTACGGTGTCGCAGTGCCCGGCCAGAGCCTCGTCGATAGCGTTATCCACCACCTCGAAGACCATGTGGTGCAGGCCAGTCCCATCGTGCACGTCGCCGATGTACATGCCCGGTCGTTTACGGACAGCATCAAGGCCGCGAAGTACGGTGATCCTGCTCGAATCGTAGTCGTTGGGCGTTTGGTCGCTCATGGAATCCCTGGGCTGCGCTGGAGGCTGCGCGGTAGGCAAGCACAGCGCACGGATCAGACCCCGTGGAGTCGCAGCCCGTCGCGTGCGCTTTGGTCAAGCCCGCGAGTATAGCAAGGGGGTGACCTTGCCCTGTTCCACGTGGAACACCCGATCTTCAGCCGCGGCATGCGCTGCCGGGAGCGCGACGCTGGAGATCAGGGCTTGGGCACCGCGGTCTGAAATGCCCCGAAGCAACGCCGAGAGATGCAAACCGTCGAGCTCCGCGCAGACATCGTCCAGCAGCAATACCGGCGATTCGCCGCGAGCGGCGCGAAAGCTCGCCGCCATCGCCAACACCAATGCCAATGCGATGCTGCGGGCCTGCCCCCGTGAGATGGTGTCACGCACCTCGATTCCGTCGTGTTTCAGCACCAGATCAGCCCGATGTGGACCTGCATAGGTGTAACCGAGGCCAAGGTCGCGGGCCCGCCCGGCAACCAGGGCATCCGAGAGCTGAGGCATCGCTGCGGACCAACCGGTGGACAGATCCACGCGTAAGCCCGGGACATCACCTGCCATTTCAGAAACGGCCAGCGTTACGGACGCATGCCAGCGGCTGAGGAACTGAGCGCGCAGCTCGGCAATCGCCATACCCGCTTCGGCAAGCGGCCCTTCCCATGCGAAAGCGCTGGCTGAATCGCCTGCTTTCAACGCAAGGTTCCGCTGGCGCAGCGCCCGCTGATACCGCGACCAAAGACCGATATCGCCGTGTTCCACGTGAAACACACCCCAATCGAGCAGGCGACGGCGACGTTCGGAGCTCCCAAATACCAGCTCTGAGCCCTGAGGCTCGAACACAAGCAGCGGCAACGCCGACGCGAGCTCCGATGCGCGGGCCGTCGCCCGACCGTCCAGCCGGCGTTCCACCGCCGTACGCCCACCGCGACCCACCGCTAGCGACCGCACCTGCCCTTCCGATCCGACAACACTTCCACGCACCCACCAGGCCTCTGCACCGGCTTGGAGCACCGCATCCAGGTTCCCCGTACGGAAGCTGCGACCCAGCCCGAGGAGAGAGACAGCTTCCAGAAGCGTTGTCTTGCCGGCCCCGTTCGGGCCCACGAACCAATTCAGGCCAGGGCCCAGAAAGCACTCAGCCTCGGCAAACACTCTGAGCCTGCCGAGGCTGAAGTCACGCAACTGCATGGTGATTGCCTTACAGCCGCATCGGCATGACCACGTGTCGATTCAACGCATGGCTGGGCTCGCGCACGAGAGCGCTCGATGCGGAATCGCGGAACAGCAGAAGCGCCTGATCCTCGGAGAGCGCGCCAAGGGCCTCCAGCAGATAGCCGGCGTTGAAGCCGATCGACAGGCCGCCAATCGTGGTGTCCGCTTCCACTTCCTCGACTGCCTCCTCCTGCTCGGGATTGTGCGCGACGACTCGCAGCACCCCGGGTTCCACCTCGAGACGAACCCCGCGGTACTTTTCATTGGAGAGGATCACCGCTCGCTGCAGGGAAGCCCGCAGCACATCACGATCCACTCGAACTTCCTTGTCCGCGCCCAGCGGGATCACCGCTTCGTAATCCGGGAACCGGCCGTCGATCAGCTTCGAGCTGAAGCTCACGTCCTCGCGGCGAAGCCGGATATGGTTGCGGCCTACCTCAAGCTCGATCTCACGATCGGAAGCTTCCAGCAGGCGAAGCAGCTCAAGCACGCCCTTGCGAGGCACGATCAGCTGTCGCTTGACCTGCGGACCGGCCTGCAGCTCGACCTCGCTGAGCGCGAGGCGATGCCCGTCAGTCGCCACGCATCGCAGCACGCTGCCCTCTGCATCGAGCAGCAGCCCGTTCAGATAGAAGCGCACGTCCTGCTGAGCCATCGCGAAAGCCGTGCTCTCGAATCCACGCTTGAGCGCCCCTTCCTGGACCCGGATACGTTCGATGACTTCGGTCTCGTCGGTGCTTGGATATTCCTCCGCTGCAAGACCAGCAAGGGTGTAGCGGCTGCGACCGGCGTTCACGCTGATGCGGTCGCCGTTCACAGCGACATTCACCATCACCCCGTCTGGCAACGCTCGAACGATCTCGAACCACTTCCGTGCGGGAATGGTGATTGCTCCGTCCTCGCCGTCGCTGCAAGTCACCCGGGCCACCATCTCGACTTCAAGGTCAGTTGCCGTCATGGACAGGGTTCCACCCTGCAGCTGCACCAGCAGGTTCGAGAGCACGGCCAGCGTCTGGCGTTTCTCGACCACGCCGACAACCTGCTGCAGCGGCTTGAGCAGCACTTCCCGTGTCAAAGCGAAACGCATACAACCATCCTTATGCTTTTGATGCTTTTAAAAGAATCTTGGTGATGATGGGCTCACCGGAAATCCGGTAAAGCTTGCACAATCACATGATTCCCAACGATTTTTAGCCATCTACAAGGCTGTGGACCAAGCCTCTGGGTGCTGTGGGGCAGCTGTGGATAACAATCCACGTGAAAAGTGCCAGCCGCGCCATACAGAGTTTATCCACAGCTTACCAACGGTGTGTGCGTGAAGGGACCCTACTCCGTCAATCGCCGCAACAGCTTGTCCCAGTCCTCTCTGGCTTTCGGATCGTCGCCCACCAACACCCGTACGACCTTGCAGGCGTGCATCACGGTGGTGTGGTCGCGACCGCCAAAGGCGTCACCAATCTCCGGCAGGCTGTGTTCGGTCAGTTCCTTGGCCAGGGCCATCGCCATCTGCCGCGGCCGCGCCAGTGAGCGGGTGCGGCGCTTGGACAACAGGTCGGATACGCGCAGCTGGAAGTAATCAGCCACCACTTTCTGGATGTTGCCGAGGGAAATCACGGCCTGCTGGGCGCGAAGCAGGTCGCGCAGGGCTTCCTGCGCGAACTCCTCGGTGATCGCCCGCCCCATGAAATTCGCGCGCGCTGCGAGCGTATTGAGCGCTCCTTCCAGGTCTCGCACGTTCGAACGCATACGCCGTGCAATCAGGAACGCCACGTTCTCCGGCAGCTGCACGCCCTTCTGCGCTGCCTTGGCGAGCAGGATGGCTGCCCGGGTCTCGAAGTCCGGGGGCTCGATGGCGACAGACAAGCCCCAGCCGAGGCGCGACTTCAGCCTCGGTTCGAGGTTGTCGACTTCCTTGGGGTAGCGGTCGCATGTGAGGATGATCTGCTGCTTGAGCTCGAACAGCGCGTTGAAGGTGTGGAAAAATTCCTCCTGCGTCCGGTCCTTGCCCGCGAAGAACTGGATATCGTCGATCAGCAAGGCGTGCACCGAGTGGAACTGGCGCTTGAACTGCTCCATCGCCTTGTTGGCCAGCGCCTTGACCATCGCCGCGAAAAACTGCTCGGAGCGCAGGTAGAGCACGCGCATGCCCGGGTTCTGCGCCAGCATGTAGTTGCCTGCGGCGTGCATCAGGTGGGTCTTGCCCAAGCCGGTGCCGCCATACAGCAGCAGAGGGTTGTAGGCCTTGCCGGGCTCCTTCGCCACCTGCATCGCAGCGGCGCGGCCAAGCTGGTTCGAACTGCCTTCGATGAAGTTGTCGAAGGTGTATAGCGGATCCAAATTGCTGTGCAGCGCAGCCAGCGGTGTTTCGCTGCGCGCACGCGCGGCCGCAGGCTTGGCCGAGGGTGCACGCGCCGACGCCGGCGTGCCCACCTCCAGCACCACATCCAGCGCAGCGTCTTCGCTGTAGTGGCGAAGCAGCTCGGTGATGCGCTGCAGGTACTCCTCGCGCACCGTGTCCACCAGAAACGTGTTGGGCGCAAGCAGCACCACCCCGCCCTCGCGAGCCTGAGCATGCAGCGGTTTGATCCAGGTGTAATACAGCTCGGCCGGAAGTTCGGCTTCGAGACGTTCCAGGCAGCGCAACCAGGGTGACATTCGAAATCCGCAGGGGAGTGAAGCAGGGGGGAGGGAGCGACGACCGCCGTATCGGGCCCGCAGCGAACCCAATGCAGCCGGCGCCGGGGTATCGAGGCCGGCCGGCCAGCATACGCCCGCGGATTTGCACTGCCAACCGCGGTCGGCTTGACAGCCACGCCACGGCGTCGATATGCTCGGCAGTCTTTGTCAACATTACCGAAAGGCCGCTGCCATGAAGCGCACCTTCCAGCCAAGCAACCTCAAGCGCGCCCGTACCCACGGTTTCCGCGCCCGCATGAAGACCGCCGACGGCCGCAAGATCCTGTCGGCCCGCCGCGCCAAGGGCCGTAAGCGCCTCTGCCCGTAAGCGGGCAGCGCTGGCGAGGAGCCTACGGGCGCTCTCTCCAGCGCAGCGGTATCCAAATGCATACACAGGCCCGGCACCGCCGGGCTTGTGTGTTTTTGACTGCCGGATACGGGCGTGCCGTCTGCACCGGTGCAATGCGTCCGTAGCCGAGCCGAGACCATGCCTGATCCAGCGCTCCCTCGCCCGGCGGACTACCCACCGAGTGCCCGGCTCCACACGCCAGCGGAATTCGCGGGCTGCTTCCAGCAGGGGCAGCGTTTCGGTGCCCAGCTCTACCGGTGCGTCGTACGTCCGATCCTTCCACCGGGCCGGGCCCGGCTGGGTTTCGCGATTTCTCGAAAAGTCGACAAGCGCGCAGTCGTGCGCAACCGCCTCAAGCGCATCGCACGCGACTGGTTCCGCCACTGCAGGCACCAACTCCCTGCCGGTGATTACGTGCTGATGGCACGGCCCGAGGCGGCCGTCGCCACGAACGAGGCCCTGCGTGCGGATCTGCAGAAACTGCAGCGACGCCTGCTTGCGTTGAAGGCCCCGGGCCCGCAGGGCACAATGCCGCAAACGTCCGGGACCGATTCGCGGGCGCCAGATGCCCCAGCCCCGGAGCCCCCTCCTTCCCCCTCGAGCGCGGCCGCCTCACAGCGGTCCGGCGCCGACCGAGCGTCCGAATGAATCAAGCCCGCACCTTCCTCCTTATTGCCTGGATCCTGATCGCCTACCTGATCTGGGACGCTTGGCAGCAGCAGTTCAGCCGCCCGCAAGCCCAGGCCCCCGTCTCTGCGCAGAGCGTTCCAGAAGCCGGGACGCCTCTGGCTGCCGATGGCAGCGTGCCCGAGTTCCAGGCCGGCCTTGGCAGCGTGCCCGCGCCCAGCCCAGGCCTGCTCGAGACAACCCAGCCGCGCCGCCGCGTCAGCGTTCGCAGCGATCGTCTGGAGCTGCAGATCGATACCCAGGGCGGCAGCCTGATCAGCGCGGACCTGCTCGGCTATCGCCAGCAGCCGGATCCCGCGTCGCCGCCGGTCCGTCTGCTCGATACCGATGCGCGCACCTTCTTCGTGGCGCAGAGCGGGTTCACCGGCGATCGCGCCGGCCTGCCCAATCACCTGAGCAGTTTCGAAGCCGAATCTTCGGAGTTCATCCTGGCCGAAGGCGCTGAGGTGATCGAAGTGCCGCTCACCTGGGTCGGGGAAGACGGCAGCCGCCTGATCCGCACGTTCCGCCTGACCCGAGGCAGCTACGTGGTTGAGGTTGTCGACAGCTTCGAGAATGGCGCCGCAAGCGCGGTGACGCTGCAGCCCTACCGACAGCTGGTGCGGGTGCAGCCGCCCGCGCTGCCCGGCAGCGCCTTCACCAATCCCGCCGCCTACAGCTTCGTCGGCGCCGCCTGGTACAGCCCGCAAAGCAAATTCGACAAGCGCAAGTTCAGCGACTTCCGCGACAAGACGCTCGACCTGGTGACCGCCGATGGCTGGGTTGCCATGCTTCAACACTATTTCTTCGCTGCCTGGATTCCCAACCCCGGCGAGGAACATCGCTTTTCCACCGGCACTGAGGATGGCGGCCGCCAACGCATCCGCACGCTCGGCCCCGGCATCTCGGTGGAGGCCGGCGGGATCGCCCAGACAAGTGCCCGCCTGTACGTGGGGCCGAAGCTGCAGGGCGAGTTGGAATCCATCGCGCCGGGACTCAAGCTGACTCTCGACTACGGCATCTTCACCATCATCTCGCAGCCCATGGCCTGGCTGCTTGGCGTGCTGCACGACATCACCGGCAACTGGGGCTGGGCCATCGTCCTGCTCGTGGTGATCATCAAGGCGGTGTTCTTCAAGCTCAGTGAAGCGCAGTACCGGAGCTTCGCCAAAATGCGCGCCGTGCAGCCGCGCATCGAGTCGCTCAAGGAGCGCTACGGCGACGATCGCCAAAAGTTCCAGACCGCGATGATGGAGCTCTACAAGAAAGAGAAGATCAATCCCATGGGCGGCTGTCTGCCCATCCTGATCCAGATCCCCATCTTCATCTCGCTCTACTGGGTGTTGATCGAAGCGGTCGAGCTGCGCCACGCCCCCTGGATTCTGTGGATCGAAAACCTCACCGCACCGGATCCCTACTTCATCCTGCCGCTGGTCAACCTGGTGACCATGTGGGCCACCCAGAAGCTCTCGCCCACCCCCGGCATGGATCCCGTGCAGAAGCGCATCCTGCAGATCATGCCGATCGTGTTCGGCGTGCTGTTCGCCTTCTTCCCGGCCGGCCTCGTGCTGTACTGGGCCACCAACGGCCTGCTTGGTCTCGCCCAGCAGTGGCTCATCATGCAGCGCCACGAAAAGGCCCTGGCTGCCAAGGGCGTCTGAGAGCCTCTGAGAACCATCCGCCTGCTGGGGCCGCCGCTGAAAGCCCGTGGCCGCGGCGCGCTACGCGAATCCTGCGGTCATTTGGCCCGCCAAACTCCCTTGAATTCGCGCAGCGCGCCTTGCCACGAACGCCCAGCGACGCCCTCGCGACGGCATCTGGGTTTTTCACACGCTCTGAGGCGGCGGGAATCAGGATAGAGCGGCTGAACCGGGTTGCGCATCGGGACGGCCGCTTCCCAATCCTCGCACCGGAGGCCTGCAATGCAGTCGGATTCACCCCGTCAGCGCGAACCGATTGCCGCCATCGCGACGGCGGCCGGCCCAGCCGGCGTGGGCATAGTTCGAATCTCCGGAACCGGCGCGTTCGATATCGCGCGCGCGATCGGCGGCATCGACCCCAAGCCACGCCGCGCGCACTACCTGCGTTTTCGCGCAGCCGACGCCGAAGTCATCGATGACGGCCTGCTGATCTACTTCCCCGCACCGGCCTCCTACACCGGCGAGGACGTGGTCGAGCTGCAGGCGCACGGCAGCCCTGCCCTGCTGCGCTTGCTGCTGGCGCGCTGCTTTGGACTCGGCGCACGGCCAGCCCGGCCCGGCGAGTTCACGGAGCGCGCGTTTCTCAATGGGCGCTTGGATCTGGCCCAGGCCGAGGCCGTAGCCGATCTGATCCACGCTTCGTCGGAAGCCGCGGCGCGCGCCGCACGGCGCGCGCTGGACGGCGAGTTCAGCCGCCGGGTACACGCGCTCACCGAGGCACTCACCGCGCTGCGCATCTACGTCGAAGCAGCGATCGACTTCCCCGAGGAGGAGATCGACTTCCTTGCCGGCCCCGAGCTCAAGTCACGCCTGCACCAGGTCAGCGCGCTCATGCAGTCCCTGCTGCACGAAGCCCGTCGCGGTCAGCGCTTGCGCGATGGCCTGCACGTGGTGATCGCCGGGCCGCCGAACGTCGGCAAGAGCTCCCTGCTGAATGCGCTGGCCGGCACCGAGCGCGCCATCGTCACCGACATCGCCGGCACCACCCGCGACCTGCTGCGCGAATCGGTGCAGATCGACGGCATCGAGCTGACCCTGGTTGACACCGCCGGCTTGCGCGAGGGTGCCGATGTCGTCGAAGCCGAGGGGATGCGTCGAGCGCGCGCCGAATTCGCGCGCGCGGACCTCGCGCTCGCAGTCGTCGAATCCGGATCGGAATCGGCGCAGATTCCCGCCCTGCGCGAGGAGTTGAAAGGCCTGCCGCAGGTGTTCTGGCTACACAACAAGTGTGAGTTGGCGGGGGCCACAGCCAGCACTGAGCGGCGCGAGGACGGTCTGCACCTGTGGCTGTCCGCGCGCGCAGGCCTCGGCCTCGACGCCCTGCGCGACGCACTCAAGCAGGCCGCCGGCCTCGGTGAAGCCGCGGAAGGAGCCGTCAGCGCCCGCGCCCGCCACGTCGAAGCCCTGCAGAGGGCCAACACCCAGCTCGAAGCCGCCACCGCACGCCTCGCCGAAGGCAGCGGCGAACTCGCCGCCGAAGACCTGCGTGCCGCGCAGGACGCGCTGGGCGAGATTACTGGACGCCTCACTGCAGATGACCTGCTTGGGCGCATCTTCGGCAGCTTCTGCATCGGAAAGTAGAACTGCAGCACACCCTTCGCGCAACGACTCGGTAGCTGTTCGCCGATTGAGTGAACTTATGCGTCTGCAAGGGCCTCTGCTCTTGCGCAAAGCACCATGGCTGTGGCAACACTGAGACATAGGCCGGTGGGGGAACCGGTCGACAGGGGGATGAGATAACCATGCACCAGTGTTTCAGGCGCGCGTTTTGGGTCGTGGGTGGAGCGTTGCTGCTCTCTGCCTGCGGGGGTGGTGACGCGCCGGCGCCGGCAGCCGCGCCCAGCGCAGGGACACCGGCCGCGGCGGTGCCCATCGAGGCCGAGCCTTCGGCCCCGGCCACGCCGAAGCCGACCGCTACCATTGAACAGGCTGAGGCTGCCCTGCGCGCGCAGCGCAGTTTCGCGCCTGCCGGAGACAACGCGTTCGAGCTGTTCATCGAAACCCTGGAGAACGAGCCCGGTCTGCAGCGCGCTGTCGATGCCATCACCGACCTGTTCCCTTACGCCGTCCTGCACGTGGAACAGCGCGTGCTTGCAAGCGATGTCGACGATGCCAGACGGGTGTTGGAACTGATGCGCCGCGCGCAGCCCGAAGCGCCCGCGCTCGACCGACTGGAGCGCGATCTCGAACGTGTGGAGCGGCGTGTCCTGGCCGAGCGCGCAGCGCAGGCCGCGCAAGCTGCCCGTGCTGCCGCGGCGCCGTCGGCACCCGCACAGCCTGCTGCAGCCGCGCCACCACCGGCTCCAGCACCCGCGCCTACACCCGAGCCTGAGCCTGAGCCCGAGCCGCCGCCGGTCGCGCAGCCCGTGACACCGCCTCCGCCTCCGCCGGCAGCCGCGGCACCGGTGGCTACCCCTGCACCTCAGCCGGCTGCGCCAATCACCCCGCGCGCAGTCAATCTGGCGGCGCCCAACTACCCGTCGCAAGCGGCAAGGCAGGGTCAGGAGGGTGAAGTCACGCTGGAGTTCACGATCAATCCGGACGGCTCGGTTTCCGATATCTCCGTGATTTCGGCGCGGCCACGCGGCGTGTTCGACCGTGAGGCCGTCAACGCCATCCGACGCTCAAGCTACGAGCCCGTGCCCGAAGCCATCCGTGTCCGCAGGACGATCGAGTTCACCATGGGTCGCTGAGCCGAACAGCTCGGAGCGTGCGGAAAATCCGAAGGCCGTAGCGTCGGCCCCGCTCGGCAGGTTTTTGTTTCACGGGCTCTCAGCTCAGCCCGCGCGAAACGTTGCGGATCGCGCGGCATGGACTGCAAGCCAGGTCACGCTTCCAAGGCAATTCCTGTCGCGGAAGCTTAATCACGCGAGCCTAGACTTGCAGGCCGTCTGCTGCGGCGTTGCGCCCTGCAGGGTCTATCGGGGAATTCCATGCACACACAGAGCCGGCTTCGTCGTCGCGGCGCAGCCCCCTTTTTCGTCTGCTTTGCGCTGGCGGCCTGCTCCGGGCCGGATTCGACCCAGGACACCGCCACTGGTGCTTCGGCGCAGTCTGCGCAAATCGCGACGGCCGAGCACTCCGGCACCGCGACGGACAGCGCTGTCGAGCTCGCGCGCCGCGCCGATCAGGCGCTGCGAGAGCAGCGCCTGATCCTGCCCGCAGGCGACAACGCCTTCGAGCTGCTGCTCGCCGCGATCGAGGCGGACCCCGCCAACTCGATCAGCCGCACCGCGCTGGCGGACCTGCTGCCCTGCGGTGCTGCACGTCGAACAGCAAACCGCTGCGGGAGATTCAGAGGACGCGGCGCGAACCTTGGCGCTGATCCAGCGAGCCGATCCGCAGGCGCCTTCCTTGCCGAGGCTGCAGCGCGGGCTGGAGGTGTTGCTCGCGAGTCAGGCGCAGGCGGCAGCCCGCCAGACGGCGCCAGCGTCGCCGCCCGCCACACCGGTTGCAACAGCTGCGGCGCCGATCCCAACAGCGCCGGCGCGTGTCGAGGTGGCGCCGACAGCGATTGTCCCGGCGCCCTCAACGCCACCCGCGCCGGCGGCGATCGCTGCCCCGGCAGGACAGCCGGCCGCCTCCGAGTCCGCAGCCACAGCGCCCGCAACAGCGGTGTCGTCAGCGGCGCCGGTGGCTGCTGCAGCGACAGCCGCACAGCTGCCCGAGGTGGTGTTCCGGCCGGCGCTGCGCTACCCGCCCATGGCAGAGCGTCGACGCATCGAGGGTGAGGTGGAGCTGGAGTTCACCATCAACGCGGACGGCAGCGTGAGCGAGGTGCGGGTGCTGCGCTCGCAGCCGGAGGGCATCTTTGATCGCGAAGCCAGTGGCGCCATGGAGCGCTGGCGTTTTGCGCCGCCGGCACAGGCGATGCGCGCCCGCCGCGTCCTGGAGTTCAAGCTGGCCCGCTGACCGCGCGAGCCTCAGGGCGCGTGAAAAAACGCAGACGCCGTCGCGAGGGCGTCTCTGGGCGTTCGTGGCAAAGCGCGGTGCGCGAATTCAAGGGAGTCTGGCGGGTCAAATGACCGCGGAATTCGCGTAGCAAGCCGCTGCTATGGGCGCCCAACAGCGTCAGCAGTGGGCCGAGTGACCTGCCCGGCGATTCTCGGACCAGTTGAAAGTTGAGAGGATGGCTCCTGACATCAGCGAGGAGCCCATGCGCAAGTCCCGATTCAGCGAAGAGCAGATGGTCAAGATCCTCCGTGAGGCCGACAAGTCGCCGGTTGCGGAGGTTGCCAAGAAGCACGGCATCAGCGAGCAGACGCTGTACGTCTGGCGCAAGCGCTACGGCAAGCTGGAGACCGCCGACGTGAAACAGCTGCGGACGTTGCAGCAGGAAAACGCGCGCCTGAAGAAGCTGCTGGCCGAGCGAGACCTCGAGATCGAGG
>JAKOMQ010000045.1 GCA_022241605.1 Aquimonas sp. | reverse complement strand
CCTTGAGTGGAGCATGGGCACGCTCGGCCCCGGGCCATTGGCGCGCCAACTCGGTCAGGGTCAATCGGCGCCCTGCCACCAAGGCCTCCACGGCATCGAGCAGGCGACGGCAGCGGGTCGCGTGCATCGTGTCCAGAATCTCACCGATACAGCAGCGTAAAATCGTCGAAGCGTGCATGGCGCGGTCCTCAGGCTTGGTACCCCGAGGAAAAAACCGCGTCATGCGCGTTTCGTTTTGGCCGAAAGATAACCCCAGATGGCCGAGGAAGGCCGGAAATTTGTGGGGAGACCTCAGGCCTTGGCACACCCTATGAAGAGCCATTCCCCCGAAGCCCACCCGGCTTGCCTCGACCCACCGCTGCCGACGGCCAGACGACGCTCCGCAAGCCCACGCCCCCCCTCAAGCCCATAGGGTGTGCCTTGGCGCACCGTCGTCCCCTCAACACCCGCCGCTGTCGATATCGTTCGGGGCAAGCGCTCACGCCACTCCGCAGCCATAATCGGGCGGCCCTGCCTACCCGCCCGCACCGCATGCCCCTGCCCACCGACACTCGCATCCGCCCCATCACCCCGGCCGACGACACCGCGGTGGCGCACATCATCCGTACCGTCATGCCCGAATTCGGCGCCGACGGCCCGGGCTTCGCCATCCACGACCCCGAAGTCGCGGCCATGAGCGTGAACTACGCCGCCGAAGGCCACGCCTACTTCGTAGTGGAAAAGGACGGCCACGTGATCGGCGGCGCCGGCATCGCGCCACTGGCGGGCGACGTGCCTGGCGTCTGCGAGCTGCGCAAGATGTACTTCCTGCGCGAAGCCCGCGGCATCGGCGCCGGCGCCGCGATGATGGAGGTCTGCCTCGGCTATGCCCGCGAAGCCGGCTACCGCCAGTGCTACCTCGAAACCCTCGCCGGCATGGACGCCGCAGCATCTCTGTACGAGCGAAGCGGCTTCAACCGCATCCCGCAGGCCATGGGCGCCACCGGCCACTTCGCCTGCAACCGCTTCTACCTGCGCGAGCTCTGACGTGAGCGCACCCTTCGACCGCCTGCTCTGCGGCCTGCGCGCCGCCACCTTGGCCGACGATGCCGGTTACGGCCTGATCGAAGACGCCGCCATCGGCATCCGCGACGGCCGCATCGTCTACATCGGCCCGCAGGCGAATCTCACCGCCGAGCAGCGCCAGAGCGCCCGCGAAATCGAACTGTTCGACAGCGCACTCGCCACGCCCGCCCTGATCGACTGCCACACGCACCTGGTGTTCGGCGGCAACCGCGCCCGCGAATTTGAAATGCGCCTGAACGGTGCCAGCTACACCGAAATCGCCCAGGCCGGAGGCGGCATCCTAAGCACCGTGCGCGCCACCCGTGAAGCCAGCGAAGAGCAGCTGCTCACCGCCGCCCTGCCCCGCGCCCGCGCGCTGATGCGCGACGGCGTGGCGACCATCGAGATCAAGTCCGGCTACGGCCTTGACGCGGACACCGAGCTGCGAATGCTGCGCGTCGCCCGCCGCGTCGGCGAAGTGCTGGGCATCAGCGTACGCACCACCCTGCTGGCCGCCCACGCCCTGCCCCCCGAATACGCCGGCCGCGCCGACGACTACATCGAGCACGTCTGCCGCGAAATCCTGCCCGCCGCCCACAGCGCAGGCCTGGTCGACGCCGTCGACGCCTTCTGCGAAGGCATCGGCTTCAGCCCCGAACAAACCCGCCGCGTGTTCGATGCAGCATCCGCACTCGGCCTGCCGGTGAAGCTGCACGCCGACCAGCTCAGCAACCTCGGCGGCGCAGCACTCGTCGCCGACTACGGGGGCTTAAGCGCCGACCACATCGAGTACACCGATGAAGCCGCCGTGGCCCGCATGGCCGAACGCGGCACCGTCGCCGTACTGCTGCCCGGCGCCTTCCTGTGCCTGCGCGAAACCCAGCTGCCCCCCATCGACGCCCTGCGCCACCACCGCGTGCCCATGGCCGTCAGCACCGATCTCAACCCCGGCACCTCACCGCTGATGTCCCTGCGCCTCGCCATGAATCTGGCCTGCACCCTTTTCCGTTTGACGCCCGAAGAAGCCCTGCGCGGTGCGACGGTGAATGCGGCGAAGGCTCTGGGGCTGGCCGATCGGGGACGTTTGGCGGAAGGGATGCGGGCGGATATCGCGGTGTGGGGGGTGACGGAGCCGGCGGAGTTGAGCTATTGGATGGGGGCGGAGCTTTTGCAGGCCGTTCAGGTTGCTCGATTGCGAGCCGATTGAGGAAGCCAGTGGATTCTCGATCGGTCGCAGCGCAAGCCAGGTGAGGCCACCGTTCAATCAAGCCGCATCGTCACTTGGCCGGAGATCCCTGGCATGTCGTCGAGCGCAAGCTCAGTAGACCCAGCGCATCTGAAGGCTCTCTTGGAAGTGCTTGACGAGTTCGTCAAGAACCAAGCTTGCTTCCGCGCATTTGTCCGAAACCGTCAAGATGGAAACAGTTTCCACCCATGCTGGGCGCATGTGCAGAACGCGCTAGCGCGTGACACCGTAAACACTTGGTGCATGGCATTCGGAGCCTGGGGAAGCAACCAGACCCACTGGACGAATGTCCTGCAAAGCCAACGCAACGATTCGCTTCCCCAGCGGCAGAAGCGCAGGGCGGCAGAGTTGGCGAGGAAGAGCTTCCGTGAACATGTGAGCCAACGCTTGGAGATGAGCGCGGAGGAATACGATGCCTTTGGTGCCTCGATGCGCGACTTCCGCAACAGCCACACGGCGCATCGATCCGTAGCCCAGCATCATCCTCTGCCCGATCTATCGATCGCAGTTGGGATCGTCCTTGAGTTCGACGAATGGCTTCGCGTCTGGATGTTTCCCCAACGCTTCGACTACCCGCTGCTGCGGGACAGCGCTGCCGCGTATGCCAGAAGTGCATCTACTGAGGTGGCAGCGGCCATGCGCGCTGCGCGCAGCGGAGATGTGATTCGCCCCGCCCATCCAGAGTGAGACCATGCTATGACCAATCCGACCCCAGACCCTTGGCGCTCCGTGATCGGAATCTGCACCGGGACAAGTGAGGCTGCGATCCGCGCGGCCCTGCAAAGGGCTCTGCCAGACAAGACTTTCGCGTTGACCAAGATTGAAGCCTCCAACTCTTGGCGCGTCAGTTTGGACCCGCTCGAATGGTCGGGTGACCTGCCGGCTTTTTCAGGACCACCGATTAGTTGAGGGAGGCTCGGTGGGTTGATGCTTCGTTCTTCTGCTTCTGTTCGTCCTTGAACTGCTTCGGGGTCCGGTAGCCGAGGCTCGAGTGGGGGCGATCTTCGTTGTAGTGGCGGCGCCAGCTCTCGATGATCACCCGCGCCTCGGCCCGGCTCCGGAACCACTCCATGCTCAGGCACTCGTCGCGGAACTTGCCGTTCAAGCTCTCCGCGGTGCCATTCTGCCAAGGCTTGCCGGGGTCGATGTGCGCCGTTTCGATGCCCTCCTG
>JAKOMQ010000044.1 GCA_022241605.1 Aquimonas sp. | reverse complement strand
CGCAGCGCCGAGCGGGCCAGGCACAGCAGCGCGCAGGCGCGTCGCTGGCTGATGCCACGCTCGACAATCAGAGGGATCAAGGCGCGCCGGGCAGGCGCGCTCACCACTTTTTTGCGGTGATCTCCTTCATCACCTCGATCTCGAGGTCTCGCTCGGCCAGCAGCTTCTTCAGGCGCGCGTTTTCCTGCTGCAACGTCCGCAGCTGTTTGACGTCGGCGGTCTCCAGCTTGCCGTAGCGCTTGCGCCAGACGTACAGCGTCTGCTCGCTGATGCCKTGCTTCTTGGCAACCTCCGCAACCGGCGACTTGTCGGCCTCACGGAGGATCTTGACCATCTGCTCTTCGGTGAATCGGGACTTGCGCATGGGCTCCTCGCTGATGTCAGGAGCCATCCTCTCAACTTTCAACTGGTCCGAGAATCGCCGGGCAGGTCAATGGCAGAGATTGCCGCATTAATCGCCGGTTGGCACCCGCCGGCCTTTGCATAGTCACCACTGAGGAAGACGATCTTCTGGTCTGACTTGGGCATAGCCGCCGGACCAAACTTCAGGTCAAACTCACCGACTTTCTTGATCGAAATCACACCCCTACCCGAGATCAAATTCCAACTCATGACGGCTTCGGGAGTGACTGCCACAAGATTTTCACCACTAACAAACATGATGTTGTTCGGCTCGGGAGCCTGAAGTCTGCCCTGCCCGATCGCCACAGCCGGAAGCAGAAGCCCGGCCAGGGCCATACCTTTGATCAACTTGCTGATGAACATGAACACCTCTCTTGTTTCCTAAAGTAAATTACCGTTACCTATCAGAAATAACGGCGAGGGAAGCATACCCCCCCCCCCTCGCGCATGCTGCAAGCCCCTTCGTGCGGAATTTGTCGCACGGCCATCACACGCAAGCAGAGTTCAGCCATGGCGGAGCGGAGAAGGTGTGCGCTGCGTGTGACATGCGACGATTCAGGAAAGTTTCACTTCGTCTGCCACCCAAATTGAGGACAGCAACGCGACCAAGACCGAAGGCCCGGGCGTCACGCACCTGTCGTCTGGGCGGCCGGCTCGATCAACAGCATTGGTGGCGGCAAGCAGGCAGGGGACGCCGGTGCGCCAAGGCGCACCCTATGGGATCGCGCCGCATCGGCGCTTCATGGGCTTGCCTTGGCGCACCGTGATGCATCCATCCCCGCCCCGGAATCGATCGGCGCGACGCCCAATCCGACGGCACCCTCCCGCTGGTGCCCGCTCGGGCCACAATGCGGGCTCGATCTGCCACGGAGCCCGCCATGAGCCGCACCCGTCTGTCCGCCGCGCTTGCCACCGTTCTGCTGCTGCCCGCGCTGGCCTTTGCCGCGCCCGCCTGGACACCGGCCTCGCCGGCGGCGGTGCCGCCCGCGTCCGAGCATCAGCCTTCGGAGCAAATGCTGGCACCGCTGGTGCAGCGCTTCCGCGCCGACCAGACCACCCTGATGCACGTCAACGACATCCAGTGGGGTGGGGCGCGGCGTGAGGCGCTGGGCGGGCTTTACCGCGGCTGGACGGAGCAGCTGGAGGCGATGGACTTCGACGCCCTCGGCCTGGAGGACCGGATCGACTGGCTGCTGTTCCACAACCACCTGCAGCAGCGTCTGCGCGAGCTGGACTTCGAGCGCGCCCGCGTGGCGGAGGCCGCGCCCCTGCTGCCCGAGGTCGACGCGCTGATCCGGCTGGCCGAGGCGCGCCGTGCGCTGGCACAGGCCGACGGCCGCGAAAGCGCCGCCCTGCTCGAGTCCGCACGCGCCGCGCTGGCCGCGCTCGACACCCGCATCGAAGCCGGCGACACCGCGATCAAGGCGCTGAGCCCGGCGGTGGCCCACCGCGCTGCCCGCATCCTCGACGCCACCCGCGGCGCACTCAAGGACTGGCACGCCCATCAGGACGGCTACGATCCGGACTTCACCCACTGGCTGGCCCAGCCCTGGCAGGCGCTGGACGCTCAGCTCACCAAGACCGCCGACCTGGTACGCAAGCGTCTGGCCGGCGTCGATGATCCGGCGGTGATCATCGGTGACCCGATCGGCCGCGAGGCGCTGATCGCCATGCTGCAGGCCGAGCGCATCCCCTACACCCCAGAGGAGTTGATCGAGATCGCCCGCCGCGACCTCGCCTGGAGCCGCGAGGAGATGGCCCGCGCCGCCGCCGAGATGGGCGCGCGCGACTGGCGCGAGGCGCTGGAGCGGGTCAAACGGGCCTCGCCGCCCATCGGCGGCCAGCCGGCGCTGGTGGTGGAGCTGGCCGACGAGGCCATGGACTACCTGCAGACCCACGATCTGGTGACCGTGCCCGAGCTGACCCGGCGCGGCTGGCGCATGACCATGCTGAGCCCGCAGGCGCAGCTGCAGGCGCCGTTCTTCCTCGGCGGGCGCGACGTGTGGGTGGCCTATCCGCACGCATCGATGCCGCACGACAAGCAGATGAACAGCCTGCGCGGCAACAACCGCCACTTCTCGCGGGCGGTGGTGCACCATGAGCTGGTGCCCGGCCACCATCTGCAGCACTTCTACAATCAGCGCCACCAGACCCACCGGATGCTGTTCAACACGCCGTTCTGGATGGAGGGCTGGGCGCTGTACTGGGAGCTCTACCTGTACCAGCGCGGCTTCGCGCAGACCCCCGAGGACCGCATGGGCATGCTGTTCTGGCGCAGCCACCGCGCCGCCCGCATCCAGTTCAGCCTGAGCTTCCACCTCGGCATCATGAGCCCGCAGCAGGCGATCGACTTCCTGGTCGACGACATCGGCCATGAGCGCGAGAACGCCAGCGCCGAGGTACGGCGCAGCTTCACCGGCGACTACGGCCCGCTCTACCAGGTGGCCTACCTGCTCGGCGGCATGCAGTTCATGGCCCTGCGCCAGGAGCTGGTGGAATCCGGCCGGATGGACGAGCGCAGCTTCCACGACGCCATCCTGAAGGGCGGCACCATGCCGGTCGATCTGGTGCGCCTGCGCCTGAAAGGCGAGCCGCCCAGCCGCGAGCAGCCGCTGTGGCGTTGGGAGGGCTGAGGACGCGCCATCCGGCGTAGCGTGCACCGCACGGGCTCGCGCCGCATCGGCTGTTCATGGGGTGTGCCTTGGCACGCGCTGCATCGATGCTCGCACCGGTGTCGTTTCGTCCAACCGTCTTGAACGACACCGACAGCGGCAAGGGTGAAGCGGACGCCGGTGCGCCAGGGCTCACCCTATGGGGTCGCATCGCATCGAGTCTTCATAGGGTGTGCCTTGGCCTGAGGTCTCCCCACAAATTTCCGGCCTTCCTCGGCCATCCGGGGTTATCTTTCGGCCAAAACGAAACGCGCATGACGCGGTTTTTTCCTCGGGGTACCAAGCCTGAGGACCGCGCCATGCACGCTTCGACGATTTTACGCTGCTGTATCGGTGAGATTCTGGACACGATGCACGCGACCCGCTGCCGTCGCCTGCTCGATGCCGTGGAGGCCTTGGTGGCAGGGCGCCGATTGACCCTGACCGAGTTGGCGCGCCAATGGCCCGGGGCCGAGCGTGCCCATGCTCCACTCAAGGCGCTC
>JAKOMQ010000017.1 GCA_022241605.1 Aquimonas sp. | reverse complement strand
TCGGACCGGGGCGGGCAATTCATCAGCGGGGACTACCAGAGGTTTCTGGATCAGAACGCCCTGGTGAGCAGCATGAGCGCAGCCGGCCACTGCGCTGACAACGCCGCCTGCGAGGGCTTCTTCGGGCAGCTCAAGCGGGAGCGCGTGCACCACCAGAACTACCGGACCCGTGACGAGGCCCGGGTCGATCTGTTCGACTACATCGAGCGGTTCCACAACCCCCGGATGCGACGTAGAGTCGCCCGCCGGGACCGTAGGTTTTCAGCCTTGTTCAAACCGTCCGCAGAAACGGGGTAGAACCCCGTCATCGCTCGCTCTGATAGGTGTCGATGAGCCGTGGTCCACCTGGGTCATACTCATCCAACATTCGCTTCACGAAGCCCCTGAGCTTCGCCCCGTCGAGGACGTAAGCGCCCGAAAGGCGCAGTGCTGGATGGTGCGGGCCGTTGTGCCCCGCGCTCAAGACTCGTTTCTCACCGAGGACGGCCCAGCAAAGAGTGAGTTGTTCGCGCTGCTGCAGATCCTGCAAAGCGTCTGCTCGAAGGAGCAGCGTGCTCGGCCCGGGAGCGCTCGCCGTCGGGTCCTGCGCCACCAGCTGACCCGATGATGTCGTGAACTCGGCACCGCGACCCGCCCAATGAAGGCCCAGCTTCGTCATCAACTCCTCGGCGGGGAGTAGAAGCGTGTAGCCGTCATCCACCGAACAGTCGAAGCCGCTGGACTCCTTGAGATACTCGACGGCGACTTGCCGCAGCCGCACGGGGCAGCCTTGCCTCGGCTGCGTCCAACCGTCGTCGCCATAGTACGCATTCTGGAAGTAGCGAGATGCGGGAGCCCACCCATGCTCACCGAGAAACATCCCGGTGACGTGAGGAGGGTCCGGCATCCAGCGCCCCATGAAGTCGACCGTCTCGGCCCACTTCAGGAAGGCGTCCGCGTCCGACGTTCGAATCAGGTAGGCGTTCGCGATGTACCAGAGTTCGCCCCGCGCCACGTCGGTTGGGCGCTGATCCGCCGGCGCTTCCTCCTTCCAGTTGAAGTAGCCGTGCCCGTTCAGCCAGCGCGACCCATCTGCAGGGTTCACACAGACGAGCAGGTCCTCGACCTTCGGTAGATCGTCGACCTTCGCAACCCAGGCCCTCGGGCTCGCTTCATGGCCCCATGCGGCGTAGGGAGTAGCCCCCCACCAAGCGGGCGCGTGCCCGTCCCATGAAGTGCCGCCAGGAAGAGCACGCAGCGTGCATGAGGGATCGATGTCCCGCAGGTGGTCTTGCCACGGGCCCTGGTAGCTCTGGTCGCCAGCTTCGCGGAACTCTTCTCGATACTGGAAGTGGTCGGAGAGAAACGCCATCATCTCGTGGTAGGCGATCCACTGGTACTTCTTGCCCATGCGTTCGGGCTTGGTCGCCGCACGTCCGTCGCTGCGCACGACGAAGCGATCGAAATGCCCGAAGCGTTCGACAGTCCAACCGAGATCGAAGACGCGCTTGAGGATGTAGCGTTGCACTTGGCCGAGATCGAAGCGTGGTGGTCGGCTAGCCGCGTGCTGGTTCTCTTTGGCGTCCCTGATCGCGCTCAAGCGCGCCGCGTGTTCCGCAGAAAGGCTCGCTTGAAGCGCATGCTCAGCTTCGTCCCTGGCCTTCCCGAGTGAAACGAGCTCGGGCGGGCAATCCTTCTCAAGTTCCGCTTTGAGCGTCTCCTGATTCAAAAGGTCGAGCGCAGGTTGACCGTCGGCCCCCTCTCGCTGATCGAACCACGCGCGTACGAACTCAGAAGAAGCCGACGCATGGGCGCGGTCCGCAACATCGAAGGCCTGCCATGCTGACAGCTCATCGTCGGAGAGGTCGGCGACAAGCGCGGTCAACTGCTCGGCAGGACTCGGAGGCGGCGTCCACGGTGGCTCGTCCAGTTGGAGCGAAAGATACTCGCGAGATCCTGCGGACGAGTTCGTGCCGATGACGTAGCGCGCGAAGTCACCGAAGTCCGTGACCGACGTTCCAATGACATTACGACTCCACTCGAGATCCCTGCTGTCGTGAGAGCCCTTCGACCAATCTGGAAGCAGCGGCTTGACGTCCTCCTCAGACGGGATGGTCGGCCACTCGCTCTTGTACGGAGGACGAAAGAGCGCTGCGTCGAGTTCGATCGTCGAGCCGAGATGAATAGCGCGCTCCACGACGCCACGCGCGTAGTCGCGCAAGAGGACGTGCGGCGGCGGGCTCCCGGATGCGAAGACGCGGCTATAGACGGACGCGGCGAGCCCACTGACAGCGTCCGCATCCGCGCTTCGCATCGCGACCCCATAGGCGACGGCGAAGACGCGCTCCGTGACGTACGGGTCATCGACATCCGCGAAGCGGTCGACCAACCGGACCATGCCTGCGAGTCGCCCCGTGTAGAGGTTGACGAGCGCCTTCGTCGCGCGGTCGCGTAGGAACCGGTGAGACGTCGTGAGCATCCACGCGAGGGCGATGCCACAGAGGTCGACCGCATCGTCGGCAATGACAACCGTGTTCCCAATGGCCCATGCCCAGTCGACAACTCGATCGACCGCTCCGTGACTTCCCCACGCGCTGTAGAGGTAGATGCTCCACCACGCGTCACGATCTGCCATCCCGTCTCTGCGCAGCCGCCGGTCTAGGAAGGTCGCGTTGAGCGGGTGCTCCGGAACGGTCGCGACGGTGAGCAAGACCTCCAGCGTCTCATGCAGGTCCTGATCGCTCTCGCAGAGATCGTTGAGCACCTTCCGCGTGGCCTCCGAAAAGGCTGCATTGCTCCGCCAGATGAGGCTCTGGCGAAAGGCGTGGCCGGTACCCCAGCGCGTCGCCAGCTGCGGAGCGAACGTCAGCAGTTCGGTGTCGGTTCGTTCGGCGACCTGAATGAACAGGGCCTCAAGCAGTCCGGGCGGGATGTACTCATCTGCAATTGCAGCGGAAAGGACGCCATCAGCGGAGAACGCGGCGGCCCAGTCCGGTGGCGCGGGCACTTTGTCGAGGAGGGCCTTCGCGACGAGGTGATCGGCAAGGCGCTCATACGCGACGTAGACGACGTCGTGACGGGTCGCTCTCTCGCGAAGAAGGGAATCCTCGGCAAGGACACCCTCAACGACTAGGCCACGAGAAAGCGAACGCTCGAAGTCTCGGTTCGGAAGAAGCGCGTCAACGACCTGGGCCGCTTGTTCACGCTGCAGCCACCGCTCGTTCGCATCTACGAGAGCTGCCGCGAAAGCATCAACGGCGCGGCGCACTAGCGGCGTTCGCGCGTCGTAGCCGAGTTGTTGGGCCAGTCGGGCGTTCACCGCGTCGAGGTACAAGTTGAACACGGCCGAAATCCCGTGGAAGCCGCGCGGCAACCGCTGGTGTCCCTGTTCGTTCAGGCCTCGGCAAAGCGTCTTCAGAAATAAGGGGTTCTGGAACTCGGGCGCGAGGAGCGGAGTCGATGGAAGCTCCAACCCATAGTGGACGAAGAATGTCTTGGTGGCGTCGTACTCATGCTCGCGAAAGCCGCTATGCGTCACGAGCAACGCTCTGTCGCGTACCTCAGGTGGAATGACAACGTCCTCGTACGAACTGCGGACCGACAGAACGACACCAATCCAAGGAGACCGCTCCACCTGGGCCAGGAATGCGGCCAAGTGAGTCGGCCAAACCGTGCATCCCGTGCCCTCGTTGATTGCGTCGATGGCGATCAGTGCCCGCTCGCCACTCGCCTGCGCTGATGCCTCTAGCGCCCCGATGAACTCCTCAGCGGATAGGCCCGCAAGGTCGAGGTGCTGCAGCACCTGGGGCCACGGCGCATCGTTGCTCACGAAGCGTTGACCCATCAGCAAAACGGTCGGCTGGCGCGCCTCAACGCGGCGCTTCACCACATCGCAGAGGAGATGCGTCTTGCCCGTGCCCGCGTTGCCGCGCAGGACCAACGTACTGCTTGCGGCCAACTCGTGGGCGCGGCGCAACGCTTCGGCCGCTTCGCGCAACTCGCACTCCAGACGCCACAGGGTGTAGCAGCACTCTCGAAACGGGTTCGTACGGTATCGGCTGTGACCAGCCTCGTCCTTTGGCCGCTGCGCGTCATGTTCGTCCGCACGCGTCTCGAGGTGCGCGGTAAGCATCTGCATCGGCGCGCTTGTCGCTTCGATTTTTTCTACGACGCTCTTGAAGGGCAGCGGTCCGGCTGCGACTTGAGAAATCGCTCCGAGCGCGCTTAACACCGTCTGCACGGCCTCGGAGAGGCTGGCTGTCATCGCCGGAGTCTCGGTGTCGGGGACTGAGTGCTCCGAGTAGTGGGCCCTCTGAAGGGCTTCCCTTACTGGGATGGCCAATGCCTTTAACCGGTTGAAAAACCTCTGGGTTCTCCCGAACGCATCCAAGTGTTGGGCGATTGGCAGTTCGACGTGAATTTCGGGTGTGTACCGAGGCCCGGCCGCCCTGATGGCCTCGTCGAGGCGCGCAGAGAACCACGCTCCGTCGAAGCCGCGCTTGTCGAACCAAAAGCGAATCCGCCCAACGTTCTCAGTTCGAGCGAGGCGTTCCAGCATCTCGCTGCTACCCCACCAAACGAACTCGATGGTTCGATTCTTCTCCTGCGCCCACCCGCGCCACTTCGCGACGCGCTTATCCCATTGATCCTTCGCCGACTTCCACTGCGTGCCAGTCTTCTTCCCTACGATTCGCGCGTCGGAGAGGTCCAGTGGAATGCAGATGTAGTAGCGACCGAGTTGCGGATGCTTCTCGATGGCTGCCTTGACGGACTCATCCAACTGGCTCCACTGCGTCTGATCGAGCTTGTCGAAGTACTTCGACTGCCATGCCCATTCCGTTGCGTCAGCAAGAATCGCGTAGCACTCGACTCCCGCATCCGGAGTTCCCTTCCGAACGAAACACGCACCAGGAGGTGCTTCCGCGCGAGCGAGCTGTGAGCAAAGTTCTTCGAAGCCCTTCTCTCGACCACCGTTAAGCGGGCGAATCGCGGTCCAGTCAAGGGTGATACCGCTCACGATGCTCACGTTCTCTCGTTAATGGGTGCGAGTTTCAGCTGTGCCGTAAAGGCTGGATTGACTCCGTTTGGCAAACTGTATCTGGACGGAAACGGGCCGAAACAAACATGCCGCGTAATCAGTTTGTTTCGCGACGCCCTTGAGAAAATTCTCAATCGAATCATCAACCTGTTCCTACGGGCTGCCCGCGCTGTACCACCTAATCTTGCGGCCTTTGTCGGCGGCTCTGGGTGGTGGATCGGATGCTCGCATCGGGATGCGCAGGTGGCAAGCGCGGTGGCGTGCTGGCGAAGCTCACGGGAGAAGGCCGCAGGGGATCGCGCCGTGCCGGGCGTCTGCCATCTAGGCACGTGGCCGTTGCGATTGCGATGTCTGGTTCGGTGCGCGTTGAATTGGTGCGCGGAGCCCGGTTCCGCTCGGGCTTGGCCTCAGAAACTGATGGCGCCAGAACGACAAAGGCCCGGGCATGCCCGGGCCATTGCGTGTCAACGACAGTTGCGATCAGACCGCTTCGAAGATGCCGGCTGCACCCATGCCGGTGCCGATGCACATGGTGACCATGCCGTACTTCTGCTGGCGGCGCTTGAGGCCGTGCACCAGGGTGGCGGTGCGGATGGCGCCGGTGGCGCCCAGCGGGTGGCCGAGCGCGATGGCGCCGCCCAGCGGGTTGATCTTGTCGGGGTTCAGGCCGAGGTCCTTGATGACGGCCAGCGCCTGTGCGGCGAAGGCCTCGTTGAGCTCGATCCAGTCCAGCTGATCGGCGGTCAGGCCGGCCTGGCGCAGCACTTTTGGAATCGCTTCCTTGGGGCCGATGCCCATCACGTCGGGCTTGACGCCGGCGACGGCGAAGCCGACGAAGCGGGCCAGCGGGGTGAGGCCGTACTGTTTGATGGCCTTCTCCGAGGCCAGCATCACGGCACCGGCGCCGTCCGACATCTGCGAGCTGTTGCCGGCGGTGACCGAGCCACCGGCGCGGAACACCGGACGCAGCTTGCCCAGCACTTCGATGGTGGTGTCGGCGCGCGGGCCTTCGTCGTTTTCGGCCAGCAGCTTCTTCAGGCGCACGGTGTTGCCGGCGAGGTCGGGGATGCGCGCGGTGATTTCGTAGGGGCTGATCTCGGACTTGAACTCGCCGGCGGCGATCGCGGCCATGGCCTTCTGGTGGGAGGCGTAGGCGAAGGCGTCCTGTTCGTCCCGGCTGACCTTCCACTGGCTGGCGACGTTCTCGGCGGTGATGCCCATGCCGTAGGCGATGGCGATGTTCTCGTCGGCGAAGATCGCCGGGTTCATGGCGACCTTGTGGCCCATCATCGGCACCATGCTCATGGTCTCGGTGCCGGCGCCGATCATCAGGTCGGCTTCGCCGAGGCGGATGCGGTCGGCGGCCAGCGCCACGGCCTGCAGGCCGGAGGAGCAGAAGCGGTTGATGGTCTGGGCGGAGACGCCGACCGGGAAGCCGGCCAGCAGGGTGGCGATGCGGCCGACGTTCATGCCCTGCTCGGCTTCGGGCATGGCGCAGCCGACGACCACGTCGTCGATCTGGTTCAGATCAATGGAGGGCGTCTGCGCGACGAGCTGGCGCAGGGCGTGCGCGAGCAGGTCATCGGGACGGGTGTTGCGGAACATGCCTTTCGGGGCCTTGCCGACCGGCGTGCGGGTGGCGGCGACGATGTAGGCGTCCTGGATCTGGCGGTGGGACATGGTTTTGATCCTTGGGTAGATGATCGCGGTGCGTTGGCTGAGGGCTGGAATGCTGGAGCGGGCTTCGGGATTCAGGGCGGGGGCTCAGTGCCTGAGGCGAGCTGTTCCCCCTCTCCCCAACCCCTCTCCCACCAGGGGAGAGGGGCTCGGGCTGCGGCTAGGTTTGAGCGCTGCTGAATCCCGTGGTCTTTGGGGTCGGAGTTTCGCAGGGCGGGGATGCTGTGAGCCCGGTTGCCGCAAGCTCAAGGCTTGCCGGCGGTTGCCCTTACGAATCCCCAATCCCGAATCCCAAATCCCGGCTCCCAATCAATTCCTCAGCGGCTTTCCGGTGGTGAGCGTGTGGCCGATGCGGGCCTGGGTCTTTTCCATCTGCGCCAGCGCGAAGAAGTGTTCGCGCTCGAGCTTGAGCAGCCAGTTTTCATCCACCACGCTGCCGCGATCGACTTCGCCGCCGCACAGCACGGTGGCGATGCGGGTGGAGACTTCCAGGTCGTGCTCGCTGATGAAGCGGCCGGACAGCATGTTCACCAGGTTGGCCTTGAAGGTGGCGATACCGATATCGCCGGCGACCGGCACGCGGGCAGGCAGGGCAGGGCGGTAGCCGCTTTCCGACAGCGCGGTGGCCTGGGCCTTGGCGACATGCAGCAGCTCGAAGGCGTTGAACACGACGATATCGTCCTGGCGCAGCAGGCCCATGGCCTTGGCTTCCAGCGCCGAGGTCGAGGTCTTGCCCATGGCGGTGATCTCGAAGGCCTTCTTCAGGTTGTCGAACACATCACCACCGGCCTGGCCGGCCCGCACCGCCAGCTCTTTCAGGCCGCCGCCCGCAGGCAGCAGGCCGACGCCGGCTTCTACGAGACCGATATAGCTCTCCAGCGCCGCGACCGTGCGAGCAGTGTGCATCTGGAACTCGCAGCCGCCGCCCAGCGCCATGCCGCGCACCGCGGCAACCACGGGCACCAGCGCGTACTTGATGCGCTGGCTGGTGGCCTGGAAGTTCGCGATCATCGACTCCAGCGCATTGATGTTGCCGGCCTGAACAAAGCCGGCCATGCCCTTGAGATCGGCACCGTAGGAGAAGGGCTCGCTGTACTGCCAGATCACCAGGCCCTTGTGCTCGCGCTCGGCGCGGGCGATGGCCTCCTGCACGCCGTCGAGCACGGCGTCGCTGACGGTGCTGCCTTTGGTCAGGAAGCTCAGCACGGCAACGTCGTCGCCGCCGTCCCACATGCGCACGCCGGCATTCTCGAAGATCGTCTTGCCCGGCTTGGCGGTCTCGCCCAGCAGCGGATCCGGGAAGGCCTGGCGCGCGTACACCGGGTGCTTGGATCGCGGGCTGATGCTGTTGGCAGAGGCCGAGTACGAACCCTCGTTGCCGTGCACGCCGTCGCGGCCGTCGAACACCCAGGCCGGCAGCGGCGCGTTGCTCATGGTCTTGCCGGCGGCGATGTCCTCGCGAATCCACTCGGCGACCTGCTTCCAGCCGGCGGCCTGCCAGGTTTCGAACGGGCCGTGCTTCCAGCCGTAGCCCCAGCGCATGGCGAAGTCGATCTCGCGCGCGCTGTTGGAGATGTCGGCCAGGTGATAGGCGCTGTAGTGGAACAGATCGCACAGGATCGACCACACGAACTGGGCCTGCGGCTCATCGCTGGCGCGCAGCGCGGCCAGCTTCTCGCCCGGGTTCCGGATGGCGAGGATCGCCTGCACCGCCTCGGACGGCTTCTCGCCGCTGGGGCGGTAGTCGCCCTTGGCGATGTCCAGCACGAGGATGTCCTTGCCCTGCTTGCGGTAGAAGCCCGCGCCGGACTTCTGGCCCAGTGCGCCGGCCTCGACCAGCTTGGCCAGCGGCGCCGGCACCACGTAGTGCGCGTGCCAGGGGTCGTCCTTGAGGGCTTCGGTCAGCGTGCGAACCACATGGCCGAGGGTGTCGAGGCCGACCACGTCCGCGAGGCGATAGGTGCCGCTCTTCGGCCGGCCAATGCCCGGGCCGGTCAGGGCATCGACCACATCAAGACCGAGGCCAAGGCGCGCGGTGTGGTGGAAGGTGCTGATCATCGCCATGGTGCCGACGCGGTTGGCGATGAAATTCGGGGTGTCCTTGGCGAACACCACGCCCTTGCCGAGCGTGGTGGTGAGGAAACCTTCGAGGCCATCCAGCACGGACTGTTCGGTGTGCTTCGACGGAATCAGCTCGGCCAGATGCATGTAACGCGGCGGGTTGAAGAAGTGCACGCCGCAGAAGCGATGGCGCAGCTGCTCGGGCAGCACTTCGGACAGCGCGTTCACCGACAGGCCGGAGGTGTTGGTGGCGAAGATGGCGTGCGCGGCGACGTGCGGCGCGACCTTGGCGTAGAGGTCTTTCTTCCAGTCGATGCGCTCGGCGATCGCCTCGATGATCAGATCGCAGTCGGCCAGCAGCGGCAGGTGCTGGTCGTAGTTGGCGGCGACCAGCGCGCCGGCCAGCTGCGGCAGCGCCAACGGCGCCGGCGACAGCTTGCCGAGGTTGGCGATGGCCTTGTTGGCGATGGCGCTGGGGTCACCCTCCTTGGAGGGCAGGTCGAACAACAGGGTTTCGACCTGGGCGTTGACGAGGTGGGCGGCGATCTGCGCGCCCATGACGCCGGCGCCGAGCACGGCTACCTTGCGGATACGGAGGGGTTGCGACATGAAGTGACCTCGTGGGGCGGGGGTGGTGGAGGGGGAATCAGCCGAGCGCGGGCGGTGCCCGCAGACCGGCGACGGCGAAACGCAACAAGTTGTCGGCGGCCAGCGCGCAATGCTCCTGCTCGCTGACGCCGGGCTGGCGACGGATCAGGCCGAAGTCGGCCATGGCATAGGTGAGTGCGCCGGCGATGTAGTCGAGGCGCCAGTAGAGGTCCTGCTTCGGCAGGGCGGGCAGGCAGTGCTGGATGGCGCGCGCGAACTCGCGCAGCACGTGGCCGTAGTGATCGGACAGGAACTGGCGCAGGCGCTCGTTCTTCTCAGCGTAGGCGCGGGCAACGACGCGCACGAAGGCCGCCCCTTCGCCTTCCATGCCGATCTGCATGGCGGGGACGATAAAGGCGGCGAGGATGGCCTGCAGGTCCTGCGGATCGCGTGCGATTGCCTGGTGCAGCAGCTCCAGCCGACGCGCGCTGAGTTCGTCGAAGCGGCGGCGGAAGACCTCGGTGATGAGGTTTTCCTTGCTGCCGAAATGGTAGTTGACCGCGGCGATGTTGACGTCCGCGCAGGCGGTGAGCTGTCGCAGCGAGGTCGCCGCGAAGCCGTGCTCCGCAAACAGCTGCTCGGCTGCGGTCAGCAGCCGCTCCTTGGTGGAGAACTGGCTCAGCCCCACGCGCTGCGCTCCCGGATTCAAACAAACGTTTGACAGACTAGGCTCGAATCCGGTCTGCGGTCAATGCCCATCGCACGTGGGTGACTGGCGCCGGGTGGGACCTGTGGCAGGCGCGGCGCCCGCGTTCCTCGGGCAATGTGTCGCCAGAATGTGACGCCGTTCGCGCAAGCAGCGCCAGCAGCCAAATCTGGCCTGCAAGATCGAGACCGGCAATGTGTCTTTGCGTCAGGCTTCGGCTACACTACTTGATCAATCGGCCCTAAGCTCGCGATTTGAGGCGGAAAACGCCCCGCGCAGCAGGAAGCCTGTCTCCCTTTTACAACACTCACCCGGAGTTGCAGCATGGCGCTCGAGCGCACCATTTCCATCATCAAGCCCGATGCCGTCGCCAAGAACGTGATCGGCGAAATCTACAGCCGGTTCGAAAAGGCCGGCCTCAAGGTTGTCGCGGCGAAGATGAAGCACCTGTCGCGCAAGGAGGCCGAAGGCTTCTATGCGGTGCATCGCGAGCGTCCGTTTTTCAACGCTCTGGTCGAGTTCATGATTTCGGGCCCGGTCATGATCCAGGTGCTGGAAGGTGACAACGCGGTCCTCAAGAACCGCGACCTGATGGGCGCCACCAACCCGAAGGACGCCGCTGCTGGCACCATCCGCGCTGATTTCGCGGAAAGCATCGATGCCAACGCGGTGCACGGCTCCGACAGCCTGGAGAATGCGGCGATCGAGACCGCGTATTTCTTCGCTGCCACCGAACTCTGCCCGCGCTGATCAGGCAGGCGAACCCACTGGAGCGGCCATGAGCCAGATCCCCGTCCGCCTCGATTCCTCGACGCCTGCCGTCGCGGAGCCGTCGCGCGCGCCGGAGCGGCTCAACCTGTTCGATCTGGATCGCGCCGGCATGGAGCGCTTCTTCGTCGAGGTGCTCGGCGAGAAGCGCTTCCGCGCGCACCAGATCATGAAGTGGATGTACCACCTGCACGTCACCGATATCGGCCAGATGACCGATGTCGGCAAGGTCCTGCGCGGCAAGCTGGAGCAGCACTGCGATATCCGCCCGCCGGGCGTGGTGTTCGACAAGGCGTCCGCGGATGGCACCCACAAGTGGCTGCTGGGCATGGACAGCGCCAACGCCATCGAGACCGTGTTCATCCCTGACAAGGGCCGCGGCACGCTGTGCGTGTCGAGTCAGGTCGGCTGTGGTCTGAACTGCCAGTTCTGCAGCACCGCGACCCAAGGGTTCAACCGCAACCTGTCCACCGCCGAGATCATCGGCCAGGTGTGGACCGCCTCCAAGCACCTGGGCAACAAGGCCCACCAGCACCGCAAGCTGACCAACGTGGTGATGATGGGCATGGGCGAGCCGCTGCTGAACTTCGACAACGTCGTCCGCGCGATGTCGATCATGCGAGACGACCTTGGGTTCGGTCTGGCCAACAAGCGCGTGACCCTGTCCACCGCGGGCCTGGTGCCGATGATCGACCGGTTGGCCGAGGAGTCCGACGTCTCGCTGGCGGTGTCGCTGCACGCGCCCAATGACGACCTGCGCACCGAACTTGTGCCGCTCAACAAGAAATACCCGATCGCCGAGCTGATGGACGCCTGCGTGCGCTACGCGGTGCGCAAGAAGCGCGCGTCGATCACCTTCGAATACACATTGATGCGCGGGGTCAACGACCGCCCCGAGCATGCGCGCGACCTCGCGCGGCTGATGCGCCGGTTTTCGAACACCGTGCAGTATGCCGACGCCGCCAAGGTCAACCTGATCCCGTTCAACCCCTTTGCCGGCACACGCTTCGAGCGCAGCACCGAGGAGGACATCCGCGCCTTCCAGAAAATCCTGCTCGACAGCCAGGTGCTGACGATGGTTCGGCGCACGCGTGGGGACGACATCGATGCAGCCTGTGGCCAGCTGAAGGGTCAAGTGGCTGACCGTACGCGCCGACAGGCCGATTTCCAGCGACATCTGCAGCGGTCGGGGGTGGTCGATGCGGCCTGAGCGCTGGCTGGCCTGCCTGGTTGCCGCAGCCGTGCTTGGCGGCTGCGCAAGCGACCCCACGGTTCAGCGCCCGGCGCGCGGCCCGCAGACCAGCGAGGGCAATGCGAATGCGGCTTCGCTGCACGTCGAGATGGGCCGGGCCTATCTGCAGCGGGGAGATTTGCGCACCGCCCAGGATCGCCTGCAGCGCGCGCTGCAGCTCGACCCGCGCTCAACAGATGCCCACACCGTGATCGCGGTGCTGAATGAAAAGATCGACCGGCGCGAAGTTGCCGAGCGCCACTATCGACGCGCGGTCGATCTGAAGCCTGATGATGGCGCGCTCAACAACAATTACGGCCAATTCCTCTGTCGCCAGGGTCGATTCGACGAGGCCGACCGGCGATTCAGGGCTGCGGTCGATGATCCCTTTTACGAAACGCCTGCGCTTGCTTTCACCAACGCGGGCGTTTGCGCGTTCAAGGCCGGGCGGATCGAGGCCGCGGAAGCCTATCTCCGTCGATCGCTTGAGCTCGACGCGGACCAACCCGATGTGCTGCTGGATCTGGCGCGGATCCACGTCGGCAAGCGCGAGCCGCTCAGGGCCCGGGCATTTCTGCAGCGCTACGAAGCCGCCGCAGGTTCAGCGCCGGATGCGCTGGAGCTGGGTGTGTTGATCGAGGAGGCCCTGGGTGATTCGGTTGCGGCTGATCGCTATCGGAACCGTCTGCGCCAGGATTTTCCGGAACACGGGCGTCAAAATCAGCTCCAGGGGGAGCCTGTACAACAATGAGCGGAATCGAACAGCGTTCGACATCGTGCGCGACGGAGGGCGGTCAGCTCCAAAGCCTCGGCGCTCGGCTGAGGGCACGGCGCGAGGCCTCCGGGCGCAGCGTGTCCGAGCTTGCGGCCGAATTGAAGCTCAAGGTGCAGATCATCGAAGCGATCGAGCGCGATGAGCTCGATCTGCTCGGTGCGCCGGTCTTCACGCGCGGCTATCTGGCTTCCTACGCAAAGGCGGTCGGCTTGCCAAGCGTCGTGGTCGAGTCAGCGGCACCGCCGCCGCAGCCGACTTCGGCGCCGGCGCTTGTTTCCCATACCGGCTCACGCCACGGGGCACGGATCGGTCGTTACACCAGCCGGCTCAGCAATGTGCTGCTGACCGCTGCGATCGTGGTGCCGATCATCTGGATCGCAACGTCGAGCCAGCTGCCTTCGGAGCGCGCCATGCTGACGGCGCTGGATGCGCCCGTGCCGGCCGGCATGGAGGCTTCGCCGAGCCCGCGCCCGAGCCGCACGGAGGCCTCGGATTACCCGGTCATGGCCTCGCTCGCGCCGGTTTTCCAAACCCGCAGCAGCGCGGGCCCGCTTCCGCCGCTCGCCGCCGAGGATCCGTCGACGGCCGCGATCGAGGCAGCGCCTGGCCAAGAAGCCGATCTGCCGGCGCCCGGCCTGCAGCTGGTGCTGCAGGAGGACAGCTGGGTCGAGATCAGCACCCCCGATGGTCGCGTGCTCGAGTCGGCACTCTTGCGCGCAGGCAGCGAGCGGCAGTATCCGCTCAGCGAGGGGCTGAGGATTTCACTCGGCAATGCCGGTGGCGTCGAGCTGCGCCTGAACGGAGAACTCCTCGATGTAAGTGCCTTCAGGCGCGCGAATGTCGCCCGCTTTAGACTGGCGACCGACGGTGCCGTGTCTCCCGCCAATGCGGGCTGACTGCATCCTTCCTGTGCCACCGCAGGCTTTGCGCGTGGCGTTCCACCCCTGCAACGGATTCGAAGATGTCGCTTGAACAAATGGATGAATACGAGCGTGGAGAGCGCGTTCGTCGATGGGTCAAGGACAACGCCAGCTCCATGCTGGGCGGCGTCAGCGTCGGCCTGCTGGCATTTCTTGGCTGGCAGTGGTACCAGCAGGGACAGGCCCAGCAGAAGGTCGACGCCGCTGCCCAGTTCGCCAACCTGCGAGAGGCTGTCGAAGTCGGCAACAGCAGCGAGGCGGGCGAGGTCGCGCAGGGTCTTGCCGATCGCTTTGCCAAGTCTCCCTACGCTGCCATGGCGCAGCTGCAGATGGCCCAGATCCATGCCGAAGCAGGTGATATCGACGCGTCACTGACCGCCCTGCAGCGGGCCCGATCGCTTTCCCCGGAACCGCTGCTCGCCCAGCTGGCGGAATTGCGTATCGCTCGATTGAAGTACGGCCGCGGCGAACACGACGAAGCCCTGACTCTCCTGCAGGGCATGAGTGGTGGCTACGCTGGCCTGGTAGCGGATCTTCGCGGCGATATCCTGCGCGCCCAGGGCCGACGCGATGAAGCCATCGATGCCTACCAGGACGCCCTGACCCATTTGCAGGAGGGTGTTCAGACCCGGGGCTTGGTCGAGCTGAAATTGGCCGATCTCGGCGTGATCGTCGAGCGGGGCTCTTGAGCATGGCGTCGCGCGCACTGACTCCCATGCTCCGCCTTGGCCGTTTGGCATGGTTGGCGCCGCTCGCAGCGCTGGTTCTCCTCGCCGGCTGTGGTGGTGGACCGTCCAAGCGCGAGAATGTCCAGCCGCCGGCGGAGCTGCAGAAGATTTCCCCCGAGATCGAGCTCCAGCGGGTATGGAGCCGTTCGGTAGGCAAGGGCGAGCGCCGCACCGGTCTGCGCCAGCGCCCTGCTGCAGGCGGCGGGCGGCTCTACTTTGGATCCTCGCGTGGCGATGTTGTGGCCTTGGACGTGGAGACCGGTCGCGAGGTCTGGAAGCAGCGATTCGAGGGTCTGCGCTTCGGCGGCAGCCCGGCTTACGGGGAGTCGACCCTGGTGCTGCCCACGCTGGACGGTGTGGTCGTGGCCCTCAATCCGGACAACGGTCAGGAGCGCTGGCGTGCCCGCGTTTCCTCCGAGGTCATTGCCGCGCCCGCCATTGGTCGGGGGCTGGTCGTGGTCCGCGCCAACGATGGTCGCGCGTTCGCATTCAGTGCCACCAGCGGCGAGCGGCGCTGGGTCCATGACCGCAGTATTCCGACGCTGAGCCTGCGCGGCAACAGCCCGCCGCTGATCGTCGAAACGGCCGTTTTCCTTGGTTACGACGACGGCAGCGTGGTTGCGCTGCGCCTCGATGCGGGCACCCCGGTCTGGGAGCAGACGGTGGGTACCAGTGAGGGGCGCACCGATCTCGACCGGATGTCCGACGTCGACGGCGAGATGGCGTTCGATCAGGGCCTGCTCTACGCCACCAGCTATCGCGGCCAAGCCGTGGCGCTGGAGGCGACCTCCGCGCGCCCACTCTGGAACCGTGAGCTGTCCTCCTATGGCGGAGTCTCTCTGGCTGGAGAGCAGCTGCTGGTGGCCGATGCGCGCGGCGTGGTGTGGGCACTCGACCGCCGCACCGGGTCCGCACTCTGGCGCAACGAGGACCTGGGCTATCGCTGGTTGACCACGCCGGTAGCCCACGGAGGCCATGTCGCTGTAGGCGACGTAGAGGGCTTCATCCATTGGCTGGACTCCTCCGACGGGCGCACCATTGCACGCCAGCGGCTGGGCAAGCGCCCGATCCGCGCCACCCCCTTGGTGGTCGGCGATCTGCTGCTTGTCACCAGCACCTGGGGAGACGTTGCGGCCTACCGCCTGCGTCCCTGACAGCCTGGCCGCAGTGCGCGGCCACGTTGCACCGTTGGAAGCTTTCGGCCCGTCCCCGCGTTTGCGGGGGCGGGTTTTCTCGCTCATGATCCCCGGGGCCGGGCCTCGTGCGACCCCGCTGGAAACCTGAAGAATGTTGCCTCTCGTCGCCCTGGTGGGCCGCCCCAATGTCGGCAAGTCCACCCTTTTCAACGTGCTCACGCGTTCTCGTGACGCGCTCGTCGCCGATCAGCCGGGCTTGACCCGTGATCGCCAGTACGGCGTCTGCCGACTGGGCGAGCGCCCCTTCATGGTGGTCGATACCGGCGGCATCGGCTCTGAAGAGGGCAGCCTCGGTGAGCGCGCGGAGGTCCAGAGCTGGGCTGCGGTCGAGGAAGCCGAGGTGCTGTTGTTCATCGTTGACGGCCGCGCGGGCATCACTCCGGACGACAGCGAGATCCTGAGCCGGCTGCGCCGCCAGTCGAAGCCCATCGTGCTGGCGGTCAACAAGACCGATGGCCTCGACGAGCAGGTGGCGCTGGCCGAGTTCGCCCGGCTGGGCATCGAAACGCGGCTGCCGGTCGCCGCCTCCCACGGCCGCGGTATGCAGCAGCTGATGGAGGCGGTGTACGCGCAGCTCCCGGCAGTGTCGTCGGAAGAGGCCGATCCGGCTCTTGAAGATCCCGCCGAACGGCTGCGTCTGGCGATCGTCGGCCGCCCCAACGTTGGCAAGTCGACGCTGGTCAACCGTATTTGCGGCGAAGAGCGCGTGCTGGCTTCGGAAGTGGCCGGCACCACCCGCGATTCAATCCCGGTTGATCTGGAGCGCGAGGGACGCAAATACCGGCTGGTCGACACCGCTGGCATCCGGCGCAAGGCCCGGGTCGAGGAGGTGGTCGAGAAATTCAGCGTCATCAAGGCCCTGCAGGCGATCGAGCAGAGCGAGGTGGTGGTGTTCATGGTCGACGCCAGCGAAGGCGTGACCGATCAGGATGCAACCGTGCTCGGCCACGTGCTGCAGGCCCAGCGTGCGCTGGTGATCGCCGTCAATAAATGGGATGGGCTCAGCCAGTACCAGAAGGAGCAGTGCAAGGCGGACCTCGAGCGCCGGCTGGCCTTCGTCAGCTACGCCCAAATCGTGACTATCTCGGCGCGCCACGGCACCGGCCTGCGTGAATTGTTCCGTGCGGTCCACCGCGCACATGAGTCGGCGCATCGTCATATCAGCACGCCTGACATCAACCGCGCGCTGGAAATGGCGTTCGAGGCCTTCCAGCCGCCCATGCTGCGCGGGCACGTGGCCAAGCTGCGGTATGCGCACATGGCCGGCCATAATCCGCCGACCATCGTCATCCACGGTTCGCGCCTCAAGACCCTGCCGGACAGCTACAAGCGCTACCTGGAAAACTTCTTCCGCAAGCGCTTCAAGCTGGTCGGCACGCCGGTGGCCCTGCTGTTCCGCGACGGAGACAACCCGTACAAGGACAAGCCCAAGGCCGAGCTGACCGACCGCCAGAAGTCGAAGCGCAAGCGCCTGATGCAGTTCGCCAAGCGCAAATCCTGAGGGCGGCGGACGCGATACGACCATGGACGCATTGCTGCAGGCCTTGCTCGAGTCCGTTCCGCAGCCGCCGCTGCGGATCGAAGCCGTTGCCGTCGCACGCGCGCTTGAGCGCGTCTATGCTGGCGCCCCGCTGCAGGGCCTTCAGGCCGGGGACGCGCTGGACCCGCGCGCCATTGGCCGGCTTGCCGCTGCCGGTTTCGCCCGCGTCGATGTCTATCCGCGGCCGACGGTGGCGGTGTTCAGCTTTGGCGATGCCTTGCTGCAGGCGGGCGAGCCACTTGCCCAAGGCCGACAGCACGACGCCGCAACGCCCATGCTGCAGGCCCTGCTCACCGAGCAGCGCATTGAATCCCTGGCGTGGCCGGCCCTTCCGCAGCGCGCGGAGCGTATCGCTGCCGCGTTGGGGGATGCCGTGGACAGTTTTGATGTGGTCTTGATTACCGGGACTCCGGAGGCCGCGCCCATCCTTGAAGAGGGCCTGCCACGGCTGGGTGTGGCGCTGCATCGCAGTATCGACGGCCCGCGCGGCTGGCGCAGTTCGCGTGCACGCCTGCTGTGGCTGGAGTCCGAGCCCGAAGCTTTGGTCGCGCAGTTTGCGCAATGGGTGCTGCCCCTGCTGCAGGCGCTGCAATACCGCAAGCAGACGTGATCACCGAGATCGAGCCCACCGAAGCGCTGCGTCGGCAGCACGCCGGAGCCTTGCTGGTGGATGTGCGCGAGGACAGCGAGCGCGCCGCCGGTCTGCCGACCGGAGCGATTGCGCTACCGCTGGCGCGAGCTGCCGCCGATATCCGGGGTTTTGCCGAAACCGACAGCGAGCTGCTGCTGATCTGCGCTGCCGGCATGCGCTCGCTGCGCGCCGCCGCCCAGCTGCGTGATTTGGGCTACTCGCGGGTGGCGTCGGTGCGCGGTGGCTGCGGCGCCTGGCGCAGCCTCGGACTGCCTTGGGCGGGCGAGCTGGAGCCTGCTGACTTCCTGGAGCGCTACGACCGCCATCTGCGCTTGCCGCAGGTTGGGCTGGAGGGGCAGCGCCGCCTGCAGCGTGCGCGCGTTGCGCTGGTCGGTGCAGGGGGCTTGGGTTCACCGGTTGCCCTCTACCTCGCGGCCGCCGGCGTCGGGCATTTGCGATTGATCGACGACGACCGCGTGGATCGCAGCAACCTGCAGCGCCAGGTGCTCCACACCGATGCCTCGGTGGGGGACTACAAGGTCGACTCCGCGCGCGAACGCCTGCTGGCCCTGAATCCCTCTCTCGACTTGGACACCCGCGCCAGCCGGCTGCAGCCGGACAATGTCGAGCGTCTGTTCGACGGTGTTGATCTGGTCGTCGATGGCAGCGACAACTTCCCCACGCGCTATCTGGTCTCGGACGCCTGCGTCAAACTCGGCCTGCCGATGGTCTACGGGGCGGTTGAGCGCTTCAGTGGACAGGTGGGCGTATTTGCCGCAGGTGTACGGCGAGGGCAGTCACCCTGCTACCGCTGCTTGTTCCCCAAGCCGCCGCTGGAGGCACCGAACTGCGCCGAGGCCGGCGTGCTCGGCGTGCTGCCAGGTCTGGTCGGGCTGCTGCAGGCCAATGAAGCCCTCAAGTATCTGCTTGGCATCGGTCGCGTCTTGGATGGCTGCATTCTCAGCATCGACGCGCTGGGGATGCGCTTTCACGAGAGCCGCGTAACGCCAGACCCCCACTGCAGCGTATGTGCGCCAGGGCGGGCATTCCCCGGTTACACCGCAAGCGTGCAGGCCTGCAGCGCGGACTGAGCGCATGTGAAAAAACCATCCGCCTGCTGCGGTCGCCGCTGGCCTCCCGTGGCGGCAGCACCTGGGTTTTTTCACACGCTCTGACGCGCGCTACAGGCCTGCGCTGATCGCGCTGCCTCGCTATGTTGCGCATGGCCAATGATCAGCGTCTGGCGGCGTCTCTGGGCGCGGCTCGGCGTTGCTCGTGATCGCCATAGCTCCGCCATGGCGAGGGTGAGGAACGCTGACAGCCTTGCCGAGGACGCCGCAGATGCGTTCGCTCAAGTGCGAACAACACACTAGGCCTCTGGCTGCAGAACGCCAGCTGCGCGCAGGTGGGCGATCACCTGTTCTGCAAGCGTCTCCGGATCCGTCTGGTCGGTGCGCAGATGCAGGTCAGGTGTTTCCGGCGGCTCATAGGGGCTGCTGATACCGGTGAAGTTGTCGAGCTCACCTCGTCGTGCCTTGGCGTACAGGCCCTTGGGGTCCCGCCCCTCGGCGATATTAAGTGGGGCGTCCACGAAGACCTCGAAGAACTCGCCCGCTCCAAACAGTCCGCGGGCGAAGCCGCGCTCGCTGCGGAACGGCGAGATAAACGAGATCAGACAGATCAGGCCAGCCTCTGTCATCAACTTCGCCACTTCGGCCACGCGCCGGATGTTCTCTACCCGATCAGCGTCGGTGAACCCGAGATCGCGATTCAGGCCGTGGCGTACGTTGTCGCCGTCGAGCAGCATGCTGTGCCGGCCCAGCGCATGCAGGCGCCTTTCGATGGCATTGGCCAGAGTCGACTTGCCGGCGCCGGACAGGCCCGTCAGCCACAGTACCGCGGGCCGCTGGCCCTTTTGCAGGGCCCGCGCTGCGCGGTCGATATCCAGCGCCTGCCAGTGCAGGTTGCCGGCGCGGCGCAGCGCATGGCGCAGCATCACGGCGCCAACGGTCTGCTGGGTGAGCGGGTCGATCAGGATGCCGCCGCCGAGCTCGGGCAACTCGGTGTAAGGGGCGAAGGGCAGGGCTCGGTCGAGCGCAAGGTTGGCCCGGCCGATCTCGTTGACCTGCAGGGTGCGCGCAGCCAGCCTTTCCAGCGTTTCCACGTTGAGACGGAATTTGGGCTGGGCCAGGGTGGCCTGCGCATGCGCGCTGCCCAATTGGATGCGGTAGGGGCGGCCGGGCAGCATCGGCTGCTCGGACAGCCAGACGATGTCGGCCTCGAACTGGTCGCTGCATTCCACGCCGGCGCCCTCGGCGACCAGTACATCTCCGCGGCTGGCGTCGATCTCATCCTCCAGTTGCACCAGCACGGACTGCCCTGCCTCGGCGCGCTGCAGGCTGCGCTCGCCCAACCACAGCCCGCGCACGCGCGATCGCTGGCCGGAGGGCAGCACGGTGACGTCCTGGCCTCGTTCCAGCGCGCCGCCCTGCAGCAGGCCAGCGTGGCCGCGGAACTCCGCATCCGGTCGGCAGACCCAGCCTACCGGCAGCACTGCCGCGCGCTCGGTCGGTGCTCCGGTGGGCACCGATTCGAGATGCTGCAGCAGGGTCGGGCCGCGGTACCAGGGCATCCGCACGCTGGCCTGCACCAAGTTGTCGCCGTCGATGGCGCACAGAGGAATGGCCTGGACATCGCTGAAGCCCAGCGAGGCAGCGAAGCCCTCGAACTGGCGCTGGATGCGCGCGAATACCGCGTGCTCGAAGCCGACCCGGTCCATCTTGTTCACCGCCAGCACCAGCTGACGAATCCCCAGCAATGCTGCGATGCAGGCGTGGCGGCAGGTCTGCTGGCTCAATCCGGCGCGTGCGTCAACCAGCAGCACCGCCAGCTCGCAGTGCGTGGCGGCGGTGACCATGTTGCGGGTGTATTCCGCATGGCCCGGCGAGTCGGCCACGATGAAGGCGCGTGCCGCGGTGCCGAAGTAGCGGTAGGCCACGTCGATGGTGATGCCCTGCTCGCGCTCGGCCGACAGTCCGTCCAGCAGCAGGGCATAGTCGAGCTCGTCGCCACGCGTGCCGTGGCGCGCCGACAGCGCGGGTAGGGCGGCCAGCTGGTCCTCGGTCAAGCTGCCGGTGTCGTGCAGCAGGCGGCCGATCAGGGTGCTCTTGCCGTCGTCCACGCTGCCGCAGGTCAGCAGCCTCAGCAGAGGCCGGCTGTCGCGCTCGATGGCTGTCTGCGGGCGCGCCGCGGCGGGGTGCAGCTCAATGACGTCGGCGCTCATCAGAAGTAGCCCTCCTGCTTTTTGCGCTCCATCGAGGCCGCGCCGTCGCTGTCGATCAGGCGGCCCTGACGTTCTGAGCGACGCGAGGTGCGCATCTCGGACAGCACCTCGGCAAGATTCTCGGCTCGGCTCTCCACCGCGCCGGTCAGCGGGTAGCAGCCCAGCGTGCGGAAGCGCACCCAGCGCTGCTCGGGCCGCTCGCCCGGCTGCAGGGGCAGCCGCTCGTCATCGACCATGATCCACTGGCCCGAGCGCTGCACCACCGGCCGCGGCTGCGCGAAGTACAGAGGCACCACTTCGATGCCCTCGCGGGCGATGTACTGCCATACGTCGAACTCGGTCCAGTTGGACAGCGGGAACACCCGGAAGCTCTCGCCCGGAGCGTGCTGCAGGTTGTACTGCCGCCAGAGTTCGGGGCGCTGGCGCTTGGGCTCCCAGCGATGGCCGGCGCTGCGATGGCTGAGGATTCGCTCCTTTGCGCGCGAGGCTTCCTCGTCGCGCCGCGCGCCGCCGAAGGCAGCATCGAACTTGCCGGCATCCAGGGCCTGCCGCAGCGCCTGGGTCTTCATGACGTCGGTATGCAGGGCGCTGCCGTGGGTGATCGGGTTGATGCCCGCGGCCAAACCTTCGGGGTTGGTGTGCACGCGCAGGTCAAGCCCGAGCCGCGCGGCCAGCGCATCGCGGTGCGTGATCATCTCGCGGAACTTCCAGCGGGTGTCGATGTGCAGCAGCGGGAACGGCAGGCGCCCCGGGGCAAAAGCCTTCAGCGCCAGATGCAGCAGTGCCGCGCTGTCCTTGCCGATGCTGTAGAGCAGCACCGGTCGCTGCGCTTGCGCGGCGACCTCGCGGAAGATGTGGATGGCCTCGGCCTCAAGGCGATCGAGATGGTCGAGCGGCATCGGTTTGCCTGCGAGTCAGCTGGGATGCCGTGGAGCTTGTGCGCAATCGGCTGCGGCGGGACGCGTTCGGCTGGCCGGATTCGTGCGCCTGATATGTCCAAAAGCTCACAAGAGCCACGCTGGCCCCGCTAAACTCCTCAATGCCGCCCGGATGGCGAAACCGGTAGACGCAGCGGACTTAAAATCCGCTACCTGCAAGGGTGTGCGGGTTCGAGTCCCGCTCCGGGCACAAGTCGATATTCCGCAGAATGTTTCCGCAGGTGTTCGCAGGCGTGCGGGAGAGCGCGGAAAGCAAGGCCTTTAGCGCGCTATAGGGTCGATTTCGGGGGCATGTTGCGGAAGGGGGCGGAAGGGCTCGCACGCGGACCAATCCGCGCCCCTTGGGGGCACCTGTAGGGCATACTTGCCCCCAGTGGGCCGGAATTGGCCGCCAGATGCCCCCACGAGGTGCCCATGTCCAAGCTGTCCGACCTGGCATGCCGAAAAGCTGCCCCCGCCGAGAAGCCGCGCCGCCTGTTCGACGGGCTTGGGCTGTACTTGGAGGTCTCGCCCAGTGGCGGCAAGTACTGGCGCCTGAAGTATCGGTTCCTGAACAAAGAGCGGCGCCTGGCGTTCGGGACCTATCCCGAGGTGACGTTGATCCGGGCGCGCGAGCTGCGCGAGGAGGCGCGCAGGCAGCTGCGCGAGGGCATCGACCCGGGGCAGGCCAAGAAACAGGCCAAGGCGCGCTCCCTGGAGGCTGCGGACCAGACGTTCGCTAAGGTCGCCGAGGCTTGGCTGCAGCGCCAGCCCATCGGCGAGCGCACCCGCGCGAAGATCCAGTGGATCCTCCGCGAGAAGCTGAACCCGTACATCGGCCCACGGCCCGTGAGCGAAGTCGATCCGCCCGAACTGCTGGCGGTGCTCCGGCGCTGCGAGTCTGCGGGCATCCTGGAGACCACAAAGCGGGCGCGCAGTGTCGCCGGCCGGGTGTTCCGGTACGCCGTCGCCTGTGGCCTTGCCTCCCGCGATCCAGCGCGCGACCTGCAGGGTGCGCTCACACCGCCCAAGGTCGCCAGCTATCCCGCAGTGACCGAGCCGGCCGAGCTGGCGGAGCTGCTGCGTGCCATCGAGGCCGCGGGCGGCACGTTCGTCGTGCGCTCGGCGCTTCGGCTGGCGCCCTTGCTGTTCGTGCGGCCTGGCGAGCTGCGGCAGGCGGTCTGGGGCGAGTTCGACCTGGAAGGCGCCACCTGGTCAATCCCCGCCGCGCGCATGAAGATGCGGCGCGCGCATGTGGTGCCGCTGGCACGGCAGGCGGTGGTCATCCTTCGCGAGCTGCACGCCGTCACCGGCCCCGAGGGCTACGTGTTCCCCGCCAGCCGAGGGGCAGGGCGCGCCATGAGTGAAAACACGCTTTCGGCGGCCCTGGCTGGCATCGGGTGGCGCGATCGCCAGAGCGCCCACGGCTTCCGCGCCACCGCGCGCACCCTGCTGGATGAGGTGCTGGGCTTTCGCGTCGATTGGATCGAGCACCAGCTGGCCCACGAGGTCCGCGACCCGTTGGGAAGGGCCTACAACCGGACACAGCACCTCCCGGAGCGGCGGCAGATGATGGAGGGGTGGGCGGACTACCTGGAGGGTCTGCGCGCTTCCGTCTCACCTGGTCCGAGGGGTGGGTGATGCGTGACTTCATCCGCCTCGGCGATGACGAAATCGACGTGTTCCAGCGGCTCATGGAGTGCGGCCCAAGTTCTCGAGTGTTGGCGGCGCTTCCGTTGCAGTTGTCGGAGATCGTGCAGAGGAAGATCAACGCCGAGCGGCTGCAGGTACCGCACGGCCTGGAGGCGGAAGTTTCGGTTCGTTGGGAGGGGGGTGCCTGGTCGGGCGCCGTTGAATGGAGTTCGCCGGCGTCGGTCGAGCTTCCAGATGACTCAAGGCGACGCGCCCTGCTGATGCTGCGGGCGCTCTTGGACTATTCGTCCGCGGTTGACTGGTCTGGCCGTGGCGTGCTGCCCGAAGGCTCCCCGGAGGCCGCCCAGCTGTTCGCATGCGCTCGCCTGAAAGATGAGGTCGCTAGGCTCTTCTGGCTTGCGTTTGTGGTTGATCGAGTGGGCAAGGATGCCGTGCGTCGCAAGCAGCAGCGGGCCGCGACCGGAGACGGACAAGCGCAGCGCGAGTTCGCCAAAAAACTGCGGGCGCAAGGGGTGGACAGGTCGCTTGCAGCGAAGCGTTTGGCAGCTAGCTTCGCTGTTTCGGTCGAGAGGGCGCGACGCGTCCTGAAAGCCGTGGGTTGGCACGGCCGATAGCCTTGCCGACGTCTGCATAAAGCGGAACACGCGGCAGGTTCCGTCCCCAGTTCTAGCCTTTCCCTCACGCACGGCAACGAACGCGCCGTGAGCCAAGAGGGAAAGCACCATGGAAGTTATCCAGTCACGTCCGCTCCGCATCATCCGCCTGCCCGAGGTCGAAAGCCGGGTGGGCTTCCGCAAGACCGCCATCTACGCCATGGAGCGCGCCGGCAAGTTCCCGCGCCGCGTGCAGCTGGGGCCGAATAGCGCCGGCTGGGTCGAATCGGAGGTCGAGTCCTGGATTGCTGACCGCATCGCCGCCAGCCGCTGCACGCCGAGGGCCGCGTGATGCGCGCGCAGTCGTTGACGTGCGGGCGCGTGCGGTGCGATGCTCCTTTCGTCGCCGCCAATTCGGCGACCGGGAATAGCAGCCCGAACCTACGGCGCACAACGCGCCCCACGTCCACGACAGGCGCGTTTTTCATGCCTGCGATATGGCGTGACGCGTCACGCTCGCTTCATGGCGGGCTGTGCGTGGGAGCCCGCAAGGGCTGCCGGTCCGTAGGCCGGTCTGCTACCCGCGTACAGCTCGCCACCTTCGACAGCAGCGCGGTGGCGGGCTCCAAACCCTACGGAGTCCAAGCCATGAACACCCGCACCCCGGCCGCCTCGGCCATTCCCGCCAACATCCCCCGCTCGCAGTGGCCCTTCCTGCTTCGGCATGCCGCTGATGCCCTGGAAGGCCGTGCCATCCACGACTCCGAGAGCCTGGCCGCCGAGCTGCGCGCCATCGCCTTGGCCATGGCCCTGGGCGCGGAGATGACGGCATGAGCGCGCCCATCGCCAACAAAGAAAAACTGGGAGCGATCGGCCTTCAGTTCCACTCACTTCAAGAGGATGCTCTTCGACTGCACGAGCACGTCGTTTCGAGGCTTTCCGAGGATGACCGGCAAGAGCTGGCGGCATTTTTTTTGAGAATGCCCATCTCGCCTTGATCAGAATTCAGGGTGTAGCCGATGGATGGAATCGTCCGATCCGGAAGCGAGCCCGATTGAATCCGCAAAGCCAGCAGCAAATCCAAGCCGCTGTCACTGCTGCCGCGCCCATCTTGCGAGACGCGATGCGCCAACTCGCAGAGCAAGTCCAGAAGCTGGAAGCGGCCGGCGAGACGGCTCTTGCTCACATCACCGGCGGCTGTTACGGGCTGGTGGAGCTTGCGGAGATCGAGCTGGCGGCCCTGCGGGCAGAGGTGCAGCCATGATCGCCTTCGATCGCGGCGAGATCCAGAAGCTGGAGAACGCGCTTGACCTGGCGCACCTGCGCGCCGTCCAGATGAATGCGCTGTTCGCGGCGCTCAATCTCGGCCTGAAGCTCGATGAAGATTCCAACACCTTCGGGCTGATTCAGTTGGGCCTGGAACTAACCGAGCGTGCCGTGGAAGACCTGGGCGAGACCATCGCGACCATGCGGGCGCTGCGTCCGGATGCCCCGGAGTTGCGCCCATGAGTCGCCACCGCAAGCCCAAGCGCAACGCCCGCCGGCAGGCTCGATCGGTCAAGCGCGATTTCAGCGCGCGCACTGTCCGCGAGTTCCCGCCGATCCGCGTCACACCCGAGGGCCGCGAGTTCATGCGGCGCAGCGCGCAGGAGGGCCAGCCCCATGAGTAAGCGCAAGGTGATCAAGATGCCGCGCAAGCCGGCCCACGCGCGCGCCACTGTGTCAGCGCACGCCGGATTCCTCGCGGGCGAGCTGGAGGAAGTCGTGGAGCGTCTGCGCCGGGTCGAGGCTGACCCGGACTGCGTGAGTCTGACGCTGTTCCGTTCAATCTCCGAACCGTTGCGGCATGCGCACAAATTCGCGGTGCCGGAGCTGATGGAAGACGTGCAGGCCCTGGCGCAGGCTCTGCGGCGTTCCACGCCGCCGCCGGAGGCCGCCTAATGGGCGCGGCTCTGCAGTGGAATGCCGCAGGGCCGTTGGAGCGGGTGCTGTCCCGGCTGGATCGCCCCAGGCGGTCCGGTCGGGGCCACCTGTGCCGCTGCCCTGCCCATGAGGATCGGTCGGCCTCGCTGTCGATCGCAGAAGGCGAGGATGGCCGCGTGCTGCTGCATTGCTTCGCGGGCTGCAGCACCGAGGACGTGCTGGCCGCCATGGGTCTGCAGGTGGCCGACCTGTTCCCGCCCAGCCAGCGCCGTGCCCACACACCGGAAGAGCGCCGGGCCGCCTGGCGTGCAGCGCGTGAGGCTGCGTGGTCGGCCGCCCTGGGCGTCCTCGGCCGCGAGGCTGTGGTGATCGAGATTGCCGCCAATGAGCTGGCAGCGGGCAGCGTGTTGGGTGCCGAGGACTTGGCCCGGCTGCGCCTCGCCTGTGATCGCGTGCAGGAAGCGCGGGCGGTGCTGACATGAGCGGTGCATCGGGTGTGCTCACCGTGGTTGACCTCAAGAGCGCCCGAGACCTGGACAGGACCGCTCGCGAGGCTAGGAGGCGTGGGCGTGCCAGCGATCCCCCTGGCGATGACCCGAGGCCCGAGATCGTGGTGCGCAAGGGCCGGATTCATGAAACCGCCGATGCGGCCGAGGCAGCGCTGCTGGCCAAGGGGCTTCCGTTCTATGCCCGTGGCGACGTGCTGGTTCGCCTCGCGTTCGGGGCCAAGACGGCCGGCGTCCGCCGGGATGACGCCATGCCCTCGCTGGTGCCCGCCACTGGCCCGATGCTGCTGGAGGCCTTCGAGGCCTCGGCGCGATTCGTGGCCGCCTTCAAGCTGAAAGACGGGCGCACCGAGGTGCGGCCGGTTGGCTGCCCCCCGCAGCTGCCGGCGGTTTACCTCGGTCGGGTCGGTCGGTGGGACGTTCCCGCTGTTCGGGCTGTGGCTTGCGTGCCTGTTCTGCATCCTGATGGCACGATCGTTCGGGAAGGCTACGACCCGCGCAGCCGAGCGGTTGTCTGCGCCTCGGTCGACTTCGGCCCCATCCCCAGCGAGCCCACGCGAGCACAGGCCGAGGAAGCGCTGCAGCCGCTGCGCGCGCTGCTTGACGGCTTCCGGTTCGTGGACAACAGCGACGAAGCGACGGCCATTGCGGCCATGCTCACGGCCGTTTTGCGGCCGAGTCTGGGCACTGCGCCCGGGTTCGGCTTCACCGCTCCCGTGCGAGGGTCTGGCAAGTCCAAGGCAGCCGACCTGTGTTCCGTCGTTGCAACAGACCGGCCCGCTGCTGCGGTGGCTTGGCCGCCGAAGGAAGAGGAGGCCGAAAAGCGCCTGGGAGCCGCTCTGCTGGCGGGTGATCCCGTGATATGCCTGGACAACCTGGAGACGCCGCTGCGCTCGGCGGCACTCAACAGCGCGCTCACGCAAGACTCGGTGGCCATCCGTGTGCTGGGCTCCAGCAACATGCCGCGCGTACAGGTGGCCTCCCTGTTCCTGGCCACCGGCAACAACCTGGTGATCCAAGGCGACCTGAGCCGGCGCTTCCTGCTCTGCCATATCGACCCGGGCATGGAGCGGCCCGAGACCCGGGAGTTCAAGTTCTGCCCCGTTGCCTGGGCGCGGGAGCACAGGGTGGAGCTGGTGCGCGCTCTGCTCACCATTGCGCAGTGGGGCCGCAGCGTGCCGCAGCAGCGCCCGCCGCTCGGCAGCTTCGAGGACTGGTCCCGCCGCGTGCGTGATCCGTTGATCGCGCTCGGGCTGGCTGATCCGTGCGCCAGTCTCGACACGCTGCACCGCGAGGACCCGGAGCGCGAGGCAGCAATGGAGGTGCTGAACGAATGGCGCCGCGCGTTCGGCGATCGCGCCGTGAGCGTCTCCGACGCAATCGTTGAAGCTGGGCGTGATGGCCCACTGCGCGGAGCGCTGGACGCGGTGGCAGGCGGCCCGGGTGGGATCAATCCGCGAAGGCTCGGGCGCTATCTGCTGCGCCAGCGGGATCGCCTGTTCGGTTCGCTTGTTGTTCGGCAGCACCGTGACCTGGCTGGCAACTCGGCTGCATGGGCTGTCGATGATCGCCGGGTTTCCGGGTTTCCGGGTTCTGATTAGGTCATACGTGAGAAGGAATCGAGATATGAAGCGGTTAGGGGCGGAGACCAAACCCGATTACCCGGAAACCCGGGCGACCGGTTCGGCTCGCGGCGCGGCGCGGGTCCCTCCGAGCGTTGCTGCATGCGGGTTGCATGGCCGCATTCCCCATCTTGGTGCAAAGGGTGGGGAACGGTTATGCATGGGGGGAGGGGTTATCCATTGGCTGATCTGTCCTGCCCGACTCGCCCCGATGCGGGAAGCCCTGACCCCCACGGTTCGCGTGCTGCTGTTGGCAAGCCGCCGGTTGTGCGCCGTTGCAAGTGGGCGCCGGCCAGCGCTGCGCGCAAGGCTGCAAGGGCTCCATCTGCACCTCCCCGGCTGGCCGGCCGCCCTGGGTGTTTTCGCTGTTGTGGGCGAAAACCTCCGCGACGCCACGGTGGCCGCACCTGGCGAGGATGACGGCGAGGACGTCGAGCCCGGTCCCGCCGATCGTGGGCCATGGGTCAAGGCCAACGCTTGAACCGAGCTCGCCTACTGGCTGAGCTGGCCGCAGGCACTGCCGACCCGGCCGCCGCCGCTTGGCTGGCCGAGGGCCTGCGCTGCTGGCTGCGCCACGCGGAGCCGGGAGGCCAAGGGCCTAGCCTGGAAGCGTGCCTGGGCGTGCGCTCCGCTGCGGACGCGCGGCGCCTGATTCGCGACCACTGGCTGCGGGAGGCTGCTGCCACGCTCCCCGAGGCCGGCAGTTGGACCCGCGCCCGCACCTTGCACATGCACCTAGGCGCGGCTCGCAGGCTGGCGGCCCGCCGCGCGCTGGACCCGGCCGCTACTGCTGCGCCGCTGGTGGACCTGCTGGCCCGTGCTGTGGAGTCGCGCTGTCCGCTGCCGACGACGGTGCAGGCCCTGCACAACGTCTTGGGCGGCAACGCGCGCAGAGCCGAACAAAGCGCGGCCTGACCCAAGCCAAACGCCCCTGCAACTTGGGCGCTCCCTCGCGAGCATGGCAACACGCCCCCAAAGGATCAACCGCCATGCGACCCGCCCCGTTCCTAACCCGCACCCTGGCCGACGCCCACACGCGCGCTATCACCGCCACCCGCAGCGCCGCCGCCGGCATTGGCCTGGATGCGTTCGTCGATCGCGTGGTGGCCGACCTAGAGCTGGGGCCGCCGCTGTCGAAGGACTCCGAGCGCAAGGCCGCCAGCGCTTTCGACGTGTCCAACAAGATCACCGACGCCACCGGCAAGCACCCGCGCGGCTTCTGGCTGCCCATGGAAGCCACGGCAAGCCGCGCGCTGAATATCACCACCACCGCCGCCGGCAAGGAAACCGTATGGGCCGCCCATGACGGCGCGCTGATCGAGGCCCTGCGCCCCTATTCGGGCATGCTCAACGCCGGCGCCACGCTGATCACCGGGCTGAGCCAAGGCAACCTGATCATGCCGCGCGCCACCGATGGCGCGGGCGTGGCTTGGGTCGGCGAGTTCGATGCAGCCGCGCAGGCTGATCCGAGCTTTGATCAGCTGATTGTGAGCCCACGTACCGTTTCGGCCACCGTGACCATTTCCCGCCGCCTGTTGAAGATGGCGAGCTTTCGGGACCGCGTGGAATCCATCATCGCGAGCGAGCTCATGGCCGCGCTCTGGTCCGAGGTGGACCGCGTGGCCCTGGCAGGCTCTGGCGTGGGCAATGAGCCCGCCGGCCTGCTGGCTGATCCCGATACGCTGACCATTGGCGCAGGCGACAACGGTGCAGCCCCCTCGCTGGCGCTGCTGTGCGACATGGAGGAAGCCCTGGGCATCGCCAGCGGGCGCACGCCCTCGGCCTGGTTCACGACGCCGCAGGCGCGGCGCACCCTGCGCCAGACGGCCCGCAGCCCCGGGCAGTCGCACCCGCTGTGGAGCGACGACAACCGCATGCTGGGCTATGCCGCCAACGCGACCACGCACCTACCCGCCAACGGCGAGAAGGGCGACGGCGAGGGCCTGTCTACCCTTGCCCTGGGCGACTGGTCGCAGCTGCTGATCAGCATCTGGGGCGGCGCTGCCGTGGACGTCGTGGTGAACCCCTACTTCACCAATGGCCGCGCCACCGTCTCCGCGTTCCTGGACATCGGCATCGGCCTGCGGCACCCGCAAGCCTTCGCCATCTGCCGCGACGTGGTAACGCCCGCCTAATCTGTAATGCCGGCGACCAAAGGGGGCCGGCCGGGACCAGCTGGAAGGTGTCCTGGGCAAAAGAACAGCCAGCAGCGCGGGCGCAAGTCATGAGGCGTGACCGCGAAGGACCGAGGCGGCAGCAACCGCCAAAACCCGAAGCCCCGGCGCATTTCCCACGACCGGGCACGAAGTGACGCCTATCGGACATGGGCCGATCTTCCGAAACGAGGGGCACGGCCCGGCGAGAGCCGCCCCGTGCCTCGCAAGCCCCGGCCACGGAGTAATCATCTTGAAGGCCGGGCAATGGAAGCCCGCCCCCCGGAAGGGGGCGGGCTTTCGCTTTTCAGCGCCCGTTCCGCCGCGCGTGGCACCCTTGGGGAGCCGCCCGACTTGGAGCCGCCCATGATCCGCCACCTAATTCTCTTCGCGCTGCTGCTGGCCCCGCTGCCGGCGCTGTCCAACGGCTGGCACTCCGCGCACTGCGGCCAGTCCGTGATCACCGTGGGCGCGCCCATGACGAAACTGCGGGCCTGCGGCACGCCCTGGCGCGTGGTCACGCTGGTGAATCGACGCGGCGCAGCGGTCGGCGAGCGTTGGGAGTTCGAGCGCGGCACCGGGCTGCTGCTGGTCACGGTGCAGGGCGGCCGCGTGGTGACCATCGAGCGGGTTTGAGCTTCGCCGCAACGCGGGAGGGTCGTGTTTCTGGCAGTCTGTGGCGTCTTGGCGCCGAGATTGGGCACCGAACCGGGAACCGCCGCTGTCTGGGGGCACTTTTCAGGGTCTTTGGGGGCATATCTGCCCCAAATCGGCTTTGAAAGCCGCGAAATCACGTGTTTTCGCGGTCCCGCTCCGGGCACAAATGTCGCCGCCTTCTGTCCCGTTCTGGATCCTCACGATGAGCGCAGATCCCGTCAGCCTTGAGTTCGAACCCGCCGCTTGCCTTGGCGACGTGCCAGACGGCTGGTTTGCACTGAGTGCCGGCGACGGCTTCGAGCCGGATGTCTACGCGACCTTCCACGGGCTCGCGGCGCTCGAGTTCGAGCCCGAAAGCCTGGCTGAGCTGGAGCATGCCGCCGCCAACCTGCGGCCCGGCCAGGTGCTGGCGATCCGGCACCGTTGACGTGAGCGTAGGCATGATGGCCGATCAGCCCCGACGGAGCCCATGACTGATGCCTGCCCGTTACCTGACTTGGGTTGCCTGCCTCCTGTTGGTGCCGATCGGGGCGGTGCTCGCCGTGCGCTTCGATGCAACGTGGTGGTGGCTGTCCGCTCTCGCATTTGCGCTGAGCCTGCTTGGAGTTCGGGATTACTTCCAGACGCGGCGTGCGCTGCTGCGCAACTATCCGTTGCTTGCCCACTTCCGATACCTGATCGAATCGATCCGGCCCGAGATCCGCCAATATCTGCTGGAAGGTGAGGAGGAGCAGACCCCGTTTTCGCGGGCGCAGCGCTCAATCGTCTACCAGCGCGCGAAGAACACGCTCGACAAGCGCCCCTTCGGCACCCAGCTCGATGTTTACCGGCCGCAGTACGAGTGGATCAACCACAGCCTGCAGCCGGTCGATCTTCCGGACCACGATTTCCGAATCCGCATCGGCGGCCCGGACTGTGCCCTGCCGTATTCCGCCAGCGTGTTCAACATCTCCGCGATGAGCTTCGGCTCGCTGTCGGCGGCGGCGATCCGCGCGCTCAATGCTGGGGCCAAGCGCGGCGGCTTCTATCACGACACCGGCGAGGGCTCGATCTCGCGCCATCACCGAGAGCACGGTGGCGATCTGGTGTGGGAGATCGGCTCGGGCTACTTCGGCTGCCGCGATGAGCAGGGGCGGTTCAGCGAACAGCGCTTCGCCCTCAATGCGCAGGATCCGCAGGTGAAGATGATCGAGCTCAAGCTCAGCCAGGGCGCCAAGCCGGGGCAGGGCGGGATCCTGCCGGCGGCCAAGGTGACGCCGGAGATCGCCGAAGCGCGCGGCGTGCCAGTGGGTCAGGATTGCCTGTCGCCGGCGCGCCACAGCGCCTTCGACACACCAACCGGGCTGCTGCGCTTCATCGCCCGCCTGCGCGAACTCTCGGGCGGCAAGCCGGTCGGCTTCAAGCTGGCGGTGGGCCACCCCTGGGAGTGGTTCGGGATCGCACGTGCGATGCAGGAGACGGGCATCACCCCGGATTTCATCGTGGTCGATGGCGGCGAGGGCGGCACCGGCGCCGCGCCGCTGGAGTTCACCAACCACGTAGGCGCGCCACTCACGGAGGCGCTGATCCTGATCCACAACACTCTGGTCGGCCTGGATCTGCGCGATCGCATCCGCATCGGTGCGGCCGGCAAGCTGGTCACCGCGTTCGACATTGCCCGCACGCTGGCGATCGGAGCGGACTGGTGCAACTCCGCGCGCGGCTTCATGTTCGCGCTGGGCTGCATACAGTCCCAAAGTTGCCATACCGACCGCTGCCCCACTGGAGTCGCCACCCAGGATCCGCGTCGGCAGCGCGCGCTGGTGGTGCCGGACAAGGCCGAGCGGGTCTTCCACTTCCAGCAGAACACGTTGAAGGCGCTGCGAGACCTGCTTGCGGCCTCGGGCTTGACGCACCCGGACCAGCTGGGGCCGGAGCACATCATCCGCCGCGTGTCGGGCAACGAGATCCGCTCGCTGGCCAACCTGCATTTCTTCGTCAAGCCGGGCGAACTGCTGCAGGGCGTGCCGCGGCACCCGGTCTTCGAGCTGTTCTGGCCGCTGGCCCGGGCCGACTGTTTCAGCGCGCCGGCGCCGGTCAAGCAGTTCGAGAAGCAGCGCGCGTAAAGCGCCCGGCGCTATCATGCAGGGCCATGAGCGTCAGCCAACCCATTTCGATCCTGTTTGCCGATGTCAGCGGCAGCACGCGGCTGTTCGAGCAGCGCGGTGACGTCGAGGCTAGGCGGATCATTTCCGGGGTGCTGGATGCGCTGCTCGTGATTGTTGCAAGCCATGGTGGACGGCTGGTCAAGACCATCGGCGACGAGATCATGTGCACCTTCCCGGCCGCGCTCCAGGCGGCGCTGGCCGCGTGCGATATGCAACGACGGGTATCGGCCGATCCCGTGTTCGTGGCCGATTCGCTCGGCATTCGAGTCGGCTTCCATCACGGTGAGGCGCTGCTGGAAAACGGCGATGTCTACGGCGATGCGGTCAACGTGGCGGCGCGCATGGCCGGGCTGGCCAAGCGCGAGCAGATCGTCACTACAGCCAGCAGCTTCGCGGGATTGAGCCACGCCGCGAACCTGCGCAGCCGTCCATTGGGCAGGGCACGCGTCGCCGGCAAGCTGCTGCCGCTGGAGATCATCGACCTGATCTGGCAGGAAGACACTTCCAACCTGACCCTGATCCAGAGGGCGGTGCGCCTGGAGGACGCCGCGCCGGCCGGCTGCGCACTGGTGCTGCGTCATCGTGGCCGGGTGCTGGAGCTGGGAGAGGATTCTGCGCCGCTCAGCATGGGCCGGGATGCCTCCTGCGGAGTCTCGATCGAGGCTGAGTGGGTCAGCCGCAATCACGCAAGCCTTGAGTGTCGACGCGGCTTGTGGGTGTTCACCGACCGCAGCACCAACGGCAGTTTCGTGCGGTTCGGCGAAGAGCCCGAACTGCGCGTGCACCGCAATGAGCTTCCTCTGCGGCAGTCAGGCTGCATCAGCCTCGGCCAGTCCACCAGCGTGGGTGGCGCGGATCTGCTGCGGTTCGAGGTACGGTGATCTACCGGAGCGCTGTGGGGGTTTCCCCGACAGTCCGCCCGCTTGCCACGGGGGTAGTCTGAGGTCGCGCGTCGCTTGCCGCGCGCGGGGCCGAGGGGCACTGCATGGACCAGATCACCGTCTATCTGACGCAGGCTTCCGGCGGGCTGCTGGTTTTCCTTGTGCTCTGGGCCTTTCGCCGCCGCTACGGCCGCGCCTATCTCTCACTTTGGGCGCTCAGCTTCGGTGCCTTGGCGGCGTATGCGGCGCTGCAGGCGCTCGCCGTCTGGGTGCGCTCGCGCTACGGGCTTGGAGGCGGCAGCTGGCAGATGGCGGGCCTGGCCTGGCTGTACGGCAGCGCAGGTCTCCTCCAGATCCTGGCCTTGCTGGCCGGGGTTTGGTGCCTCGCTCGCAATCGCGACCGCTTCCCCATAAGCGGCCTGGCATTGACGGCGATCGCCGTGGCTTCGGGGCTGCTGCTGGCGCTGATCTTCGTGACTGAGCCGGACGGGCATCTGCCGCGTTTGTTCCTGCGTTCTGGCACGCGCTATCTGCTTGGAGGTCTGGCACTGCTGGTGGCGGCCGTGCTGGTGCTCAGACGCCAGGGCTGGCGACATTTCGGGCGGCTTGTCAGCGGGCTGGCATTGGGGCTGTACTCGATCGAACTGCTCGGGCTCGGGCTGTTGGGCTTGCCGCTGCTCTGGGGGCAAATGCCGGCCTTGCTGCCGCCGGCAGTGCGACTGCACGGTCTTTTTGAGGTGGTGATGTACCCGGTGCTGGCGCTGGGGCTGGTGATCTGGTTGATGAGCGACGAGCAGGCGCGGCTGCGCCAGGCAGAGTCGCGGCTGGAGGCGATGGGGCGTACCGATGCCGTGACTGGACTCGCGAATGCGGACGGCCTCGCGGAAGAAGTGCGCGGGCGCCAGCAGGAGGGCCTACTCGCCATCCTGGGCCTGGATCAGTTCCGCCTGGTCAACGAGTCGCGCGGGATGCGTGCTGGCGACGAAGTCCTGGGCCGCGTGGCTCTGCATTTGCGAAGGGCCTTGCCGGAGGCCTGGGGGCTCGCACGCCTGGGCGGCGATCAGTTCGCGATAGTGATGCCGCCGGGGCAGGCCTCCGAGGCGGCGCTCGAGCGCGCACGCGCCGCATTGGCGGGAGCCGTGGGCGGGCATTCAGGCCTGCTGCGTGCCAGCTTGGGCTGGGCTCGCCTCTCGGCTCCTGAGAGCCTGCGCACCGCTCTGGGCGAGGCCTCGGCAGCGCTTCGACAGGCCAAGACCGAAGGCGGTGGGCGCAGCCTTGGCCACACCGCATCACTGCAGGACTCCGGCACCGACTGGGTGCTCATGGCGGAAGAGGTCGAGCAGGCGTTCGAGTCAGATGCCTTCAGCCTCTACCTGCAGCCAATCCACCGCTGTCGCGGCGAGGTCGTCGGTTTCGAGGCCCTGGTGCGCTGGCAACATCCCCGGCATGGGCTGCTGGCGCCGGGCCGTTTCCTGCCCGCCCTGCAGACGCTCCGCCAAAGCCAGCGTCTGGACGTGTGGGTGATCCAGCGCGCCGCGCAACTGCTCGCCTCAATGCCGGGGCATCCGCATTGGATCGCGGTCAACCTGGGTGTGGAGACGCTGTTGGCCCCGGGGACGGTGGACTATCTGCTGGCCCAGGTCTCCCGGCACGGGCTTCCGCCGAGTCGCCTGCACCTCGAAGTGACTGAGGAAACCGCTTTGCGCAGCCTGGAAGCGGGCATCAGCGTCCTGTCCCGCCTGCGAGCCGAAGGGTTCTCGATCGCCATCGACGACTTCGGCACGGGCTACAGTTCGCTGAGCTATCTGGTCCAGCTGCCCGCCGACAGCATCAAGTTCGATCGACAGTTTCTGCAGGATGCCGCCGATACCCCACGTGCTCGTCGGCTGCTGACGGCCTTGGTTCCCCTGGTGCGAGGCCTGGGCCTGCGGGCAGTGGCCGAGGGTGTCGAAACCCATCAGCAGTCCCTGCTGGTTGGCGAACTCGGTTTCGACGAGGAACAGGGCTACATCCACGGGCGCCCCGCGCCTGCCGAGCAGGTCCTGGCCCTGTTGGCTGCAAAACCCTCGCTTCGGCTGGTGAGTGCTGCGCCGCCGGGCGAGAACCCGGCGGCCGGCTGAATCAGCCCATGCAGAACAGGCAGAGCTTGTTGCCGTCTAGATCCCGGAAGTAGCCGGCGTAGAAGCCCTTGAATCGTTCGCCGGCGGGGCCTTCATCGGTGGCGCCCAGGGACAGCGCCTTGGCGTGCAACTGGTCGACCTGTTCCCGGCTCGCCATCGCCAGTGCGGTCATGCCGCCGTTGCCGGGATGGGCCTGCTCGCCGTCGAAGGGTTTGATCACGCCGACGCTGGGGCCGCGCCCAGTGGTCCACGCGATGAAGCGAGGGCCCTGCATGCCCCGTTTGGCGCCGATCTCGCCCAGCAGGGCGTCGTAGAAAGCGGCAGCGCGTTCGAGGTCGTTGGTGCCGAGGGTGACATAGCCGATCATGCTGTTCTTCTCCTGGTTGGAACCGCGAGGAAACCTTGCCGGCGAGCAGGTGCAGGCCGCGTCGATCTGGCCCACACCGGCGCGGGTGCCGGTGTTCGTCCGTGTCTGCACAAGCCCTGCGGGGACGCCGACTGCGTCGACGAGGGCGTCCGAGACGGTAATGGCAACGCGCGCCAAGCGCATCCGAACACTCTGGCGAGCTGGCGGCAGCAGGATCTGCACAGCGCGTCAGCTTGCCCGGAGTGCAGCGGCAGCCGCAGCTGGCGGAGGGGTCTCACATCCTCTCAGACCTCGATGGTCGCGAGATCGCCCTTGGTCTCCAGCCAGCTCTTGCGGTCGCCGGCGCGCTTCTTGGACAGCAGCATATCCATCAGCGCGCGCGTCTCTTCCGGGGTTTCCACGGTCAGCTGCACCAGCCGACGGGTATCCGGATGGATGGCCGACTCGCGCAGCTGGGAGGGGTTCATTTCGCCCAGGCCCTTGAAGCGGGTGACGTTCACCGTGCCGCGCATCTTCTCGCGCTCGATCTTGTCGAGCAGCAGCCGCTTTTCTTCCTCGTCCAACGCATAGAACACCTGTTTGCCCACGTCGATCCGGAACAGCGGCGGCATCGCCACGAACACGTGGCCGGCGGCGACCAGCGAAGGAAAGTGCTGCAGGAACAGGGCCGAGAGCAGGGTGGCAATGTGCAGGCCATCGGAGTCGGCATCGGCAAGCACTACGACCTTTCCGTAGCGCAGCCCGGAAAGGTCGTCTCGTCCTGGGTCGCAGCCGATCGCGACCGCCAGGTCGTGCACTTCCTGCGAGGCGAGCACGGAGCCGGACTCCACCTCCCAGGTATTCAGGATCTTGCCTCGCAGGGGGAGGATCGCCTGGAACTCCTTGTCGCGGGCCTGCTTGGCGCTGCCGCCAGCGGAGTCGCCCTCGACCAGGAACAGCTCCGTGCGCGACAGATCCTGGCTTGAACAGTCAGCCAGCTTGCCGGGCAGGGCGGGGCCCTGGGTAATCTTTTTGCGGACGATCTGCTTTTCGGTTTTCAGCCGAGCCGAGGCGCGCTCGATCGCCAGCTGGGCGATGCGCTCGCCCATCTCGACGTGCTGGTTGAGGAACAGCGAGAACGCATCGTGCACCGCGTTCTCGACGAAGGCCGCGGCCTGGCGTGAGGACAGACGCTCCTTGGTCTGGCCGGAGAACTGCGGATCGGTCAGCTTGAGGCTGAGCACGCAGCAGACGCGATCCCAGACATCCTCGGGCGCCAGCTTGACGCCGCGGGGCAGCAGGTTGCGGAAGTCGCAGAACTCACGCAGGGCCTCGGTCAGGCCCGAGCGCAGGCCGTTGACGTGGGTGCCGCCCTGCGCGGTCGGGATGAGGTTGACGTAGCTTTCCTGCACCAGCTCGCCGTCGGCGGCCCAGCACAGCGCCCAGTCGACCGCTTCGGTATCGCGCTTGAGCGCGCCGACAAAGATTTCCGGCGGCAGGTACTCGCGGTCCGCGAGCTGGGTCTTCAGGTAATCGCGCAGCCCGTCCTCGTAGAACCAGGTGTCCCTTTCGCCGCTGGCCTCGTCGACCAGCGTGACCTTCAGGCCGGGGCACAGGACGGCCTTGGCGCGCAGCAGATGCCGCAGGGCGCGCAGCGAGAACTTCGGCGTGTCGAAATACTTGGGATCCGCCCAGAAGCGCACCTTGGTGCCGGTGTTGCGCTTGCCGACCGTGCCGATGATCTCCAGCGGACTGGTGCGGTCACCGTCGGCGAAGCTCATCCGGTACTCGTTGCCGTCGCGACGGATGGTGACATCCACCTTCTTCGACAGCGCATTCACCACGCTGACGCCGACGCCATGCAGGCCGCCGGAGAAGGTGTAGTTCTTGCCGCTGAACTTGCCGCCCGCATGCAGTCGCGTGAGGATCAGCTCGACGCCGGGAATACCCTCTTCCGGGTGTATGTCGACCGGCATGCCGCGGCCGTCGTCGGCGACCTCGCAGCTGCCGTCGGCGTACATCATGACTTCGATGCTTTTGGCATGGCCGGCGAGGGCTTCATCGACGGCGTTGTCGATCACCTCCTGCGCGAGGTGATTGGGGCGCGTGGTGTCGGTGTACATGCCCGGCCTGCGCTTGACGGGGTCAAGCCCGGACAGGACTTCGATATCGGCGGCGTTGTAGCGGCTGCTCATGCGTACGGTCTGGAACTTGGGCGGCGGATCACGCCAGGGGGGCCAAGATTAACCCTTTGCCGGGGCTGCCACAGGCCGCCCTGCGGAACCGTCTTTGTGGGATGTGACGAGCCCACTGTGTCAAGCCCCCAAGGGCACTGGACAGGGTGCGCACGGCGCCCTAATTTCCGGCGGCGTTCGACGTCTGGCCTTGGGGGGCTCGGCGAGCGCCTTGCGCCACAGGATGGGGTGCAGGTTCGGCCATTCATCGCTTTCGGGGGAAACACCATGCAGTCCACTACCACGCTCCGGCTCGCCGCCGGCGCGCTCGCTCTTGCCGTATCCACAGCCCTGTTCGCGGGTGAGGAACCTCGCTTTCTCCTCACCGCGCCGGCCGCCGGGGAGGCGGTCGATCTCGCAGTTGATTACCTGATCCGCGAGCACGCCAGCCTTGGGCTTCGCGGCAGTGAACTCGAACACCGTATTCGCGATGTCGTGCCGACCCGGCACAACGGCGTCACCCACGTCTATGTGCAGCAGACGGTTGACGGCATCGACGTCGATGGCGCCATTTCCACGTTCAACGTGATGCGCGATGGCGTGATCTTGAGCGTGGCGAACGCCTTTGTCGTCGACGCGCAGGCGCACATCAACCGCAGCATCCCGGCACTTGATGCGCAGGCGGCATATGCGATGGCAGCGAGCTATCTGAAGGTTCCCATGGCGCAGGCTCCGCAGCCCATGGGTGGACGCGGCGGCGCCACTCGCCACCTGCTGTTCCCCGGAGGTGAGCTGTCGCGGCAGCCGGTGCCGGCCGAACTGATCTACGTACAGATCGGGGACGAGCTGCGCCTTGCCTGGAACCTCACCATCGATCGATTCGAGGCTGAATCCTTCTGGGCGGAGCTTCGTATCGACGCCGAAACCGGCCAGGTCATTGATATCGCGAGCTACGTGGCGCATGCGCGCGCACCGTCGATGGCCAAGAGCCGCGGCGGGCTGGGCTACAGCGCCAGCTACCGTGTGCTGCCGATTCCCTTTGAAACGCCGCAGGATCCGGGTGCCGAGTTCGTGCTGGTGACCGATCCGCATGATCCAGAGGCCTCTCCGCGCGGCTGGCATGACACCCGCGCGCTGACCGCTACCGGTTACGAGTTCGCGGAGACCCGCGGCAACAACGTCGTCGCGCGCGCCGATCTGATCGCCAACAACAGCACCGCGAACTACCGAGCGCCCGCGACCATTGTTGATGGCGCCCTGGTCTTCGATTTTGCTTTCGACCCGGCGCTGCCGCCCACCAACGGCCAGAACCAGCCCAGCGTCGGCAACGTGCCGCCGGCCGTGGTCAATTTGTTCTACTGGAACAACATCCTGCACGATGTGCTTTGGCAGTACGGCTTTGACGAGCCGGCCGGAAACTTCCAGGTGAACAACTACGGACGCGGCGGTGTGGGTAACGACGCAGTCAACGCCGACGCTCTGGATGGCTCGGACCGCAGCCCTCCGAACACCAATAACGCAAATTTCGGCACCCCTGGCGACGGCAGTGCGCCGCGCATGCAGATGTTCCGCTGGACCGCGCCGGTCAGCGGGCAGGTGACGGTCAGCACACCCTTCGAGGCCAGCTACCCCAGCGTTACCGCAGCTTTTGGCGGCAGCATCAGCTCGACGCTGGATGGACAGTTCGTCCGGGTCAATGACGGTGGCGCGCTCGACGGCATCGAGGGCTGCACTGCGCTGACCAACGCAGCCGAGGTGGCGGGCAAGATCGCGCTGATCCGCCGCGGCACCTGCGCTTTCACGATCAAGGCCGCAAATGCGCAGAGCGCGGGCGCCATCGCCGCGATCATCTACAACAACCAGGGCGGCAATCTGGTCCAGATCCCCGGTGGCTCGGATCCCGCGGTCACCCTGCCGGTGTTTGCCATCAGCGAAAACAACGGCAATGCGCTGGCGCTCGCCCTGCTGGAGGCCCCGGCCAGCGGTTCAATCTCGCCGCCCGCAGCGGTCGGCCCGGACCGCGACAGTGATTTCGACGCCGGCATCATCGCCCACGAGTACGGCCACGGCCTGTCCAACCGCCTCACCGGCGGTCCGAGCGCCTCCACATGTCTCAACAATGCCGAGCAGAAGGGCGAAGGTTGGTCCGACTACGTGGGCCTGATGGTGACCCTGCGCGAGGGCGCTTGCCAGGCCCCGCGCGGCATCGGCACCTACCCCAGCTTCCAGGGCGTGGGGGGGCCTGGCATCCGGCGCTTTGCGTACAGCACCAATCGCTCGGTCAACCCCTTCACCTTTGCCGACACCAACGATGCCGCCCAGAGCCAGCCGCACGGTATCGGCTCGGTATTCGCGACCGTGCTCTGGGACATGACCTGCGATCTGATGGACGAGTACGGGTTCGATGACGATCTGGCCACCGGCACCGGCGGCAACAACATCGCGATGCAGCTGGTGGTGGACGGCATGAAGCTGCAGCCCTGCCGGCCGCACTTCGTGAATGCGCGCGACGGCATCCTCGCCGCCGACGTCGCCAACAACGAAGGCGACAACCGCTGCACGCTGTGGCGCGCGTTCGCGGCTCGCGGGCTGGGGCTGTCCGCCAGCAGTGGTCTCAACACCAACCGTTCCGATCAGGTCGAGGCCTTCAACCTGCCGCTCGACTGCGCTGACGTGGTGGTGAGCTTGGACGTCTCCGGCCCCGGCGTGGTCAGCCCCTCGACGTCGCAGGGCTTGCTGGCGGGCAGGACCGCTCGGTTCACGCTGACGCCGGGTCCCGGTCAGCTTCTGCAGTCGGTGGAGGGCTGCGGCGGCACGCTCAGCGGCACCGTGTTCACCACGGCACCGGCGGATGCGGACTGCACAGTCAGCGTGGTGTTCGCTGAGCCGCCTCCGGAAGTCTTCGCCAACGGTTTCGAGGATTCGGACAGGTAGCTTGCGCTGAGAGCCTGCGAGAACCATCCGCCTGCTGCGTCCGCCGCTGGACGCCCGTGGCGGCGGCGCGCTACGCGAATCCTGCGGTCATCTGGTTCACCAAACTCCCTTGTGTTCACGTGCCGCGCTTTGCCACGAACGCCCAGCGACACCCTTGCGACGGCGTCTGGATTTTTTTCACACGCTGTGAGATCTCGCTTCGACAAGGCCCCGCCATGCGGGGCCTTGTCTTTACTGCACCTTGTCCACCCGCATCACGTCACCGAGAGCACGTGATCCAGCACGGCCATGCGCACCGCGACGCCGTTGGCAACCTGCTGCAGGATCACGGACTGCGGTCCGTCCGCGACTTCATCGCTGATCTCGACGCCGCGGTTCATGGGGCCGGGATGGGTGACGATGGCTTCCGGCGAGGCGCGGCGCAGACGCGCTGCTCCAAGCCCGTAGTCGCGGTGATAGTCGTCCAGCGAGCCGATCAGGCCTTCCTCCATCCGCTCCCGCTGCAGACGCAGCATCATCACCACGTCCACGCCTTCGATCGCGGCGTCGAGCCTGTCGAATACGTGGCAGCCATCAAGCGTGGCGTCGCCTGGCAGCAGGGCCTGTGGGCCGCAGACCCGGATTTCGCCGGTGCCCAGGGTGCGCAGCGCATGCAGATCCGAACGGGCCACCCGCGAATGCAGGATGTCTCCCACCAGCAGCACCCGCAGCGCGGAGAAGTCGCGCCCCTTGTGCTGCCGGATCGTCAGCATGTCCAGCAGGCCCTGGGTGGGATGGTTGGCGCGACCGTCCCCGGCGTTGACCAGGCCTACGCCGGGTCGTGACGCATCGGCCAGCGTTTGCAGGACGTCCTGCTCGGCCACGCGCACCACGAACAGCTCGCAGCCCATGGCCTGCAGATTGAGAAACGTGTCGAGCAGGGTCTCGCCCTTGCGAGCGGACGATTGCGCCACGTCGAAGTTCAGCACGTCCGCGCCGATCCGCTGGGCGGCGATCTGGAACGAGCTGCGCGTGCGGGTGGAGGCCTCGAAGAACAGGTTGACCACGCTACGGCCGACGTGCCGCTCCCGCAGTGAGCTGTTGCGGCTCGGGCCTGAGGCGATGCGGTCGGCGTCGTTAAGCAGGGTTTCGAGAGCCGGGCGCGGGAGATCTTGCAGGCTCAGGAGGTGGCGCAGCGGGGGCTGGATGCTCATGCGCGAGTTCAGAGAGTGGCTATGGGGCGCCGGTGCGGCTCAGGAGCCGGCCAGCCAGCGTTCGAGGATGATTTGTGCGGCCATGGCGTCAAGCTGTGTTGCGTGGCTTCGCCTCGCGTGTCCGTCGCGGCGAGCCTGGGCGAAGCGCCGATCGGCCTCGCGGGAACTTGAGCGCTCGTCCACCATGGCCACCGGCAACCCGTAGCGCGCGCGCAACCTGCGGGCGAAACCGCGGGCGCGCTCGGCGGCGGGCTGGGTGTCGCCTTCAAGGGTAAGGGGTTCGCCAACCACGAGCTGCTGCGGGTTCCATTCGGCCAGCAATCGGTCGAGCCGGCTCCAGTCCGGCTCACCGTTTCGCATTTCCACGACTTCCAGCGGTCGCGCGGTGCCCGACAGGGTGTTGCCTACCGCCACGCCGGTGCGGCGCGCGCCCACGTCAAACCCCAGCGCGCAAATCGCCGCGTCGCCGCTGACGCTCATGCGCGGCCGGCATAGTCGGTCAGCAGACGCAGATCGACGCCGATCAATGCGGCCGAGGCGTTCCAGCGCTGCTCCAGCGGAAGTTCGAACAGGACCCGCTCGTCCGCCGGTACGGTCAACCAGGAATTCGCCGAAATCTCGCCCTCGAGCTGGCCGGGGCCCCAGCCGGCACAGCCCAGCGCGAGCAGTGTCCGAGACGGGCCGGTGCCCTGGGCCATGGCCTCCAGAATGTCGCGGGAGGTCGTCAGCTTCAGACGTTCCGAGACGCGAAGCGTGGAGTCGAAATCCCGCCCGTCATCCAAGTGCAGGACAAAGCCGCGCTCCGGATGCACCGGGCCTCCGAGCAGGACTTCTCGCAGTGAAAGCTCGCCCTGCGGATCAGCGATCCCCAGCTGGGAGAGGATCTCCGCGAAGCGATAGTCCGAGGGACGGTTGATGACGATGCCCATGGCCCCGTCGGCGTCGTGCCGACAGATCAAGGTGACGCTGCGCGCGAAGCTGGGGTCATCCAGCTGGGGCAGGGCAATCAAGAACTGGTTTTCGAGCGGGCTACTGGGCTCCATCCCCACATTCTACGCCGGCGGCTGCCGCTCCGAGCCCCGGGCGCTCACGGCTCCCTGAAAATCCGGTGCGCGTGCTCGTGCCCTACAGACGCTTGGGGGTGCCCTCATCCCTCAGCGGTTGCGCAGCACGTTGCCGGGCTCGAACTCCCATGTGCGCGTGATGTGAAGGATGTCAATGCGATCGGCGGTTTCCGGCAGCGGTGGATAAGGCGCGCCCAAACGCACGATCCGCAACGCCGCCTCGTCCAGCACCGGGTAGCCGCTGGAGCGGATGATGTCGATGCGCTCCACGCTGCCGTCCCGGCGGATCGCAACGGTCATCAGGAGCTGACCCTCGAGGTTGCGACGGCGCGCTTCGTCGGGATAGTTGAGGTTGCCGATGCGCTCGACACGCGTCACCCACGCGCGCATGTACGAAGCGAATTCGTACTCGGCGGTGTTGGCGGCGATGAACTTGCGGCGTGGGCGGCGCGCATAGTTCTGGCTGTCGCGTTCTATCTCCGCGGCCAGCCGTGCCATTTCGAGGCTTTGCTCCACAAGGTGGCGCGAGGTGGGGAGCGGAACATCCGGGGTATCCACTCGTGCAGTGTCCGGTGCCAGCGGCGCATCCTCGGCGGTGCTGCTGACCACGACTTCCTGACGCCGCGGCTCCGGCCGGGGCGCGCCGGCAGTCACGGGGACGGGAGCCACCCCCGGGCTGGGCTTGGGCACGCTGGACGCACTGGCCTCGCGCGGCCGCTCGGGCGTCTCGGAATCGCCCCCGCCCTGTTGGCTGGTTTGCGCGAGGAAATCCGGTTGGTCCGGACGTTCGCGCGATTCGGTCTGGGTGAGGATGACGTCCAGGGTCGGCCGCAGCGGCGCCGGATTGTCGACGGTGAAACCGATCCCGAGCGCGAGCACCCCATGGGCGATCAGCGAAAACACCAGGGTCGCGCCCAGGCGGTCGCCGTCGGTGACTACCGTCAGGCTGGCAGCCCGGGGATCGGAAGCGGCCGTGCTCACGTGAGCGAGGCCTCCAGCGCGTCAAAGAAGCTGCCGGCGATGTTCAGTTGGAACTGGGCATCCAGCTCGCGGATGCAGGTCGGGCTGGTGACATTGATTTCGGTCAGCCAGTCGCCGATCACGTCGAGGCCGACGAATCGCATGCCGCGGGCGCGCAGCTCCGGCCCGACCTCGGCCGCGATCCAGCGGTCGCGATCCGTCAACGGGCGCCCTTCGCCACGGCCACCTGCGGCCAGGTTGCCTCGAAAGTCGTCGGCCGGCGGGATCCGCGCGAGTGCGTAAGGCACGGGCTCGCCGTCGACCAGAAGAATGCGCTTGTCGCCATCCCGGATTTCCGGCAGGTAGCGCTGCGCCAGCGCCATCTGCTGGCCGCCGGCGGTGAGCGTTTCCAGGATGACTTTCAGATTGTCCTCGCCGGCCCTCGCTCTGAAAATCGAGCGCCCGCCCATGCCATCGAGTGGCTTGAGAACGCAGTCCTGATACTGCATCACGAACTCGCGCAGGTGGGCGGGATCCCTGCTGACGCGGCTTGGAGGGCAGCAGTGCGGAAAGTGCAGGGCGTAGAGCTTCTCGTTCATGTCCCGCAGGCCCTGGGGATCATTGACCACCCTGCAGCCTTGCCGCTGGGCCAGGGCCAGCACATGGGTGTCGTAAAGATACTGGGCGTCCACCGGCGGATCGCGACGCATCAATGCGAAATCCAATTCTCCCAGCGGTCGCCAGCCGGGTGTGCCCAGCTCAAACCAGCCGGCCGGATCATCACGCACCCGCAGCGCGCTAAGCCGCGCCATCGCCATACCGCTTTCGAGAGCAAGGTCGCCGGTAGTGGCGTAGTACAGCTGCCATCCCCGGCGTTGCCCTTCCAGAAGCATCGCGAAAGTGCTGTCCTTGCGGATGTTGATGTGGGCGATGGAGTCCATCACCACGGCGAGTTCTATGCTCATGGTCGGTCCGAGGAGCGGGGGGATTTGGCGGGATGTTCGCCCGGTCCAGCCCGGCGCGACGACGGTGATGGACCAAATGCGTCAATGCGTTTGGGCGGGGTGGGTGCGATATGTGTGCGGCTGCACGCTTTCGTGGTACTTGTATCGCCCCGCAAGAATGTTTCCTAAGCTGTTGCGACTGCTGGCTATACTAGCAGCGCGTCTGCTGCGGTTCGGGGGCCCGGCGTGGCCATCCATGAGCCGCGGGCGGGAATGACAGGCCAGCCCTGCAGGGGGGGCGGGTCGCACGGAAGGTGTGGTACAGGGCTTGCTTGGGATGACCGGGCACTTCTGGGATACGCCAAGGGTTTCGTTGCGCAACTGCCGCATCTGGCAGTCACCGGGGATCTGAAGAATGGAAGACAACCAAGGGCCGGCCACCCTGGAGGGGCTGAAGGTGATGGTCATCGATGACTCGAAGACCATCCGGCGCACAGCCGAGACCCTGTTGAAGAAGGAGGGTTGCGACGTGGTCACCGCGACCGACGGTTTCGAGGCGCTCTCGAAGATCGCCGACCACCATCCGCAGATCATTTTCGTCGACATCATGATGCCGCGCCTGGATGGCTACCAGACCTGCGCCCTGATCAAGAACAACCAGGTATTCCGCTCCACGCCGGTGATCATGCTGTCCTCCAAGGACGGCCTGTTCGACAAAGCGAAGGGCCGCATCGTGGGCTCCGAGGAATACCTGACCAAGCCCTTTACCCGCGATGAGCTGCTGTCGGCCATAAGGCGGCATGTGGGACGCGGCCAATAGGCAATCTTCGGCAAACGGCCTACAGGGGGCTCGCTGCAACATGGCACGAATTCTCATCATCGACGACTCACCCACGGATACCCGCGTGTTCAGCCTGATGCTGGAGCGCAACAGCCATGAGGTGTTGACCGCTGGCACTGCCGAGGACGGTGTTGCCATGGCCGAGCGCGAGCAGCCGGACCTCATCCTGATGGACGTGATTCTGCCCGGGATGAATGGGTTCCAGGCCACCCGGGCGCTGTCGCGCGGGGACAGGACCCAGCACATCCCGATCATCATCGTCAGCACCAAGGGCATGGAGACCGACCGCGTATGGGGCCTGCGTCAGGGCGCCAAGGATTACGTGGTCAAACCGCCTGCCGAGGCGGATCTGGTCCGCCGCATCAACACCCTGATCGCCGGAGGCTGAGGGACACGATGACCGCTCGTTTCGATCCTTTCTCGGTGCTCGCGGATTACGAGCGGCGCAGCCTGAGCCACGTCGCGGGCGTGCCGGAGCAGATCGATGCCCCGGGCCTGTGGCGCGGTATCGGCTATCGCATCGGCCAGCACGTGATGGCTTCGGCGATCGGCGACATCGCCGAGCTCTTGACGCTCCCGCAGCCAACCGCCGTACCCGGGTCGCAGGGCTGGCTTCTGGGCGTCTCGAACGTCCGCGGCACCCTGCTCCCAGTGGTCGATCTCAAACAGTTCCTCGACGGTGAGCGGACTGTCGTGCATGAGACCACGCGCGCGCTGGTGGTGAAGCAGCCGGGTGGCAACGTCGCTGTGCTGATCGACGAGCTTTTCGGGCAGCGCAGCTTCACGGATTCGCAGCGGATCGCGCTTGATCCCGCCCCCGAGGGCCGATATGCGGCCTTCATCACAGACGGATATCGTCTGGGCGATAGCGTGTGGGAAGTGTTCGATCTGGCGCGGCTGGTCCGCACCACGGAGTTCAGGCAGGCCGCGGTCGCCTGATGCTCCAGTGAAATTTGGTGCCGCGCAGGGAGGCGCGGCGGCTGTCCGGGGCGAATTGCCGCTGCGGACATGATTCCAGGGTCGGCCCAGCCGACCGAGGATTTTGGCCCGTCAGAACGAGGAACGTGCTGGCGGGTCCGGTTTCCGGGGCGAGGACCATATGAGCACGAGCATGGGCGCGGTCGGTGGCAAAGAACGACGCGGCGCGTTGAATTTCTGGATCGGTTTGTTGACGGTGGCCATCGTGCTGCTCGGACTCAACTTCTATTTGTCTGCGCGCTATGCGCAGCAGGAGGCCGAAGCCCGGGACATCGTCGCCGACATCCAGGTGCAGTCGCAGCGAATCTCGAAGTTCGCGCAGGAAGCTGCCGCCGGCGGCCTCGAGTCGTTCGACCAGCTGGCGGCGACCCGCATCGCCATCCAGCGCAGTCTCGAACGGCTCGGCCAGGGCGACACGGCTTCGGGCCTGCCCGCATTCAGCCAGGCATTGGGCGGGGTCAGCGTAGGGCCCCAGCTGGCCGATCTGCAGGCGAAATGGACGCCGGTCAGCGCGAATACGGCGCGCATCATCGAACGCCAGGAACTCGTGTTGAATCTCGGTGACTCGGCCAGCGCCTTCTCGGCCAGCGTGCCGAGGCTGCAGGCGCAGATGGACGAGGTCGTACGCGCGATGCAGGAAACCAACGTCACGTCCCAGCAGGTGACCATCGCCAACCGGCAGATCGTGCTGGCCGACCGGATGCTGCGCTACGTCACCCAGATCCTGCAGGGCGGCGTGGCCGCAGCGTCGGCAGCGGACCGCTTCTCGCGGGACTACGCGCTTTTCGGCAACGTACTGACCGGCCTTGAGGTCGGCAGCGCCGAGCTGGGCGTCCGCCGGATCGAGTCCGCGGCAGGACGCACTGCATTGACCCGCGCGGTCGAGGAATTCACCGCCGTGCGCGAGGACGCCGAATTCATCCTCGGCTCCGCTACCGAGCTGCAGGAAGTCAAGGAGTCGTCCGACGCGATTTTCCGCGATTCGGAAGAGCTGCTCGAAGAAGCCCGCAAGCTGGGCTCGGCCCTGCGTCAGATGCCGTCGCAGCGCGTCTTCCCCAGCCTGCTGATCGGTTTGGTGGCGGGTATCCTCGCGGTGCTCGGCCTGCTCGGCCTGCTGCTCACCATCTACCGGGATCAGACCCGCCGCTTCTCGGTCACCCAGGAGCTCAACCAGCGTAACCAGGAGGCGATCCTTCGCTTGCTGGACGAGATGGGTTCGCTCGCGGAAGGCGATCTGACCGTCCGCGCGACAGTCACCGAGGACATCACCGGCGCCATCGCGGACTCGATCAACTTTGCGGTCGAAGCCCTGCGCTCGCTGGTGACCACGATCAACGAGACTGCAGTGCAGGTGGCCGCCGCTGCTCAGGAAACCCAGGCTACCGCCATGCATCTGGCGGAGGCCGCCGAGCACCAGGCGCAGCAGATCACCTCTGCTTCCGCCGCGATCAACGAGATCGCGGTCTCGATCGACGAGGTCTCGAAGAACTCCGCCGAGTCGGCGGACGTTGCGCAGCGCTCAGTGCAGATCGCCGCCAAGGGCGCCGAAGTGGTGCGCCAGACCATTCAGGGCATGGATTCCATCCGCGATCAGATCCAGGAAACGTCCAAGCGAATCAAGCGACTGGGTGAGTCCTCGCAGGAAATCGGCTCGATCGTCGAACTGATCAACGACATCTCTGAGCAGACCAACATTCTGGCGCTGAACGCCGCGATTCAGGCGGCCTCGGCCGGTGAGGCAGGCCGTGGATTCGCGGTCGTGGCCGACGAAGTGCAGCGACTCGCGGAGCGCGCATCGGCCGCGACCAAGCGCATCGAGACTCTGGTCCAGACCATTCAGGCCGATACCAACGAAGCGGTCAGCTCGATGGAGCAAACCACCGCCGAGGTGGTCGCCGGTGCACGATTGGCCGAGGATGCCGGCCTCGCCCTGGGCGAGATCGAGAAGGTCTCGAACGATCTGGCGGACCTCATCCAGAACATCTCCGAGGCGGCTCGCCAGCAGTCTGCTGCTGCAACCAATATCTCGGCGACGATGAACGTCATCCAGGAAATCACCACCCAGACCTCGATGGGCGCCAGCCAGACGGCCGAGTCGATCGGCAACCTTGCCCAGCTGGCGGCGGACCTGCGCCGCTCGGTAGCGGACTTCAAGCTGCCGGGCTGAGCCCGGCACGATCGCCCTAGTACCTAGAGGAATCCGGAAGCATGTCGATGGCCCTGGGCCCGCTCCTTCAGTCGCTGGAACCCGGCAGGATGGACGATGCCGAGTTCCAGCGCTGGGCGCGTCTGCTGGAGACGCGCACCGGAGTTACCGTTCCGCCGGAGCGCAAGCCCTTCCTGGTGACGGGTCTTCGTCGGCGCATGCGCGAGGCTGGATACACGGACTACCACAGCTATTACGACGAGCTGCTGGACGGGGCGCGTGGGCCGATGGAGTGGGCTGCCCTCGTGGATCACCTCACGGTTCACGAGACACGCTTTTTCCGCCACCAGCCTTCGCTTTCGTTGATCCGGGACCAGTGGCTTCCCGAGTGGTCGCGGCATGCGCCGGACGAGCAGTCACTGCATGCGCTTTCGGTCGGTTGTTCGACCGGCGAGGAGGCCTACACCTTGGCCATGGTCCTTGATGAGGCACTCTGCGGCGTCGATGCGCCGCGGCGTTTCGGCATCACCGCGACGGATGTCAGCCAGCCTGCGCTGGCGGTCGCCAGACAAGGCGCGTACCCCGCGCATCGCTTGAGTGAGATCCCACAGCAGTACCGGGCGGATGCCCTCGATATCGACGCTGATGGCGCGTTCCGCATCTGCGAGCGTCTGCGGCGTCGAATCGGCTTTGCGTGCGTCAACCTATTGCATGCGTCAAGGGCGCCGCTTCGGCAGTTGGACCTGATCTACTGCCAGAACGTCCTGATTTATTTCGCCCGCGAGCGGCGTGGCGAGCTTTTGGACGGGCTTGCCCGCCTGCTGCGGCCGCGTGGCCTGTTGGTGCTTGGCGCCGGCGAGACCACGCAATGGAGCCATCCGCAGCTCACCCGCACCAGTGGACGCCAGACGCTGGCGTTCCTGCGCAACCCGTAACGAGTGCCCGGCATGAGGCTGCAAGACGATATCGATTTCACCACGCTCACCTGGGTAAAGGGCGAGCTCGACGAGACTCTCAAGCAGGCAAGGCTTGCACTTGAGGCTTTCGTTGAGGATCCCGATGACGCCTCCCAGATGCGCTTCTGCGCGACCTACCTGCACCAGGTGCAGGGGACCTTGCGCATGGTCGAGCTCTATGGCGCCGCGATGGTCACCGAGGAGATGGAGCAGCTGGCTAGCGCCCTGCAAAATCGCGAGGTGGAAGCGCTGGACAAGGCCTATGAGGTCTTGATGCGCGGCATCGTGCAGTTGCCGGACTACCTTGAGCGCCTGCAGAGCGGGCACAAAGATATCCCGATCGTTCTGCTGCCGCTGCTCAACGATTTGCGCGCGGCACGCGGCGAAAAAGGCCTTCCGGAGAGCGCGCTGTTTGCGCCTGACCTCTCCCAGCCGCTCCCAGCTTCAGCTTTGGGCCCTGCGCAGCCGGTCCCCGATCTCGAGCTTCGGCAGCAGGGTGCGGCCCTGCGTACGCAGTTCCAGATGGCCTTGCTGCGCTGGTTCAAGGGAGTTGATGCCGACGCCAACCTCGGGCGCATGATTGATGTCTGCGACCGGCTGGTCTCGATGGTCTCGCAGGAAGAGGGCCGTCGCCTGTTCTGGGTAGCCGGAGCCGTGCTGTTTGGCGTGCGGTCCGGTGAAATCGAGCCCAGCCAGCAGCTCAAGCAGACGGTGGGTCGAGTCGAGCGCGAGATCAAGCACCTTGCCGATGCGGGCGACGCCGGATTCCGGGTCGATCCCCCGCGCGAGCTGACTCGAAACCTCCTGTATTTCGTTGCGCACGGTCGCTCGAACAGCACGCGTCTGGCCGAAGTGCGGGATGCGTTCAGGCTGGAGCAGTTCGTGCCCACCCAGGACGAGCTCGCCGAGGCGGTGAAGGGCATCAGCGGGCACAACCGCGCCCTGCTCGACACCGTGGCAGGCGCGATACGCGAGGACCTTCTTCGGGTCAAGGACGCGCTGGATCTCTATCTGAGAAAAGCCGACGCGCAGCCTGCAGAACTGTCCGGGCAGGTCGACGTGCTGGACCGTGTAGGCGACACGCTTGGCATGCTCGGCTTGGGCGTGCCGCGGCGGGTGGTCATGGAACAGCGTGACATCGTCGCGCTGGTTGCGCAGGGTCAACGTTTGGCCGATGAATCGACCCTGCTCGACATCGCTGGCGCCCTGCTATACGTGGAGGCGACGCTCGACGACCAGGTGCAGCAGATTGGCGCGCCCACCGCGGCGGCCATCGGTGACGAGACGCTACCGCGTGCGGAGGCCCGCAGGGTTCTCGAGGCGCTGGTCAAGGAGGCGCAGTCGAATTTCGCCCAGGCCAAACAGTGTTTCGTTGCCTTCATCGAAAGCAATTGGGATCACGCCCAGCTGCAGGACGTGCCGCGCCTGCTGGGCGAGGTCACCGGCGGCATGCGCATGCTCGACATCCCGCTGGCGGCCGAACTCCTGGAAGGCACCAGCCAGTTCACGGCGGTCGAGCTGGTGCAGCATCGCCGGGTGCCCAACGCCGAGCAGATGGACCTCTTGGCGGATGCACTCGCCAGCATTGAGTATTTCATCGAAGCCCTGCGCGATCAGCGCGCCGATCGAGGCAAGATCCTGGAGCTGGCGCGCGAGCGCCTGGCCTCTCTCGGCTACTGGCCGGTTCCCGATCACGCGCTCGCGCCGATCGAAGCAGACATTCCGGTTGGTCAGACGGATGGTCCGCTGGCGCCTGCAGTGGCTGGATCGGCTCAGGAGCGCGAGCTGTCGGCGCGGACCGACTCGGGCCTCCAGCTCGATGCCGACGTGCCCACCCGGCCCGAAGTGCCATCACTCACCGATCTCGGTGCGGTGGAGGTTGCTCCCGGTGACGGCTTGGAAGACTTGATCGTCGGATCCGGCGAGTCCGCCCCGGTCCAGCCTGGCGGAGCTCCTCAGGACCTGGCCGGCTTCAAGCCCGCCGAGACCGCGCGTACCGCACCTCCCGCCCTCGGTGTGCAGCTGCAGGGCTTCGCCATTGGCGGCGAAGAGATCGACGAGGAAATCCGGGAAGTTTTCGTCGAGGAAGTGCAGGAAGAGATCGACAACCTTCGCCAGCTGCTGCCGATCTGGGCGGCATCGCCGGAAGACCTCGAGCTGCTGAAGCCGATCCGCCGCGTTTTCCACACGCTGAAAGGCAGCGGCCGCCTGGTTGGCGCGCTTGTTCTTGGCGAGTTCGCCTGGAAAATCGAAAGCATGCTCAACAGGGTGCTGGGCAACAGCATCCCGCCGCGCGGCGAGATCGTGGATCTGGTCGGCCGTGCGCGCGATGCGTTGCCGAGCCTGCTGGCTGCCCTCAAGGGCGAGAGCGGCCACTATGCGGACCTTGCGGGCCTGCAGGAAACCGCGGAGGCCCTCGCTGCGGGCCATGTCCAGCTCTACCAGCCGCCTGCCGAACCGGCTCTGGAGCCTGCGCCAGAAGCTGCTGTTTCCTCGATCGATCTGCCGAACGCTGGGGCCGACGAGGAATCCGACGAGGCCTTCGAGCCTTCCATTGAACAGATCGCAAGCGTTGATGATTTCCTCGCAGCGCAGGCGGCCACTACGGCTTCCGATTCCGAAGAGGGCGAGAGCGCCGATGCCGAGGCTGACGCCCTGGATGGCGCCAGCCTGACGTTTGAGCTGCCGGGTGTGGATGTCACTGATATCGAGCCAATGCCGCTCGCTGCAGAGCGCGAGGAGAGCGAATCTCCGGCTGAGCCCGCGCAGCCTGCGTTCGAGCTGGATGAATTGGACCTCGCCGAGACTGACGACCGGCCGTCGATCGAGCTGGCCGCACGCGAAGTGGAGCAGGATGCGCTGCCCGAGTCGCTGGATCTTTCTGCTTTCGAGCTGGATGAAGTCGCATTCGACAGCAGCAGCGCGGATGCCGTTGGCCAAACGGATGGCGCGGCGGACGAGCTGCAGGGCGTCGAAGCGTCCGAACTGCCCGCGCTTGAGCTGGAGCCACTGGCTGCCGTGCAGCCGGACGGCCTGCCGGAGCTTGTGCTGATCGACCCCGACCTCTTCGACATCCTGAAGGGCGAGGTCGCAGGTCATCTGGATACGGTCGAGGACTACGTTCGCGATTCGGCGGTCGGTGCCCAACAGGTCCAGGAGCCTCTGCTGCGCGCGGTGCATACGATCAACGGCGCGTTCGCCATGACCGAGGTGGAAGTCGGCACCGAGTTGGCCTGGCCCCTGGAGGGCTATATCAAGCGTCTGCTGGCGCAGGGCGCCGCTCCCTCGGCCGTCGGGCTTGAGGCGATCAGTGATTCCGCCGCCGCCCTTCGCACGCTCATGCTCGAGCTGGACCAGCCGATGCCGCGGCCGCCCGGTTTCGGGCGCCTCGCTGCCCGCGTCACCGCTTTGCGTGATGCCCTGCCAGAGCCCACGGCGCCGGTGTTGGCCACCGAAATCGACGAAGACGCCCTGATCAGCGCAGCCACCGTGCAGATCGCGGCAACCGGGCCTGAAGCGCCGTCAAACACGCTCGATACGCAGGACGCCGGGCAGACCGACAGCGAGCAGCCGGCGGTCAGCGCAGATGACTTTGCCCTGGCGGGTGCATCCCGCTTCGAGGACGCCTTGAGCTCGGAGTTTGCCGCCATCGAGCCGATTGGCGAAGGCAGTGAGGTCAGCTTCGCAAGCGAGTTCGAGGGTGGCGAGAGCGTGGATCTTGAGCATCACGCGATGGATCCGGCTTTTGAGATCCCTGAGACCGAGGCGCAGGCTGGACCATACTGGACCTCGACCGAGGAGTCGCCGGTGCTGCCGGCGGTGTCCAGTGGTCTCACCGCCGATGAGTTGGGCGATGCCAGCGAGGCTGAGGATTGGCTGGCGCGCTTCGAGGCAGAAGTTGCCGGCGAGAGCGCTCGCAGTGAGGCGCAGAGCAGCCTCAACACCGATGAAGGGGCGCTTGCCGATGCGCCGGCGGATACGCAGTCCGTGCGTCTTGAGGATGAACGGGCGGCGATGGATGACGCGCTGCTGATCGAGTCGCTGCTCGCCGAGGCCGACGGCACCCCCGCACCTGGCGTCGAAGCTTTGGATGCAGCGGCTGATGTCGCCCGTTTGCTCGATGGCGGCACGCAGAGCCCGACCGCAGACGAAGCCGAAACCACTGCGGACGGCGCGCAGCTGCAGCCGGTTGTCGAGGGCACGGACGCGGATGCGTCGTCCCATCTCTCCGGCGAGGACGCGGAGATCGTGGACCTGGCAGCGGATGAGCCGATGCCGGCAGAGCTCGCCACACCTGAGCCGACACTTGAAGAGCAGGGATTCGAGGTAGAGCCGGCAAGCTCCGACGACGCGGACGCGCTGGTCGAGGACAACTCTGGCCTCCAAGCGATGGAGCCCTCCGACTCGCCCGGATCAATTGCGCTTGACGACCAGGTCGATGCGTTGGCGGCATCCGCAGCCGACGAAGATCGCGTCGAGGAAGCGGCGCTCGATCATGCCGCCGAGACGGCAGACGACGACGCCCTGGTCGGCGTCGATGCTGACTTGGAACCGGCGCTGTCCGCGGCAGCTGCAGCCGAGCCTACCGTTGGTGAATTGGCGGTGGCGGTGCCCACGCCCCAGCTGGATATCCCGGCGGATGTGGATCCGGACGCGCCGCTGGATGTTTCCGATGTCGACGTCGAACTGCTCGACGTGTTCATGGAAGAGGGCGTCGATATCCTCGACCACAGCGATTCGCTCATGGTGCGGCTGCGTGAGTCGCCGCAGGATGCGGAACTGGTGGTCGGCCTGCAGCGTGACCTGCACACCCTGAAGGGCGGCGCGCGCATGGCCGGGCTGGCGCCGATCGGAGACCTGGCTCATGCCACCGAGTCCTTGTTGGAGGCGGTCGCCGCAGGAAGCCGCGACCTGGGGTCGACCGGCGTGGAGGTGCTTGAACGCGCTTTCGATCGCCTGCATGGAATGATCTCGCGGGTGGGCGAGCGCCGCGCGATCGGGATGCCGGTGAACTTGCTGGCGAGTGTCGAGGCGCTACTCCGCGGCGAGGCCTTGCCCAGCGTGGCTGAAGTCGCGTCGATGGCCGACATCGAAGCCGATGCCGGGACTCGGGACAAGGGCCAGGATGCGTCCGTGGATCCGGCGCAGGATCCGGCGCCGACCAAGCAGGCACCGCCGCCGATCCGCTTCATTCCCACCGAGACCGCACTCGACGAAGAGGACACCCAGGTCCGTGCTCCGCAGGAGCAGATCCGCATCCGAGCCGACCTGCTCGATCGCCTGGTCAACTACGCAGGCGAGGTTGCGATCTACCGCGCGCGACTCGAACAGCAGCTGGGCTCGTTCCGCGGCAACCTTGGCGAACTGGACCAGACCACCACGCGACTGCGCGACCAGCTACGCAAGCTGGAGATCGAAACGGAGGCGCAGATCCTCTCGCGCTACCAGCGTCAGCAGGACGAGGGCGACACCCAGTTCGACCCGCTTGAGCTTGATCGCTTCTCGACCTTGCAGCAGCTTTCCCGCGCGCTTTCGGAATCTGCGGCCGACATCGTCAATCTCCAGACCACCCTGGAGGATCTGACCCGCCAGTACGAGACGCTGCTGCTGCAGCAGTCGCGCGTCAGCTCCGATCTTCAGGAAGGCCTCATGCGTACGCGCATGGTGCCGTTCGACTCGCTGGTTCCCCGGCTGCGGCGCATCCTGCGTCAGACCGCTGGCGAGCTTGGCAAGCAGGCACAGCTGAAGGTCGAGGGTGCGCAGGGCGAGATGGACCGCAATGTCCTGGACCGCATGACCGCGCCGCTTGAACACATGCTGCGCAACGCGGTAGCGCACGGACTGGAGACTCCGGAAGAACGCATCTCCGCCGGCAAATCGCAGGAAGGGAGTATCCGGATCAGCGTTGCGCGCGAGGCCTCGGAGGTTTTGATCCGGGTCGCCGACGACGGGCGTGGGCTGGATCGCGACGCCATCCGCCGCAAGGCTATCGAGCGGGGGCTGATGAAGCCCGACGCCCAGCTGGGCGATCGGGATCTCTACGGTTTCATCCTGGAGAGTGGATTCTCCACCGCGACTACAGTCAGCAAGATCTCCGGCCGTGGCGTCGGCATGGACGTGGTCTACAGTGAAATCCGCCAGCTTGGCGGCTCGCTGCACATCGAGTCCGAGCGCGGACGCGGTACGGAGTTCGTGATCCGGCTGCCCTTCACGCTGGCGGTCACCCAGGCGGTCTTCGTCAAGCAGGGCGAGATTTCCTACGCGGTTCCGATCACATCGGTGCAGGGTGTCTCGCGCATTGATCGAGCCGATCTCGACGCTCAGCTGGCCAGCGGCCAACCGAGCTTCAGCTATGCGGGTGAGGACTACGCGATCCATGACCTTGGCCTGCTGCTGGGTCAGCCCGCGGCCAAGGCCTCGGACAGCCTGCAGGTGCCCTTGCTGCTTGCCCGTTCGGGCGATCAGCGGTCGGCGATCTGCGTTGACGCTGTGCTTGGCAGTCGCGAAATCGTGGTCAAGCCGACCGGGCCTCAGGTCAGCTCCATCCCCGGTATCTTCGGTGCCACCATCATGGGCGATGGTCGGGTGGTGGTGATCCTGGACGTCGCGCCGCTGGTGCGCCGCGCAGCTGCCATCGAGCCTCAGCTGCCGGCTCCGGTCGCGTCCGACCAGCGGGCGGTTCCGTTGGTCATGGTGGTGGATGACTCCATCACCATGCGCAAGGTCACCGGGCGTGTGCTCGAGCGGCACAACCTTGAAGTCATCACCGCGAAGGATGGCGTGGACGCTATCGAAAAGCTCGCGGAGCGCATTCCCGACGTCATGCTGCTGGACATCGAAATGCCTCGAATGGACGGCTACGAACTCGCCACCCACATGCGCAACGATGCTCGCCTCCGCGGGGTGCCGATCATCATGATCACCTCGCGTACCGGTGAGAAACATCGCCAGCGGGCTTTCGAGATTGGCGTGGACCGCTACCTCGGCAAGCCTTACCAGGAAGCCGATTTGATGCGCAACGTCCACGAGATCCTGCAGGCACGTCGTGAACGCGGTCATTGAGCACGCCCCGCAGCCGACCGTAGCCCTGCTGGGCCCGGCCGACGACGCGCGCGCCCAGCTTCGCCAGGCCCTCCAGCTGCTGGGCGCGGAGCTGGTGTTCGAGGGTGAACTCCGCGAAGCCGACCAGCTGCAGTCGGGCGGGGTGCTGCCGAACGTGGTTCTGGTGAACCTGGAGCCGGGCGTGGAGGATGAACTCGACGCCCTTCAGGAACTGCTGGACCATCCCGAGGTGAGCGTGGTGTTCAACGAGGGCGAGGTCTCCAGCCGATTGTCCGGTTGGGACCTGGCACGGTGGGCACGCCACTTGGCTGCCAAGGTGCTTGGCATCCGCGACACCCTGCCGCCTCCGCCGCAGGGCGCTGAGCGTCTGCCGGTGCTGGATCTGATGCCCGAGCCCGGCCGACCCGCCACGCCCGCGCAGCAGCAGGAGCACCTCCGTTTCGATGATTACGCCGACGAGGCACTGAGCCTGCAGGACCGGGTGCCGGCAAGCCGTCGTCTGGATGAGAGCCCCAGCGAGCTGACGACCTCAACCGTCCAGATGCCGCAGGCTGTGGCGCCTGCCCCGGCTGCGGACGGCTTCGATTTCGACTTCAGCCCGATCGCTGCCGAGTCAACCCACGAGCCTGAGGGAGTGCTTTCGGAGCAGGCTGTGACGCAGGCCGTCCCGGAGTCTGGGCAGCCCGAAGTCGATCTTGAAGAGATCGATCTCGAAAGCGTATTCGGCGAGGGCCTGGAGCAACTTACCCCGGACGACCTTCTGCTCAAGCTGCAGGCCGCCATGGGCCTCGACGTCCGGCTGCCCCCGCAGCCTGCGCCCGAACATCAGGCAGCAGCTGCGCGCGCGGCCAGCGACTCAGCCGCAGAGGCCGCCCAGCTGGCTCTTGAGTCCTTCGACTTCGATGTCGATGCCCCGAACCAGCCGCCCTCCTCACCGGCGGCCACCGATATCGGCGGTTTCAGCTTCGATCCGGTCGACGCCGAGTTCGGAGATGCGGACATCGCGTCGGAATCGCTGGAGTACGAACACCGGCCCGAGCTGTCCGACCGTTCCAACCCGGACGCTGAGCGCGTGGACACGTTCGTCGATGGCGCTTCGGCTTTCGGCTCGCCTGCCACGGCGGACTCCACGCTCGATGTCGAGGACGCTCAGTCGCTGTCCCCGCTGGCGTCGGACGCTGCGGAGGCGGGCGCACTCGACACCGGGGAGATCGGCGAGTCAGAGAGCTCCGAGCTGGATGCACTGGATTTTTCCTCCTTCCAGGTCGCCGAAACGGTGGAGTTTGGCAGCGCGAACGATGCTGCCCTTGGCGGCACGCTCACGTTCGAGGCCGACTCCGACGACGAAGAGGTCGCGCGGCTCGCCGCCGCTCTCGATGAGGCGGATGCACTGCTGCCTTCGGCTGCCGAGCTTGACCCTCTGGATTTTCGGCACCTGCGCGAAGATGCAGCCTCCGCGCGGGAGACGCCGCCCGCAGCGGCACCCGCGCCTGCTGCGACAGCGCGCGCCACGTCCGGTTTCGGCGACCTTTCGCTGGCCCCGCTTGAGTCGGAGCCCCTGGTGTTGCCGCAGGCGCCGGCCGCGCCGGCGCCCAGCTTCGATTTCAATGGGATCGCGCTCAGTCTGGAGCCCCTTGAAGGTGAGGAAATCGCGCCTGAGCCGCTGCGGGAGCTGCCCCCAGCGCTCGCCGAGGTCTCTTCGGGGGATGCGAGCAGTTACGCGTCTACGCCTTCACCTTCCGACCTGCCTGAGGCTGTTTCCGAGGACGAGGGTGCGGGTGCGGCGGCCGCTGCGGCAGCAGCGCCTGATTCGGAGCCCGCTATGGCGGCGGTTGCCGCGGCAGCGCCGGTCGGCGTCAGCCGCGTCGTCGTACTGTGTGCTTCGATCGGCGGCCCTGACGCCGTCCGGGGTTTCCTGGACGGATTGCCCTCGGCTTTCCCCGCGCTGTTTCTGGTGGTCCAGCACCTCGAAAGCGGCTACTTCGAGCGCCTCGCGCAGCAGCTGCAGAAGGCCAGCAAGCTGCCGGTGCGCGTGCCGATCGCGGGCACCGCCGCCCGGGATGGCGAGGTGCTCGTGGTGAGCTCGGATACCCGCCTGCTGGTTGCCCCCGACGGCGCGATCGAGCTCGAACCCCTTGCCTCCGCCTCACGCTATCGCCCCTGCATCGACGATGTGCTGCGAGACGTGGCTGACACCTTCGGCAGTCGCGCTGTCGCCGTGATTTTCAGCGGTATGGCCGCAGATGCCGTTGAGGGCGCGGTCTACCTCACCCAGCGCGGTGGCGAAGTGTGGGCCCAGGATCCAGAGTCTTGCGTGGTCAGCTCCATGGTCGACGGCGCGCGCGCGCGCGGCGTGGTCGAATTCGTGGGCAGTCCCCGCGAGCTGGCTGCCCATTGCATGCGCCGCCTGCGCTTCTAGTCGTCCGAATCCTGCAGCGAGTTCCCATGAGCCAAGCCCAGAGCGACATTCGCGGCGTCACCATCTCCGTCACCGGCGGACGCCTGCTGCTGCCCAATGCCAACATCGCCGAGATCATCACTTTCGCTGATCCCGAGCCGGTCCCGGATGCGCCCAGCTGGCTGTTGGGGCGCTTGCGCTGGCGTGGTTGGCGGCTTCCGCTGGTGTCGTTCTCCCGGCTCGCTGGTTTTGCCGAAAAGGAGGGCGAGCTGGGTGCCAAGGTGGCCGTGCTGCGTGCACTTGGCAGCAACCCGCGGCTACCTTTCTTCACCATTCTGACTCAGGGCTTCCCGCGCCTGACCACGGTGTCCGAGGAGGGCCTCGTACCCGCCGATGAAGGTGTGCCACCGCCAGGAACCCTTGGCCGTGTCCTCCTGCGCGAGGAGTACTCCTACGTCCCCGATCTGCTCGACGTGGAGCGACGCATCGCCGAAGCTCTGCAGATACCGACATGAGCACGGTGTTCGCTGCCGCCGCCGCAGGCGGAGGGTTTTCACAGACTCTCCTGGGCGTGAGAAAAAATCCAGACGCCGCCACGAGCGTCCAGCGGCGGCCGCAGTAGGCGGATGGTTTTTCCACAGGCTCTCAGCCCAGCAGATCCCGAAGTTTGAGCTGTGATTCCGCGCCAATGCGTCCTGCCTGCGCGAGAAGCAGCTCGGCGCAGGCCTGCGCGTCGATGGCAGCGTTGTGGGCGCGATAGGCGGGCAGGCCATGCCGCTCGCGACAGGCGTGCAGGCGCAGGTAACCCATCGGATCCACCTCGTTGCGTCGGATCCTGCGCTCGAGCGCCAGCGTGTCGATGTAGCGTAAGGCCGGCGGCAGGCCGAAGCATCCGCGGCAGGCCGCAGCCAGGAAGCTCAGTTCGATGGGGGCGCCATGCGCCACCAGCACCCGGCCCTGCAGTTCTTCCAGCAGGATTTCCAGCGCGACCTTGACCGGTACGCCTTCGTCGAGATCCGTGTCGGTCAGGCCATGGACGGTTGCGCTTTGCCCAACCTCGCCTTTTGCACGCACCAGCAGGTGCCGCGCCGACTCCATCAGGATCCGGCCGCGACTGATCCGCACCCAGCCCATGCTGAGAATGCGATCGCTGCGGCTGTCCAGGCCCGAGGTCTCGAAGTCGAGTGCCAGCAGCTCCGCTTCCCGCCAGCGTCGCGAAGGCGGTGGCAGGGGCGCCTCGTACAGCCGTTGAAGGGGCGTTCCGCGTGCGGCAAGTGCGTAATAGAGGCGACGTAGCAATATCACTGCACACCGAGGCTGTTGCCGAGCACCTGCTGGGCCTGGCGAATCACCAGGAAGGCGTCGCGGAGGGCATCGCGATCGATGCGGGTCAGTTGGCTGGGGTTGATGCGATTGTCGGGCTTACCGCCCGCTGCAAGCTGCGCAGCCTGGTGCTCCAGCTTGAGCCGCCCCAGCAGCTTGAAGGCGGCTTCCATCTCCGCTGCGTCGGAGTCGACGATCTTGCCCAGCTTTCGCAGGCCTTCGATGCGGGCCAGGCTGCCCGGTTCGCGAATGCCAGCGGCCAGCGCGCGGACTCTCAACAAGTCGTTCAGTGGCAGGGTGCCGGCTTTCTTGATGTCCAGCGTGTCGCGATGCTCGCCGCGGTGCTCCACCACGAAACGACGGAACAATCCCAGCGGCACATCGTGGGTCAGCGCATGGGTGGCAAGGATCGCGAGGAAGATTCCGTGCCGCGGTGCGCTCTCGAACAGGCTGGCCTGCAGCGCGTCGAACAGGGCGCGATCGCCGGCCACACAGCGCTGGTCGAAAAAGATGCTGGCGTGGAGCAGGGCTTTCGGATCGGGCTCGTGCATCCAGCTGCGGAAGTAGCCACGCCAGACATCGAGCGGCTGCCGCCAGCGCGGGTTCTGGGCCATGATGTCGCCATTGCAGTAGACGTAGCCACAGGCATCCAAGCCCCCGCAGACAAACTTCGACAGGGCTTCGAAATAGTCCGCGCCGGCCTCGTCGGGCGTTTCAGCGAGCAGCAGCCCGTTGTCCTGGTCCGTGTGCGGGCCCTGTTCGTTGCGCGCCTGCGATCCAAAGGCCAGCCACGCATACGGCATCGGTGGCGGACCAAGCTGCTGCTCGGCCATCCGCAGCAGCTGTCGGGTGACCGCATCGGTCAGCGCGCTGAGCATGCGCGTCACGTCATCGGGCCGCGCGCCGTTGTCGAGCAGCAACGCGAACATCTTCGGCATCCGTCCGCAGACCTCGACCATCCCCTCGACCGAGTCCTGCTTCTGCACCTGGCGCACCAGATACAGCGGGTGCTGGGTCTGCAGCGACACCAGATCACGCGTGGTCAGCATCCCCGCGGGACGCCCGTCGCGGGTCAGCGGCAGATGGTGGATGCCGCGGTTGGCCATCACCAGGAAGGCCTCGAACACCGCGCGATTGACATCGAGGTGGGTTGGATCCGGCGTCATGATGCTCTCCACCGGCTCGGAGGGGTCGCGGCCGATGGCGAGGACGCGGTTGCGCAGGTCGCGGTCGGTCACGATGCCGGCCATGTGCTCGGGAGTGCCGATCAGGATCGAGCTGACGCCTTGCTCGGACATGATCTGAGCGGCTTCGCGGATGCTGGACGCCGGTGAAACCATCACCGGGGTGCGGCTGCCGAGTCGGCCGACCGGGGTGGTGAGCAACTCGTTGCCGCCCACGTTGGCCGAGTCCGCCGCCAGCCGCATCCGTTCTTCCAGGGTGCAGACGAAGTGCTGCTCGAAGCGCGGATTGGCTGCGCGCAGGGCGTTGAAGTCGGCCACCGGCAGCAGGTAGACAAGTCCGTCCTCGATCAAGGTCACGCGATTTCGCACCGGCTTGCCCGTAAGCAAGGAGGGCAGCCCGTAACTCTCGCCCTCCGCCAGTCGGTTGATGAGACGACTGGTGGCGTCATGCACCTCCACCGCGCCGCGGCGGATCACGGCCAGTGCCGCATTGGCGTCGCCGATTGCCAGCAGCACCTCGCCCTTGCGCCTGTAAATGATTTCAATGCGGCGCGCTGCGGTTTCCAGCTGCTCGGGCGTGAGCCGATCGAAGGGCGCGTGTCCACGAAGAAACTCGATGACTTCCGCAAGTTCCGGGCTATGGGACATGGTGCAGCCTCCGCTGGCTCGATACTTCACCTTACCCCTGGCGAACGGCCTGCGCGATTCGGCTTTGGGATGAGGCGCTCGGAGCGCGAACGTGCCGGCGCCTGGCGAGCCCGTGGCCGTGAATTCCCCAAAGTGTGCTGCCGCCTTTGGCATCCAGCGCCATTCACGGCAGCCGAGCGGTTCCCGCACGTGCCCGGCCCCGAGGGCCGCTGTGAAGTCGGCCGCGCTGGGTCGCGGCGATTACGATGCCCACCGTCAATGCTGCCGCGAGAGTTGCTTGGCGGTCTTCGTCCAGCATAAAGGGGCGTAGGTGGGCGCAAGCGCCGTCGGCGCGAGCAACAGGGGAGTCGCCAAGACAGGATTCTCCGCATGGCCTCGGCGGCCCGGAGCGCGGGCGACGGACTTATGGCCCTGCATCGCGCCGCTGCCAGGGAGTCGCTGCTCCAGAAGCCCTTCCGAGGTGCATCCGCGGGTCCCGGGTACCGTCCGCATGAGGGCCGAAGGGACCTTTCGGCTACACTGGAAAGCGACCCAGCCATCCGCGCATCCCTCCATGCAAGAGCATTTTGACTCCAAGGCCATCGAGGCCGAGGCCCAGGCGTTCTGGGACCGTACCCGCGCCTTTGAAGTGGTGGAGGATGCCGGCCGCCCCAAGTACTACTGCCTCTCGATGCTGCCATATCCCTCGGGCGCGCTGCACATGGGCCATGTGCGCAACTACACGATCGGCGACGTGATCAGCCGCTTCAAGCGCATGCAGGGCTTCAATGTGATGCAGCCGATGGGCTGGGATGCCTTCGGTCTGCCGGCCGAAAATGCCGCGATCAAGAACCAGACCGCGCCGGCCAAGTGGACCTACGCCAACATCGACCATATGCGCGGGCAGCTCAAGCGCCTGGGGTTTGCTTACGACTGGTCGCGCGAGCTGACCACCTGCACGCCGGAGTACTACCGCTGGGAGCAGCAGTTCTTCACTCGCCTGTTCGAGAAGGGCCTGGTCTACCGCAAAAACAGCGTGGTCAACTGGGACCCGATCGACCAGACCGTGCTGGCCAACGAGCAGGTGGTCGACGGCCGCGGCTGGCGCTCGGGTGCGATCGTCGAGAAGCGCGAGATTCCGCAGTGGTTCCTGAAGATCACCGCCTACACGGAAGAACTGCTGCAAGGCCTCGATAAACTCGAAGGCTGGCCGGAAGCGGTCAAGACCATGCAGCGCAACTGGATCGGCCGCTCCGAGGGGCTGGAGATCCAGTTCGGCGCGGAAGGCGACGATGCCCCGCTGACGGTGTTTACCACCCGCCCCGACACCCTGATGGGCGTCACCTTTGTCACCGTCGCCGCCGAGCATCCGCTGGCGCTGGACGCAGCCAAGTCCGATCCGGCGCTGGCTGACTTCATTGAGCGCTGCCGGCAGGGCGCGGTCAACGAGGCCGAGCTGGAAACCCAGGAGAAGCTCGGCGCGCCGACCGGCCGCTACGCCCTGCATCCGATCACCGGCGAGCGCCTGCCGATCTGGATCGGCAACTTCGTGCTGATGGGCTACGGCACCGGTGCGGTGATGGGCGTGCCGGGCCACGATGAACGCGACGGCGAGTTCGCGCGCAAGTACGGATTGCCGATCCGCATGGTCATCGTCAATCAGGACGTGCGTGACGCCGTTGAAGAGCTCAGCCGCGACGCGCAGAAGGGCGGCGACGCGCTGACCACGGCGCTGGGCGGCGGCGCCCTGCGCGACGTGTTCGAGCCCTCGGCTGCCGTACAGGTGATCGAACAATTCGAAGCCGCCATCAAGGAAGAGGCCGCCTTCACCGAGCGCGGCTGGCTGGTGAATTCCGGCGAGTTCAATGGCCTCGGCTTCGAGCAGGCCTTCGAGGCGATCGCTTCGCGCTTGGCATCGATCGGCCGCGGCACGCGCCGCGTCAACTACCGCCTGCGCGACTGGGGCGTCAGCCGCCAGCGCTACTGGGGCTGCCCGATTCCGATGCTGTACGACGCCGACGGCGTTGCTCGGCCGGTGCCGGAAGACCAGCTGCCGGTGCTGCTGCCGGAGGACGTGAGCTTCTCTGGCGTGGCCTCGCCGATCAAGACGGACCCGCAGTGGCGCGCCTGCACCGACCCGGTCACCGGTGCTGCGTACGAGCGCGAGACCGACACCTTCGACACCTTCATGGAGTCGAGCTGGTACTACGCCCGTTACTGCTGCCCCGGCGCGAACGACATGCTGGACGGCCGCGCCAAGTACTGGCTGCCGGTGGATCAGTACATCGGCGGCATCGAGCACGCGGTAATGCACCTGATGTACTTCCGCTTCTTCCACAAGCTGCTGCGCGATGCGGGCTATGTCGACAGCGACGAGCCGGCGACGAATCTCCTGTGCCAGGGCATGGTGATCGCTGACACGTTCTTCCGTCTGGAGAGCGACGGCAGCAGGAGCTGGATCAATCCGGCCGACGTCGACCTGCAGAAGGACGAGCGCGGCCGCGTTACCGGCGCCACCCTGCGTGCCGACGGCCAGCCGGTGCAGATCGGCGGCAGCGAGAAGATGTCCAAATCGAAGAACAACGGCGTCGACCCGCAGTCGATGGTCGACAAGTACGGCGCCGACACGGTGCGCCTGTTCTCGATGTTCGCCGCGCCGCCGGACCAGAGCCTGGAATGGAACGAGGCCGGCGTCGAAGGCATGGCGCGCTTCCTGCGCCGGCTGTGGAATGCCGCGCATCGCCACGTCAGCGCGGGCGCTGCACCGGCACTCGATGCCGCTGGGCTGAACGCCGAGCAGAAGGCCCTGCGCCGCAAGCTGCACGAGACCATCGACAAGGTCGGCGACGACCTCGGCCGCCGCCACGCCTTCAACACCGCTATCGCCGCGGTGATGGAGCTGCTGAACGCGCTGACCAAGTCCGAAGACGACAGCGCGCAGGGCAGGGCAGTGCGTCAGGAGGCGTATTCCGCCATCGCCCTGATGCTGAACCCGATCACCCCACACACCAGTCACGCCCTGTGGCAGGCCCTGGGCCATGCCGAGACCCTGATCGAAGACCAGCCGTTTCCGAAGGCGGACCCGGCCGCGCTGGTGCGCGATGCGGTCACGCTGGCGGTGCAGGTCAATGGCAAGCTGCGCGGCACGGTCGACGTCGCGGTGGATGCCGCGCGGGAGGCCGTCGAGCAACTGGCCCTGGCCGAGTCGTCCGTGCAGCGGGCACTGGAGGGCCTTACGGTGCGCAAGGTGATCGTGGTGCCGGGCAAGATCGTCAACATCGTCGCCGGCTGAGCGGGCGAGGTGTTTGGTTTCATCGGGGAGTAGCGCAGTCTGGTAGCGCATCTGGTTTGGGACCAGAGGGTCGCAGGTTCGAATCCTGTCTCCCCGACCATCCCAAGGTTGGTTGTCGAGGAATGTTGAGCATGCAGGAGCGGCAAGCCCGGATCGGGCCAAATGTGATGCTGCGCAGCCTGGCCCTGTTGCTGGCCTGCGCCCTGCTGGCGGCCTGTGGCTTCAGGCTGCGGGAGGAAGTGCGGCTGCCGCTGGAGCTCTCCACGCTGAGGCTGGCCCAGGTCGACCCGCGCAGCGATTTCGGTCGTGAACTTACCGCTGCGCTGCGTCGCGCCGGCGCCACCGTGCTGGAGGGCGGCGAACAGCCCGCCGCCACCCTGCGCGTGGATCAGCTGCGTGAGCGCCGGACGCCGCTGACCGTCGACACGGCCGGTCGCGCTCAGGAGTTCGAGCTGGTGTTGAGTGCCGAAGTCTCACTGCTGGATACCGCCGGAAGGGTCGCCGTGGCGCCCCAGGCTGTAGAGCTGCGACGCGATTATCTGTTCGACACCGCGGCTGCTCAGGGCACTTCCAGCGAGGAGGAACTGATGCGCGCCGAACTGCAGCGCGAGATGGTGCAGACCATCCTGCGCCGGATCGACGCCGCGCTGCGCTAATGGCCGCAGCCTCGCCGTTTCCCAAGGGAGAGGTGCCGCCCGTGGCCTTGGTGGCCGGCAGCGATCCGCTGCTGCGCATCGAGGCCGCCGACCGCATGCGCGCAGCCGCCCGCGAGGCCGGCTATGCCGAGCGGGAGGTGTTCGATGTCGATGCCCGCTTCGACTGGAGCCAGGTCGGCGGCAGCTGCAACGCGCTGTCCCTGTTCGCTGCGCGCCGCATCATCGAGCTGCGCCTGCCCACCGGCAAGCCAGGCAAGGATGGCTCCGAGTTCATCCAGAACTATTGCCGGCAGCCGCCGCCGGACCTGTTCCTGCTGATCCTCTGCGAGGACTGGAGCAAGAAGCACGAAGGCGCATGGAGCACGGCGGTGCAGAAGGCCGGGTTGGTGCAGGTGCTGTGGCCGCTGAAGGTGCACGACATGCCGGCATGGCTCGGCCAGCGCTTGCGTGCACAGGGGCTGGAGGCCAGCCGCGACGCACTGAAGCTCTTGGTGGAGCGCTGCGAGGGCAATCTGCTGGCGGCCGCGCAGGAGGTCGACAAGCTGGCCCTGCTGCGGCCCGACGGCCGGATCGATGCCGACTACATGGCCCGCGTGGTCGCTGACAGTGCCCGCTACGACATCTTCGGCTTGACCGAGGCCGCCATTGGCGGTGACGCACGGCGCGCCCTCCAGATGTTGGCCGGCCTGCGCGCCGAGGGTGAGGCGGTGCCGCCCCTGCTGAGCTGGCTCGGCACCCAGGTGCAGGCGCTGCTGCGCGCGGCCGAAGCCCGCGCCAACGGCGGCAACGTCGAATCGGCGCTGCAGGCTGCGGGCGTATGGTCTTCGCGTCAGGCAGCCTACAAGCGCGCGCTCGCGCGCGGCGGAGCGGGCGCGGCTGCGGTCGCCCATTGGCAGGACATGCTGGCCCAGTGCGCGCGCATCGAGCGCATGTCCAAGGGCCGCGAGCAGGGCGATGCCTGGATGCAGCTGGAGCGCCTGCTGGTCTGTCTGGCCGAGGGCAGGGCGCGGCCGGTACTGCTGGCGCGCGCGTGAGCGCGGCGCTGCACCTCATCTACGGCGGCACCTTCGATCCAGTGCATGCTGGACACCTCGCCATTGCCGATGCGGTCTGGACTGCGCTGGATTCGGCCGGTGCCCAGCCGCTGCGCTTCGACTGGCTGCCGAACGCCGATCCGCCCCATCGCGACGTTCCGGGCGCCAGTGCCGGCCAGCGACTGGCTCTGCTGCAGCTGGCCCTGCTAGATGATTCACGCTTCTGCATCGACACCCGCGAGCTGGATCGGGGCGGTCCCTCATGGATGATCGACACCCTGCGCAGCCTGCGGGCGCAGCTCGGGCCAGCGCTGCCGCTGGTGCTGCTGCTCGGCGATGACGTCTGGGCCGGCTTCGACCGATGGCGGCAGTGGCGCGACATTCCGGAGCTCGCACACGTGCTCGTGGTGGACCGTCCGCATCATGACGCAGGAGAGCTCTCGGCCGAGCTGCACGCGCTGGAGGCGTCGCGTCATGGCGTGCTGGCCGATCTGTGCGCGGCGCCGGCAGGCCGCATCGTCCATCTGCAGGTGCCTGCGCATCCGGCCTCGGCGACGGCAGTTCGCGCCGCGCTGGCGGCGGGCGATAGTGCGTTGCTGCACCAATGGCTGCCGTTGAAGGTGATGCAGGCCATCGAGGCGCGTGCCTTGTATCGGCCAACGCAGGGCTAGCTGGCGGCGCGCAACAAGCCATCAGTGTGACGGCGTCACGGGTCGCGGCTGCCACAGCCAGCAGAGGGCTCTCCCATGCTCTCAGCACACCCGAGCGAGGTAGTCCTCAAGCCGTCGTCCCGGCAGCCATTCGGCTTGAGGCTCACCGGCCTCCATTGCGCGGATTCGATCGACCCGGAAATGCCTGAAATCGCCGCGCAGATGACACCAGCCCACCAGGGTCCAGCGGTCGCCCCAGAAAAACAGGCCGAGTGGATCGAGCCGGCGCTGGCTGGGGCGACCTTCGGCATCGGCGTAGTCGACGTCCAGCCCGCGCCGCTCGCGCAGGGCTTGACGCAGCAGGCCCAGCCAGCGGCGTGTGTCTGGCTCTATGTGGAAGTCCGGCACGTGCAGGGCCAGGGCCTGGGCGCCGCTGGCCAGCGCGGCGGGCAGGGCGTCCAGAATGCGGTCGCGGGCCGAGCGTGCCGCGCGCGCCAGATCCGCATCGCCCCAGGCGGCCGAAATCGACAGCCCCAGCATCAGGGCCTCGATCTCCTCGATATCGAAGCGCAGCGCCGGCATCTTCCACCCCGGGCTGAGCCGATAGCCCTCGCCGGGCGTGCCCACGATGGGCACGCCCGAGGCCGAGAGATCGTCCAGATCGCGGTACACCGTGCGCACCGACACCTCTTCCGTCGCCGCCAGCTCGGCCGCCGTGCGGCGGCCGTGGATCTGCAGCTGGCGGACCAGTCGGAACAGGCGGTCGGCGCGTCGGCTCATGCAGGCAGAGCTTCCTCTATTGCGTCAGCGGGCGCCTCCAGCCGCCAGGGGCTGCGCAGTCCGCCGGCGTACTCAACGGCCATCGGTCTCGGACTGTAGCAATACAGCTCCAGCCCGGCAGGGTCCACGCAGGAGAAGGCGCGATCGCCCCAGGGGTGGTCCTCCAGCGGCATGCGCATGTCCACGCCGGCGGCGGCCATGCGCGCATGCACGGCATCCACGTCATCAAGTTCGATGTTCAGCATCATTCCTCGGCCGGCAAAGGCTGGCTGCTCGCTGCAGGGCTGCATCAGATGCAGCTCGGGCGCCAGCGGCCCGCCCAGCTGCAGGGCGAGGTAGGCCTCGGCCTCGAAGGTGGCGCGGGCATTGAAGTGCTGCTCGTGGAAGCGGCGCACCGCTGCGAAGTCCTGCACGCACAGACACAGTGTGGCGCGGCGAGGCGGCGCCAGCCGGCTCCACAGTGCGGCGGGTGCCGGCGCCTGGTAGTGGCGCATCTGCACGCTGCCCATGTCGATCAGGGCGAAGTACGCCGCGATCGCCGGCTCGCTGCCGGCCGTGGCCGCCGCACTTTGCGCGTGCTGCATGGACTTCCAGCGCACCAGATCGACCCAGCCGCCGTCGTCGCTGTTGCCGAACTGCCGGCTCACATAGCCGGGAAGTTGCTCCATTGCGGTCTGTGCGGCCCAGGCGGCTTCGGCCATGCGCCGGTCGGCCTCGGGGCTATGGGCGCGGAACTGCACCTGTTCGATCACGTCGTGCTGCATGTCGGCTCTCCTGCCGTGGTGGGGAGCACAAGCATCCGCGTGCGCTACTGACAGCGGAATGTCAGGAGTGCCGGTCCCCTTGAACATCCGCTTCACAGCCTCATCTAGGACACATCGCCGGCCCGCCGGTCTTTCATTGCCCCGGAGAACTTCCCATGCGCATGGACAAGCTGACCTCGCGCTTCCAGCAGGCCCTGGCCGACGCACAGTCGCTGGCCGTGGGCCGCGACCACAACATGATGGAGCCGGCCCACGTGCTGGCGGCCCTCGTCGACCAGCAGGGCGGCAGTACGCGGCCGATGCTGCAGCAGGCCGGCGTCAATGCCACCGCCCTGCGCACGCGCCTGGGCGAAGTGCTGGACCGCCTGCCCAAGGTCAAGGGCCAGGAGGGCAACCTCGCGATCGGCAATGATCTGTCGCGGCTGTTGAACCTCACCGACAAGCTCGCTCAGCAGCGCGGCGACGCCTTCATCGCGAGCGAGCTGTTCGTGCTGGCCTGCGTCGAGGACCGTGGCGAGATCGGGCAGATGCTGAAGTCCGTCGGCGCCGACCGCGCCCGCGTCGAAGCGGCCATCGACAAGCTCCGCGGAGGCGAGAAGGTGCAGAGCGAGAACGCCGAAGAGCAGCGGCAGGCGCTGGAGAAGTACTGCATCGATCTGACCGCCCGCGCCGAGAGCTCCAAGCTCGACCCGGTGATCGGCCGCGACGAGGAAATCCGGCGCACCATCCAGGTGCTGCAGCGGCGCACCAAGAACAACCCGGTGCTGATCGGCGAACCCGGGGTCGGCAAGACGGCCATTGTCGAGGGCCTGGCCCAGCGCATCATCAACGGTGAGGTGCCGGAAAGCCTGCGCGGCAAGCGCGTGCTCTCGCTCGATATGGGTGCACTGATTGCCGGTGCCAAGTTTCGCGGCGAGTTCGAGGAACGGCTGAAGGCGGTGCTGAATGATCTGTCGAAGAACGAAGGCCAGGTCATCCTGTTCATCGACGAGCTGCATACCATGGTCGGCGCCGGCAAGGCCGAAGGGTCGATGGACGCGGGCAACATGCTCAAGCCCGCGCTGGCTCGCGGCGAGCTGCACTGCATCGGCGCGACCACGCTCGATGAATACCGCAAGTACGTCGAGAAGGATGCAGCACTTGAGCGCCGCTTCCAGAAGGTGTTCGTGGGCGAGCCCTCGGTGGAGGACACCATCGCCATCCTGCGTGGCCTGAAAGAGCGCTATGCCGTGCACCACGGCGTCGAGATCACCGACCCGGCCATCGTCGCCGCGGCCACGCTCTCGAACCGCTACATCGCCGACCGCCAGCTGCCGGACAAGGCCATCGACCTGATGGACGAGGCTGCATCGCGCATCCGCATGGAGATCGACTCCAAGCCTGAAGAGATGGACCGCAAGGAGCGCCGGCTGATCCAGCTGAAGATCCAGCGCGAGGCGCTGAAGAAAGAGAAGGACGACGAGTCCAAGCAGCGCTTGGCGGATCTTGAAACCGAGATCGGCAAGCTGGAGCGCGAGTACTCGGACCTTGAGGAAATCTGGCGCGCCGAGAAGGCCGCGGTCGCCGGTACGGCCAAGATCATGGAGCAGATCGAGCAGGCCAAGTCGGAGCTTGAGCTGGCGCATCGGCGCCAGGATCTGGGGCGTGCATCGGAGATCCAGTACGGCCGCATTCCCGAGCTGGAGCGCCAGCTGCAGGCTGCGGCAGAGACCGAACAGAAGGGTTTCCAGCTGCTCCAGCAGAAAGTCACTGCCGAGGAAATCGCTCAGGTCGTCAGCCGCTGGACCGGTATTCCCGTCACCAAGATGCTGGAAGGCGAGCGCGAGAAGCTGCTGCGCATGGAGGACGTGCTCACCCAGAAGGTGGTTGGGCAGAGCGAGGCGGTGCGCGCGGTGTCTGATGCCATCCGCCGCTCGCGTGCGGGCCTGTCCGACCCAAACCGTCCGAATGGCAGTTTCCTGTTCCTCGGCCCCACCGGCGTCGGCAAGACGGAGCTGTGCAAGGCCTTGGCCGAGTTCCTGTTCGACAGCACCGACGCGATGGTGCGCATCGACATGAGCGAGTTCATGGAAAAGCACTCGGTCGCGCGGCTGATCGGTGCGCCTCCTGGCTATGTCGGCTACGAGGAGGGCGGCTACATCACCGAAGCCGTGCGCCGCCGGCCCTACAGCGTGATCCTGCTCGACGAGGTCGAGAAGGCGCACCCCGATGTGTTCAACGTGCTGCTGCAGGTGCTGGACGACGGCCGTCTCACCGATGGCCAGGGCCGCACGGTGGACTTCCGCAACACCGTCATCGTGATGACCTCGAACCTTGGCTCGCAGATGATCCAGGAGCTGGCCGGCGACACCGAAGAGGACTACATGAAAATGAAGGCCGCGGTGCTGGGCGTGGTGCAGGCGCACTTCCGCCCGGAGTTCATCAATCGTCTTGACGAGCTGGTGGTGTTCCATCCGCTTGGCCGCGCCCAGATCCGCGAGATCGCCCGCATCCAGACTTCGTATCTGGCCAAGCGCCTGGCCGATCGCCAGCTCAAGATCGAGATCAGCGACTCGGCGCTGGACCTGCTCGGCAGCGTCGGCTTCGACCCCGTCTATGGCGCGCGGCCCTTGAAGCGCGCCATCCAGCAGCAGCTGGAGAACCCGCTGGCCACGCGCATCCTGCGCGGTGAGTTCTCGCCGGGCGACCAGATCCGGGTGGAGGCCACGGGCAGCGAGCTGGTGTTCCAGCAGGTCTGATCACTGCGCCCTGGTGGAGGGCGGGCCCCGGCTGCTGCGGGGCGCTCCTGCCTGCTTCGGCCGTACCTCGCTGAATCGAGCTGCTGTTGCGTTCGGCGCCCTGATCTCCGCGCTGGGAAGCCGGAGCGCGGATCAGGGCCCCATCGCTGAGGGTAGGCAATGGGCAAGCGCACGGAGGCTGTCGGCGTTCGCAGGGATTGATTCGGTGTCAGGCCGGAAAATCCGTCGGCAAGGCTTTTCAGGCGTGGTGCAGGCGTCGAGAGCCCTGGATATTGCGCGTCCCTGGCTGGCACATCCTGCGCCTGCATGACCCATTTACGCGCGCCGCGCGCTCGGCGCGTGGAAAGCTTGCACGCATCAGACCTGGCTCAGGCTGAGAGCCTGTGAAAGAACCATCCGCCTGCTGCGGCCGCCTCTGGACGCCCGTGGCGGCAGCGCGCTGCGCGAATTCCGCGGTCATTTGGTTCACCAGACTCCCTTGGAATCACGCACCGCGCGTTGCCACGAACGCCCATAGACGCCCTCGCTACGGCGTCTGGGTTTATTCAGACGTTCTGAGGCGAACACCATCCCCTCCGGTCGCGCGAAAAACACGCCCAGCGCCCAAGCCCCGGCCAGCAGGCAACGCTACAAAGCAACTCGGCCGAGAGCCTCCGCTGCCCGCAGCGGCAGCTCGCGCAGGATTGGCAGGCCGAACATCAGCAGCATCGTGAACAGGTTGAAGTGCCCCGCGTGCTGCTGGCACCGGCACCCGTGCCAATGCACGGATGCGAGCCGGATGGGCCCTCGCGCGGTCAGATCGCCTTTGAGAAACGCAGTGGCTCATTCTGCTGATCGAGATGGCGGTCGAAACACATCGCCACCAGACGCATCAGCATGCGGCCGCGCTCGGTGACCTCGATGCGATCCGGCCGGATCCTCACCAGCCCATCGGCTTCGAGCGGCGCGAGTTTAGCGAGGGCGGTGCTGAAGTAGTCGGCAAACTCGATGCCATAGCGCTCCTCCAGCGCTGCCGGCACGATTTCGCCCTGGCACATCAGATGCTGGATCAGGTCGGCGCGCAGGAGATCGTCGGAGTCCAGCTTGAGCCCCTTCGCGACCGGCTGGCGCCCGGCGTCCAGCGCCGCTTCGTATGCGCCGAGTTCGCGTGCGTTCTGGGCGTAGACATCGCCGATCCGGCTGATCGAGCTCATGCCCAGGCCGATCAGATCGGTCTCCGCATGGGTGGTGTAGCCCATGAAATTGCGCTGCAGGCTGCCGCGCTCCTGCGCGCGGGAGAGTTCGTCTTCCGGCAGGGCGAAATGATCCATGCCGATATAGCGGTAGCCTGCGGCGGAGAGCTTTTCAATGGCCAGCTCCAGCAGGCGCAGCTTCATTTCGGGCGGCAGCAGGTCCTCGGCGCGGATCTGCTTCTGCGCGCGAAACAGCTCGGGCAAGTGGGCATAGCTGTACACCGCCAGACGATCGGGGCGCACTGCGATCACGGTATCCAGCGTGCGCGCAAAGCCGGCCAGATTCTGCCGGGGCAGGCCGTAGATCAGATCCACGTTGATCGACCGAAAGCCGTGGGCTCGGCAGGCGTCGACGACGGCGAGGGTCTCCTCCACGCTTTGCACGCGGTTGACGGCCTCCTGCACGCTGGGATCGAAATCCTGCACGCCCAGGCTGGCCCGGTTGAAGCCCAGGCTTGCCAGATGCGCAATGCCCTCCGGGTTGACGCTGCGCGGATCCAGCTCGATGGAGAAGTCGCGATCCGCTCGGGTGCTGAAGCGGAACTCACGACCGAGCGCCTGCACCATGCCTTCCATCAGTTCGGGCTTGAGGAAGTTGGGGGTGCCGCCGCCGAGGTGCAGCTGGATGACTTCGCGGTCGCTGTCGAGCAAGGGCGCGACGTGGCTCAGCTCTTTCTGCACGTAGCGCAGGTAGCGCTCGCCGCGCTCCAGATCACGAGTGATGATGCGGTTGCAGCCGCAGTAGAAGCACGGCGACAAGCAGAAGGGCACGTGCAGATACAGCGACAGCGGGCGCGGTATGGGGTCGGAGTTACTGGCTTCGGCGGCGCGCCGGTAGTCGGCGGCGCTGAACCGCGGCGTGAAGTGCGGGGCGGTCGGATAGGAGGTGTAGCGCGGCCCGGGGCGGTCGTAGCGGCGCAGCAGCTCGGCGTCGAATGGGGGAATCGCGTTCATGCGGCGCAGTTTCGGCGCGCCGCTCGGCGGCTGGTTTGATTCGGATCAAGCGGCAGGCGTGGCGACTCCCGCGCTCTCCTGCAGCCGCTCGATCTCGGCGTCCTTGTCGGCCCACAGCTGGTTCAGCCACTGCTGGAAGCGCGCCCTGAACTCGGCATCCTCCTGGTAGTCGCGGCCGATCAGGTCGGCGGGCAGTTCGCGCAGGCGCACGGAGAGCCGCACTTCGGGCACTTGGCCGGACAGCAGCTGGTAAAGGCTGGGGCGTCCGCCTGGATACACCAGGGTGATGTCCAGCAGGGCATGCAGCATCTCGCCCATGGTCTGCAGCACAAACGCCACGCCTCCTGCCTTGGGCAACAGCAGGTGGCGGTAAGGAGAGGTCTGGCGGGCGTGCTTGGCCGGGGTAAAGCGCGAGCCCTCCACGAAGTTCATCACCGACACCGGGGTGTACTGGAACTTGGCGCAGGCGCGTCGGGTGGCGTTGATGTCCTGCAGGCGCAGGGCGGGATTGCGTTCGATCTGCTCGCGGGTGTGCCGACGCATGAACGGAAAATCCAGCGCCCACCAGGCCAGCCCCATCACCGGCACCCAGATCAGCTGCTTCTTCAGGAAGAACTTCAGCATCGGCACCCGCCGGTTCAGCGCCATCTGCAGCACCGGGATGTCCACCCAGCTCTGGTGGTTGCTGATCACCAGGTACCAGCCCCGCTGCTCAAGCGCCTGAAGCCCCTCGAAGTGGAATCGCGTCGGGGTGAACGAGCGCATCATCGCGCTGTTGACGGCGACCCAACTGGCCGCGATCGCCATCAGCACCCGCGTCAGTCCAACCTGAGCCGCCCGGAATCGCAGCACCAGCTTGAACAGTGCGAACAGCAGCAATATCGGCACATGCACCGCCGTGTTGAGGCAGAGCAACAGGAAAGCGAGGGCGGCGCGCGGCGGCGCAATCAGCGACTTCATGGGCAGCGGTGCAGTGGAGGCTGGGGCAAGTATGCCTTGGAGCTGGGGTTTGGGATTGAGATTCGGAGTTCGCGCCCGACGGTGTGCTTCCAGTGTAGTGATTCGTACTTGGCGGACAGCAGCTGCGAGCGGATTGGTGTGGCTGGCAAGGCGCGACGAGGAATCGTTGCAGCGCCATGGCAAGGAAGAGGAAGGCTGTCAGCCTTGCCCAGGACGCCGCAGATACGTTCGCTCAAGTGCGAATCACTACCCTGGCCCCTCTCGTTTTTTAGGAAGCGAAGGAGCGCGTTTGGCGGCTGCCTGTGGCAGCCGCTGCTCTCCTGAGCCCGGGCGAAGCGAAGGCTGGTCGGGGGAGAGGGGTAGGAGGTTTGCAGCGAGCTCCACCCCCTCTCCCCAACCCCTCTCCCACCAGGGGAGAGGGGCTCTAGGCTCGCGTCGTCAGGCCGCGAGAGTCGTGTGCGCCAACGCGTTGTTGCCGCAGATCAACATCGAACTGCCATCAAGCCCAACGCCCGCGACAACCCGCTCTTACGATTCCCGATTCCCGATTCCCGATTCCCGATTCCCGATTCCCGATTCCCGATTCCCGAATCCCGAATCCCGAATCCCAATTCCCGGCTCTCTCAGAACATCCCTTCCTCGATCGCCATCAGGCTCTCCGCGCCGGCCCGCGCTGCGCGGAAGTGGTAGGCCGTTTCCGGCAGCAGCCGGCTGAAGTAGAAGCGCGCGGTGTGCAGCTTGCCGGCGTAGAACAGGTCGCCGCTGTCCTTCTTCTCCAGCGCGATGCGCGCCATCCGCGCCCAGAAGTAGCCGTAGACCAGGTGGCCGACGATGCGCAGGTAGTGGGTGGAGGCGGCGCCGACCTCATCCGGATTGCTCATGGCCTTGCCGCCCAGCTCCATGGTCAGCTGGGTCAGCTTCTGGCCGAGCTCAGCCAACGGCGCGATGAACTCGGCCATGCCGGGGTAGGCCTGCTCGGCCTCGGCGAACTTGGCGATCAGCGAGCCAAACTTCTGCAGGCGCTTGCCGCCGTCGCCCAGGACCTTGCGAGCCAGCAGGTCCAGCGACTGGATGCCGTTGGTGCCCTCGTAAATCATGTTGATGCGGGCATCGCGCAGATACTGGCTCATGCCCCATTCCTCGATGTAGCCATGGCCACCAAACACCTGCAGCGCCAGGCTGTTGGTCTCCCAGGTGTTGTCGGTGATGAAGGCCTTGACCACCGGGGTGAGCAGTGCGACCAGCTCGCCGGCCTCTTCACGCACGGCAGCGTCGGGGTGGGAGAGCTCGCGGTCGATCAGCTGCGCGATCCAGGTGCTGAAGGCGCGGCCGCCCTCGGTGTAGGCCTTGGCGGTCAGCAGCATGCGCCGCACATCCGGATGGACGATGATCGGATCGGCCGCCTTGTCCGGGCGCTTGGGCCCGGTGGCCGAGCGGCTCTGCAGACGATCACGCGCATATGCCACTGCATTCTGGTAACCGGCCTCTGCCAGCCCCAGCGACTGCATGCCCACGCCGAGGCGGGCCGAATTCATCATCACGAACATCGCGCTCAGACCGCGGTTGGGCTCACCGATCATCCAGGCGGCCGCATCGTCGAGGTTCATCACGCAGGTGGCGTTGCCGTGGATGCCCATCTTGTGTTCGATCGAGCCGGCCTTGATGCCATTGCGCGCGCCCAGCGAGCCGTCGGCGTTGGGTACGAACTTGGGCACCAGGAACAGTGAGATCCCCTTGGTGCCGGCCGGGGCATCCGGCAGGCGCGCCAGTACCAGGTGCAGGATGTTTTCCGCCATGTCGTGCTCGCCGGCGGAGATGAAGATCTTGGTGCCGGAGAGGCGATAGCTGCCGTCGCCGTTCGGCTCGGCGCGGGTGCGCAGGATGCCCAGGTCGGTGCCGCAGTGCGGCTCGGTCAGGCACATGGTGCCGGTCCACTCGCCGGAGATGATCTTCGGCAGGTACAGGTCTTTCTGCTCCTGGCTTCCGTGCGCCTTGATGCACTCATAGGCCGAATGCGACAGGCCGGGGTACATCAGCCAAGCCTGGTTGGCCGAGTTGAACATCTCGTACACGCAGTTGTTCAGCACGATCGGCAAACCCTGGCCGCCATAGGCCGGATCGCAGGCCAGCGAGGGCCAGCCGGCCTCCACGTACTGCTGATAGGCAGCCTTGAAACCGGGCGGCGCGGTGACCACGCCGTCGCCGTGGTAGGTGCAGCCCTCGCGATCACCGATCGCATTCAGCGGGTGGATCACCTGCGCTGCGAACTTGCTGGCTTCTTCAAGCACCGCGTTCACCATCTCGCTGTCCACGGACTCGTAAGCGGGCAGGGACTTCAGCTCCTGCTCGGCGTCCAACATCTCGAACAGCACAAAGCGCATGTCGCGGAGGGGGGCGGTGTAGCTGGGCATGATCAAGATCCTTGGCAGCGGCGAGGGACGGCTGGCGCGGCCGGAGAATGTCCGTACGCCTGCGTATGTTTGAATCCCCAGTATGCCTGTCCAAAGCGGGTCTGTCAGCAGTGGCTGAGTGAAATCCTCCACACAATCAGCTGCTTCCCGCCCATTTGTTTCGCCGTTAGAAACTCCGGGCCAGCCACAAACGCCAGTGCAGCCGGGGCCTGCCGGCCCAACCCCCGGCAGGGGTGGGCGCTTGCGGTGCGGGCGTACAATCGCGGGCTAGCCACGGCGAGCGTTGATGCGCCCGCCCAGGCTCTTTCGCCCCCGCACACGAGGCCCCGCATGAGCACCCCCGCCAGCCGCCTGCCCGCCAACGACAGCGCGCCCAGCGCGTCCCCGCTGCGCTTCGTCACCGCCGCCAGCCTGTTCGATGGCCACGACGCCGCCATCAACGTGATGCGCCGCCTGATCCAGTCGCAGGGCGCCGAGGTCATCCACCTCGGGCACAACCGCTCAGTGGAGGACGTGGTGCGCGCCGCCCTGCAGGAAGACGCCGACGGCATCGCGCTCAGCAGCTACCAGGGCGGCCACACCGAGTACTTCAAATACATGGTGGACATGCTGAAAGAACGCGGCGCCAGCCACATCCGCGTGTTCGGCGGCGGCGGCGGCACCATCACGCCGGAGGAAATCGCCGAGCTGCAGGCCTACGGCGTGGAGCGCATCTACCACCCGAACGACGGCATGCAGATGGGCCTGGTCGGCATGATCGAAGACCTGGTCACCCGCACGACCAAAGCGAGGGTGGGCACCGAGAAGCCCGCCGCGGTGACGCCGGAGGACGAGATCGCGGTCGGCCGCATGCTCTCGGCCATCGAAGAAAGCGCCATCCCCGAGGCCGAGCTGGCCGCCCTGCGCAAGGGCTGGCAGCTGGCCGGCGGCAAGACCCCGGTGGTGGGCCTCACCGGCACCGGCGGCGCGGGCAAGAGCTCGGTCACCGACGAGATCATCAACCGCTTCCTGCAGGCCTTCCCCGAGATGCGCATCGCCGTGATCTCGGTGGACCCCACCCGCCGCCGCACCGGCGGTGCCCTGCTGGGCGACCGCATCCGCATGAACTCGCTGCGCAGCGCCCGCGTGTTCATGCGCTCCATGGCCACCCGCCGCCAGCACGTGGCCACCAATGCCGTGCTCAAGGACTGCATCGGCTTCCTGCGCGGCCTGAGCTACGATCTCGTGCTGGTGGAGACGGCCGGCATCGGCCAGAGCGATTCCGAGATCGTCGACCTGGTCGACTTCCCGGTCTACGTGATGACCAGCGACTACGGCGCGGCCAGCCAGCTGGAGAAGATCGACATGCTCGACTTCGCCGAGCTGGTGATCCTCAACAAGTTCGACCGCCGCGGCGCTGAAGACGCCCTGCGCGACGTGCGCAAGCAGTGGAAGCGCAACCGCGTGGCCTTCGAGCTGGCCGACGAGGACGTGCCCGTCTACCCGACGATTGCCAGCCAGTTCAACGACCCCGGCGTGAGCTGGATGTTCGTCAATCTTTGCCGCCTGCTGGCGGCAAAGATGGGATTCGGAATTCGGGAATCCGGATTGGCAGAGCAGGGCGCGACAAGCTCGCGCTGCGACTTCCATCCGAAGGTGGATGTAAGCCTCAAGGAACCCCGCGCCACCGTGCTGATCCCCGGCGCGCGCATCCGCTACCTGGCCGAGATCGCCGAGCAGGGCAGGGCGATCAACCACGGCATCGAAAAGCAGAGCGAAATCGCCAGCCGCGCGCAGAGCGTGTACGAGGCGCTGCGCGAGCTGGAGGACCCGACGCTGCCGAAGCCGCTGGAGCTTTACGCGCCTGACGCCCTTCTCCCCTCCCCCCGTGGGGTGAGCGGGGCTTTCGAGCCGCACCGCGGCGAGCCCGCGAACGCCGCCGCGCATGCAGGCGCGGCGGCCGGGGTGCGGGTCGGGGGAGAGGGTCCGGCAAGCCCAGAGGCTGTCCAACACCCGAACCCTCTCCCCAACCCCTCCCCCAATTGGGGAGGGGCTCGCATTGAGCCCGACCGCACCCTCCTGACCCTCCGCCAGCGCTACAACGACGCCATCCAGTCCCTCAGCAGCGAGAACCTCAAGCTGCTCCGCGCCTGGCCCGAGCGGCTGAAGTCCGTCACCGACGAGTTCACCGAATACCAGGTGCGCGACAAGGTGATCCGCGTCGAGAACTACCGCGAATCGCTGAGCCACCAGAAGATCCCGAAGATCGCCGCGCCCAAGTGGAAGAGCTGGGGCGAGCTGCTGGTGTTTCTGGGCAAGGAAAACCTGCCCGGCTACTACCCCTACACCGGCGGCGTCTACCCCTACCGCCGCAGCGGCGAAGACCCCATCCGCATGTTCGCGGGCGAGGGCACGCCGGAGCGCACCAACCGCCGCTTCCATTACTTGAGCGTGGGCCAGCCGGCTGCGCGCCTGTCCACCGCGTTTGACAGCGTCACGCTGTACGGCGAAGACCCGGCCGAGCGCCCGGACATCTACGGCAAGATCGGCAACAGCGGCGTCTCCATCGCCACGCTGGACGACATGAAGAAGCTCTACTCCGGCTTTGATCTGTGCGCGCCGACCACCAGCGTGAGCATGACCATCAACGGCCCCGCGCCGATGATCCTGGCCATGTTCATGAACACCGCCATCGACCAGCAGGTGGAAAAACACCTGAAGGCCGACCCGGCGCTGTGGGCCGCTGCGGAGCAAAAGATCGCCAAGCTCTACGAAGGCCGCACCCGCCCGACCTATTCCGGCGAGCTGCCCGAAACCAACAGCGGCCTCGGCCTCGGCCTGCTGGGCGTTACTGGCGACCAGGTGGTGGACGCCGACACCTACGCCCGCATCAAGGCGCAGACGCTCGCCAGCGTGCGCGGCACCGTCCAGGCCGACATCCTGAAAGAAGACCAGGCGCAGAACACCTGCATCTTCAGCACCGAGTTCGCCCTGCGCATGATGGGCGACATCCAGCAGTACTTCGTCGACAACAAGGTGCGCAATTTCTACTCGGTGAGTATCTCCGGCTACCACATCGCCGAAGCCGGCGCGAACCCGATCAGCCAGCTCGCCTTCACCCTCTCGAACGGCTTCACCATCGTCGAGTACTACCTTGCGCGCGGCATGCACATCGACGACTTCGCGCCCAACCTGAGCTTCTTCTTCTCAAACGGCATGGACCCGGAGTACACCGTGATCGGCCGCGTGGCCCGCCGCATCTGGGCGCGCGCCATGCGCGAGCGCTACGGTGCCAGCCCGCGCAGCCAGATGATGAAGTACCACATCCAGACCTCGGGCCGCTCCCTGCACGCGCAGGAGATCCAGTTCAACGACATCCGCACCACCCTGCAGGCCCTGTACGCCCTGTTCGACAACTGCAACAGCCTGCATACCAATGCCTACGACGAGGCCATCACCACGCCGACCGAAGAGAGCGTGCGCCGCGCCGTCGCCATCCAGATGATCATCAACAAGGAGCTGGGGCTGAACTTCAACGAGAACCCCTGGCAGGGCAGCTTCGTGGTCGACCAGCTCACCGACCTGGTAGAAGAAGCCGTGTACAAGGAGTTCGAAGCCATCAGCGAACGCGGCGGCGTGCTCGGCGCCATGGACACCATGTACCAGCGCGGCAAGATTCAAGAAGAGTCGATGTACTACGAGCACAAGAAGCACGACGGTAGCCTGCCGCTGGTCGGCGTCAACACCTACCTCGGCAAGGACCACGGCGGTGAGATCACCACCACCATTGAGCTGATCCGCAGCACCGAGGAAGAAAAGGGCCAGCAGATCACCAACGTGCGCACCTACCAGCAGAACCGCAACGCCACCGATCTCCCCTCTCCCCTGGTGGGAGAGGGACAAGGGGAGAGGGGGCCAAGCTCGCCCGGCCTCGCCTACCTCCAATCCACCGCCCGCAAGCGCCAGAACATCTTCGCCGCCCTGATCGAAGCGGTGAAAACCCACAGCCTCGGGCAGATCAGCCATTCGCTGTATGAGGTGGGTGGGGAGTATCGGCGGAATATGTAGCCGTGCCGCTCTTCCCCCCTCTCCCCTCGTGGGAGAGGGGACGGGGGAGAGGGGGCGAGCCGCCTCAGGCTTGGCCAAACTTGAGCCCACCACTCTCAAGCATGAGAACCTGTTCGCTGCGCTGACCGAAGCGGTGAAGCCCCACAACCTCAACATTTCGATCATCGCGCCGAGCTGGAGCAGAATTGGGCGAACGCGCAGGCGCTCAGGCCGCTCAGCCGAATCGCTGGAGCCGACAATGATTAAGCTGACCGCCATCGAGCCCCAGACCGACATCAGCCTGTTGCGGCACTTCTCGGACGGCAGCGCCGGGGTGTTCGACTTCAGTGCCATCCTGGCGACCCATACGGAGATGACCGCTCCTCTGCTGGATCCCGTCTACTTCCGGCGATGCTTCGTCGAGCTCGGCGTGCTCGCGTGGCCCAGCGGCCTTGATTTCAGCGCGGCGTCCCTGCACCGGCGCTTGGGGTCGCTGGGCGTTCTGAAGCGTGACAGCGCGGCAGCGTGAGACCCTCAGCAAAGGCTGGGTACCTCGATCGTTCGCGTCTATCCGCAGTGTCGAAGCCTTGCTCCGCGGCCCATTGATCGGGAAAGGGGGAGCGCTCCAACTTCGTCTGGTCCGGGGGGCTCTCGGTTAGCGTGATCACGTTGCCGGTGCGCATCATCCATGCGGCAAATGCCCATCCTCTTGATCAGATATGGGCTTCCTCCTGATCGGCGGGCAGGTATCCTGGCCGCCGATTCAGGAGACTCCATGGACCCTGCGCAGACTTTTTCGCCCCGGTACCGCCGTTACGGTTACGGGCAGCCGCTTGCGGATTTTTTCGCGGCTGACGTCAGCCTGGTGCTTGGTGAGTTAACGCAGCACTCCAGTTTTGACGTCGACCGAACACAAATCGCCGCGTGGCGAGGCAGCGTTGGCTGTCTGAGCGATGTCCTTGCGCCTCTTGGTGCCCAGGGCTATCTGTTTCTGGAGTTCGATGTGCCGCGCCTCGGTCGGCGCATCGACGCGGTGCTGGTGCTTCAGCACGCAGTGTTCGTCATCGAGTTCAAGGTGGGAGCAAGGACGTTCTTGGCCGCCGATCTTGATCAGGTCGTCGACTACGCCCTCGATCTAAAGCACTTTCACGAAACCAGTCACGATGTGCCAGTGGTGCCGATCTTGGTGGCCACCGAGGCACCGGTCTTTTCCGTGCAGGCCGCAATTGACGGCGCGGTGCCGAACCTGCTGCTGCCAATGTGCTGCACGCCCGAAACGTTGGGGCAGGGCATCGGCTTGGCGCTGGAACTCACCGGGGGGCCGGCTATTGATGCCGAGGCCTGGGTGCGTGGCCGCTACAAGCCCACGCCCACCATTATCGAGGCGGCGATGGCGCTCTACGCTCGCCACAATGTGGCCGACATTTCGCGCAGCGATGCCGCCAACCTCGGGCAGACCTCGGGCTTCGTGAATCAGGTGATTGCCCGGGCGCGGCAGGAAGAGCGCAAGGCCATCTGCTTTGTCACTGGCGTGCCCGGGGCCGGCAAGACGCTAGTGGGGCTGGATGTCGCCACCCAAAGTACGAATGCCGAGGCGGAGCTGCGCGCCGTTTATCTCTCCGGCAACGGCCCCTTGGTGCAGGTGCTGCAAGAGGCGTTGGCCAGAGACCGCGTAAGGCGTGAGAAAGAAAAAGGCAATCGAGTTAAGAAAAAAGATGCGCTGCGAGAGGTCAAGACTTTTGTTCAGGCAGTCCATCACTTTCGGGACGCTTACCTCGCTGACCCGAGTGCTCCGCACGATCATGTCGCAATCTTTGACGAGGCCCAGCGCGCGTGGAACCGCGAGCAGACGGCCAGCTTCATGCAGCGCAAGCGCGAACAGCCGGGCTTCGACCTATCGGAGCCGGAGTTCCTGATTTCCTGCCTCGACCGTCACCCCACGTGGGCCGTGGTGGTGTGCCTAGTCGGCAATGGACAAGAGATCAACACCGGCGAGGCAGGTATTGCTGAGTGGCTGGGCTCGGTTGAGCGTCGTTTCCCCGAGTGGGAGGTATATGTCTCGCCGGAGCTGGGGCAGGGAGACGCCACTGTGGCCGCGCTCAAGGCGCAGGTGCAGGCCCGCGACAAGCTGCACGAGGCGCCGTCGCTGCATCTGGCTACGTCAGTGCGTTCGTTCCGCTCGGAGCGTTACTCCGAGTTTGTGAACCGCTTGCTAGACCTCGACGTGGACGGTGCCAGGGCGCTGCTGCCCGAGGCCACAGCGCGCTTTCCCTTGCGCGTCACGCGTAACCTCGCCGCCGGCAAGGCATGGCTTCGCGCCCGAGCCCGCGGCAGCGAGCGCTACGGCATCGTTGTTTCGTCCGCTGCGCAGCGCCTTAAGCCCCACGCAATTGATGTGCGTGTGAAGGTCGATCCGGTGCACTGGTTCCTCTCTGGCAAGGACGACACGCGCTCGTCCTACTACCTTGAAGACGTGGCCACCGAGTTTCAGGTGCAGGGCTTGGAGCTCGACTGGACCTGCGTGGTGTGGGACGGCGATCTGCGCCATGCCGGAGACGCTTGGACGCATCACAGCTTCAAGGGCACGAAGTGGCAGCGCGTTCTTCAGGATGACCGGCAGTCCTACCTCCTCAACGCATACCGCGTGCTGCTGACGCGGGCCCGGTGACCTGCCCGGCGATTCTCGGACCAGTTGAAAGTTGAGAGGATGGCTCCTGACATCAGCGAGGAGCCCATGCGCAAGTCCCGATTCACCGAAGAGCAGATGGTCAAGATCCTCCGTGAGGCCGACAAGTCGCCGGTTGCGGAGGTTGCCAAGAAGCAAGGCATCAGCGAGCAGACGCTGTACGTCTGGCGCAAGCGCTACGGCAAGCTGGAGACCGCCGACGTGAAACAGCTGCGGACGTTGCAGCAGGAAAACGCGCGCCTGAAGAAGCTGCTGGCCGAGCGAGACCTCGA
>JAKOMQ010000016.1 GCA_022241605.1 Aquimonas sp. | reverse complement strand
GACTACCTCAACGGCGACCCGGACCAGCCGATCATCGTCGGCCGCGTCTACAACGGCCAGCAGCCGCACCCCTGGCAGCTGCCGGGCGCGGCCACGCAGTCGGGCTTCCTGACCCGCTCCACGCTGGGCGGCAACTACGAAACCGCCAACGCCCTGCGCTTCGAGGACAAGCGCGGCGAGGAGCAGGTCTGGCTGCACGCCGAGCGCAATCAGGACATCGAGGTCGAGAACGACGAGACTCACTGGGTGGGCCGCGACCGGACCAAGACCATCGACCGCGACGAGACCAGCCACATCAAGCGGGATCGCACGGAAACCGTCGACAACAACGAGACGATTACCGTCCACAACGACCGCACCGAGCGCGTCGACCACAACGAAACGATCAGCATCGGCGACCACCGCAACGAGGACGTCGGCAAGAACGAATCGGTCAGCATCGGCGACAACCAGACGCACGCGGTGGGCAAGAACCGCAGCCGCACCGTCGGCGGCAACGAGTCGGTGACGGTCGGCAAGAACCGCAGCAAGAAGGTCGGCCGGAATGAGAGCGACAAGATCGGCAGGAACTGGTCGATCAAGGTCGGCAAGATCAAGACCGAGACCATCGGACTGGCCAATATCGAATCCGTGGGCCTGGCCCGCATGAGCAATATCGGCATGGCCTACAGCTTGAATGTGGGTATGCTCATGAACACTGTGGTCGGGCGCACCCAGAACACACAGGTGGGCGCGTCCGCCAGCTTCAAGGTGGGCCAGAGCTACCGCCTCGATATCGGGAAGACTGTTGATCTGCAGGTGGGCGAACAGCGCACCACCTCGATCGGCCAGAACGATGTCGTCCAGATCGGAAACGCCCAGAGCATCACCGTCGGCAACGCGCAGATCACCAGCGTCGGCCAGCATCTGGAGCTGGCATGTGGCGCTGCCAAGATCGTGCTCAAGCCTGATGGCGGCATCTATCTCAGTGGCACCCACATCGAGATCCAGGCCAGCGATGAGCTCAATGCCGATGCGGGCCTGATACAGCTGAACTGTGGCGCCTCAGCGCCGCCACCCGAACCGCCCGAGCTGCCGGAAGCACGTGCAGGCGCCGAGGCAGATGCCACCGCGCTGGACTTCATGACCAACGGCGGCTTTGCCGGCACGGGTGTTGGCGGCGCGCCTGCGGGCGGCGGTGCGGGTGGAGGCCTCATGGGCACCCTGAGCGGGCTGGCTGATGCCGCAAGTCAAACCGGACTGGGCGGGCCACGCGCCGCGCAGGCCGCGCAGCTGTTGGGGCTGCTAAAGCGCGGACCCGGGTGATTCAAACCCTTCTTCTTATCCAGCCTCAAGGACTCCATGATGAGCCAGCCTGCCGCAAGAGAAGGCGATGATGTACTTCACAAGGGAGGCAAAGGGGCCATCCTGATCGGTTGCAGCACGGTTCTCATTGGTACCCGACCGGCCGCGCGCGAGGGCGACCCGGTAGCGCATGGAAAAGGAAAAGAGCCCATCATTGAAGGCGAGCCCACAGTGCTGATCGGGGGCAGACCTGCGGCTCGGATCGGTGATCACGTGGCTTGCGAGGGCGCCGTGGCCGAGGGCTGCGAGAGTGTCCGTATCGGCTTGACCCTGCAAGGCGCCTGCCTGCAGACGGCGAGCCAAGAGGGCGACGCTTTCGTTCAGGCAGTCGAATGAACCGTACCCCGGACCTAGCCTGGCTGCGCGCTCGCACGGATCCGCGTGCCGGAGCGCTCTATGCCCTGCTCGACTGCGCCAGAGAGCCACGCCTGCACGCCTGGATACGCGCGGAAACCGCACCACATCAGTGCCTCTTCAGCGGCGTGCAGGCGCTGCGCTTGGAGCGCTATGGTCCTTGGTGTGTCGAACTGCATGTCGACTCGCCATTGCTCGGCCGTTGGCTTGACCAAGGCTCAGGCTGGATGCAGCACTGGGGATGGATGTTCCAAAGCACCAAGTCGCTGCCGTCCGTTGTGCGCCACCTGAGGAGGTTCCTGCAGGTCCAAGCGCAGGGCAGGCCTCTGTACTGGCGGTTCTACGATCCGCGCGTGTTCTGTCTGACCCTACCCGAGCTCAATGTTGGACAACAGGCCGAATTCTTCGGCGACTGCATCCAGCGGGTCTTCTGCTTCGATCACCGCCACCACCGGGTGGTGGAGGCTTGGCAGCAGTCCAGCCTGCTTGAGCGGGCACTGACCGGGCTGCGTCGTGTCCACGTGCGGCTGCACGAGCCGCAGAGCCTTCCACTGACACCCACTGCGGAGCCCGCGCTGACAGGCCGCCATGCTCGAACTTGATCCAACCCAGATTCACGCCATAAGGCAACAGCACAGCCGTGACGCGCATGAGCAAGCCAAAGCCACCGTGTGCCAAGCCTGGCCCGACGTGGAGGCCCGACTGTGGCCCATGTGCCTGCGCCTGAGCCCTCCGCAGGTCAAGGCTTGGGTTGACGCCTGTTACGAGGACTGTGTCAAAGCGCAGGTGGACAGCACGCGCGAGTTTGTACGCTACTCGCTGGCGGTGCTCCGAGCGCTGCATTTGGGCGCAGGCCAGCGCTTCATCGCTGGCCTGCGCCGCCACTTTACCGGCCGGCCGGGCTGCGCAGCGTCCTCCCTGATCTGGATCGAGCACGTGCTGTACCGCGTGCATCTTCGGCGCGCGGCCCAGGCCCGCGCCGGCCTTCGTCACGCCCACTTGAACCGCGCATGAGCACTACACCTCCCCCTGGGCCGCCTACCCCGGCGCCGCCCACCGCCGAGCAACTGGCCGCAGCGCGCCAGGCGCGCACCGCAGCCACCGAAGCCACCAAGACGGAGGATGCCGCACACCGCGCGGCGCAACGCCAGCGTGGCGCAGACACCTCAGCCACCCAGGCCGCCCTGGATCGGGCGAAAGCGGCACAAAAAGCCGCTGAGGACACTTACGCCCAACTGCACAACCGCGATCTTGAAAACCTCCTGCATCCCGACGACTGGGCGCTGGTGGTGGATCAGATCGAGCGCGCCTGCCGTGGGGACAACGCATCCGCCTTCGTGACGGACATCGTCCGCCCCTGCGGCCGGGTAGCCAACCGCAATTGCGCCGGCGTCAGCCCGCCCGCCAGCCAGCGCCTTCCGGCCCAGGTCTTCGATGAACTCAATGCAGCCAACGGAAGCCAGATCGATTTCGCCTTTCTGGCGCAATGGGAGGGAGGACTGGCCACCACCGGCTATGTGCCCTGGTGGCCACAGCGCGAGCGCATGCGCATTGATCGTGGCGCCGTGGTGCTGGACACCCGCCGGGACGACGCAGGCCGCCTGCTGGGTGCCGCCGGCAACAGCTCCGGCGTCACCGTGGGCGTGGGCGTGGACCTTGGGCAGCAAGACCCGAAGGTATACCAAGAACGCCTGAAGAACGCAGGCGCCTCCGAGGAACTGATCCAGAAGCTCATGCCCTACGTGGGCCTGAAGCAGGCCGAAGCCTGCACCTACCTGCGCGAGAACCCGCTGACGCTGACCCAGGAAGAGGCCATTCTGATCAGCAGGGAGGCCAAGCAGGACATATACAAGCGAGCGGAACGGCAATACTACGACGCAACAAATGACGGCGCATTCAACAAGCTGCCCCCGGCCGAACAGACCGTGCTCTATTCCCGCACCTACCAGCAAGGGAACATCACACGACGATCGGGAAACCTCCCGCTAGTAGACGCGGCGGCGAGCGGTAACCGCACCGAGTTCCTGCGGTTGCTGCAAGACCGCGCCGTCCATGCCCCCAACCAGTGTCTCTCGCCCGACCATCGGCCGACAGCTTTCCGCAACAACGGCGAGCGCCTGTGGAAGGAGTTCCAGTACGTCGCCCGACAGCCTTGGCCCACGCCAGCGCCAACTCCGCCACCCAACCCAGCCCCCACCAGACCCACAGGCCCCTGAGCGCCCTGCACCGGAGAAGCCCATGTCGCTGAGCCTCATCACCCTGCCCGCTCTGATCGGCCTGTCGCTCGAACCCGACTGGCTGGAGCAGGACACCTTTCCGATCGAGCCCCTGGTCGGCCGCTACCAGGTGGTCGATATCTACCCCAGCCCGCTTTCGCTGCGGCACCGGGAAGTAAAAATTCCCGATCCGTTGCTGCACCTGCATCAGCGGGTCAGCATCGAGCATGTCGGCGAGGGGCGGTATTACATGGAGCCTGCCGAGAGATATCGCTTCATCTTCTACGGCCTGCCGCTCAGTGCCGCGGGCGACAACGCCGGCCTGCCCCCCCCCGTGTGGCAGCGCAGCCCGCAAGCGACCTACACCACCACCGCTGATGTGATCGGCGAGGTGGACCCGCAACCCCACCTATACGCCCAGTACGGCCTGCGGCCCAATCGAATGGTCTACATAGCTGCCTTCGGACAGCCCGGCCCGGAGGCCCGACTATTCTTCACCGAGGACGGCGACCTGATGTGGTTGATTTACGTCGACATAGTGCCCGAGCTGCAGCGCGACTCAACCAGCACCACAATCGCCTTCAGGCTGCGGCGCGAGGCCTGAGCTATGCGCCTGAACCTCGTTCTTGCCCTCGCTCTCGGAGCCGCCATGCCCCTGACCGCCTACACTACGCCGGCATTCGAGCCGGGGTCCGCACCCATGTCGCCATTGCGCCTGCAGGGCGAGTATCGTCCCTTCAGCGCGGAAGGCCTGATTGAGCACTTCGATGTGGCGGCCAGCGGCGCCGCCCTGGTCCCGCCGGGCCAGCGCCTGCGCATCGAGCGCGATCCCGACGGCGACGCCGAGGCCTTTGTCTGGACCTTGCTGCCGCCGAGGCATGCCGAGCTGTGCCAGCAGGCCTTCTGGGCGGCACGCTGTGCCGACACCGGCGCCGACGATGAACTGCCTGCCCGCGTGCGCATCACCGCGATCTTGGCCGAGGGCACGCCGCAGACCACCTCGGAAGCGGAGTTCAAGGAATACTGGCGCGGCTTGGCCATCTTCGGGCTCAGCCGCGGCCACACCGTGTACCGCATCCAAGCCGAGGACAACGGCCCGGACGCATGGGCCTACCTGACCGAGGCCGGCTATCTCGCGCTGACGCCGCACCTGCTCCCCCGCTTCGACCCGGAACACGGCTGGGCCTGGGAGCGGCCGCGGGACAAGCCCCAACCTAGGCGCAGAATCCAAGTGCTGGTACGCACGCGCTGAGTGCGTGCTTCGGCTTTGGCTGCGGCCTTCACCGGCCACTCGCTCGGCGGCGGCCTCGCGAGCTCTTCCGGCACCGTCGCCGGCCACCGCTTCACCACCTTCAACGCGGCGGGCGTGCACGAGAACACCATTACCCGTTTCACCAATGGTGATCTCTCCAACGATGACGCACATCCTCTGGGAAGGCGGTACTACACGCGCAAGGATCCGCTGACCTACGTGCAGACGGAGGCTGGCTCAGAAAACCTCTACTCGGCACTGCTCACTATTCCGGGCCTGAATGAGATCGCATGGCGCTCTGCGGGGATTACCGGCGGACGGCTTCGTCCGGCGCTGGGCGCCGAGGTCATCGAGTTGCAAAACCTGGCCTGGCAAACCGCAGAGGACCGTCAGCTCAACCGCACCCGAGATGCCGGATGGTTGGGGGGCCACGGCAGCATGACGGTGGTCCAAGGCATCGAGGCGGAAAAGGAAGCCTCCATCCACGTGCTGCAGAACGCGAGCCGCGCCTCGGTCTACAACCTGCACAGGCGCGGCAACCCCGCGCTGCGCGACGCGGATCTGCGCTGGATCTACGAGCAGCCGGTCTGGGAGTCCTGGTAATGCGTGCCTTCGCCCCTTTGGCCCTGCGAGGCCGAGTACACCCCTTGATTCTGATCCTGTGCGCATCGGCAGCGCTGCTGTTCGTGTGCCTGGTGTATCTGGTTTGGAGAGCGCAAATGCAGGCGGGAAGCGTTGTGCAAGTTGGCAGGATCCCGGTCAATTTGGAGGAAGAGTTCGCCAGTGATCCTCGCATGCAGCAGCTAATGCTTGCGGCTGTGCAGGGGCGCTCGGCTGAATTGAAGGCGCTTGTACAAGCAGGTGTTGACCCAGAACAGCCTGGCGATTTTTACCGCCTCACACCCTTGATGTGGACAGTGATGCACGGCAACTCAGAAGGCGTTTTGATGCTGCTGGAGTTGGGCGTGAACCCCAACGTCCGCGTCTCACGCCCAACCAAGGAACATATGGCACGCGCGCTGGGCGAGATGCCCGGAGATCATGAGGGGCAGCTCAGGTACGGTCGGCGCAGGGAGCGCATAGATGCGTTCGGTGGCGAGTCCGCACTGAGCTTCGCCCTGCGCAAGCGCCGCCTGGATCTGATGGAACTGCTGCTTCAGAACGGCGCAGACCCGAACATCCAGGGCCGCATCGATCCGGTCATGTTCGATGCGGTCGAGATCGTCCACGGCGAGGTCAGCCCCGCCCTTCGTCTGCTGATCCAGTACGGCGCCAATCCCGATCTGACCGCCCAGCCAGACGGTCGCGGGGCCTCCGCGGTGGACTGGTTCACCTTCAGCGGCAACATGGCCTCTGCCATCTACCTGATCGAGCAGGGCGCTGACCCTGCGCGCACGCTGCGATACCCGATGCCCGGAGTGACCCTGCCCAACGAAAAGCTCACCGAGGAAAACAGTGTTCCCTGGAACTCGGCAGCGGCAACAGTACAGCGCTTCATGAGTCGAAACCCCGACCCTGAGTCCCGCATCTACCGGCTCAAGACGCTGATGGTGGAACGTGGCGTGCGCTTCCCCGTATTCGACCCGCACCGGCCGACCAGCCTTGAACCAAGGCTGACGTGGATCTCGCTGGAGTACGTGCGGCACATCAGCCTGCCCGACCACGATATCGAACGCACCATCGAGTACCACACCCGCAACAACAGCCTGAGCGCCATCGGCAGCTTGGCCGAAGACTACCAGCGCTATCGCGAGGCCAAGGACGGGCAGAACAGGTGAGCCCAGCAGGCCGGCCGCAGGCGAACCAACCCTGCAATGTTGCGCCTGCAACGCCAATCAGAGCAGGCCACTCGGACGAGCAAGTGATGGGTGATGGGTGCTGTGCCGTGGACTGCCTCAACCTGGCGGTCGTCCAAAGCATCGAGGCGGAAAAGGAAGCCTCCATCCACGTGCTGCAGAACTCGAGCCGCGCCTCGGTTCTGGCTGTGTCCCGGGAAAGGTTCCGGCTTCAGCGGCGCGCACATCCCGCGCATGCGCCAGGTGGCGAGCCGGTCGAGCGACTGCAGGTGGGCTTCCGCGTGGGGGGCCTGCAGCTGTGCGGCCGAGGTAGTGGGCCCGCGGGTCTGGCGTCCCGGCCTGCTCGGGCTGGTGCCCGCGGAGCCCGAGCCCTTTCTCCGCCTGCCGGTCACCTACCCGTGCTTTCGGCGGCACCCGCATGCACGAGGGCTTGGCCCAGCCCTATGGCGCCTACCCGATCGGCTTCTCGTGCTATCGGGATTCGGCTGTTGGCAGAGCATCGTCCCGCTTGGCTCAGCTCGGCTAGGGCCCAACAACATTTGACTTCTGCTGCGTTTACCCGCGTTAGTGCTGTCCGCCCGCACCGGCCAACGGCCTCTACATGCAGCCCATTCCAATCTTCGAAGTGGTGATGAATGCCGGCTCCGGTCGCAATGAGGCACAGGCGCGCAGGGCCTGCGTGGAGCGGGTGCTGCGCGAGGGCGGCAGGCAGGTTGAGGTGCGCCTGGCAGGGCACCCGCGCGAGCTGCGGCAGCAAATCGCTGCGGCCATCGCAGCTGCACGGTCTTCTGGCGGTGCAGTGGTCGCCGCGGGCGGCGACGGCACCATCAATGCGGTGGTTCAGCAGGTACTGGGAAGCGGCCTCACCTTCGGTGCACTGCCGCAGGGCACCTACAATTTTTTCGGCCGCAATCAGGGCCTGTCGGAGGACATTGAAACCGCGGCGCGCGACCTGCTGACAGCGGAGATTCGCGAGGTGGCGGTGGGGCGCGTCAACGAGCAGGTGTTCTTGGTCAACGCCAGCATTGGCCTGTACCGGCGATTGCTGCAGGACCGCGAACGCTACAAGCGAAAGCTCGGCCGCTCGCGCCTGGTTGCGCTTTGGGCAGGCTTGAACACGCTGCTGCGGCTGCACCCCCGGCTCGATCTCTGCGTGCGCGGCGAGGACAGCGAGCACCGCGAGCAGGTGCTGAGCTTTCTGGCCGGCATCAACCGACTCCAGCTCGAGCGACTCGGAGTGCCCGATGCCGAGGCGACAGACCGGGGCCGGCTGCTGGGCATACGCCTGCTTCCGCAGAATCGATGGGAGCTGCTAGGCGTTGCCCTGCGCGCGCTCACGCGGGACTGGCACGATGATGCGCACACTCAGGCCTTCGTGTTCGATGACCTGCTGGTGCAGCCGACGCACAGCCGCCGCAGCCTGCGGGTGGCGCTCGACGGCGAGGTCGTACGTTTGCGCCCGCCGCTGCGTTTCCATGTTGACGCCACCCGGCTACGCCTGCTCGTGCCGTCTGTGGCTCGTCCGGAGGGGACTGCATGAGTCGGATCCTGCACCTGTCGGACACCCATTTCGGCACCGAGCAGCCGGCCGTGGTCGAGGCCCTGCTGGCGCTGGCGCATGCACTCGCACCCGATGCCATCGTGCTGTCCGGCGACATCACCCAACGCGCGACGGTGGAGCAATTCCGCCGGGCGCGGGTGTTTCTGGATGCGCTGCCGCCTTCACCGCGACTGGTGCTGGCAGGCAATCATGATGTGCCGCTGTTCGCGTTCTGGCAGCGCCTGTTTACGCCGTATCGGCGCTACCGCCAGGGGCTGGGCGTAGTGGATCTGGAGCCACGTCTGCTGCTGCCCTCGCTCCGCGTGATCGGGGTCAAGAGCACGCGGCGGCGGCGTCACATCGACGGCGAGATTTCGCCCCGGCAAATCGATTCGGTGGCCAAGGTGCTGGGTGAGCAGCCGCGCGAGGCGCTGAAGATCGTGGTTACGCATCAGCCGCTGTGGGCGGCGCGCCCGCAGGATCTGCACAACCGCTGCCACGGCGCCGAAGCTGCACTGCAGCGCTGGGTGGAAGCCGGAGCCGATCTGTTCCTGGCCGGACATATCCACTGGCCCTTCGCCGCGGCGCTGCCGCCGGATGGGCAGGCTTGGGCCGTCAATGCCGGCACTGCGGTTTCAACCCGGGTGCGGCCGGGCGCCCCCAACTCGGTGAATGTCATCGAGTACGCGCGCGAAGCCGGCATCCGGACCTGCCGGCTGCAGTCCTTCGCATGGAACGGCTTGGACCGGTTCGAGGCAGAGCCCCCGCAGGCACTGGGGTTGAGGTGAATTCCAGTTTGCTGGGTGCAGCCAAGGTGTCCGCGGCCGCTCGCCTTCGCGCTCCCGACGGCTGCCCCTTCGCGAGGCAAAACCTTCAGGCCCCGCCCCTTGAGACCACTGGTCCGAGAGATGGCTGCCATTCGTTCTGCCAGATGCCGGGCTCGGTGCTGCTGATGATCGCTTTGCGCCCGAGCGTGCCAGGCGGACAAGCCATGGACGCCCGCAGCAGCTTGATGGGCAGCCTCGCCAGCGGCGCCTTGGCGCCTGGCATGCCGTAAACGAAACGCTCGGCTTGGCGCGGTCAAGCCGCTTCCCATGCGGCCTGTGTGGTGGCGTTGACTATCACGTCTGGTGGAGTGATGCGTACTTGGCGGACAGTCGCTGCGAGCGGATTTGTGTGGCTGGCAAGGCGCCACGAGGAGTCATGGCAGCGCTATGGCGAGGAGGAGGAACGCTGACAGCCGCGCAAAGACGCCTCGGATACGTTCGCTCAAGTGCGAATCACTACACTGGGGCGCTCCCTGTCGCCACAGCCACCGCGGATCGATTGCGCTGGGGACAGCGGATGTACACGCGCAGATGGGCATGCCGCCGAAACCTCGATGAGCGGCGAGGGCTCCGAGCGTGTGAAAAAATCCAGACGCCGTCGCGAGGGCGTCGCTGGGCGTTTGTGGCAAAGCGCGGCACGTGAATACAAGGCAGTTTGGTGAACCCAATGACCGCAGGATTCGCGTAGCGCGCTGCCGCCACGGGCGTCCAGCGGCGGCCGCAACAGGCGGATGGTTCTTTCACAGGCTCCAAGCGCACCGCCAGGCAAATGCTTGGATGCCGTGGGCTTGCGCCCAAGCTGAGCCGGCAGCCGCTGCAGGTTGCTGAGCGACTCCCACCGGCAGTCGACCTGCTGCAGCGGGCGCAGCCGCGCGCTTGAAGCGCGCAGATGGCTTCAGCCATGAGGCCGCTACACGCCACCGCATGCAGCAGCCTCCCGCGTTAGCGGCCTCAGCGCTTCGGCTGCAGCATCGTCCCCGAGCACTTCTCCGCGCCACAGCGGCAGGCCCACTGGCGCTTGAGCAGCGCGGTGTGCGGCACCGAGAGGCGGATGCCGTAGTTGTAGGCGAGTTCCTCGCCGGCAACGATGTCGCGCAGGGCTTCGATGAAGACGCGGTCTGCGCTGCGGTCGGTGCCGTCTGCTTCCTCCAGCACGGCCTGGCAGTTGGGCGCGCAGCTGTGGTTGATCCAGCGCGCGACGTTGCCGCCCTCGTTGGCGTCGATCAGGTACTCGTCGTTGAGCGTGAACAGAAAGGTGTGGCCTGTTTCCAGATCGTCGCCATAGAGCGCGTCGGCGTCCGCGTGCAGACGCCGCAGGCCACGGTATTCGACGAGGCGGGTGCCGGCCGGGATGTCGGCGACGGCGAACACGCCGTTGCCGTGGATGCGGGAACGCCGCTGCTGGATCCTGCGCGCCATGCGGGGATCAGCTCTCCGAATCCGCCGACTCCGGGCGACCGGCGGCGAACTCCAGCCACAGGCCATCCGCGCTCTGCAGACGCAGGCGCCCCTCCACCATGCGCTGGCGGCTGATCTGCGGCAGCGCGAACAGCAGGGCCTGCTCGGCCGCGTTGCGCTCCTCGCTCAGGCAGGCGCGCTTGCTGGCCATCGGCGCATCGATCTTGAGCACGCCGGGCGCGGGCTGCTGCATCGACGCGCTGAAGCGGTTGCAGCCGGCGTAGCCGACCACGCGGCTCTCCTGCACCTCGATGAAGATGTTGCCCTCGGCCAGCACCGGCACCAGCTCCGGCAGGCCGCTGCCGACCAGGGTCCACGACTCGCCGGCCGCGAGCGGGGCGGCGGGCGCTTCGGCAGGCTCGGCCTTGGCCATGTCGATTTCCTCGGCGGCATCGGCAGCGACAACGGCCGGGGTCTGATCGGCCGACGCGGGGGGTGCTTCTTCGCGGCCGCCGCAGGCGGCCAGCAGAACGAGGGCGAGCGCGGGAATCAGCAGCCGGCTCATGTGCGCTTGCTCAGCAGGCTGTAGATGGCCAGTACGATGATCGCGCCGATGACCGACATGAGGAAGCCAGCGGCTTCGCCGGACTGGTAGAGCCCGAGCGTCTGGCCGATGAAGGTGCCGACGAAGGCGCCGACAACGCCCAGCACCGTGGTCAGGATGATGCCCATCTTCTGCCGTCCGGGCTTGAGGAAGCGGGCAATCAAACCCACAAAAAAGCCGATCAGCAGAGTCCAAAGAATTGTCATGCGGTGTCTCCTGTAACGAGGGTGTGGGGTTCAACAGCAGCCGTGGTCGCCAAAATGGGCGGCGCCAGCGGCGACGGCGACGCCGGTGGTCTCGCCGCGCTGGCTGGCTGCGTGATGTGCTGCCAGCACATGGGCCACGGCGGCGGTGACGCGCTTGCCGGTGGGAATGTGCAGGAATTCGTTCGGACCGTGCGCATTCGACTGCGGCCCGAGCACGCCGGTGATCATGAACTGTGCGCCGGGGAACTTCTCGCCCAGCATGCCCATGAAGGGAATGGTGCCGCCCTCTCCCATGTAGACCGCGGGCTGGCCGAACGCCGCCAGCGAGGCCTGGCCGATGGCCTCGTTGAGCCAGGGTGACTGGCTCGGCGCATTCCAGCCGCTGCTGCTCTTTTCCAGCTCGAACTCAACGCGGGCGCCATAGGGCGGCTTGTCCAGCAGCAGGCGCTTGAGCACCTCGCCGGCGCGCTCGCCGTCCAGCGTAGGCGGCAGCCGCAGCGACAGCTTGACGGCGGTATGCGGGCGCAGCACGTTGCCTGCGCTGGACAGCGGCGGGATGCCGTCGACGCCGGTCACCGACAGCGCCGGCCGCCAGGTGCGATTGAGCACCAGCTCGTGCAGCTCCGCATGCACGGGCGACATGCCCGGCAGGAAAGGGAACTTGGCCCAGACCTCGCGGCCCAGCACGGCGCTGGCCTGGTGCGCCTGCTGCAGGCGCTCGGCCGGGATCTCCACGTGCAGGCCGGCCGGCAGGATCCGGCCCGTGGCCTCGTCCTCCAGACGCGACAGCAGCTGGCGCAGAACGCGGAAGCTGGACGGCACCACGCCGGAGGCATCGCCCGAGTGCACGCCCTCCTCCAGCACGCTGACCTTGAGATTGCCGCCCGCAAGACCGCGCAGCGAGGTGGTGCACCAGAGCTGCTCGTAGTTGCCGCAGCCGGAATCCAGGCACACCACCAGCGAGGGTTTGCCAATGCGCGCGGCGAGGTGGTCGACGTAGTGCGGCAGGTCGTAGCTGCCGCTCTCCTCGCAGGCCTCGATCAGCACCACGCAGCGGGAGTGCGGGCGGCCCTGGGCCTGCAGCGCCATCACCGCGGCCAGGGAGCCGTACAGGGCATAGCCATCGTCAGCGCCGCCGCGGCCGTACAGGCGGTCGCCCTTGATCACCGGCTTCCAGGGGCCGAGGTCGTCGGCCCAGCCGGTCATCTCGGGCTGCTTGTCGAGGTGGCCGTAGAGCAGCACGGTGTCGGCGTCGGCGGGGTCGGTGCCCGCGATTTCGATCAGGATCAGCGGCGTGCGCCCGGCCAGCCGCACCACCTCCACCTGCATCCCACGCACCGGCTGCGCGCGCGCCCAACGCTCCATCAGCGCAACGGCGTCGTCCATGTAGCCATGCTTCGCCCAGTCGGCGTCGAACATCGGCGACTTGTTGGGGATGCGGATGTACTCGACCAGCTGGCCGACGATCTCGTCGTCCCAGAGCTCGCCTACGAATCGGTCAACCTGCTGCGGGTCCATGGAGCCTCGGATCGGAGGGATCGGCGAATCGCCGCCAGCCGGAAGTCTATCCCGAACCCGTCAGAGCAACCGCTTGCCTATGGCCTTGAGCACCGCATGGGTGCGATCGCGGCAGTCGAGCTTCTGCAGGATGTCGGTCATGTAGTTCTTGACCGTGCCCTCGGAGAGGTGCAGCACGCGGGCGATCTCCTTGTTGCTGTAGCCGCCGGCCACCAGCCGCAGAACGCTCTGTTCGCGCTCGGTCAGGCGCGGCCCATCAAGGGTCGAGTCCGGCGTCGACCAGCCGGCGCGCACCGGCCCCAGGCTGACCGGCTGCAGCAGGGTTTCGCCCGCCGCCAGCCGCTCCAGCGCGGCGCGCAGCTCCTCGGGCGAGGCGTCTTTCAGCAGAAAGCCCTGGGCGCCCGCCTCCACCGCCTGCAGCAGCAGCTCACTGTCGTCGAAGGTGGTCAGCAGCAGCACGGGCGTGGCATCGCCGCGCGCGCGCAGCTGCTGGATCAAGCCGATGCCGCCGAGGCCCGGCATCCGGATATCGCTGACCACCACGTCCACGGGACGCTGCGGCAGCGCGGCCAGCAGGCGCTCGGCGTCAGCGGCCTCCAGCGCGATTTCAAAGCCGAGATCGATCAGCAGCGCCGACAGCCCACGCAGCACCAGGGCCTGGTCGTCGCAGAGGGCCAGCCGGATGCGGCGCGCGGGGACCGCGGTGGGCAAGCTGCCGCTCATGCCTGCGCTCCGGGCAGGCGCGCCTGCAGACGCAGGCCGCGCGGCGCGCGCATCTCGATCTGGAGCTGACCACCCAGTGCCGCCAGGCGTTCGCGCATGCCGCCCAGGCCATGGCCTTCGTCGATGCGTCGCGGCGTCTCACCGTCGTTGTCGACCTGCAGCAGCAGGCCCGCGCCCTCCCGGCGCAGCGAGACCTCGATCCGCGCCGCGCGGCCGTGGCGCAGTGCATTGGTGATCGCCTCCTGGGCGCAGCGCAGCAGGGCTTCGGCGGCGGCCACCGACTCCACCCGCAGGCCGGGCTCGATCCGCACCTCGATGCGGGTGCCAGGCAGCGGCCGCGCCAGCGCGTGCAGGGCCTGCTCCAGCTCCAGCCCGTCATGGGCGCGCAGCGCGCCGACCACGCCGCGGATGTCGCCCAGCAGTTCATCCACGAGCTGCAGCGATTCACCCACCGCCGGCTGCGCCCCGAAGGTCGGATCGCGCGCCAGCCGCGACAGCTGCAGCTTGAGTGCGGTGAGCTTGTGCCCTGCCACGTCGTGCAGCTCGCGCGAGAGCTTGAGCCGCTCGCCGCTGCGCGCGCTCTCCTCCAGCAGGCGCTGGGTGGCCAGCAGCTCGGCGTTGACCTGGGCCAGGTGCTCGCGCGCACGCTCGCTGCTGCCGGCATAGTGGCCGGTCAGCCCCGCAAAGGCCTGGAAACCGAGCAGCGGCACCAGACCCAGCAGGGCCTCGAGCGGCGCCATGTGCTGGCTCCAGCGCCACCACACGCCGGCGTTCAGCACCAGCAGCGCCAGCACCACCCAGCGCATCGGCATCAGCAGCACCAGCTGCGCGGCCACGATGATCAGCAGCACGGTCACCATGCCGCTGCGCAGCAGGAACTCCGCCGCCAGCACCAGCGCGCCCTGCATCAGGACGTTCAGCACCGCGGCGCGGCTGCCGGGCTCGGGCTCGCGCGCGCTGCGCAGCAGGAACAGGCCCAGCATGCCGAGCAGCGCGAGCACGCCGACCCAATGGCGGGCCTCGCCTTCCGCCAATCGATCGAAGCGCAGGCTGGTCAGCGTCACTGCGGCCCAGGTGACCACGGCGGCCACCGTCAGCGGCAGGGAGCCCATGCCCTCGCGGGGGCGGACGGCGGAGGGCGCGGCGTTCGGGTGCGGTTGCATGCCGCGCAGGATGGCAGCCATGCGCGGCGAGGTGAACCTCGAGGGCGCAGGTGGTGACTTTTCTCACCCCCCACGCATGACCGCAGTCCCCTGCCGCGTTCGGCGGCCTCTGCCCAGACTGGCTGCACCTCGGCGGCCCTGCTGCCGCCGCCATCCCGCAGCCTCAGGAGAGCCCCATGGACAGCCTCTACCCCCTGCTCGTCTCGCTGCACGGCCTGGCCGGCGTGCTGGCCCTGCTGAGCTTCTGGGTCGCCGCCTTCGCCCGCAAGGGCGCTCGCCCGCACGTACTGGCCGGGCGCGCCTACCTGCTGGCGATGCTCGCGATCGTGCTCACTGCGGTGCCGATGAGCCTCAACTTCTTCGTGCGCGGACAGACTGGCACCGGGACGTTTCTGGCCTATCTGGGCGTGATCACCGCCAGCTCGATGTGGCTGGGCCTGCGTGCGGTGCGGCTCAAGCGCTCGCCGGAGCGCTTTCTGAATCGAGCCTACGTTGGCGTGGCCCTGCTCAACCTCGCCTGCGGTGGCGTTGTGCTGGCGCTCGGCCTGCAGCGCGGATTGACCCTGCTGATCGGCTTCTCGCTGGTCGGTCTGCTGCTGGGCGCCGGCATGCTGCGACGCTACCGCGGCGGCCTCGAAGCGGGCCCCTGGTGGCTGCGCGAACACTTCTCGGCGATGCTCGGCTGCGCTGCAGCGACCCACGTGGCGTTTCTGTCGATCGGCCTGAACAGCGTGGTGCGTGCGGCCGGCGGCGGGGCGCTGCCGCCCCAGTTCGGCCTGTTGGCCTGGGTGCTGCCGGTCGTCGCCGTCACCGTCGCAGGCGTTTGGCTGGACCGCCGCTATCGCGCCGGCACCCTGCTCCGGCGCACTGGGTGAGCGCCTGAGCCGCAGCGCAGCGCGCGCGACGACAGCAGCGGCTGCCCGGGAACCTGCCGGGCGGCTGCAACTGCGAGGTTTACTCCTTGGCGTCCGCCTGCACCTGCTGCACGCGCAGCACGCCGGAGCGGAGATGCAGGTCACGCTGCGGGAAGGGAAACTGGATGCCCTCCTCCTGGAAGCGCTCGTAGATGCGGAAGTTGAGCTGGCTGGTGAGCTTGCCCTTGCGGTCCACCAGCGTGCCCGACCAGGCGCGCAGTTCAAACTGCAGCCCGTCGTCGCCAAAGGCGATGAAACGCACTGCTGGCGCTGGCTGATCGAGCACGTCGGAGTCCTCCGCCGCCACCTCAAGCAGCACCTGCTCGACGCGTCTGACGTCGGAGCCGTAGGCCACGCTCAGCGCGATCTTGAAGCGCACCAGACCATCGTTGTACTTCCAGTTCACCACCTCCTCGGTGATGAACATCGAGTTGGGGACGATGACCGCGATGTTGTCGTTGTCGAGCACGGTGGTGCCGCGCGCACCGATCTCGACCACATTGCCCTCGGTGTTGCCGACCACGATGCGATCACCGACCTTGATCGGGCGCTCGAACATGATGATCAGGCCAGAAATGAAATTGCTGACGACGTTCTGAAGCCCGAAGCCCACGCCGATGCCGATCGCGCCCGCGAAGACGTTCAGCGTGGTCAGATCGATGCCTGCGGTCTGCACGATCACCAGCAGGCCGATCGCCAGAATCAGATAGCGCGCGATCGCACCGACCGCGTGGCGCGCGCCCTCGTCCAGCCGCGACCGGAACAGCGGGCCTGCCGTCAGCCATCGCTGCACCCGACGCGACAGCCACACCAGCACAACGATCAGGATGAGCAGGTAGGCAAGGCTCCAGACCGTGACCTGAGACTCTCCCAGGCTGACCAGGGGGTACTCCATCCATTGGCGCAGCTGGCGCAGCCAGGACAGAACGGTCTCCATGCGTACCTCCACCACCGAGTCGGTAAGCGGCGAGAATAGCCTCAACGCCCCCGCAGCCAGCGCGACATGCGCGCGCGCAGGCCGCCGCCGGCTTCGCGCGCAGGCTCCGCCTCGCCGCCGGCGGCGACCAGTTCGGCCACCGCCGACAGCGAGCTGTGGGCAATCACCAGCAGGGACAGGCGCACGCCGCTGGCCTTCTCCAGGCGGGCCGCAAGGCTGAGCGCCAGCAGCGAATGACCGCCGGCCTCGAAGAAATTGTCCTCGATGGCGACGCCCTCGCTGCCCAGCAGCTCGCGCGCCAGCGCCAGCACCAGCTGCTGCTCGTGGCCGAGCCCAGGCGCCGGCGCCGACGCGCGCGGCTCGGCAGCCTGCTGGCTGGGCCAGGGCAAGGCCTTGCGGTCCAGCTTGCCGTTCGGCAGCAGTGGCAGGGCCTCCAGCATCAGGAAATGCTGCGGCAGCATGTAGGCAGGCAGACGCTCGGACAGGCCGGCGCGCAGGGCCACGGCCTCCAGCGGCGCGCCCTCGGCGGGCACCACCCAGGCCAGCAGACGGTGGTCCGCGTCACTGAGCCGCCAGTCGCCGACCGCAGCCGCTGCGACGCCGGGCAGCGCCGCAAGCACGGTTTCGATTTCGCCCAGCTCGATGCGGTAGCCGCGGATCTTGACCTGGTGGTCGCGGCGGCCCAGATGACGCAGGCGGCCATCGGCCATGCGCAGGGCGATATCGCCGGTGCGGTAGGCGCGCTCGCCGGTGGCGGCGAGCTCGACGAAGCGATCGGCGTCGAGCTCGGGCCGCTGGTGGTAGCCCTCGGCCAAGCCGGCGCCGGTGATCCACAGCTCGCCGGGCAGGCCGGCAGGAAGCGGATTGCCGCAGGCGTCGACCACGTGCAGGCCGGTGCGCGCCAGCGGGAGCCCGATCGGACACAGCGCCGTGTCCGCCGCAGTGATCTGCTGCAGGCTGGACCAGACCGTGGTCTCGGTGGGTCCGTACATGTTCCACAGCGCAGCGACCCGTGGCTGCAGCCAGGCCGCCAGCTCGGGGCTGAGCGCTTCGCCTCCGGTCAGGGCCATGAGTCGCGTCAGCCCCGGCCAGTCATGGGCGCGCAGCAGGCGCCAGGTCGAGGGCGTCGCCTGCAGCAGGTCGATGCGCTGATCGACCAGCGCCGAGGCCAGTGCCTCCGGCGACTCCAGCAGGCTGCGCTCACCCAGCACCACGGTGCCACCCACCGCCAGCGGCAGGAACAGCTCCAGCACGGCGATATCGAAGGCATAGGTGGTCAGCGCCAGCAGACGCTGATCGGCCGCAAGGCCGGGCCGCTCGGCCATCGAGGCGAGGAAATTGCCGACCGCAGCGCACGGCAGGCGCACGCCCTTGGGCCGGCCGGTGCTGCCCGAGGTGTAGATCAGGTAAGCCAGCGCCGCCGGGTTCTCGGGTACCGGCACGAAACTCGCCGTGGGCGCTGCCGGCAGGGCCGCGACGTCGAGACGGCGGCCCTGCACGCGTGCGGCGCTGGCGGCGTCGACCAGACTCAGGCCGGCGCCGGAGTCCTCCAGCATGTAGGCGATACGCTCGGACGGCAGCTCCGGATCCAGCGGCAGATAGGCGGCACCGACGCGCAGCACGCCGAGCACGCTGCCCAGCAGATCGCCGCGCCGCTCCATGCAGACGCCGATCACGTCGCCGGGCCGCACCCCGGCCGCCTGCAGCGCTTCAGCGATGGCATCGGCGCGCGCAGCCAGGCGCGCAGCGCTCCATTCGCCGTCGGCGGCTTCCAGCGCCGGCCAGTCGCCCTGCGCCAGCCGGGCGTAGAACGGCCCGTGTGGGCTTCGCCAGTCTTGCACCGGCGCGCCGGCCCGGCATGCCGACTCCAGCGCCGCCTGCTCCTCCGGGGCGACCAGGCTCAGGCCTGACACCGGCGCCTGCGGGGCTTCCACCGCACGCAGCAGCAGGGCCTCAAGGCGCTGACCCAGACGCTCGACGGTTTCGCGCTCGAACAGCGCACGGTCGTACTCGATCAGGCCGCGAATGCGCGCGCCGTCGTCCCAGAACCAGAACGACAGATCCAGCTTGGCGCCGCCGTTGGGCAGCGGCCGGCTGTCGACCTCCAGCCCGTCCAGCGCCAGTGCCATGGGCGCATCCTGGAAGGTAAACCAGGCCTGCACCAGCGGATTGCGCGAGGGATCGCGCTGCACGCCGAGCGCCTGCACGATCTTCTCGAAGGGGGTGTCCTGCGCGCCCTGGGCGCGCATCATCTGCCGACGCACGCCGCGCACCAGCTCAGCGAAGCCCTGCTGTGGCTCGACCGCCACCGCCACCGGCAGCAGGTTCATGAACAGGCCCATCACCTGTTCGAGCTCTTCCGCGCCACGGTTGGCAAACGGGCAGCCCAGCACCAGCCGATCCTGCCCGGTGTAGCCACGCAGCAGCAGCGACAGAGCGGCCAGCACCACGGTAAACAGCGTTTGCTGCTCGCGCTGGGCGAAGCTGCGCAGGGCGCGGCTGGCCGCCTCGCTGAAGGCGATCTGAGCCTCGCCGCCTTCGAAACTCTGCAGCGGCGGCCGCGGATGGTCGGTCGGCAGTTCGAGCTGGTGCGGAAAGCCGGCCAAAGCCTCGGTCCAGATCGATTGGCGCGCGGTGATCGCGGCCTCGTCGAGAGCCTCTTCCTGCCACACCGCGTAGTCCGGGTAGTGCAGGCCTTCGGCGGGTTCGGCCGGGCGGCGGCCGGCGCGGTAGTCGGCGTACAGGCCCTCCAGCTCGCGCCCGAACTGCAGCACCGAGAGGTGATCCATCACGATGTGGTGCACGCAGACCAGCAGCACGTGTTCGGCCTCGCCCAGCGCAAGCAGGCGCAGCACCAGCAGCGGCGGCTGCGCCAGATCGAACACATGGCGCGCCAGCCGCTGCTCCTCGGCCTGCCGCGCAGCCTCGCGCTCTGCCGGCGCGAGTGCGCTGAGGTCGATGCGCTCAAGCGGCACCTCCAGCTGCATGTCCACCACCTGCCGCACCGCTTCGCCGTGCACCTCGAAGTGCGTGCGCAGAGCATCGTGACGGGCCACCACGGTGGCCAGGGCGCGCTGCAGGGCCGCCAAGTCCAGCGATCCGCGCAGCCCGAAGGCGAAGGGGATGTTATAGGCCGTGTTCTCAGGTGCCGTGGCCTGCACGTACCAGAGCTGGCGCTGGCTGAAGGTCGTGGGGAAGCGGTAGAGCTCGCGCGCGGGAACAACGTCGCGGCTGGAGTCGTTACTGGTCATGGGCGGCTGCGGGGAGTCCAGTGGAGTCGCATTCGGGAGGGCGTGGCGTCACGCTTCGGCGCCGGCGCGGAACCGGCTGCGGTCAACGCGCTTGAGCGCAGGGCCGGCGGGTGCCGGCGCGGCGACGGCCGCCAGCTGGCTCCACGCGGCGATGGTGGGGGTCTCAAAGGCGGCCTCGACCGGCAGCACCACGCCCTGTTCGCGCTTGATCCGGGACAGCACCCGGGTCAGCAGCAGGCTGTGGCCGCCGAGCGCGAAGAAATCGTCCTCCACGCCGACGCCGCTCAGGTCGAGCTGGGCCTCCCACAGCGCCACCAGGCGCTGCTGCAGCTCGCCCTGCGGTGCAACGTAGGGCGTGCCGCCGTTCGGACGCGGCACCGCAGACGCGGGCGCGTCCGAGGCCTCAGCCGCGGCGGCCTCGGGGGATTCACGGGTGGCTGCCAGCAGCGCCGGCACCGCGCGCCGGGCCAGCGCCAGCTGCGCGGGGCCGGCATGGCCCAGCGCCGTACAGATCGCGGACACCCCCTCGGCCGGACTGAAGCCCTCGCGATACCCAACCTCCAGCAGGCGGTTGGCAGACACCGCGCTGCGCGGGCGCGGCTTAGGCGCTGCCGCAGCGAGCGCCCGCGCAGGCTTCAGCACGAAGTCGCGCAGCCGCAGCACCGGGTCGCCCTGTGCATCCAGCAGATCGATGAGCCGGTGCTGGTCCAGCACCCAGTCGCTGTGCTCATCGACCAGGCCGCCGAACACGACACGCCCGCCGGCCTCGTCGCGGCGCTGGCGCAGCAGCGGGTGCGCTGTGGGCACGGCATCCGCCAGCGCGGCCGGGGCCAGGCCCAGCTCGGCGGCCAGGCGCGCGGCCATGCCGACCTCGCGCCAGACGCTGAAGGCCAGGGCCAGATGGCGGGTAGCGCCGCTGCGCGCATCCTCGCGCGCGGCAAATGCATCCAGCCAGGCGTTGGCAGCGGTGTAGTCGACCTGGCCGGAGGCGCCCATCTGCGCGCTCAACGAAGAGAAATACAGCACGAAACCGGCGCCGCAGCGCTCGCCCACCGCCGCCGCAGCGCGCGCACCGGCCAGCTTGGGCGCGAACACGCGCCGCGCCGACTCCAGCGACTTGCGCGCGATCAGACCGTCTTCCAGCACGCCGGCGGCGTGGAACACGCCATCGAGCGCATCGACATCGGCCAGCGCGGCTTCAAGCGCGCCGTCGGCGCCGACATCGGCCACCCGCAGCTCGACCTCGGGGCCGAGCCGGCGCAGGGCCTCGATCCAGCGTTGGCGCGGGTGCCGGGCGTCTTCCGGCAGCGCGCTGCGCGCCACCAGCAGCAGCCGCACCTGCGGCAGCCGCGCCAGCTGCTCCACCAGCGCCCGGCCGGCCCCGCCGAACGCACCGGTAACCAGGTATCGGCCGCCGGCACGCAGGGCCTCGGCAGGGGCTAGCGCCGGCAGGCCCAGCGGCGTCCACTGCGGACGCAGGCGACGGCGCCCGCGCCAGGCCACGCAGGCTTCATCCGTGCCGGCAATCAGCTCGTCGAACAGCAGGCCGGCGCTGCGTTCCGCCTGCGCCAGCGCGCCGCGGTCGAGATCGACCCAGTGGCAGTGCAGGCCCGGCGATTCCTGCGGCCAGGTCCGATGCGGCCCCGCGCGCAGAGCCTGGAAGGGTTCGATCTGGGCAGGATCGCCTGCGGCGTGGGCATGCACGGTCGCCGCCAGCCAGCACAGGCCGCCCTCGCGCTCGGCCCAGCCGGCCAGGCCTTGGGCCATGCGCAGCGGCCAGTCGAAGCACAGCGCCTGCTGCACCGAGTCCGGCGCATCCAGCGCGTCCAGCGCCCACAGGTCGATCAGATGGCCGGGAACCTCGCCGGCGGCCAGCGCCTGCCAGTGCTCGGGCTGGTCGGGGTCAAGGGCTAGCACCTCGCCGTCCAGCTGCAGCGTGGCCGCGCGGGTCAACGTGCGCACCGACCAGCCGGCAGCGCGCAGGCGCTGCGCCAGCGCTACGCCCAGGCCCGCCGAATCGAGCAGGATCAGAGCAGTGCCGGGCGTCGCCTCGGCGCTACGCGGCAGCGGGGCGCTGCACCAGTCCTGCGCCTGCAGCCAGTCCTGCATGCCGCTGCCCAGCGTGTTCGCCGCCGGCGCCCTCGCCTGCGCTGCAGGTTCGATCCAGTGCCGCACCCGCGCGAAGGGATAGCTCGGCAGCGGCACACGGCGACCGCGCTCGGGCTGCTGCCAGGCGCTCGGCGGCAGTTCGATGCCGTGGCACCACAGCTGCGCAGCGAGGCCGTACCAGCGCTCCAGTTCGTCAGGCTCACCCGGGCGTGGTCCGAGGGTGGTGACGCCGCGGGCCGCTGGATTGCGCGCCTGCGCCAGCCGGCACAGAGTCTGGCCCGGCCCGACCTCGATCAGCAGGGTCTCGCCCAGACTGTCCAGGCAGCCCTGGGCGGCAAGGAAATCGACCGGCTGACGCAGGTGGCGCAGCCAGTAGTCGGCGCTGGCGGCCTCATCAGGGGTGAGCCAGCCGCCGGTGAGCGTGGAGGCGATGCGCAGGCCCTGGACCCGGCGCGGCGCGGCGGCCTCCACCGCCTCGCGGAAAGCCGGCAGCAGCGGATCCAGCAGGGCCGAATGGAAGGCGCCGGAGGTCTCCAGCCGGCGCGCGCTGAAGCCGGCTTCCGCCAGCCTGGCGGCCTGCGCCTCGATGGCCTCCAGAGGCCCGGCCACCACGGTTTGCTCGGGCGCATTCAGCCCGGCGATGTCGACGCCCGGCACACGCAGCGGCTGGATCGCCTCGATGCCGGCGCTGACCGCCAGCATCGCGCCCGGCGCCGCGCTGGCGCACAGCTCACCGCGTCGACAGACCAGGCGCAGGGCGGCGCCCAGTTCAAACACGCCGGCCAGCGTTGCCGCCACGTACTCGCCCAGCGAGTGGCCAACCATCGCCGCTGGCTGGACTCCACGCGCCATCAGGCCGCGCGCCAGCGCGTACTCCACGCAGAACAGCAGCGGTTGGGTGATCTCGGTGCGGCGGATGCGCTCGCGGTTCCCGGGCGTATCGGCGGCATCGAGCAGCAGCTCCACCACCTCGTCACGGCCGAGCGCACGCAGCTGCGGGATGCATTCATCCAGCGCCGCGCGCACGCCCGGATCGGCCGCATACAGCGCGCGCGCCATGCCGAGGCTTTGCGCGCCCTGGCCGGGGAAGGCAAACACCCGCGCCGGCGCCTGCTTCGGCACCTGCAGCGCAGCTCGGGCATCGCCGGCCAGCGCCTGCAGCTGGCGCACCGCGGAGGCCCGGCTGCGCGCGGCGAGCCCACAGCGCTGCTCGAAAGCCACCCGCCCCTCGCGCAGGGTGTAGGCCACATCACTCAGCGCGAGGCGGCTGTGCTGCAGATGCTCGGCCAACTCTGCGGCGCGCTGGCGCAGCGCCTCGGGCGTGCGCGCCGACAGCGGCAGCAGCAGCGGCAGCGCGAGCTCCACATCGTCAACCGCAGCGAGTGCGGCCTCAGCCGGCGCCTGCTCCAGCACCGCAAACGCATTGGTGCCACCCACGCCCAGCGAGTTCACTGCGGCCCGGCGCGGGCCCTGCGGCTTGGGCCAGGCTTGGCGCCGCTGCGGCACGAAAAAGGGCCCGCGGCTGAAGTCGATCTCAGGGTTGGGCTGGCGATAGAACAGTGAGGGCGCGAGCTCGCCATGCTGCAGGCTGAGCGCGGCCTTGATCACGCCGGCTACGCCGGCAGCGGTGTCCAGATGCCCGATCGCTGTCTTCAGCGAAGCGAGACCACAGCTGCCGGAGGCAGCGCCCTCGAAGGCCGCGCACAGGGCGCTGTGCTCGATCGGGTCACCGAGCCGCGTGCCGGTGCCGTGGGCCTCGACGTAGCCGATGCTGTCGGCCTCGACGCCCGCGATCGTCAGCGCCGAAACCATGGCGTCGACCTGACCGTCGACGCTGGGTGCGAGGTAGCCTGCCTTGCCGGCGCCGTCGTTGTTGATGGCGGTGCCGCGGATCACCGCGTGGATGCAGTCGCCGTCGCGCAGGGCATCGCCCAGCCGGCGCAGCACCACGATGCCGCAGCCGCTGCCGAACACGGTGCCGGCGGAGTCCGCATCGAAGGCGCGGCAGCGGCCGTCCGGCGAGCGCACCTCTTCCTCGCGGTAGAGGTAGCCCTGGCCCTGCGGCACCTCGATGGTCGAACCCCCGGCCAGCGCCATGTCGCACTCGCCCGACAGCAGGCTCTGGCAGGCCAGGTGGATGGCCACCAGCGAGGTCGAGCAGGCGGTCTGCACGTTGAGGCTGGGCCCGCGCAGGTCGAGCTGGTAGGACACCCGCGTCGACAGGAAATCCTTGTCGTTGGACAGATGCCGCACCAGGAACTCGCCCATGTCGGCCAGCATCGCCTTGTGGCCAAACAGGTTGCGCAGCAGATACCAGTGCATGCCGGAGCCGGCGAACACGCCGGTCTGGCGGTCGTGCGCGTCCGGCCGGTAGCCGGCCCGCTCCAGCGCGGCCCATGCGCACTGCAGGAAGCGCCGGTGCTGCGGATCCATCACCGCGGCCTCGCGCGGCGACAGGCCGAAGAAGGCGTGGTCGAAGCAGTCGAAATCGGCCAGGCGGATGCCGGCGCGCACGTAGGCCGGATCGGCCAGCTCGGCCTCGCTGACGCCGGCGGCGCGCAGCGCGGCCTCGTCGAGATCCTCCAGCGCGCAGCGGCCCTCGGCCAGATTGCGCCAGAACTGCTCGGGCGTGGCGGCCTGCGGGAAATCGCAGGCGAGGCCGACAATGGCGATGTGGTTATCGGGGTCGAGGTCGCTCATGGGCCGGCTGTTCTGACGGTTTTTTGACGCTGGGCGGCGACCTGACTACGCCTTCGCAGGCCCTGATCAAGTCGAAGAACGATGAAAGTGTGATTAGAATCTCACTTTCGCCGCAGTCCCCACAAGCGTCGCCCGCCGACCTGAGCCCGAGAACCCCATGCCGCCTGAAACCCGTTCCGTAATGCGCTGTGTTTTGCTGGGCGAGCAATCGCTGGCGCTTGAGTGCGGCGAACGCCTGCGGGCGCGCGGCCATGCGGTGGTCGCGCTGGTGAGCCCCACGATGCGCTTGCGTACCTGGGCCGCCGATCACGGCATTCCCTCCTACGCCCGGCTGGAGGACCTGCTGGCCGCCGCCCCCGAGTGCGAGCTGCTGCTGGCCGTGACCTGGATGCAGATGCTGCCGGCACAAGCCATCGCCCTGCCCAGACAACACGCCATCGGCTTTCACGATGGCCCGCTGCCGCGCTACGCCGGACTCAATGCGCCGGTGTGGGCACTGCTCAACGGCGAGAGCGAGCACGGCGTGAGTTGGCTGCGCCTGGCTGCCCGCGCCGACGCCGGCGAGCTGCTGATGCAGGAGCATTTCCCGATCCCGCCGGGCAGCAGCGCCGTCGGCCTAAACACCGATTGCTTCGAGTCCGCCAAGCGCAGCTTTGAGCGGCTTCTCGACCAGCTCGAATCGGGCCAGCTGCAGCCCCTGCAGCAGGTGCTGTCCGATCGCAGCTTCTATGCGGCCGACAAGCGCCCCTCGCGCGCCGCGCTGCTCGACTTCCAGCAGCCAGCCGCAGCGCTGGAGCGGGTCGTCGCAGCGCTCGACTACGGACCCTACCCCAACCCGCTGATGTTGCCGCGACTACGCCTGCGCGGCCGCGACCTGCTGGTGCGCGAGGCCCGCGCGCTGCCCGGCAACGCCGGCACCACGCCGGGCGAAGTGCTGGCCGTGGACGCCGAGGGCCTGCAGCTGGCCTGCGCCGAGGGCGCGCTGCTGATCACCCGCCTCGCCCTGCCCTGCGGCAGCGATCTGCCGCCCGCGTTGCTGACAGAGCTCGATGACCTGCAGCCCGGGCAGCGGCTGCCCGGGTTGGAGGCGCTTGATGTCACCGAACTCGACGCCGCAGTGCGCCGCGCCGCGGCCAGCGAGGCCTACTGGCTGGCCCAGCTGCGCCAGTGCACGCCGTGGCCACCGCCCTGGGCGCGCGCGCCCGGCACCAGCGGCGCACGCCTGCGCCAGCCGCTGCTCCTGCGCGGCCTGGAGGGCTGCGCCGCACTGTTGGCGGCGCTGGCCCGGATGGCCGGCATCGACGCGCTCAGCCTCGGGCTGACACCACGCACGCTGACGCCGGCCGCCGCCGAACGCGTGGTCGAGCCGCGGCTGCCGCTGTCGCTCGGCCCGGATTGGACGCGGCCGCTGTCGACGCTGTGCGCGCAGCTGAAAGACGAACTCGATCGCGCCGACACCAGCGGTGGCCTGCTCTCGGACCTGCGTGCGCGCCAGCCTGACGGCCGCAGCCTGATGGCGATCGCCGAACTGCCGCTGCAGCTGCTGCGCGGCGCCCACGCAGTGATCGATTGCACAGCGCCTTTGGCGCTGCGCTGGCAGGACGACGACAGCCTGCTGCTGGAGGCCGACGCCGACCGCTTCGACAGCGCCGCGCTGGCGCGACTCTGCGCCGCGGCCGAAGCCCTTGCCGCGGCCGCGGCGAATGCGCCCGAAGCCGCACTGGCCAGCCTGCCGCTGATCGACGTGGCGACACGCGCGGCCCTGCTGCAGGCCGCCTGCGGCAGCCCGCTGCCGGAGGGTCTGTCCGAGGCCGCGTATGCGCCTCGCCATGATCTCGCGGGGCTGTTCGAAGCCCAGGTGGCCGCGCGCCCGCAGGCCGAGGCGCTGGTGTTCGAGGGCCAGCGCCTGAGCTATGCCGAGCTGGATGCGCGCGTGGCGGATCTTGCCGCGCGCCTGGCCGGCGCCGGGGTGGCCGCAGGCGATCGCGTCGGCGTGCTCCTGCACCGCAGCCCGATCCTGGTTGCCGCGCTGCTCGCCATCCATCGGCTGGGCGCGGCCTACGTGCCGCTGGATCCGCTCTACCCGACTGAGCGCCTGCGCTACATGGCCGCCGACGCCGAACTGCGCTGCGTGCTCTCCGAAGCTGCCACCGCCGGCCTGCTGGACGCCGCCGGCCAGCTGCGGATCGATCTCGACGGCGCGCGCGCCGAACCGCCGCCGCGGCCGTCGGGCACCGATCCGCTGGCCTACCTGATCTACACCTCCGGCAGCACCGGCCGGCCGAAGGGCGTGATGGTGGCGCAGTCAAATGCGCTGCGCTTCTTCGCCGGCATGGACGAGGTGCTGGGCACCGAGCCCGGCACCTGGCTGGCGGTGACCAGCATTTCCTTCGACATTTCCGTACTCGAACTGCTGTGGACGCTCGCCCGCGGCTACCGGGTGGTGCTCTACGCCGACCGCCGCCGCCAGCAGGCCGCGGGCAGCGAGGGCATCGGCTTCGGCCTGTTCTTCTGGAACGTCGCCAGCGAGGCCGAGCTGGAGCAGGGCGACAAGTACCGCCTGCTGCTGGATGCCGCCCGCTTTGCAGACCGCAACGGCTTCAACGCGGTGTGGACGCCGGAGCGTCACTTCGCCGCCTTCGGCGGGCTCTATCCCAACCCGGCAGTGACCAGCGCCGCGCTGGCCACGATCACCGAGCGCGTGGCCCTGCGCGCCGGCAGCTGCGTGGTGCCGCTGCACCACCCGATCCGCATCGCCGAGGAGTGGGCGGTGGTGGACAACCTCTCCAACGGCCGCGTCGGGCTCTCGATCGCGCCCGGCTGGGCCGCGCCGGACTTTGCCCTACGCCCCGAGAACCATGCCCGCGCCAAGCAGGTGATGTTCGAGGCCGCCGAGCAGGTGCAGCGCCTGTGGCGCGGCGAAACGGTGAGCTTCCCCGGACCGCAGGGCGAGGTGGCAGTGCGCACCCTGCCGCGTCCCGTGCAGAAGGAGCTGCCGCTGTGGGTGACCACCGCCGGCAACCCCGAGACCTTTGCCGACGCCGGGCGCATGGGCGCCAACGTGCTCACCCATCTGCTGGGCCAGAACATCGACGAGGTCGCCACCAAGATCGCGGCCTACCGCCGCGCCCGCGCCGAGGCCGGGCATTCGGGGCGCGGCATCGTCACCCTGATGCTGCACACCTTCATCGGCGACAGCCGCGAGCAGGTCGAGGCCATCGTGCGCGGGCCGATGAAGGCCTACCTGCGCAGCGCCATGGCCCTGGTCAAGGCCGCGGCCTGGCACTTCCCCACCTTCAAGCGCCTGTCCGAGGCACAGGGCCGCACGCTCGACGCCTTCTTCGACGAGGCCAGCAGCGAGGACATGGACGCCCTGCTGGAGTTCGCCTTCCAGCGCTACTTTGGCGACAGCGGCCTGTTCGGCGCGCCCGAGGAGGCGCTGGAGATGGTGCGGCGGGTGGCAGACATCGACGTCGATGAAATCGGCTGCCTGATTGATTTCGGCGTCGACACCGCGACCGTGCTGGCCCACCTGCCGCAGCTGGACCGGCTGCGCCGGCTCAGCGAGTCCGAGGGCCTGGCGCCGCTGGGCGCACGCGCCGACCACAGCCTGCCGGCCCTGCTGGAGCGTGAATCTCCCAGCCACCTGCAGTGCACGCCCTCGATGGCGGCGATGCTGGTGGAGGATCCGGCCAGCGCCCGTCTGCTCGGCCGCCTGCAGCATCTGCTGCTGGGCGGCGAGGCGCTGCCGCCGGCGCTGGCGCAGCGCATCGCCGCGCTGGGCGTGGCGCGCACCACGAATGTCTATGGGCCCACCGAAACCACGGTGTGGTCGGCCGCCGACCGCGTCGAATCCGCCGCCGGCGCGCACACCACGCCAATCGGGCGCGCGCTGGCCGGCCAGCGCCTGTACGTGCTGGACCGCTGCGGGCAGCTGTTGCCGCCGGGCTTGGCCGGTGAGCTGGTGATCGGCGGCGGCGGCGTCACCCCCGGCTACTGGCGCCAGCCCGAGCTCAGCGCCGAGCGCTTCCTGCCCGATCCCTGGGCCAAGCACGAGGGCGCGCGCATGTACCGCACCGGCGACCTCGGGCGCCTGCGCGAAGACGGCCGCTTCGAGTGCCTTGGCCGGGTCGATCAGCAGGTCAAGATCCGCGGCTACCGCGTCGAGCTGGGCGAGATAGAAGCGCGCCTGGCCGAGCTGCCCGGCATCCACGAGGCCGCCGTGCTGCTGCGCGAGGACAGCCCCGGCGACCAGCGCCTGATTGGCTACGTGCGCGCGCCCGGTCTCGACGAAGCCGCACTGGCCGAGCGCCTGCTGCAGGTGGCCGGGCTGCTGCCGGAGTTCATGCGGCCGAGCCGGCTGATCACCCTCGCCGAGCTGCCGCGCACGCCCAACGGCAAACTCGACCGCAAGGCCTTGCCGGCACCGGCGCGGCCGGCTGCGAGCACTGACAGCACGGACGCCGCCCACACGTCTTCGGCGCAGCCGCAGTCCGAGGCGGAGCGCGTGGTGGCCGAACTGTGGGCGCAGGCGCTGGGCGTGCCGGAGGTCGGCACCCGCGACAACTTCTTCGATATCGGCGGGCACTCGCTGCTGGTGGTGCAGCTGCTGCGCGAGCTGCGCGAGCGCTTCGACAGGCCACTGCAGATGACCGACCTGTTCCGCTACACCACGGTCGAGTCGCTGGCGCGTTTCCTTGCCGCCGAAGCCCCGGCGGAGAGCACCGCCGACCGCAGCCGAGCGCGTGCGCAATCGCGTGCGGCGATGCTGGCGCGGCGACGCGGAGCAACGTGATCAGGGGGCAGGCACGCTCACAGCACGTACCAGCGGTGCCCACCGTCGACCCGGAAGCCCAGCCGCGCATAAACCGGCTGGCCCATTGGCGTGGCGTGCAGACCCACCCGCGGCAGGCCCAGCGCGAAGGCCTCGCGCACCAGCAGCGCCGTGGCCAGCGCGCCCAGGCCGCGACGACCGCAATCAGGCCGCGTACCCACCCAGTAGATGCCGCCCATGCCGTGCGTGCACAGCAGCTGGGCGGTCGCAAGGACTCGGCCCTGCTCGCGCAGCAGCAGCACGCGCAGGGCCGGGTGCAGCAGGCGTTCGGGCGCGGCGAACAGACTGCGGGTGATCTCGGCCGGCAGACCGGTCGGTGCATAGGCCTCGGCCAGCACCCCGGTGGCATCTTCGATGTCGGCCACGCTGTCCGCCCAGCGCAGTTCGATGCCTGCGGGCAGCTCTGGCACGGGCGGGGCATCCGACAGGAACATCCACGGTGAATGGACGCGAGGCTTCAAGCCACGCGCTGCCAGCGCGGACTCGATGTCCGCATCCAAGCCCTCGCGCACCCACAGGCTGAAGCCGCGGCCCTGCTCGGCGAAGAAGTCTTCAGCGCGCCCGATGCAGTCCTCGGCCGGCAGCGCCGGATCCATGCGCAGCGCGCAGTTGCCATAGCCGATCGGAAAATCCTCGGCGCCCGCCACCAGCAGCAGGCCGTCCTCCTCCACCACCAGCGCGCCGCGCTGCCAGCGCACGCCTTCCAGCACGGCCTCGACTATGTTGCGATTGAACAGTGCGCACGCGACCGACATGGGGAACCAGCTGCGAAGAAGGAACCCAGGATGGTATCAGCGTAAAACGACAGCGATCAGCCCGGCGGCGCGCCGAAGATGCGCAGGTAGTGCTCGCGGCCGCGGCGGATGCCTTCTTCGAGGTAGGGCGCGTCCTCCGGCCGCGTGCGGCTGGGCCCGATCTCCCAGCGCTCAGCTGCTCGCGCAAGCCTTTCGCTGTTGGGCTCGATGCCTGCGGCGCGTACTGCTCCAGCCACCTCGTGCACAAAACTCCAGGCCAGTGCCTCCGCGCTGTCCACCGCCTCGAGTTCACCCCACTCCGCATAGGCAGAGTGGCTGAGATCGAAGGCGCGCCGTTCGCCGTCCTCGCGCAGCTCGTGCAGCCAGGCGCGCGCGATGTCGCGGCGGCGGATCACCTCGTCGATCGCACCGACGCGATCCGCTGAGCGTGGGAGGTCCAGAAAGGGCGCCTCGATGTACGACAGGCGCAGACGTGCCCTTTCGTCGGAGGGCTGCAGCTCGCGAGCAGCACGCTCCAGCCAGCGCATGTACTCGCGGCGGGCCTCCTCACGGGTGAAGCCTTCGCAGTTCGCGAGGTCCGCCAGGCCAGCGGCGAGTCGCAGGGCTTCCTGGCCGCGCCACTCGGCGTTGCGCTCGGGCGACAGGTCGCTACTCGCCAGCCGCGCCAGCTGCGATTGCCACTCCCGCTGGGCATCCTGGACGGAGCTGAAGCGCGGGCGTGCGCATCGCCTCAGGGCACGCGCCAGCGACGCGGCGGCCTTGGGGGCTTGCTCAGCCTCAAGGCGCCAGCGCTCAAGATTGGCCAGCACGGGCTGACTCGCCCAGTCCCCCGAATCGAACTGCTCTTGCAGGCTCAGCAGCGCCTGCTGCACCTCCTCGGGCATCTTCAGCAAGTCTTGCTGAAACTCCGACACGGAGGATGCTGGCGCCAGCTCACTCATCGAGGACGCTGCTCCATCGCCGTCGGTCGACACCAAGGTCGACGACGGAGATTCGCTCCCCGCGGGGCTCGGACTTGCCAGCGGCTGATCCACATCCGACCACTGTCGTGCCCCCAGCGCGGCAAGCACCAGCGCGAGCGCCAACAGCACGATCCATGCAAGGCGGCTCATCGTGTGAACTCCTTGGCCAGCCGCTCGGCCTGCTGCTCCGCCAGTCGAAGCTGCTCAGGCTCCAAAAGCTGCTTCAGCCCGCTCTCCGCCTGGGCCAGCATCAGCGGCGGAAGCATCGCTCCGGGTGCGCCGAGCTTTCGCCAGGCACGCAGCTGCGCATAGGCACGCGCATGGTCGACGCGATCCAGGTCGCCCGAGATGTGGGCGGATGCCTGCAGGAACAGTGCGTAGGGCTCTCGCTGGGTCAGTCCGTTGTCCAGGTAGGCGCGCGCACGCATGCGCTCGACCCGCACCTGTTCGGCGTGACGCACCACTTGGCGGGGATCGTTCCAGCGCAAGCGAAACTGGGCGACCCATTCGAGCTGGGCGGCGCTGTTACCCGCCAACGCGGCCTGCTCACCCCACCGCCGCGCTTGCTGCATTCGCCCTTCCTTGGGCGGCAGTTCAAAGCCCCCACAGCGCGCCTCGAGCGCATTGCCGGCCTCGACGGCGACCTGCAACGCAACCTCCAGACTGGCTTGGGCGGTGAATCGCTTGATCAAGGCCTCGCCAAGCTCGTCCAGCTCAGCCAGTGCGTCATCACGTGCCTCGGCCGCTACCGGCTCGTAGTCGGCACAGTCCGACAGCAGCCGGGCCAGCGCGAGCATCGCCTGCGGATCACCGCGCTGGGCGCGGGCTTCCAGTTCAGCCACGCTGGCCGCTTCAGCGCCGAGCGGCGGCGGCGTGCCCGGCGGGTCTTGAACCAGGGCATCGGGCGTCGCTGCGGTCGGCTCCGATGAGATGCTCACGGGCGCTTCCGCATCGACCGGGCGCACGGAGGGCGACGGCTCCGAAGCCGGCCACGCCAGCCAGATCGCTAGGACGAGCACGAACGCGCCCAGCAGGGCGGCAATAGATTTGGGGGACATGGAGAGGCTCCAGAAAAAGCGACGCAAGCAAACAGGCTGGCAGTATAGGCGTCGCGACTGTCACGATTGCAGGCCTGCGGCTGTCAGCCCGCCATTCCCTCACCCACCCGCCGGAGCCCGCCCATGGATGCCGTGTCCTTCCACTTCGAATCGCATGGCGGCCTGGGCGAGGTGCGCGGGCTTGCGCGCAGCGACGAGGACGGGCTGGAGCTGCAGTTCACCGCTCGCGACGCCATGTTCGGGCTGGTGAAGACCGCACCCAAGAGCCTGCGTGTGCCGCTGGAGGCGCTCTCCAGCGTGCACTATCGGGCTGGCTTCCTCTGGCTGATGCCCTCGATCGAGATCCGCGTCAACGACGCCCGCGTGCTGGACGGATTACCCGAGGCCGAGGGTGGCCGCATCGTGCTTCGGCTGCGTTTCTCCGACCGTCGCGACGGCCGCGCCTTCGTGTCCGAGCTGGACATGATGCGTTCGCACTATCGCATCGCCCTGCTGGATGCCCGCCTGGACCGACTCGCCAGCCTTACGCCGGGACGCGAACCGCGAGCCACGCAGGCGATCGGCAAGCCTGACGCGACACGACAGCAGCCCCCGCAGTCCGAGGGCTGACCCGAACTATCGGATCCGACCCAGGGCGCTTCGGCGTAAGGCTTGATTCAAGCAGCCGCAGCTCTGGGCTACATCGGCCACCGGCAGAGGAGGCTGCCGCCCGTTCAGGACGGCAAGCCCCCATGCGCGGATCCGGGCCTTGGGCGCGGGCTCAGCGATGCTGCAGCTCACAGGTCTTGGTGCGACGCGGGGCTGGATCCTCCCCGAACGCTCGGTTGCTGCACTCGGTCCCATCCCTGAACTCCCGGACCACGTAGCGGCCGTCCGCACCATAGCGGACGAGCTGGATGCCATTGAAACGGCAGTAGTTGCCCTCCTTCGCACAGGGGTGCCAATCGCCGCCGAATCCACCACCGGCCAGCAGCTGGTAATCGCAGCGTTTGGTCTCGCGCCGAGCGGGGTCACCAAAGGTGCCGTTGGTGCAGGCGATCACGCCTCCATCAACCCGGCGCACGAAGAACCGACCATCCACTCCGTAGCGGACGAAGGCCGGACCCGGTGGCCGACAGTAGTCGCCCTCGCGAGCGCAGTACTGCCACGGACCCATCCCTTGGCCGGGCGGCAATCCACCGATAGCGTCGCCACCGACGCCGCCGAACTCTGGGCGCACATCGCAGAACTTGCGCCGGCCAGGAGCCGGATCGCCGAAGTTGCCGTTCGTGCAGGCGATTGAGCCACGGCGCACGCTGCGCTCTGTGAATCGCCCATCCGCGCCGTAACGGACCACTGATCGCCCCTGCACGCGGCACAGCTCGCCCTCGCGCGCGCAGCGCTCCCAGCTATATACATCGTCCCAGCCACCAGAAGATCCACCGTCCCAGTTACCGCCCGAACCACCGAAGTCACCGCCGTGGGGACGCAGCTCGCAGTGCTTCCTGCGACGCGGAGCCGGATCGCCGAAACGGTTGTTGTCGCAATCAATGGTCGCGTTGCGGACCTGACGATAGGCATAGCGGCCCTCTGCGCCGTAGCGCACCACCGCGCTGCCGAGAACGCGGCAACGCTCGCCCTCGTTGGCGCAGTGCTCCCACAGCCCCTGCCAGCCGCCACCGTGGCGACCGCCCTTGGCTTGGGTGTCCATGTCGGGCTCGCGGTCCAGCAAAGGGCCCACGAAACTGTCGTCAGCCGAAGCGCTCAGAGGCAGCAGCAAAGCAAGCACCAGCGCACCAGGGAGCAGGCGCAGGAAGCGTGAGAAAGGGGACATGGCAAGCTCCTTGGAGGGCACTTCCGGAAACTGCGGCGCGATTCATGCTGGGCAACTTCGACTGTGGATCCGGGCGCAGGTGATTCGGATCACGCACCGCAGAGATTGTCGATACGGCCTGAACGGGGGAATAGCGGCAGACAGCCATGCGGGCCTGCGTTCAGTCTGGCTTGCCAGGGGGGACAGCTGCGCCGCGACCCTCCAGGACGCGCCTCGACGGCGGCAGGCCGCGGATCCTGCCAGCTCGGGCAAGGCCGCAGGTATGGGCCTTGCAAGTGATGATGATCTGCAAGACCCGCACGGACCGCCGCATACATGGAAACCCCCACGCCGTTCCAGCTGCTGCCGCGGAACATGCAGCCTCAATCGGAAACCCCGGCCGGCAGTCACGCAGCATTCCCGGATTTGCTCGACGCGCTTGCGCGTGAGCTGGGAACGCAGGCCCGGGCGGATGCGCTGGACAGGCTCCTGGCGCAGATTGAGAAGGCGCAGCTCTCCTACCCCATGGCCCAACCCGTGCCGGACGCGGCCTGCGCCGGAGACAGCACGCAGCGAGCGCGGCGTGCGCTGTCGCTGGTCATTGATGGTCTTGCCTCCATGGCGGCCGCGGCGGAAGCGCAGGGGGAGGACAACCAGACCCCGCTACCGACGCCAGGCCCGGCCAGCGCGTTGGCCCGGTGGGCCGGCGCGCTGGCGATCAGCAACCACGGCCTGGCCGAGCAGCTCGCCGGCGAGCGTGTCCTGCGCGACCGGGCAGATGCAGCGCTGTCGCGTCAGAGCTCCTACCGGACGCTGATTCTCGAGCTCTCGCTGTCCTTCATCCACCTTCCGGCCGAACAGCTCGACGGTGCGATTCAGGCAGCGCTTGCGCGGATGTCCGCTGTGCTCGGCGCTGACCGCGCCTACATCTTCCAGCACGATCTTGCGGCATCGACCACCAGCAACACCCACGAGCACTGTGGCGCGGACGTGGCGCCGATGATCGACGGCCTGCAGGGCCTGCCGTTGGGGCTGGTGAGCGAGTTGATGGAGATGCACCGGAAAGGGCTGCCCTACGGCATCCCGGACGTCTCCTCGCTGCCCTTGGGTGCAACTCGCGAGCTGATGATGTCGCAGGGCATCCGCAGCCTGCTGACCGCACCGATGACGACTGACGGCGTGGCGGACGGCTTCGTGGGCTTCGACTGGGTGCACAGATGCCACCACTACGGGCAGGACGAAGTGGATGTGCTGACCCTGTTCGCCACCCTGCTTGGCAACCTCAGCCAGCGCAGGACAATCGCGAGTTCGCTGCAGCGCCAGACCGAGGCGCTGGCGCGCGCCCACGACCGGCTGACCCGCGTGCTGGACGGCACGAACGCCGGTCTGTACGTGGCCGACATGCAGACCCACGAAGTGCTTTTCGTAAACGAGCTCAGCCGCAGGCTGCTTGGCCAGGACATGCTGGGCAAACTCTGCTGGAAAGTGATCCAAGGCCGAACCGATGGTCCGTGCGGCTTCTGCACCAACCCTCGCCTGCTGAATTCCGACGGCACACCGGCGCCGCCGGTGATATGGGAGCACTACAATCCAGTCCTGAATCGCTGGTACCAGCTGCACGACCAGGCCATCCCCTGGGACGACGGACGCTATGTGCGGCTTGAGATCGCCTTGGATATCACCGAGCAGAAACGCCTCGAGCTGTCGCTGCGCGAGAGCGAAGAGCGCTATCGGGAACTGTTTGAGCAATCGCCGGACGCGCTGATGATCGTCGCCCCGCCCGAGTGGCGCTTCATCGCTGGAAATCCAGCCATGGCGCGGCTGTTTGGCGCCAGCAGCCTTGATGAGCTGCTGGCGCTCGCACCGGCCGACCTCTCACCCCCGCTGCAGCCGGACGGAAGCGCCTCGGCGCCGCGCACGCGTGCGCTCATCGAGATCGCGCTGTCGCAGGGACACTGGTCGGGCGAGTGGGTGTACCGACGCCTGGACGGTCGCGAGCTGGTCTGCGCAGTGCAGCTCAATCGCACCGAAATCGGCGGCAGGGCCGTAGTGCAGGGCATCGTGCGGGACATCACGGACTTCAAACGGCAGCAGCTGCAGCTGCAGCGGATCGCTCACTACGACCCGCTGACACAGTTGCCCAACCGGGTACTGCTGGCGGACCGTTTGCAGCAGGCGATGGCACAGGCGTCGAGACGCGGCAGATGTATCGCCATCGTGTATCTGGACCTCGATGGCTTCAAGGAGGTCAATGACCAGCGCGGGCACGATGCCGGCGACCGGGTGCTCGTCAGCATCGCCCAGCGCATGCGCCAGACACTTCGCGAGTCCGACACGCTGGCCCGGCTGGGTGGCGATGAGTTCGTGGCCGTTCTCGACGACCTCGCAACGCCACAGGCTTGCCTGCCCACGCTCTCGCGGCTGATCGAGGCGGCCCGGCTGGAAATGCGTGACGGCGGCGTCAGCCTTCGGGTGTCGGCCAGCCTGGGCGTGACGTTCTACCCGCAGGCGCAGGGCATTGATGCCGACCAGCTGCTGCGGCAGGCGGATCACGCCATGTACCAGGCCAAGCAGTCCGGCAAGAATCGTTTTCATCTGTTCGACATCGAACGCGACATCGCGCTGCGCGGACATCACGCCACCCTGGCCGATCTGGCGCGAGCGCTAGAGCGGCAGGAATTCGTGCTGCACTACCAGCCCAAGGTCGACATGCAGGACGGCACCGTCGTGGGGGTCGAGGCCTTGATCCGCTGGCAGCATCCGGACGGTCGCCTGCTGCTGCCTGGAGGATTCCTGCCGGCGCTCGAGGGACAGCCGCTGGCGCTGGACCTGGGCCGCTGGGTCGCAGAGAACGCGATGGCCCAACTGGCGCGCTGGCAGGCGCAGGGATTACCGCTGTCAATGGCCATCAACATCAGCGCGGGCGAGCTTCAGAGCCCCGGATTCCTCGAAACGATGGCGAATTTACTGGCCTCCTACCCCCACGTCGCGCCGAACCAGCTGCAGCTGGAGATACTGGAGTCCAGCGCGCTGCAGGACCTCGGTCACGTGGCCGAGCTGATGACGCACTGCCGTGCGCTCGGCCTGCGCTTCGCGATCGATGATTTCGGCACCGGCTATGCGTCCCTGACCTACCTCAAGCACCTGCCAGCGGAGACACTCAAGATCGACCGCAGCTTCGTCCGCGACATTCTCGATGACCCTGAGAGCCTGTCGATCCTGGAGGGCGTCATAGGGCTTGCCCGCGCGTTTCGGCGTGACGTCGTGGCCGAGGGCGTCGAGAGCATTGAGCAGGGCGCCGTCTTGCTGCGACTCGGGTGTCGCATAGCGCAAGGCTTCGGCATTGCGCGCCCGATGCCGGCGGAGGACGTCGCTGCATGGGTGGCTGCCTGGCGCAATCCCGCGCCATGGCAGGCGCAGGCTCGGATGAACGGCAGCCCAGAGGCGCCGTGATCGCATCAACAGGACCGGCTCGGAGTCGCGCCAGGAACGCGGATGCCGCAGCGGGCGTGGCCGGTCGCTTGTGACACAGTGCGGCGCGTGCATTCGTGGGCGTTTGGCGAGCCAGTGACCGATGGATTGGCGCAGCGCACCGCCGCTGCGGGCGTCCAGCGGCGGGCGCAGCAGGCGGATGGTTCTCACATGCTCTCAGAGCCCCGACGCGCGCCGCACCCACAGTCGCCGCAGTGGCGCCAGCGCACCTGCCAGGCCGAGCGCGTGGCCGCGCAGCAAGGTCGGCAGCACGGCGTCGTTGGAGAACAGGCGGTTCAGGCCGTCAAAGCTCCAGGCGGCGAGCTGGTTCTCGCTGCTGCGGCGGCGCGCGTAGCGCTCCAGAAGCGGCGGATGCTGCAGCGGCAGGCCGCGCGCGGCGGCCTCTTCGGCGACGGCCAGCAGTTCGCGGGCGTCCTGCAGGCCGAGGTTTACGCCCTGACCGGCCAGCGGATGCACTGCATGGGCGGCGTCGCCGGCCAGCAGCAGCGGGCCCTGCCGGTAGCGCTCTGCCAGCAGCAGTCGCAGCGGGAAGCTGGCGCGCTCCGACGCGAGGCGCATCTCACCCAGGCGCGCATCGAAAGCACGGGTGAGCTCACGCTCGAACACCTCGACCGGGGCCTCACGCAGGCGCTTGGCTTCGGCGCTGGGCAGGCTCCAGACAATCGAGGCGAGCCCTTGCGTGCAGGGCAGCACGGCCAGCGGGCCGCTCGGCAGGAAGCGCTGCCAGGCAGTGTCTGCATGGCCCCGCGCGCAGCGCACGTAGGCCACCAGGCCGGAGGCGCCATAGTCGTGGCCGCGGCTGGCGATGCCAGCCAGCTCGCGCAGCGGTGACTGCGCGCCATCGGCGGCGATCACGATCGGCGCGCGCAGGGTGCAGGTATCGAGCTGCAGCACGCCCTCGCCACCGTCGTCGGCCCAGGCCTCGACACGAGCCGGCGCATGCATGGCCACGTCCGACTGCTGCAGGGCCAGCCAGAGCTGCCACTGGATCAAGCCGGCCTCGACGATATGCCCCAGCGCGGGCAGGCCAGCTTCGTGGCTGTTCAAGCCGAGGCTGCCGCCACCGCCGGCGTCCCAGACCTGCATCGATTGGTAAGGCTGGGCGCGGCTGACGGCGATCTGCGGCCACACCCCAAGGTGCTCCAGCAGGGCCTGCGAGCCCGGCGAGATGGCATACACGCGGAGGTCGGGCGCGGCGTCGGCTGCCCACGCCACGGGCGGACGCGCCTCCACCAAGGCGACCCGGCGGCCCTGGCGGGCCAAGCCGAGTGCGATCGCGCTGCCGACGATGCCAGCGCCGACCACGATGACCTCGATGCCTCTGGACGGGCGACTCATGCGGCCTCCCGCAGCAGGCGCAGGGCGGCCTCGGCGTGGAGATCATGGCCCATGGCGCCGCGCACCATTGGGCGCGCGAGGTCGGAGAAGTGGTCGAAGGCAGCTAGGCCCAGCCCGCGCAGCCAGCGCACCGGCGCAGCCCGGTGGGTGAACAGCCGGGCCAGGCCGTCGCTGAAGTCCAGGGTACGGGCGCGGTCGGGCGCGCGCAGCTCGGCATGCCGCTGCAGCAAGGCGGAGGCGCCGGGGTCGGCCAGACCCGGCGCGCGCAGGGCACCGGCCAGGGTGAGCGCATCCCGCAGGCCGAGATTGAAGCCCTGCGCGCCAATCGGGTGCAGCGTCTGCGCGGCATTGCCCAGCGCCACACAGCGCGGGCCGACGAGCTGGCGCGCGGTGATCAGGCGCATGGGATACGCGCTGCGCCGGCCGACCCGCTGTAGGCGACCGAGCCGCCAGCCGAAGCGCTGCTGCAGCAGCTCGAGATAGTCCGCGTCGGCCAGTGCAATCACGGCGTCGGCGCGCTCGCGCGCGATCGTCAGCACGCTGCCAAGGCGCCGCCCGGCCAGCGGTAGCATCGCTACGGGCCCCTCATCGGTGAAACGCTCATAGGCGATGCCGGCGTGTTCGCGGGCGGCCTCGACCACGCTGACAAACAGGGTCTGGCCATAGTCGTGGTGCTCGCTGCCCAAGCCCAGCTGCTCGCGCAGGGCCGAGTCGCTGCCGTCGGCGATCACCAGCAGACGCGCGCGCAGGGCGCTGCCGTCGTCCAGCGAGAGCGCCATCGCCTCGGCCTGTGGCTGCGCGTGCAGCACCCGCGCCGGCGCCCGCAGCGCGAGTCCGCTGCAGGCGTCAAGCCGCGCCTGCAGGGCCCCGCCCAACTCGCGCGCGACCACCACTCCGCCAAAGGCATCGACGCCGTGATCCTCGCAGCGCAACCGCACCCGCCCGAAATCGCCGGCGCAGCTCACGTGCACGCCGCGGATCCGCGCGGGCGCGCTTGCCAGATGCGGCAGCACGCCGAGCACGGACAGCGCCTCCAGGCTGAATCGGTTGAGCGCGAGGTTGCGCTCGTCGAAGCTGGGCGGGGACTGCTGCCGTGGCGCACTGGCCTCGATGAGCGCCACCCGCAGGCCGCTGCCATCAAGCGCGCAGGCCAGGCTGGAACCCACCAGCCCACCGCCGGCGATCACCACGTCGAAGTCAACAGCTTGGGCGTTTACGTCTGTGTGCATCGCACGAGTTTAGGCCCAGCGGGCTGATGCCCACGTGTGGAGTCGGCCGGCACTCTCCCGCTCCGGTCCGGCTCGGCTAAACTCGGGCGCTGAACCCGGCCGCACGGCCGGGTGGTCGCCCACGGAGTCCCCGATGCCCGCCAACACCCCCTCGCTGCCGCTGCGCCCGCTGCTGCTGGCCGCCTTCATCCTTGCGGCCGCCGCCTCGCGCCTGCTGCCGCACGCCTGGAACTTCACGCCGGTGGAGGCCATCGCCCTGTTTGGTGGCGCCTACTTCGCCAGCCGCTGGGCCGCGTTTGCGGTGCCGCTGGGCGCGCTGTTCCTGAGCGACCTCTTCCTCGGCTTCCACGGCCTGATGCCGGTGGTCTACGCCTGCGTGGCGGCATGCGTGCTGCTGGGCTTCTGGCTGCGCGACCGCGTCAGCGTGCTGCGCGTGGGCGCGGCCGGGCTGGCCGGCGCGGTGCTGTTCTTCGCGGCGACCAACTTCGCGGTGTGGCTGACCGCCAGGGACCTCGGCACCCATCCGGCCTGCAGCATCGGCCTCATCGAGTGCTACACCGCCGCCCTGCCCTTCTTCCGCGCGCAGCTGCTGGGCACGGCGGTGTGGAGCCTGCTCCTGTTCGGCGGTTACGCCCTGCTGCAGCAGCGTGTGCCGGCGCTGCGCGCCGCCCGCACGGTGGCCTGAGCCATGGGCAACCGACTCTCGAAGATCTACACCCGCACCGGCGATGACGGCACCACCGGCTTGGGCGACGGCAGCCGCGTAGCCAAGGATTCCGCGCGGGTCACCGCCTACGGCACGGTCGACGAGCTCAACTCGACCATCGGCGTGCTGCTCGCACAGGATCTGCCTGAGGCGATCCGCGAGCCGCTGATCTCGATCCAGCACCAGCTGTTCGATCTGGGCGGCGAGCTCTGCATCCCCGGTCATGCCGCCATGCAGGATGCCGACATCGAGCGTCTGGAGCGCATCCTTGACGGCCTCAATGCCGACCTGCCGGCGCTGAAGGATTTCATCCTGCCCGGTGGCGGCGCCGCGGCCGCACACTGCCACGTGGCCCGCACGGTCTGCCGTCGCGCCGAGCGCGAGGTGGTCACGCTGGGCCATCACGACGCGGTGCGTCCGCAGGCGATCCGCTATCTGAACCGCCTGTCCGACCTGCTGTTCGTGATGGCGCGGGTGCTGGCGCGGGCCTCGGGCCACGGCGAGGTGCTGTGGAATCACGAGCGCCGCCAAGGCTGATGTTGCTCCCGACCTACTGAGGACACGCGCGGATGCTGCTGTTCACCCACCCCGTCTGCATCCGCCACAGCGCCGGCGCCGGCCATCCTGAATCGCCGCAGCGGCTGGCCCAGGTGCTGGCCGCGCTGGACGGCCTGCGCGACCTGCCGATCGAGTGGCGTGAGGCACCGCGCGCCACGCGCGAGCAGCTGCTGCTTGCACACACGCCTGCACTGGTCTCCAGCATCCTCGATGTCGCCATCGAACAGCAGCACCGCATCGACGACGACACCGCGATGAACGCGGACTCGCCAGAGGCCGCACGGCACGCGGCAGGCGCGGTAGTGGCGGCGATCGACGCAGTGATGGCCGGCGAGGCCAAGCGCGCCTTCTGCGCGGTGCGCCCCCCCGGCCACCACGCCACCCGCGCGCAGGCCATGGGCTTCTGCCTGTTCAATTCGGTGGCCGTGGGCGCAGCGCACGCGCTGGTGCAGCATGGTGTCAAGCGCGTGGCCATCGTCGATTTCGACGTACACCACGGCAACGGCAGCCAGGACATCTTCTGGAACGATCCACGGGTGATGTACCTGTCCAGCCACCAGTCGCCGCTTTATCCCTACACCGGCGAGCCGCATGAGCGCGGCGCCGGCAACATCCTCAACCTGCCCCTGCCCGAGGGCGCCTGCGGCGAGGAGCTGCGCGAGGTCTACCGGCGCGACGCACTGCCGGCGCTGGATGCCTTCCGCCCGGAACTGGTGCTGGTCTCGGCCGGCTTCGACGGCCATCGCCTCGATCCTCTCGCAGGCCTCAACCTGGAAGCGACCGACTACGCGTGGCTGACCTGGGAGCTGATGGCGATCGCCGACCGCCATGCACATGGCCGGCTGGTCTCGGCGCTCGAGGGCGGCTACAGCCTGACCGCGCTGCGCGAGTGCAGCCTCGCCCACGTGCGCGCCCTGGCCGAAGCCGAACTCGTCGCTGCGTGAGCCGGCCGGCTGCAGCCGCCGTGCCCGATGATCAGCGCGCGCGGCAGGCGCTGGGCTGGGCGCAGACCCAGCTGGGGCGCACCGAACTGAAGCTGGCGCCGGCCGCCAGCGACGCCAGCTTCCGCCGCTACCTGCGGATCGAGGGCGCGCCTGGGCTGCTGCTGATGGATTCGCCGCCGGATCTGGTGCCGCTGCAGCCCTGGCTGGACGTGGGCGCGCTGATCGCTGGCATCGGCCTGCGCGTACCCAAGGTTGTCGCCGCCGACGCCAAACTGGGCTTCGCGCTGATCGAGCATCTCGGCGATGCGCTCTACCAGCATCGCCTGTCCGCGCACAGCGCCGATGCCCTCTACGGCCGCGCGATGGAGGCCCTGCTGCGGCTGCAGACCCTGCCCGCCGATGCGGTGCCACCCTACGGGCAGGCACGCTTCGAGATGGAGCTCGAGCTGATGCCGGAGTGGTTCCTGCGCCGGCATCTGGGCATCGCACTGGAATGCGAGGACTGGGACCCTATCGAGTCGGCCTTCCGCCTGCTGCTGGACAATGCAATGGCGCAGCCGCAGGTGTTCGTGCACCGCGACTACCACAGCCGCAACCTGATCGACTGCACGCCCGGCCCCGCCATCATCGACTTCCAGGACGCGCTGGGCGGGCCGCTCACCTATGACCTGGTCTCCCTGCTGCGCGACTGCTACCTGCGCTGGGACGAGGGCCGCGTGCAGGGCTGGGCCGAAGACTTCCGGCGCGAACTGGTGCGCGTCGGCCGCATCGCCAATGCCTCGCGGCGCTTCTTCCGCGCCTTCGACCTGATGGGCCTGCAGCGGCACATCAAGGTGCTTGGCATCTTCTGCCGACTGCACTACCGCGACGGCAAGCCGGGCTACCTGGCCGATCTTCCGCGGGTGCTCGGCTACGTGTTGGATATCGCCTCGCGCTATCCGGAGCTGGCCGACTTCCGCACGCAGCTGCTGCGCTTCACCGAAGCGCACGACCTGACCCAGCCGCGCGAAACCCCCGCGCCATGAGCGCCATCGAGGCCGCCTTCATCCTTGCTGCCGGCCGCGGCGAACGCATGCGCCCGCTCACCGACAGCACGCCGAAGCCGCTGCTGCGCGTGGGCGGCAAGCGCCTGATCGAATGGCACCTCGAAGCGCTGGCGCGCGCCGGGGTGCGGCGGGTGGTGATCAATACCGCGCACCTGGCCGAATGCTTCGAGCCGGCGCTGGGCGACGGCGCGCGCTACGGGCTGACCCTCCGCTACAGCCGCGAGGCCGAGCGGCTTGAGACCGGAGGCGGCCTGCTGAACGCGCTGCCGCTGATCGAGGCGCCGCGCTTCCTGCTGGTCAACGGCGACGTGTTCTGCGACGTCGACTATGCGCGCTTCGCGCTGGCCGCAGGCGATCTCGCCGAGCTGCTGATGGTGGACAACCCGCCGCAGCACCCGCGCGGCGATTTCCATCTCGACGGCAGGCGCCTGCAGAGCGAAGGCGAGCCGCGCATGACCTACGCCGGCATTGGCCTGTTCGACGCCCGCCTGCTTGAGGGCTGGCAGGCCATCATCGGTGACACCGACGACAGCCGCCGCCAGCCGCCCCGCTTCCCGCTGGCCCCGCTGCTGCGCGCCCACATGGCGCAGGGCCGGATTGCCGGCCTGCACCACCGCGGACGCTGGGAGGATGTCGGCACGCCGCAGCGGCTGGCGGCGCTGGATGCGGCGTTGCGTGCCAGCGAGCCGCACGGGCCTGGGTGACGCAGCTTGCGGGCGCAGTGCGCTGCAGCGGGCGCCGCTGGCCCGCGATCAAAAGCTCCCGAACACCGACCCCAGCACGATCAGCACGATCAGCGAGACGAAGGGCCCGACCATCGCCACCATCGCGAGGTCGCCATAGGCCTGGCGATGGCTGAGCCCGCAGATGGCCAGCAGGGTGATCACCGCGCCGTTGTGCGGAAGGGTGTCGAGGCCACCGGTAGCCACCGCGGTCACGCGGTGCAGCAGGTCGGGGCTGATGCCCTGGGCGGCGGCCATCTGCATGTAGGTCTCGCCCAGGGTGGACAGGGCGATCGACATGCCACCCGAGGCCGAGCCGGTCATGCCGGCCAGGATGTTGACCGCAATCGCAAGCGATATCAGCGGGTTGTCGCCGCCGAGCCCGGTGACCGCGTCGCGGATCAGCAGGAAGGCGGCGAGCGAGGCGATCACCGCGCCGAAACCGACCAGGCTGGCGGTGTTGAAGATCGGCAGCAGCGAGGCATTGGCGCCGCTGTCCAGCGAGGTCTTGAGGCCCTTGAGGCGGCGGAAGTTGAGCGCCACCAGCACCAGCACAGACAGCACCAGCGCAGCCACCACCGACCAGATCCCGCGCACCTGATCGATGCTGGTCTCGCCGTACAGCGGCAGCGCCAGGAAGCTGGTGTCCATGCGCGGGATCAGCACGAAGGTGAACAGCAGGTTGATCGCGATCACCATCACCAGCGGCAGCACGGCGATGAACAGGCCGGGGCGGGCCACCGGCGGCTGCAGGACTGTCAGCTCCATCAGGTCGAAGCCCTCGCCGGCCGAGCGCTCACGCAAATCGCGGTCCGGTGCGAATGCCGCGTCGGCGTGCTCGCCATAGTCCGCGTGGACCAGCTTGCGAGAGCGCCAGCCCAGCCAGGCCAGGCCGAAACCCAGCATCACTGCGGCGGTGATCAGGCCCAGGCCGGGCGCGGCAAACGGCGAAGTCCCGAAGAACGGCATTGGGATCGCGTTCTGGATGGCCGGCGTGCCGGGCAGCGCGGTCATGGTGAAGGTGAACGCACCCAGCGCGATGGTGGCCGGGATCAGGCGCTTGGGCAGGTTGGCCTTACGGAACAGCGAGGCGGCGATGGGGAATACCGCGAACGCCACCACGAACAGACTGACGCCTCCATAGGTCATCACCGCGCAGCTCAGCACCACGGCAAGGATGGCGCGCTGGCTGCCCAGGCGCTCGATGATGCCCCCTGCCAGCACCTCGGCGCTGCCGGAGTCCTCCATCAGCTTGCCGAAGATGGCGCCCAGCAGGAACACCGGGAAGTACAGGGTGATGAAACCGCCGGCCGCGCCCATGAACACCTGCGTGTAGCTGGCGAGCAGCGGGCCATCCATCGTGGCGAGCACCGCCACGGTGGCCAGCGCCGGCGCCAGCACCAGCAGGCTGATGCCGCGGTAGGCCAGCGCGATCAGCAGGCCCAGCACGATCAAGATGACCAGGATGCCGAGCATCAGCCGTTCTCCCCGCCTTCGCAGGCCTCGATTTCGGGCGGGCGGAAGCTGTCCGAGAACAGCGACTGCAGGTCGAAGCTGGAGCGCTGGCCGATATCGTCGTAATGCTTGTCTAAAAACGCCTCGGCCCATCTCCAGCCGCGCTCGCGCAGGTGCTGCAGGTAGGCCCACTCAGCGTTGAGCTTGCTGGAGGCGTCCAGATCCTTCAGCTCTTCATGCGCGTGGATCAGATGCACGAAGAGGTCGCGGTAGCGCTCGGACTCAAGCCCTTCCGACTCGATCAGCCGGTGCAGCAGCTCAATCGAACGCAGCTCCTTGATCAGGCTGGCATTGAACGTGATCTCGTTCATGCGGTTGATTATTTCGCGCCCCGTGCGCGGCAGCTCCTCGCGCACCAGCGGATTGATCTGGACCACGATCAGGTCACGGGTGGCGGTGTCCTCGACCAGCGGATACAGCGCCGGGTTGCCGATGTAGCCGCCATCCCAGTAGGCCTCGCCGTCGATCTCCACCGCCTTGAACATGAAGGGCAGGCAGGCCGAGGCCATCACCGTATCCACGGAAAGCTCCGGCTGGCTGAAGGTGCGCGCACGGCCGGTGCGCACGTTGGTGGCGGTGACAAAAACCTTGACCTGGTTGCAGCGGTTGACGCGCTCGAAATCGATCTCGCGGGCGACAAGATCGCGCAGCGGGTTGATGTCGAGGGGATTCAACTCGTAGGGCGAGAACTGCCGGGTCAGCTGCTCGAAAAACAGGTAAGCGGGGTTGGCGTCCATCGACCAGCGGTCGCCCAGCCTGTCCCACAGGCTGCGCTGGATCGGCGAATAGCGCGCGCCGTCGCTGACCGCCTTCCAGAAGCGCTCCAGCGCCTCGCGCGCGCCCTCGCGGCCTCCTCGCTGGAGGCCATCGGCGATGGCCACGGCGTTCATCGCGCCGGCGCTGGTTCCGCTGATGCAGGCGATACCGATGCGCGGATCGGCCAGCAGCCGGTCGAGCACGCCCCAGGTCAGGGCACCGTGCGCGCCCCCGCCCTGCAGGGCCAAGTCGACGATCTTCTCGGGCTTTTGGGGTTTGGCGGGCATGGTCGTCTCGTAAGGCGGAATCGATCTCTATTGCAGCGCAGCATGACGGGGAAGTCCAGCCGCGTCCGAGACTTCACTCCAGCGCCCACGGCTACCATCCGCCCTCCCGCCCACGGAGAGCCCCCATGTCCGACAGTCGCCTCGCCCGCAGCCTTGCACGGCTTGATGCAGCCCCCGCCTTCCTGCGGCCCTGGCTGCGCGATCGCGTGCTGGGCCGCGCGGTGCCGCTGGTGGGCACGGCACGCCTGCACTTCGAAGCCGTGGGCGCCGAGGGCGTGCGCATCTCCATCGCCAACCGACGGCCGGTGCAAAACCACATCGGCGGCGTGCATGCGGCAGCCATGGCCCTGCTGGCGGAAACCGCTACCGGCTTCTGCCTGGGCTGGCACCTGCCGGACGACCGGCTGCCGCTGATCAAGCGCATGGAGGTCGAATTCCGGCGCCGGACCCAAGGCGCGATGCGCGCCGAGGCCCGGCTGGAACCCGATCAGATCGCGCAAATCAAGGCCGAACCCAAGGGCGAGCTGGTGGTGCCGGTGCGGGTCACCGACGAAAGCGGCGAGCCGCCGATCGAGTGCCGAATGCTGTGGGCCTGGGTGCCGCGCAAGGCCTGATGCCGCACGCACTGCGCACCAATGAAAACGCCCCCGGGTTTGGCGGGGGCGTGTGGTGTTGGACTGCGTGTCTGGATCAGCGCGGGCTGTGCTCGACCGCAGAGGCGTCGGCGGGGAGCACTTCGGGCAACACGCGCGCCCAGAACGCGACCTCAAGGCCAATGCCGGCCAGGATCAGGCACACCGAAGGAAACATGAACCCGGCGTAGTAGGCCGGCAAGGCTGCTGCGATCAGACCGAAGCTGAGGGCGTGGCGGCGCATCGGGTGCTCCTTTCGTGGCGGGTGAAACTCGCGTTTACCATGCGGCGATGACCGCATACAGCGGGTCGCGGCGCATCTGCGGCGGTGGCATTCAGCAAAGCGCAGCCGATCCGCGGCCATGACTCCCGCCACTGCCCACCGATGCGCGTGGGGCTTAGTGTCCGATGCACTTGGCCCATTGGTTTTGCGCTGTGCGCAGCGCAGGCGAATCGGTCAGCCCTTCCCCGCGGCCCGAGCCGGCGTTGCATCCGCCGCGCCCGGGCCCGTCCCCATTGAAAGGAATCCCGATGAAACACCCCCTGCCCAGCCTGCTGTCCCTGGCCCTGCTGACCGCCCTCGCCGGCTGCTCCAGCCCGCAGGGTGAGGCTCCGGCCGCAACCGTGGCCGGCACCGCCGAAACCGCAGCAAGCGACCCGGCCGCGCGTGCGCCGCTCGCGATCGATACCTCGCTGGTGACCACCGCCCCGATCCAGTTCCGCGCCGCCGACCTCAGCCCGGATGTCGCCGCCTGCACCGACCTCAACCGCCACACCAACGCCAGCTGGCTGGCGGCCAACCCGATCCCTGCCGACCAGAGCACCTGGGGCAGCTTCGAGGTGCTGCGCCAGCGCTCGCTGGAGATGCAGCACGCCATCGCCCGCGCCGCCGCCGAGGCCAATGCGCCGCGCGGCAGCATCGAACAGAAGGTCGGCGACTTCTTCGCCGTCGGCATGGATGAGGCCGCCATCGAGGCCGCCGGGCTCGACCCGATCAAGCCCGAGCTCGCCCGCATCGATGCGCTGGACTCCAGCGTCGCGGTGGCCGCCTACCTGCGCGAGGCCTATGCCAATGGCCGCGGCATGCTGTTCGGCTTCTGGTCCAGCCCGGACCTGAAGGACTCCAACTTCGTGATCGGCTTTGCCGGCCAGGGCGGCCTGTCCCTGCCTGAGCGCAGCTACTACCTGGAAGACCGCCCGGACTTTGTCACCGCGCGCGAGGCCATGCTGACCTACGCCAGCACCCTGCTCACCCTGGCCGGTGCCGACGCTGAATCCGCCGCAGCGCAGGCCCGCGACATCCTCGCCTTCGAGACCCGGCTGGCCGGCGCCATGCTGGACCGGGTGAGCCTGCGCGACCCCGCCGCCCGCTACAACCCGCTCAGCCTGGCCGAGGCCGACGCCATCACCCCCAACTTCAGCTGGGGTGCTTTCTTTGACGGCATCGGCGTGGCCCGCCCCGAGATGTTCTCGCTGGGCATGCCGGACTTCTTCCGCGAGTTCGACGCCATGCTGGCCGAGGTGCCGGCGGCGCAGTGGCAGTCCTGGCTGCGCTTTCGCACCCTGAGTTCAGCCGCCCCCTTCCTGCCGAAGGCCTTCGAAGAGGCCAACTTCGAGCTCTACAGCCGCATGCTGCGCGGCCAGCAGGAGCAGCAGGAGCGCTGGAAGCGCGTGATGGGCGCACTCAACGGCAGCATGGGCGAGGCCTTGGGGCAGCTCTACGTACCCGTCGCCTTCCCGCCCGAATCCAAGGCCAAGATGGAGCGCCTGGTCGAAAACCTCTCTGAGGCCCTGCGCGAGCGCCTGATGAATCTGGAGTGGATGGGCGAGGACACGCGCGCCAAGGCGATGGAGAAGTGGGCCAGCTTCACGCCCAAGATCGGCTACCCGGACGTCTGGCGCAGCTGGGAGGGCCTTGAGATCGATCGCAGCAGCTTCATCGGCAACCTTCAGGCCGCGGCCGCCTTCAACTACCGCTTCAACCTCGACAAGATCGGCAAGCCCGTCGATCTCACCGAGTGGGGCATGAGCCCGCAGACCGTGAACGCCTACTACCGCGCCTCGGCCAACGAGATCGTGTTCCCGGCGGCGATCCTGCAGCCGCCGTTTTTCGATCCCAACGCCGATGACGCGCTGAACTACGGCGGCATCGGCGCGGTGATCGGCCACGAGATGCTGCACGGCTACGACGACCAGGGCAGCAAGTTCGACGCCCAGGGCAACTTCGTCAACTGGTGGACCGACGAGGACCGCGAGCGCTTCAATGCCCGTACCCAGCGCCTTGTTCGCCAGTTCAATGCCTACGAGGCCCTACCCGGCCTGAACGTCAACGGCGCGCTGGCGCTGGGCGAGAACATCGCCGACCTCGGCGGGCTGACGGTGGCCTATGACGCGATGCGTCGCGCCCAGGGCGAGGGCTTCGCCGACCCGATGGTCGAGGGCCTCACCCAGAGCCAGCGCTTCTTCATGAACTGGGCCACGGTATGGCGCCGCGCGTTCACCGAGCAGTCGATGCGGGTGCAGATCACCACCGGCCCGCACGCCCCCGGCCAGTTCCGCGCGGTCGGTGCCCCCTCCAACATGCCGACCTTCCACGCCGCCTTCGACTGCCAGCCCGGCGACCCGATGCGCCGCGACGGCGAGGCGCGGGTGGCGATCTGGTAAGCCCCCTGCGTGGGGCATGCTGAGAGCCAACGGCCTGCATTCGCGGGCCGTTGGTGTTTTTGGGGCCGGGATTCGGGATTCGGGATTGGGGATTCGCAAGAGCTGGTTGCGGCAAACGTCTGTGCTGAGGGCTGGCTCCTGGTTGCGCGATGCCGTGCCAGCGCAACGCGCGCTCCTCTCAAGGACTTGAGCTTCCGGCGCGGCAGGGGCCGCTGTCGCCATCCAACCCACGGCGACACCGGTATTCTTTGCGCATTGCAGGCGTTCCCGTACGCGTTCTGCGCCTGCCCCATCGGAGAGATCAGGCAATGCCACGCAACCCCCTGCAGGAACAGCTGCTCAAGGCCGGACTGGTCAAGAAGAACGCGGTCGACCAGGTGGCGCGCCAGCAGCAGAAAGCGCGCACCGGCAAGGCTGCGCCAGTGGCGGCGGCGGAACTCGACGCCGAGCGCCTGCGCACCGAGCGGGCCGAGCGTGACCGCGCGCTGGAGGCCGAGCGCAAAGCAGCGCGCGAAGCGGCCGAACGTGAGGCTCGGGTGCGCCAGATCATCGAGGCGCATCGGGTCGAAGCCGGCGACGAGGGTGAGTATCGCTACCAGGATGGCAGCCTGATACGCAGCCTGCGCATCGCCGAGCGCCAGCGCGGCGCGCTGGCCCGGGGTGCATTGGCGCTGGCCCGGCTGGGGGAGTCCGTGGTGCTGGTCGATCGCGAGACGGCCGTGCGGCTGCGCCAGCTGGCGCCAGACGTCCTGCTGCTGGACAACGCTGCCGCCGGCGAGCCCGGCACCGAGCCGGCTCCGGATTCGGACGAGGCGTACTACGCGCGCTTCCAGGTGCCGGACGACCTCGTCTGGTAAAGCAAGCCCTGCCCCGCACGCCGGCGCCCCGCCCGCGGTGCCGGCTCAACTCCAGTTGACAGCTTCGCTTACGCATGTAATCGTCTATCTCAACGATTACATGAGTAAACGCAATGCAGATCAGTGAAGCCGAGTCCGTCGTCATGGAGGTGCTGTGGGCGCACAGCCCGCGCACCGCCGAAGAAGTGATCGAGGCCTTGGCCGGACAGCAGGACTGGCAGGAGCCCACCATCAAGACCCTGCTCAATCGACTGCTGAAGAAAGGCGCGCTCAGCGCTGAGCGTGACGGCCGGCGCTACCTCTACGCGCCGGCATTGAAGCGCGACGATTGGGTGCGAGCGCAGAGCAGCAGCCTGCTGCAGCGCCTGTTCGGTGGGCGACTGGCGCCGCTGGTGGCGCAGTTCCAGGCCGATGAGGGGCTGAGCGAGGAAGACCGCGCTGCCCTGCGCGCCCTGCTGGAGCGCAGCGACAAGGCCCGGAAGGGCAAGGAGAAGCGATGAGCAGCGCGAACGAACTGCTGGAGCTGCTGCTCCGCGAAGGTGTTGAGCTGGTGCTTGCGTCCAGCGCTGCCTGCGCACTGGTGCTGCTGTTGAGACTGCCGGTGCGCCGCACGTTCGGTGCACGGGCTGCCTATGCGCTGTGGTGGCTGCTGCCGGCCACCTTGCTCGCGGTTTCACTGCCGGCGCCCGTGGCAACCCAGGCGGTGATGACCGTGGCCCCCGCCGCTGGCACCGGAGGTGTCCTGATGCTGGGGCCCAACGTGCAGCCGGTCGCTGCGCAGTCGGCGCTGCCGATCCTGCTGGGGCTGCTGTGGGTGCTCGGTTCGGGCGCGGCCCTTTGGCTGCTGGCGATACGCCAGCTCCGGTTCAATCGCAGCCTCGGACGGATCCGGCCCGTGCAGGACGGTCTATGGAAGGCCGAGGCCAGGGAGGGCCTGCCTGCCGTGATTGGGCTGCGCCCACGCATCGTGCTGCCGGCCGACTTCGAGCACCGTTATGCGCCGGACCAGCAGGCGCTGGTGATCGCCCATGAGCGCGTGCACGCGCGCCGCGGCGACACGCTGTGGAACCTGCTGTTCGCCCTGCTTTGCGTGTGGCAGTGGTTCAACCCGCTGCTGCGCATCGCAGAGCGCGCTTTCCGGCTGGACCAGGAACTGGCCTGCGATGCACACGTGCTGGCCGAGCACCCGCAGGGGCTTCGCAGCTATGGCGAAGCTCTGCTGGAACATCCCTCGCATTTCCCCGCGGCGCCATTGGGCTGTCCCGCCTTTGGCACGCATCCATTGAAGGAGCGCATCACCATGTTGACCCGACCGCTGCCCTCGCTGAACCGCATCGCCGCTGGCTTCGCCTTGTCGCTGGGCCTTGGCCTCGCCTTCGCCGGGCTGGCCTGGGCACACCAGGCGCCGCGCGCGGCCGAAGCTGCCGTCGAACTGCCACGCCCACAGCCGATGGTGCTGAGTGAAGCGCCTGCTGGAGACGAGCTGGACGCGACCTATAGTCGGCTGCCGCCGCCGAAGTACCCCGCAGAAGCAGTGGCCAAACGCCAGGAAGGCAAAGTTGTTCTTGCCGTCGAGGTCTTGCCGGATGGAGGCGTCGGGGAAGCACGAGTGGAGCAAAGCAGCGGCAGTACGCTGCTGGACGCCGCGGCGCTCGAAACGGCACGACAGTGGCAGTTCAACGCAACGCGCAAGGATGGAGAAGCCATCACAAGCTGGGTGCAGGTCCCTGTGGACTTCTCCTTGGACAACGCGCGCGGCAATCAGGAACGAGTCGAAACCCCGCCCAGCTACGCCCGGCTGAGCCCACCCGAATACCCCGCCAGCGCCAAGGCCGCAGGGCTGGAAGGCACGACCCTGCTGCGCGTGGGCATCGACACCGACGGCAAGGTGCTGACCGTCGACATCGAATCAAGCGCTGGCAGCGCGCTGCTGGATCAATCGGCTGCCAAGGCGGTGGAGGCCTGGACCTTCAACCCCGCACGAAACGGTGAGCAGGCGATGCGGAGCCAGGTGCTGGTGCCCGTGCAATTCCTTGCGGCCAACAGCAGCCTCTCGGCCTATGTGGCACCTGCGGGGGCACTGGACACGATCACTCTCCGCGCCGAATAGCCCCAATCGCGTCCGCCTCCCCAACCGCGCAAGGCCCACCCCCGCCGGATACTCGATGCAGCCTCAGCCCGCCGGCTTGCGAAAGCGCAGGGTCATGCGGTCGGACTCGCCGATCGCTTCGTAGACCGCCCTGTCCTCGCCCTCCGGTACGTTCAGGTTGGGCGGTAGCGACCAGACGCCGTTGGGATGGTCGCGGTCGTCCTTGGGGTTGGCATTGATCTCGCTGCGCTCCTCAAGCACGAAACCGGCGGCCTCGGCGAGCGCGATGACCTGGGCTTCGCTGACGTAGCCACGGATCTGGTCGGGCGGCACGTCGGCCAGCGCGCGGTGCTGCTCCACGCCCAGCACGCCGCCCGGCTTCAGCACCTCGAAGAAGGCCTGCATCTGCGCCTCGGCCTGGCCGTTGCGAATCCAGCCGTGCAGGTTGCGGAAGGTCAACACGGCGTCGGCCGAGCCGGGGGCGCCGTAGACCGGGGCGGACGGGTCGACCTCGATCAGGCTGACGCCGCTGAACTGCTCGGGCGCGGCGGCCAGCCGCTCGCGGAACTTGGCGTTGTCGCCGGTGAAGTAGTCGCGCGCGCGCTCGGACGTGGTCTTGGCCGGGTCTGTGATGGCAGCGACGTAAGCGCCACCGCCCTGCTTGAGCCAAGGGCCGAGGATCTCGGTCCACCACGCGCCGCTGCCGGGGCTGATTTCGAGCACCGTCATCGACGGATCGACGCCGAAGAACGCAAGCGTGGCCGCAGGATTGCGGAAGCGATCGCGGGCCACGTTCTCGGGCGTGCGCCAGTCGCCGGCGATGGCGCCCTCGAGTCCTGACGCGAGCTGCTCCCCGGAAACTTCCGTGGCAGCTTTGGCGGCGCCGCCGTGGTTGTGGGCGTGGGCGTAAGGGGTGATGAGCGCCGCAAGCAGGGCGGGAATCAACAGACGATGGGGCATGGCGTGACCTCGGGTGGGGATGGGACGGACGATGGGGTAAGGGAGGGCCTGCAGCAGCGCCTTGCGGGCGCTGGATGCGCCGCGGCAATGTCAGGGCCGCAGGCAGGCCCAGCAGTACCGTGTGTCGCTCGGCATTCGGGATCCATCAGGGCGATGGGGGCAGTCGGTCGAGCGCTGGCCGCCGCGCGGTAGAGCGAGCCATCGCTCGATGGGCGCGCCCAGGCAGGCAGCACAGCAGCGGCGACGCGCCCCCTCAGCCCGCCAGCTCCAGCTTCAGCACGCGGCCGGGGATCTCGTCGGTGACCACGTAAACCGCGCCGTCATGGCCGACGCGGACATCGCGGATGCGCCAGCCGAGTTCGCCGAGGAGGCGCTCTTCGCCGGTGATGCGATCGCCGTCCAGGCTCAGCCGGATCAGGTTGCGCTGGGCCAGGGCGCCGACGAACAGGCTGCCCTGCCAGGCCTGGAATCGCTCGTGGTCATAGAAGGCCATGCCGCTGACGCCGGGCGAGACTTCCCAGACGTGGTGCGGCGGCTCGGTGCCTTCGACGTGGGTGCCCTGCGCCTCGGGGATGACCTCGCCCGAGTAATTGATGCCGTGGGTGGCGATCGGCCAGCCGTAGTTCTTGCCGGGCTGCGGGATGTTGATCTCGTCGCCGCCGCGCGGGCCGTGCTCGTGGGTCCACAGGGCGCGCGTCCACGGGTTGAGAGCCGCGCCCTGCTGGTTGCGGTGGCCGTAGCTCCAGAACTCCGGCAGGGCGTCGTCGCGACCGACGAAGGGGTTGTCCTCGGGCACGCGGCCGTCCGGGAAGATGCGGATCACGCCGCCCATGTGGCTGCCGAGGTCCTGGCTGGTCGGGCGCACGCCGCGGTCGCCGAGGGTGATGAACAGGTAGCCCGCATCGTCGAACACCAGCCGCACGCCGAAGTGGTGGCGGGTCTCCAGCTTGGGGGTCTGGCTGAACACCACGGTGAGATCCTCGATGCGGTCGTCCAGCAGACGCGCATGCGCCACCGCGGTGCTGGCCTCGCGGCCCTGGCCGGGCTCCGAGTAGCCCAGATAGATGCGCCCACTGGTGGCGAAGTCAGGCGCCGCCACCACGTCCATCAGGCCGCCCTGGCCCTCGGCCAGGATCGGCGGCAGGCCGGCCAGCGGTTCGGACAGCTGGCCGTCGGTGCCGACGATGCGCAGCTTGCCCGCGCGCTCGGTGACCAGCAGGCGACCATCGGGCAGCAGCGCCACGGCCCAGGGGTTTTCAAGCCCCGTGGCCAGGGTGCTGACCGTGATCGGGCCGAGCTGACTGGCGACCTCGCGGGTCTCGATCGCTGCGGTGGACGCAGCTTCCGCCCCTGCCTCACTGGGCGCCGCGGCAGGCTCTGCCGAGGCGTTGGCTTGGCCGCCGGAGGGGCCGCAGGCGCTCAACGCAAAGCCCGCCAGCAGGGCCAGGGCGAGGGGGTGCAACGCAGGGACAGGACGCATGGGGCCTCCAGACGGTTGAATGGGCTACCACACTAGCGCAGCCAGCGTCACGCGCACGTCCCAAAAGGCAGTCAGGGCGCCTCGTCTTCGAAACCGTCGATGAACAGCGGCGGCTGCTCGCGCGCGCCCTGGGCAATCCAGTCGCGCACCAGCGCCTGCTCCGTCAGCGGGATCGGCAGGCGTCCGCGCGGCATGCGCTCGCCCGCCTGCGGCTGCTCGCAGCGCAGCTTCTCCAGCAGGAAGCTCGCTCCCGGATCACCGGGCCGCACCATCAGCCGGCCCTCCGCGATCAGGCTGGGCATGGCGTAGAGCGCCGCCCAGCTCGCCTCCTCGTTGAGATCCAGCTCTGCCGAGGGCGAGCCGCTGTGGTTGACGTGGCAGTTGGCGCAGCGGATCTCCCAGATCGGCTGGATCTCGGTCAGATAGTCCACCCGCGGGGTGATCGGCAGCGCGGACAGATCGTCGCAAGCCGTGGCCTGGGCAAGTACCGCCGAGGGCAGGCACAGGCCAAGCATCAGCGCGACGGCAGCGCGGGCAGCAGTGCGACGGGTACTGGGCGCGAGGGTCGCCAGTGAGCGGATCGACATGAGCAGGGCCTGCAGGGCGCCGGGCGATGGCGGAAGGAAAACAGCCTCGCCGGAAACGCGGACGAGGCTTTTGACAATCGTTCACTTTCTTGCCGGCACATGCAAGCGACCTCCGCCGGCGCCGCTGCGCTCCCGCACAGCGACCGCGGCAGGGGGCGTATTCCGACATTCGAACCCTGGGACCACAGCTGGCACGCAGGTGGCCAATCGATCCGGGCGCAAACTTCTCACCCGTTGGAACGGCGGCAGTTCAAGCCGATCAGGTACTTGCACCCGGGTATCACACGTCCGAAACGCACCGATAACGTAATAGTCATTGACATTGATCCGGGTTCCCGGACACCCTTCGCCCGCAGCCGGGACCATCCGTGCCGGTGCAGGGAAGGCTGCTTGGGGGCAGCCGTCAGGGACGACAGACGACGCCCGGCCCGATGGCCGCGGCGCCCACGCAGGCGTTCTGGAGAACGCCGTCGTATCCACTTCCGGGGAGGCTCCAAACCCATGTCCGTTGCAAACCCACGTCGCCGCGCCCGCGCGGCGCGCTCGCTGCACGCCGCGCTGATCACGCTGGCCCTGTCCGCACCCGCCCTGCTCGGCGCCCAGACCCTGCCCGCGCAGGAGATTCCGGATGACCTCAAGCGCTGGCAGCTGCCTTGGCTGCAGGAAGAGTCGCTGATCAGCGGCCTCGCTGCAGAAACGCCGTTCTATGTCGATGGCGACGAGGTGTCGGCGCTCGGCCTGGGCCTGGATGCTTTCTTCGCCGATGGCGGCGTTGTCGAGACCATCGACGGCAGCCCGCTGTACGGCGTGGCCCTGCTGCTGGACGGCCCCCAGCCGGAGGGCCTGGTGTGGGAGTCCTTCGACGGCAAGGGCCGGCTGCTGGATTCCGGCACGGTGGAGATCACCTGGAGCGAAGGCGAGGCCCATGTCGGCCGCGCGCTGCTGCCGCGTCCGGCCGCACGGATCGGCCTGCAGGGCGGCAAAACCAAACTGCACTTCCTGCGCGCCGAGCCGCTGACCGAAGCCCTGCCCAAGCAGGGCGTGCTGGCTCGCGATCTGCCCTTTGAGGTCGAGCAGACCCAGGCCAAGGCGACGCCGCTGGCACCGGGCGTCGTCTCGCGCGCGGCCTGGGGCGCCCGCGCCACCGGCGCCTGCGGCAGCACCCACAGCCCGCGCTACCTGACCATCCATCACACCGGCACGCCGAACAACGATTCGATCAGCTCGCCGGCGCGGATGCGCCAGATGCAGGCCTACCACATCGACAACAGGGGCTGGTGCGACTTCGGCTATCACTACAGCGTGGGCATCGACGGCCGCACCTACCAGGGCCGCGACCCCGCCCGCACTGGCGCCCACGTCGGCAACCACAACACCAACAACGTCGGCATCAGCGTGGTCGGAACCTTCATCAACTTCTCGCCGCGCACCTCACAGCTGGATGCCCTGACCGACATCAGCCGCTGGGTGGTCAACCGCTATGGCATCCAGAAGAACCGCACCTATATCCGCGGCCACAAGGAGTGGTCCGGCCACACCAGCAACTCCTGCCCCGGCCTGCTGCTGCCCTGGCTGCCGACCCTCGTGCAGCGTCTGAGCGGCACCACGCCGCCGCCCCCGCCGCCGCCGCCGGCCGCAGCTACGATCCTCGAGAGTTTTGAGACCACGGTAGGCCGCTTCAACACCGCACCCACGTTCTCGGGCAGCACGGTCGGCATCTCCAGCGTGTCCAGCGCCCAGCGCTCCAACATCGAGGCCCGCGCCGGCCAGTGGAGCCTGCAGCTGTTCCTGCGCGACAACCCCAGCAGCAATGCCGACTGGTTCGTGCGCCTGCTGTCCGGCGGCGGCACGCCGGCCAACAACGTGCGCCTGCAAAAGGCCGGCGGCCGCCTCGGCGCCTGGTTCTACACCGGCGCCAGCGGGGTCAGCGTGCAGTTCCTGGTGGACGACAGCGACGGCACCGAGATCTCGGTGGCGCGCACCCTGCAGCCCAACACCTGGACCTTCCACGAGGTGATGCTCGACAACTCCGCGCAGTGGACCGCCTGGGCCGGCGGCAACGGCGTGATCACGGCCAGCCAGGTCACCCTGGACGCGATCGTGCTGCGGCGCGCGCAGACCAGCTTCGATGTCTACGTCTACATGGACAACGTGCAGTTCCGGGTGCAATAAGCGCTTGAATCGATGCCTCCGCCCGGGCGACGCCCCGGGCGGAGGCATTGCCACCGAACCCGGCCGGATCAAGGCCGCACAGGCTCGACCGAAAGCCGTCTCACGCAGGCTCCCTCCGACTGAATCCAGTCGCGCTGGCGCCGGAGGCGGATCGCCATCGCTGCATCCTCCGCGATGCTCGGCATGCCGATGCTGCCGCCAGCCTACGCACCGCGCTGAGCTCACTGCTCGAATCCGTCCTCCAGCAGCGGGCGCGCGAGGATGATGTCGCTGAGCTGCAAAGGGCTTTGCCCGGACGGCGCGACCTCGATGAAGTCACCATCGGTCGCGATCGGTTCGGGGCCGACGGTGTCGAGCTTCACGCGTCGCAGGATGCGCTGGTTGCCAAACACGCCGACCCGGCCGTCTTCGCTGGCGCCGAAGATCGTCGCCGACGGCACACCGAGCGAAGTCAAGCGGGTCAACCGTCGGTCCGGCGGCAGCAGCTCGCTGGCCCGGGCCGAGGCCATCGGCGGCGCGCCGCCCATGGTGGGCGCATAGGTAACGAATATGGTCGGATCGCCCGTCGGGTCCGACGGCCGCCGCACGCGCGCCATGCGCACCGGCACCGCACCAGCGAACGCCGGGCCGTCGGGCGGCAGCGCGAAGTTGATCTCGGCGCGCACACCCGAGACCAGATGGACCGCGGCAAGACGCGGCTGCTGGGTGCTGGCGGTGCTGGTGTGGCGCAGGTAGATCTCCTGGCCGTTGGGCGAGAATCCGATCAGATCCGGAAGCAGATCGGTGGCGATCGGCAGCGTGCTTGGCAGGAGCGTGTCCGGATCGATCACGCGCAGGCCGTCGGCACATCCGCTGGCAACGATCCGGCCATCGGGGGCGACGGCGATGTCCTTGGCGATCGGTCCGCACAGGGCCCAGGGCAGGGGAACCTCCCCGACCTCGGCCAGCGTGGCCGAGTCCAGCACGGCGACGCTGATTGCCTGCGGCGGCGAGGTGAGCTTCCACACGTAGAGCCGGCGGCCGTCGGGGCTGATCGCGAGCGTGCGCCCTGTCGCCTGACCGACCACTGCAGTGCGCAGAATCGTCCTCCGCGATGCACTCAGGACGTGCACGCGCATCTGCGCGGGTTGGCCGCCCGAGGCCAGCACCCGGCTGACCAGATACAGGCGCGAACGATCCGGATTGGCGACCATGCGCGAGGGCTCCACGCCAAAGCCGGTAATGCGTGCGCGTTCGGTCATGGTCTCGACGTCGTACACCAGCACCGCGTTGATCGGCGCCTGCGCGGTGACGAAGGCAATGTCCTCGGCAAACGCCGGCAGCGCGGCGCAAAGGCCGCCGAGCAGGGCGAGAAGGGTGTTGCGTGCGCGGGTCATGGTGGTCTCCGGGAAGGTGCGTCCGCTGATTGAACGAGACGCCTAACTCCCGAATGCGTGCCGGGGCCGAAAGCGAACGCAGGGTCTGGACTGGTACCGGGCGGCGACCCGACCCTCGATCAGGGCGGACTTCAATCCGGCCCGCAGGCAAGGCGCTACGCGATGCAGCCGCCCGTCTGCAGGGCTTGGCCACGCTCGCGAGCAAATCAGGGCCGTGCAGCCTCGATCCGCCGCACTTGCAGGGCCGTCTTTCCCGGCTGCTTGGGGTCAGGCTCGGTCCAGGCCAGCACTCCCACCTCTCCAAGTGCCGCCAGACTCGGCATGCCAATCGCCCGACCCGCCGGCAAGGTGACCACATCCATGCGCGTGCGCTCCTTCAGCTCGGCATCCAGCAGCGCAAGACGCAGCACCGATTCGCCCGGAGCACCACTGCCCAACCAGGCGGCCAGCACACCCTTGCCAAAAGGCGCCAACGCAACCCGTCCCAATACACCCGGGCCCTCCTCCAGGGTCAGCGGTGCGCTGCGATCGTCCAGTGCGCGCAGCTGCACCGACATCGAGCGTGCGTCGGGCATGGTCGACCAGGCCACCACCGGTCGCCGCGACTGCAGCGCCAGCGCCGGGCCGTTGACCGGACAGGCCTCGATTCGCCAGTTGTCGGCATGCACGAGGCCAAGCCCGCGCCAGCCGCGCGCATCGCGGCGACCGAAGGCGATGTCGCGCACCTCGTGCTCACTGCGGTCGCGCCACACCGCGAGGTGGCGGCCATCGGCCTCGCGCAGCAAGGCGGTGGGGCAGCAGGAGCAGACCCGCGCGTCGATCTCGGCCGGCGCCTCGATGCTGCCATCGCGACGCAGCACCGCCGCGCGCAGGCTCATCGGGCCTTCGTGCCCGCTGTGATCATGGCCATGGTCGCCGCCACCGGCGGTGTAGCGGCCGTCGAGCCAAATCATCAGCATGCGGTCCTCGCCAGCGGCCGCCAGCGAGACAAAACCGTGTTCGCTAAGGGTGCCGTCATCATGCGGAGTCAGCGGCGCTGACCAGCTGCGGCCCTCGTCCTGCGAGCGCACCACGCGGATGCCGTAGTGATAGGTGCCCGGGCCTTCCTTCTGCAGCCAGAAGCCCAACCAGTCGCCGTTGTCGGCCACCGCCATCCGCGGATGGTCGGCCCAGTTGACGAACCAGTCGCAGCCGCGAGCCACTTCACGAGATTCGCCGCCTGCGCCATCCAGCGAGATCGTGGCCAGCATGAGCCTGGCACAGCCCGCGGGAAGACGCTCCTGCCAGCTCAGCAGAAAGCGGCCGGCGCGGTGATCGGCGGTCAGGGAGGGTGTCAGCGCGGCCTGTTCGGTGGGCCAGTGCAGAACCTGCAGGCGCGGTATCGGGTCGGATGCTGCAGGCGCGCTGGCGGCCTGAGTTGACAGGCCGATCGCTGCCGAAAGCGCTAGAAACGGTGCTGCCAGTTGAGTTCGTACCACCGAGGCTCTCCAAGCATGAACTGGGTGCTGCCATAGGGGCGCGTGGCATAGGTCCGGTCGGCCAGATTGCGCAGGCGCAGGCTGAACTGACCGAAGCGACTGCGATAGCGCAGCAAGGCGTCGAGGGTGCCATAGCCCGGCACGTACAGCGTGTTGCCGATATTGGCCGCGCTGCGCCCAACCCCGCGCGCGCCCAGGGCGACATCGAAATCCTCTCGCAGCTGCCAGTGCGCCCACAGCGTGCCGACCCGCTCGGGCGCGGCCACGGGATCGTTTCCGCGAAAAGACACCAGCTGCCCGGCCACCAGCTGGTCAAAACGCAGGAACCGCGCGTCCAGCGCCGCAGCGCTGCCCTGCAGGCGCAGGCGCTCACCCAGCCGCAGCTCGAAGCTGGCTTCGATGCCGCGCGAGCCCTGCTCGCCGACCTGCAGAAGCCTGTTGGGATCGTCCGGATCGCGGCTCAGCAGATTGCTGCGCCGCAGGTCATACAGCGCAAGCGTCCAGTCCGCAATCGGGCCGCCATGCTTGATGCCCACTTCAAGCTGCTGGCTGTCAGTGAGGTCGAAGTCGGCATTGCCCAAGCCAAGCGTGGTGATCTGGGCCGGTGCCTCGCTCGACGTCGCGTAGGACGCGTACCAACGCGTCTGCGGGCTGGCCTCGAACACCGCGCCGAGTCGATAGGTGGGCGCACTGTAGCGGCGACCAAAGCTGACCCCGCTCAGGGCGTTGAACGACTCGACGTCGGTGCCGTCGTGGCGCAGCCCGCTGACCAGCAGCCAGCGCGGCGACAGCGTCAGCGCGCTTTCCACGAACAGCGAGCGCTGGCGGATATCGGTGGCGGTGCGCGGCCCGAATACGTCAAGGCTGGTGAACACACCGCGCGCCTCCGGCTGCAGCGGCACGCGGTCGCTGTAGCGGAACGGGCTGTCGCTGCTGCGATCGTGATCGTTGCGATCGGCCTGAGCTCCCACCACAAGCTGATGCGGCAGCCCGAACAGGCTGTGCGTCCAGCTGGCTTCGGCGACGGCGCCGCGCAGCTTCTGGTCGTGCGTGATGAAGAGGTAGTCGCCACGGCGCAGCTGTCGCGTGACTGGTTCGAACGCATAGACTTCGGCATTGCGATACAGACGGTCTTCGCGGTTGCCGAACAGCACCAACGATGCTCGGAAGGCATCGCTGGGCTCCCATTCCGCGCGAGCACGCAGCCAGTCCACCTCCATGTCGATCGCGTCGTCCACCACGTTGTAGTTGACGTCGCGCAGCGCCGGCAGGACTCGACCTTCGATCAGCGGCGAACCGAAGTAGCCTTCGGCGTCGTCGCGGAAATGCTCCATGGACAGGCTCAGGCGCAGGCTGTCCGTGGGCCGTCCCGCCAGCTCGGCGTTGAGGTGGCGGAACTCGAAGCTGGTATCGCGGGCATAACCGAAACTGCCGCGCTCGGCCGACTGCTGGTGGCTTGCATCCAGCCGCCATGCCAGCGCCTCACTGCCAAGTGCGCCACCGCTGCCGACCGCCGCGGTCGTGGTGCCGAAGCGTCCCAGGCCGAGGAAGACATCGGTAGAACTGCGACCATCAGCGCGCCGCGGAACCAGGTTGATGGCGCCGGCCACCGAGCCTTGGCCGGCGGTGAGCGCAGCAGGGCCGCGCAGCACCTCGACCTGGGCATAGTTGAGCGTCAGCCGCGGGCTGACCTGCCAACCCGGATAGCGGATGCCGTCGAACAAGGTCGGCGAGTTGAACACGCCCGAGAAGCCGCGCCCGCTGATGTTGATGACACCGAAGCTGTAGGCAGGCACCACGCCAGGCGCCATGTCCAGCGCATCAATGAACCGGGTGTCACCGCGCGCGCGCAGCGCCTGCTGGTCGATGACATCGGCCGAGAACGGCTGCTGCGCCACCGGCAGATCAAGCCGCGAGGACGAGCGCGCCGGGCGCGCGCGCGGCTGCTCGGGCGCCTCGCGCACCTCGACGCGGTCCAGCTCGACGGCTGAAGCCTCGGCATGGGCGAGGGCCGGGGCCAGCAAGGCGCCGAGGGCAAGCGCCAGAGTGTGCGGTCGCGCGGTTCGATCGTGCATGTCGTATGCGGTCTGGCTCAGGGGCGCCGAAGTCTGCTGAGAACCCGCCGTGCCGACAATGCGACCGAATGTCGCAGGTCGACCGCGCAGGGGCAGTACCGGGTGACCTGACACTGGCTCTGCAAGGATGCTGCGGGTGCGCCGCCAGCCTGGGCGCGCGTCAGTATCAAGGCTCCGCGACGGGCCTCTTGGCCAGCTTGCGCTGCAGACTGCGGCGGTGCATACCCAGCAGCCGCGCGGCCGCCGAAAGATTGCCTCCGGTCTCGTGCAGGGCCTGCTGGATGTGTTCCCACTCGATGCGCGACAGCGGCGTCATCTGCTCCGGCAGCGGCGCTGTGTCCTCGGCGTCGCCGCGCAGCGCGCGCAGGATCATGTCGGCGCTGGCGGGCTTGGGCAGATAGTCGATTGCGCCGCGCTTGATGGCCTCCACCGCGGTCGCCACGCTGGCGTAGCCGGTGAGCAGCAAGATGCGCAACTCCGGCGCGAGCGCATGCAGTTCAGGCACCAGCGGCAGGCCGCTGTGCTCACCCAGCTTGAGGTCGAGGATGGCGTAGTCGAAGCGGCCCTGCGCCAGCGCCTGCCGCGCCGCCGCCGGATCCTCCACCCACGTGCAGCCCACGCCGCGCCGCTCCAGCGCGCGCGCCAGGCTGCGGCCGAACACGGCGTCATCCTCGACCAGCAGCACGGTTTCCCGGCTCATGCGGCAGGCCTCTTCATGCGGGGCGCTCGGACTGCAGGGCGCGCAGCGGCAGTCGAACCTCGGCCTCGCTGCCGCCCTGCGGATGGGCGCGCAGGTTCAGGCTGCCACCGAACAGCTCGACCGTCGCGTGCGACAGCGCAAGGCCGAGGCCAAGCCCCTGCGGCTTGCTGGTGGCGAACAGTGTGCGCAAACGCTGCGCGGCCGCGGACCCAAGCCCCGGGCCGCGATCGCGCACGCGTAGGCACAGCAGCTCGGCATCGGCCCCACACTCCAGCTCGACCGCCTGCTCACCCGCCTCCTGCGAGGCCTCGGCGGCGTTGTTGAGCAGGGCCAGCAGCAGATGCTCCAGCAGCGGCTCGGCGCGGATCTCCGGCAGCGGCTGCGCGCAGCCCTCGACCTGCAGGCTCACGCCCGGCCGCAGCAGGCGCCAGCGCTCCACCACCTCGCCGATGAAGACGTTGGCCGGCAGCCCCGTCGGCGCCATCGACTGCGCATGCGCCACCAGCGAGCGCACGCGTTCGCGGCATTCGCCGGCGAGATCACGCAGCACGCGCAGATCCTGCTCGGCCTCCGCGGGATCGGTACCGATGCCGAAGTCGTCGAGGATCAGCTGCATACTGCCGAGCGGGGTGTTGAGCGCATGCGCCAGCGCTGCGGCATGCGCTCCCAGCGCGACGATGCCCTCGTTGCGCGCTGCCTGTTCGCGGAGCCGGGAGAGCTCGCGCTCGCGCTCGCCAAGGGTGCGTGCCAGCGTGCCGAGGGCCAGCACGAACAGCAGCGCGCTGATGACGAAATTGACCCCCATGCCCCAAAGGTGCAGGTCGAAATCCAGCAGGCGGACTCCTTCCTCGCGCTCCTGCAGGTCCCCGTCCAGCGACTGCAGGCTGAGCCCCGAGCACATCGGGATCTCGTGCCCGGGATGCGCGCCGGCCCCGCCCAAAGGCAGCGCCAGCGCCAGCGCGGCAACGGCAGCATAGGCGAACAGGCAGGCCGTCCCGACGCCCAGCGCCCAGCGCCAGGACATGGCCACCGCGACCAGTGCGATCGGCATCAGGTACAGCGAAACAAAGGGGTTGGCGATACCGCCGCTCCAGATCAGCAGCCAGGTCAGCACCGCGATATCGACGCCAAGGTGCACGCCCAGCCAGACGCCGGCCGCGCTTGCGGAAGGACTGCGCAGGAGCGCTACACCGGCGTTGAAGACCAGCAGCACCAGCACACCCGACCACAGCGGCAGCGGCGCGAACGGCAGGCCCATCCACTCCAGCGCTACCAGGATGGCGGCGCTCTGGCCGACGATCGCGAGCCAGCGCAACAGCGAGAGCAAGCGCAGCAGCTTGAGGCGCGGATCGGACGGCGCGGGGAGGGACTGGGTCAGTGACATCCGCCGATTATGCCGATGGCTTCGCGCGCTCCCAACGTGCGCCTCGTCCCCTAAAGCGCCACCGCCAGCGCGGACGCCAGCCATGCCAGACCCAGCACGCCGCCTACGCGCAAGCCGTAAGCCCGGCCGCCAGCAGTGAAGGCAACCACCGAGCGCGCCAGCACGCTGGAGAGCAGAACTGCCTGCAGCGCCCACTTGGCCAAGCCCTCTTCCAGCGCGCCGCTGGCCCCAAACTGGGCGATCGATGCCATCGCAGCGTGCAGTTCAATCAGGGCCGCGATTGCCGAGGTCAGCAGGGCTCCACCCTGCCCGAACCGCTCCTGCAGGAAGGCCGAGAGCAACAGCACGCCCGCGATCAGCAGGGCGAACACCAGTGCGTGGCTGAGCCTGAACATCCGCGACGCTGCGGTCGGCAGTTCTGTCTCTGGTTTGGCGCCGTTGGCGCGTAGGCCCAGCAGCACGGCGACCGCCAGCACGGCGCCGAAGGCCAGCAGCTGCGGCAGCACCAGCTGCAGATAGCGGCTGGACACGGTGCCAAGCACCGGCAGCGCAAGCAGCAGCGAGGCCAGCGCCGCCGCCTGCGCCGCGGCTACGCAAGAGCGCCGCGTGGCCGGCTGCTCGCGCAGGCGCTGGCCAAAGCCGGCAATGGCTGCGGTGCTGCTGACGAAGCCGGCGAAAAAACCGGCCAGGGGCAGGCCGAAGCGGCTGCCGACCAGCCGCAGCGCAACATGGCCCGCCGCGCTGATCGCCATCACGAGCACCACCAGCTGCCAGAGCTTGGCCGGATTCAGCACGCCGTAGGGGCCGACCGGCGCGTCCGGCAGCAGCGGCAGCACCAGCACCACCGCCGCCAGCAACAGCAGGCCATCGCGCACTTCGGCCTCGCTGATCAGTTCCCTGCTGAAGCGGTGCAAGGCCGCGCGCGACTGCAGCAGCAGAGCCACCAGCACCGCCAGCGCAGCGGCCAGCACCGGCTCAGGCTGGGCGAGACCACCCAGCAGGGTGGTCAACACGAGGGTGACTCCGCCGGAGAGACCGAGCGGGGTCGCCGGGCCCTGGCGATAGTTGCCGAAAGCCAGCAGGGCGACTGCGGCCAGGGTGATCGCGAACACCGGCAGACCCAGCTGCCAGCCGACCGCACCGGCCAGCGCAGCCATCGTGTGCGTGCGCATGCCGGCCGAGGTCCTCTGCTGGCTGTTGCGCTGGCGCTCGCGAACGATCCCAATCAGCAGGCCGAGTCCAAGCGCGCTGACATAAGGCGAGTACTCTCCGGGCAACAGGCTGAGCATGGGGTGTGTGCGAGGCGGTGGGCTCGATCACTTTAGCGCCGGCGCTGCGCGCGGCCCAGCGCACGCAGCGGCGGCGCCGCGCTCGTCCAATGTGGAGGTGCGACATTCGGTCACTCCCCAGGCCGGGCAGGACGTCGGATCCTAGTGGGCGTCGTCAACGTCCGGATTCCCATGCACGCAGGCTCCCCCAAGCTCGCCCTTCTGATCAGCCTCAGCCTGATGACCCACAGCGCGACCGCCGCCGAGGGCGACACTCGCGCGCGCCTGCCCAACATCGTGGTGCTGGGCGAAGCGCCACCGGCGCCGGGCGAGGCCGCACTGAATCGCGAGTCACTCAGCGAGGGAGCAGCGGCCGACCTCGCCGAGGTGCTGCGCGGCATCAGCGGGGTGGCCGCCGCGCGCATGGGAGGGCACGGCCTGGAGCCTTCCATCCGCGGTCAGTCGCAGGGCCAGATCAACGTGCGGCTGGACGGCATGGAGCTGCACGGAGCCTGCCCGAACCGGATGGATCCTCCAACCGCATTCGCCCAACCCTCCTCGATTGACCGGGTGGTGGTCCACAAGGGCGTACAGACCCTGCGGAACGGCCCCGGCGGCAGCGGCGGCGCGATCCTGATCGAGCGCGGGCTGCCCGGGCAGAGCGAAGGCCTCCAGGGCCGGGTCACGCTGGACGCGGGGGACAACGGAGCGATGTGGCAGGCGGCTGCGGACCTTGCCGCCCGCGGCGAAACACTGGCCTGGCGTCTACTGGCAAGCCGAGAGGACCGTGCCAGCTACGAAGACGGCAACAGCGCGGAGGTGCGATCCTCCTTCAAACGCGACACCGCAAGCCTGCTGCTGGGCTTCGACTGGGGTGAGGCCCAGCGCAGCGAGCTGACACTGGACCACAGCGACGCCCGCGATGTGCTCTACGCCGGCGCGGGCATGGATGCCCCCAAGGACCAACTGAAAGCGTGGAAGCTGGCCCACGCGGCCCAGCTGGGCGGGGTAGAGCTCCGCGCCAACGCGTGGTCGGCCGAGGTCGACCATGTGATGGACAACTTCTCGCTGCGACCGCAGTCCGGAATGTTCATGCGCGTTCCTGCCAGCGCCGAGTCCCGCGGGCTGGAACTGGTCGCCGAGTTCGAACTGTCCGGCTGGAGCCTTGAACTCGGGCTGCAGCAGGCAGCACTGAATCGGTTGGCGATCCGCTCGGCCGGCACCAGCGCGACCCGCCTCGGCATGCGCAACGCCCTGCTCTGGCCGCAGGCCGAGCTGAAGCGTCGCGGCCTGTTCGTCGAGGCCAGCGGCCCGCTGACATCTGCAAGCAATCTGACCGCAGGACTGCGGCTCGACCGATTCGACGCCGATGCGCTGCGCGCGCGCGAGCAGGTCAGCGTGGCTGTCGCCGCACCCGTCGAGTTCTATCGCGCCTACTACGGCAGCGCAGAAACACGCTTCAAGGACGATGGGCTTGGCCTGCTCGTGCGCATCGACCACGCGCTGGACGAAAGGCTCAGGGTGTTTTCCGGCCTGAGCCGCTCGGTGCGCGCCGCAGACAGCACCGAACGCTACATCGCCTCGACCAGCGGCATGGACGCGATGCGATGGATCGGCAACCCCGCACTCGCCAACGAGGTCCACCACCAGTTCGATGCAGGCCTGGTCTGGAACACCGCCGCGACGCGCTACAGCGTGGTCGCTTATCTGGGCCGCGTCGACGACTACATCCTGCGCGACCGTGCAAGGGGTCAGGAGGGCGTGCTGCTGTCCGATCGCGCCACCGTCTACCGCAATGTGCAGGCCGATCTGCGCGGCGTGGAGTTCGAGGCGGAGTGGATTCTCTCCAACGGTCTCCGTATTGAGGCGCAAATCGACCATGTGCGCGGCAAGAACCGCAGCGACAACCGCGCACTCGCCCAGATCGCGCCGCTGTCGTTTGCCCTGGGCATGCGCCGAACGACATCGCTCGGCGAATTCAGTCTGCGGCTACGCGGCGCCGACCGCCAGTCGCGGGTGGATGACAGCGCAGCGACCGGCAGCGGGCTGGACGCGCGCGCAACTCCCGGCTGGGCGGTTCTGGACGTGGGTTGGAGCCTGGAGCGCGGCGCCCACAGGCTGCGGCTCGGTATCGACAACGTGTTTGACCGTGCCTATGCCGAGCATCTCAATCGCAGCAACCAGGACCCCTTCAACCCGGAGCCCATCCAGGTCAACGAACCCGGACGCAGCCTGCAGATTGGCTGGCAGCTGCGCTTTTGAGAGACCGCTTCGAGCAGGCCCCCTGAGCGCATGTGAAAAAACCGTCCGCCTGCTGCGCAACAGTGCCAGGGCTGCCCGGGGCTCGTGGCGCTAGGCGGATCGAGCTTTTTCGCCTCAAACCCAACCGAGCAGCCGCAGCAGGATGCCAAGACCGGCGCAGAAACCCAGCAAGGGGAACACGCCAAGCTTCATGCGGAACACCAGCAGCACGGCAATAGCTGCCACCGCGGCAGCCAGCGGCTGCAGGCTGCTGGCAACCGGCAGCAGCAGTTCGATCGGCCCGGCCTCGACCCGGACGCGCTCGGCGAACAGCGAGTTGAATGCGAACCACAGCGCAAGGCTGGCGATCACGCCGACCACCGCGGCGGTGATCGCCGACAGCGCGGACGCAAGCCGCGTCTGGCCACGCAGGCGCTCGATGTAGGGAGCGCCGGCGAAGATCCAGACGAAGCTGGGCAGGAACGTCACCCAGGTGGTCAGCGCGCCGGCCAAGGCCGCGGCCAGCAGCGGCGGCAAACCCGTCTCACCGCGAAGGCCTGCCAGGAAGCCCACGAACTGGGTGACCAGGATCAGGGGGCCGGGTGTGGTTTCGGCCAAGCCAAGCCCATCCAGCATCTCGCCGGGCTGCAGCCAGCCATAGCCCTCGACGCCCTGCTGCGCGACCCAGGCCAGCACGGCATAGGCGCCGCCAAAACTGATCAGGGCCATCTGCGAGAAGAACACCGCGATCTGGGTGAAAACATGGCCGCCGCCGAGCAGCCACAGCAGCCCCGCCACGGTGCCCAGCCACAGCAGCACACAGCTCACCGCCGCGCGCAGGGTGCCCGGACGCTTGGGGTCCGGCAGCACGGCCGTCTCGCTGCCGTGCGCAGCGGGCGCCCAGCGCCCGCTGGTCAGCAGGCCGAGTGCCGCCGCCGACAGCACCACCAGCGGAAACGGCGCGTCCAGCACGACCAAGGCCAGGAAGGACGCCGCCGCCGTGCCCAGCGCAAGCGCGCCATGCAGGGTGCGCTGAGCGAGCCGCAGCAGGGCCTGCAGCACAAGCGCCAGCACGGCGGCCTTGAGCCCGAAGAACAGCCCCTCCACCACCGCGACCTGGCCTAGTAGCACGTAGATGAAACTGAGCGCGAAGATCGCCAGCGCCCCGGGCAGGATGAACAGCAGCCCCGCCACCAGGCCACCGCGCACGCCGTGCAGGAGCCAGCCGATGTAGGTGGCGAGCTGCTGCGCCTCGGGACCCGGCAGCAACATGCAGTAGTTGAGCGCGTGCAGGAACCTCGCCTCGTCGATCCAGCGCTTCTCCTCCACCAGCAGCCGGTGCATCAGCGCGATCTGGCCGGCGGGGCCACCGAAGCTCAACAGGCCGATGCGCCACCACAGGCGCAGCGCCTCGGGAAACGACACCGGGTTCGCAGCTGCGTGGCCATCCGCGCTCACCTCTGTCATCGACGCGGACTCCTCTCGGTCGAGCCGTATAGCGCCCGGCAGGGTACTTCAGCAGGGATGCAGACGGCGGCTCATGCGGTCAAATGCTGCCCGCCATCCACCGGGATCACGGTGCCGGTGATGCGCTTGGCGGCGTCGCTGACCAGATAGCGCGCGAGTTGGCCAACATCACCGATGTCGGCCAGCTGGCGCGCCGGCACGCTCGCCGCGGCCTCGGCCAGCAGCTCGTCGAAACGGTCGATGCCGCTGGCCGCGCGGGTGCGGATCGGGCCCGGCGAGATCGCGTGCGCGCGGATGCCTTTCGGCCCCAGCTCGGCGGCGACGTAGCGCACCGCGCCTTCTAGCGCTGCCTTCACCGGCCCCATCAGGTTGTAGTGCTCGACCACGCGCGAGCTGCCGTAGAAGGTGACGGTGAGCAGCGTGCCGCCCTCGCCCATCAGCGGCTCGGCCAGCTTGGCCACGCGCAGGAAGGAGTGGCAGCTGACGTCCATGGCCTGGGCGAAGCCGGCGGCGCTGGCGTCGACCACGCGGCCGTGCAGATCCTCGCGCGGGGCGAAGGCGATGGAGTGCAGCACAAAATCCAGGCGCCCCCAATCGCGCTGGATCGCGGCGAAGACGGCCTCCAGCTGGCCGGGCTCGCGGACGTCGCAGGGCAGGATCAGCGGCGCGCGCAGGCCTTCCGCCAGCGGCCGCACGTGCGGCTCGGCCCGGGCGTTGAGATAGGTGACAGCCAGCTCGGCGCCGGCGGCCGCCATGGCGCTGGCGCAGCCATAGGCGATCGACTGGTCGTTGGCGATGCCCAGGATCAGGCCACGCTTGCCGGTGAGGTCCAGCGGGTCCGGCCCGCCCTGATGCAGGGAGGCGCTGGGCAGGCGCTGCGGGTTCCATTCGACGCGCTCGCGCGGGGCCAGCACTTCGGCAATGCCGCTGATCACCGTGTCGCCAAATTGGTTCACGCATTCGCAGTCGAGCACGGCAATCCCCCTGTCTGCGCGCAGCTCGCGCACGGTGACGCGCGCGGTGATCGCATCGCCCGGCCGCACCGGGCGCTTGAAGCGCAGCTCCTGGCCGAGGTAGATCGTGCCCGGGCCGGGCAGACGCGTGCCCAGCACCGCCGAGATCAGCGCCCCGCCCCACATGCCGTGGCCGATCACGCCATGGAAGCGCGAGCGCTCGGCGAATTCCGGGTCGAGATGCGCCGGGTTGACGTCGCCCGAGACCACCGCGAACAAGCCGATGTCGCGCTGGGTCAAGACGCAGCTCAGCTCGGCGCTGTCGCCCACCTGGAGTTCGTCGAAGGTGCGGTTGCGGATCGGCGCGGCTTCGGCGAGGGAGGGCGACATGCGGCAGCTTCCAGCGGGATCGGAGCACCGCAGGGTACGCAGGCTTTGCGCAATGCAGCATGACCCTGCCTGCCTTTTCGCACTGGCTCGGACGTGTCCCTGCCCGTAGTGTCTCTTCCTCGGCGTCCAAGGGGGGCGCCACCTTGGGGACCTCATCATGCGAATTTCCGGCTCCGCGCCACTGGCGCTCGGCCTGCTGCTTACCGGCCTGCTGCCGCTGGCACAGGCTCAAGAGCGCCCGCTGGCCTTGGTTGGCGCGCGCATCCTGCCAATCGACGGCGCTGTGATCGAGCGCGGCACCCTGCTGGTGCACGAGGGCCGGGTGCTCGCGGTTGGCCCGACGGATTCGGTCCGCCTTCCGCCCGGCACCGAGATCCGTGAGGTGGACGGACGCGTGCTGATGCCCGGCCTGGTGGATACCCATTCGCATATCGGGCAGGTCGCCGGCGCCGACGCCAGCAGCCCCATCCAGCCCGACGTGCGCGCGCTGGATTCGATCAACGTCCGCCACTCCGGCATGGCCCGTGCCCGCGCTGGCGGCATCACCACGGTCAACGTGATGCCAGGCTCCGGGCATTTGCTCAGCGGCCAGACCCTGTACCTCAAGCTCCGCCGCGGCGGCAGCGTGGAGGCGCTGGCCCTGCGCGGCGAGGACGGCCGCATGCTGGGCGGCATCAAGATGGCCAACGGCACCAACCCGCTGCGGGCGGCGCCCTTCCCCGGCACCCGCGGCAAGGCCGCGGCGCTGATGCGGGCCCAGCTGGTCGCGGCCCGCGAGTACTGCAACAAGCAGGCCGACCCCAAGCTGGCGGCCGACAAGAAGCCCGCGCGCAGCCTCGGCTTCGAGGCCCTGTGCGAGGCCTTCGACGGCCGCCGCATCGTGCATCACCACACCCATCGGCACGACGACATCCTGACCGTGCTGCGGCTGGGCGAGGAGTTCGGTCTGCGCATGGTGCTGCATCACGTCAGCGAGGCCGGGCTGGTGGCGCAGGAGATCGCCCGCGCCGGCGCCATGGCATCGATCATCCACGTCGACAGCCCCGGCGGAAAACTGGAGGCCATGAACCTGCTGCCCGACAACGGCCGCGCCCTGCACGAGGCCGGCGCATTGCTGGCCTACCACACGGACGATCCGATCACCGACTCGCGCCTGTTTCTGCGCTCTGCGGCGATGGGCGTGCGCTTCGGCCTGCCGCGCGAGGAAGCGCTGGCGGCGATGACGCTGAACGGCGCGCGCATGCTGGATCTGGCCGAGCGCGTCGGCAGCCTGACGCCGGGCAAGGACGCCGACTTCATCCTGCTCGACGGCGACCCGCTGAGCGTTTACACGCGCGTGCTGGAAACCTGGGTGGAGGGCGAACAGGTGTTCGACCTTGCCAACGAGCAGGACGCCCTCTACGCCAGCGGTGGCTGGGGCGCAGGCCGCGACACCGTCGCCGAACACGTCATCCAGCTGGAGGCCGGCCAGTGATCCGCGCACAGCTCCTCTCCCTCGTGGCAGCGCTGGGTGCCGCGCTGCTGCTGGCGCCAATACAGGCGCCGGCCCGTGATGTTGTCGTCAAGGCCACCGAACTGCACGTCGGCGACGGCCGCCGCCTGCAGAATGCCGTGATCGTGGTCCGCGAGGGCCGCATCGCTGCAGTCGGACCGGCTGCCGAAGTCGCGATCCCCGAAGGCCTGCCGCGCCTGCAGGCGGCGGTGGTCACTCCCGGCCTGATCGATGCCCGCAGCGTGGTCGGGCTGGCCGGCTACCTCAACCAGCCGCACGACCAGGACCAGCTGGAAAGCAGCGCGCCGATCCAGCCGCAGCTGCGCGCCATCGACGCCTACAACGCCCGCGAGCGTCTGGTGGAATGGCTGCGCTCGCTGGGCGTCACCACCCTGCACACCGGTCACGGCCCCGGCACCCTGGTCTCGGGCCAGACCCTGATCGCCAAGACCCGCGGCGGCAGCGTCGACGAGGCCCTGCTGCGTGCGCCGGCCATGCTGGCCTCGCACCTGGGTCCGGGTGCCTTCGGCGCCGAGCGGCGCAGCCCTGGCACCCGCGCCAAGCAGATCGCCCTGCTGCGCCAGCAGCTGATCCGCGCCGACGAGTACCGCAAGAAGCACGCCGCCGCCAAACGCGGCAGCGAGCCCGCCCGCGATCTCGAACTGGAGGCGCTTGCCGAGGTGCTGGACGGCCGCCTGCCGCTGCTGATCACTGCCTACCGCGAACAGGACATCCGCAGCGCCCTGCGCCTGCGCGAGGAGTTCGGCATCCGCATCGTGTTGGACGGCGCCGCCGAGGCCTATCTCACGCTGGAGGACATCCGCGCCGCCGGTGTGCCGGTGCTGCTGCACCCCACCATGGCCCGGCAGTTCGGCGAGATGGAAAACGCCAGCTTCAGCACCGCCCGCGCCCTGCACGAGGCCGGCATCCCCTTCGCGCTGCAGAGCGGCTTCGAGGCCTATGTGCCCAAGACCCGCGTGGTGCTGTGGGAGGCCGCGATCGCGGTCGCCTACGGCCTGCCTTTCGACGCCGCCCTGCACAGCCTCACCCTGGGCGCGGCGCGCATCCTCGGCATCGAGGACCGCGTCGGCTCGATCGAGCCGGGTAAAGACGCCGACCTTGTGCTGTTCGACGGCGACCCCTTCGAATACACCACCCGCATCCAGGCGGTGCTGATCGAGGGTGAGCGGTTCGAGGGGCAGTGAGTGCCGAGGCACTGGTCACCGAAGGCCGCGTGCTGGCGGTGTTCACGTTCCACCGCCAGCGCGCGGCGTGACGCCGCCAAGCCGGCGCGCCAGCGCGCGCAGGACGGCATCCAGCGGCCCCTGCTCGCGGTATCGGCGCCATGCGGTGGCGAACAGCAGCAGCGCCAACCAGATCAGGGCCGCCACCCCCAGCAGCGCGGCATGCCCCAGCTGGCCAAACAGGCCAAGCCCCCAGCCATGGAACAGGGCGCCGGCAAGCACGCCCTGCAGCACATAGCCGGTCAAGGGCATCGAGCCAATGGCGCCAAGCGCGCGGAATCGCGAAGCATGGCGCACCGCGAACCAGAGATAGAGCGCCCCCAGGCTGGGAGCCCCGAGCGCGAGCGCAGCTGCGGCCAGCGCCTCGATCAGCGATGACTCGGGCAGCCATCCGCTCTGCGCAGTTGCAAACAGAAGATTGGCCGCAAGCGCGATTCCGAGCAGGATCGGAATCCGCCGGGTCTGTTGCTGGAAGCCCGCGCTGCGTGCATCCAGAAACCCGGCCCTGTAGGCAGCCAGACCCAGGCAGAACGCAGCGAACGCCAGCGGGCCGTTGAACAGCACGACCACCGCGAGGGCGAACGGCCACTCCGCAAGCCGCTGCCCCACAGTCTGGAGATAGCCGCCCCGGTAGCCCTCGCTGCCGGGGTCGAGCCCGAGCGCGACGAGGTCCTCGACGGAGCCGGACTCGGTGTAGAGCAGGGCGAAGGACAGCGCGGAGACCGGCAGCATCGCCGCGGCAATCCACAGCAGCCGCTTCGGCGGAGCCTGCCGCAACGGCCACAGCAGCAAGCCCAGGCAGGCGTAGGCCAGCAGGATGTCGCCCTGGAACACCAGCAGCGCATGCAGCACGCCGAACAGCGCCAGCGCGACCAGGCGCGCGAGGTAGCGCCGGCGCGGGCTCATGCCCGCGCGCTCGGCCGAGTTGAGCTGTGCACCGAAACCCCATCCGAACAGGAACGAGAACAGTACGAAAAACTTGCCCTCGAACAACAGCTTGCCGATGAAGTAGGCCGCGGCATCGAGCCCGCCGCCAGGCGGGCCGAGTTGGTCGGCGAGTGGAAGCGCGAGGTAAGGAAGGTTGACCACCCCGATGCCCAGCAGGGCGAAGCCTCGAAGGACATCCACATCGGTGCGCCGCTGCATGACCAGACTCCAGATATTGAGCGATCGCTCAATCTAGCCCGGATTGAGCGACTGCTCAATAACCCTCGGCGTATCCTTCAGCCATGGGCACCCCCTCCTCCGACACCGGCCGCCGCGCCGCCATCTTTGCCGCGGCCAAGGCGCTGATCCGCGAGCGCGGGCTGTTCGAAGTCCGTACCCGCGATGTCACTGAACGCGCGGGAGTCGGCATCGGCCTGCTCAACCACTACTTCCGCTGGCAGGAGCTCCGCGCCGAAGCCGCCGTGGCTGCACTCGAGGAGGAGATCGAGCGGGTGTTTCCCGCGGTAGCCGCGCCGGACGCCGTGCTGGTCGGTTTCGTCAAACAGGCGTTTACCGAGCGCTCCGCACCGCTGTGGCGGCTGTGGATCGAAACCACCGATGCGGCGCTGTCCGATGACGTGATGTCGAAGGCGCTGGCCGGCTGCGCGCTGGGCTTGCTGGACCGCGTGGCCTCGACACTCGAAGCCGGCTGCCGGCTCACGCTTTGGAACTGCCCGAACCCACGCGCGTCAGCGATGCGCATCCTCGCGCTGCACGATGGCCTGGCGGGCTTCGTGTTGACCGGCATCCCGCCGCTCAGCCGCGCCGAGGCGACCGCGCACCTGAAGGCGCAGGTCAATCAGGAGTGCGGGCGCAACGTGGTGGCTTGAGTGCAGCCAAGCCGCGTCGGCAAGCGCAGCGATGCAGACCTCGACCGCCGATCAACCAGGCCCGGCCTGGCTCAGGCGGCATTGACGAAAGCTTCGATCCGGACTCCATCCCAGCGATAGAGCAGGTGCGGTCCCTGCTTCACCGGGCTGATCAGATCCGGGTAGTAGAGTGCCACGCACTGCCCGCCGGGCCGGCGCACGCTGTCGAACACGATGCCCTCGCTGCCCTGTCCACGCAGGCGCGCGGCGAAGCCTTGGCTGGCGGCGTAGCTGTCGGGGTCGTGCAGCTGCAGCCAGCCACCGCCACTCTAGGGCGATCGGTTCGAGGGGCAGCGGTGAGCGGACGCGACTGCGTCCGCAGCCGATGCATGGGCACGGCAGCAGCCAATTTCTCCGGCAGGCTCCCGGGCACCCTGCAGATCGTATAAGTTAGCCCACGGTGTCTTTCACTCGGGAGATGGATCGCATGCGCCTTGTCGTTGGCTTTGATGGTTCCGAGCACTCAGTACGCGCGCTCCAGCGCGCCGCCTCGCTGGCTGGCGACAACGGCCACGTCATCGTCGTTTCCGCGATCGCGGAAAACGCGGCCCCCAGCGACATGGTGGTACGCAAGGGGCTGCTGGAGGAAGCGTCCGCGACGCTCGACAAGCACGGCGTGCCGCATTCATCGATTGAAGGTTCAGGCAAGCCCGCTGCAGCGATCATGAAGGCAGCTGACGAGCATGCGGCCAGCCTGATTGTCGTAGGCAGCCGAGGGCGAGGCGCCGCGGCCAGCCTGCTCCTCGGATCGTGCAGCTACAGCCTGGTGCATGGCGCACCCCACGACGTGCTGGTTGTTCGCTGACATCTTGGCAGCGCTCTGAGGCCTTTCTGCGAGAGCGTGTTTTGGCGGCCATGCCCGCTTGGGCTTTACGCGCAACACGTCAGCGGTTCGGCAGCGGCGGCAGGAGCGCTCGGGGCTCCCGCCGGATAGTGGAATGGCCTTGCCCTGCCGCACGCCCTGGAACGCTCACGTTTCCGCAGCTTTGACGAAAGCTTCGATCCGCGCGCCGTCCCAGCGGTACAGCAGGTGAGGGCCCTGCTTCACCGGGCTGATCAGGTCCGGGTAGTAAAGCGCCACGCACTGGCCGCCGGCGCGGCGCACGCTTTCGAACACGATGCCCTCGCTGCCCTGCCCGTGCAGGCGCGCGGCGAAAGCCTGGCTTGCGGCGTAGCTGTCGGGGTCGTGCAGCGGTGCCCAGCCGCCGCCTCGCAGGTCGTGCAGGTCGGCGCGGATGTTGCCAAGGTAGCTGCGCATCTGCAGGTCGATCGGCGGCTCGTTCGAGGCGCGCAGGAAGCGCTCCCGGTGGTACACGGTTTCGGCAATCGCGGTCGGCAGCTCGCGGGCGGCGTAGTAGGCGCCGAACCGTGCGGTCGAGAAACGCCCGCCGTCCGGATGCACGTGGGTGAAGGCGCTCATCACGGGGGTGGTGCCCGGCCCACTGATGCGGCGCTCAGCGGGGATGCGACGCAGGCGGCCAAGCTGCTCGCGCAGGCGGTCGTTGGTCAAGGCTTCGAGGACAAAAACGGCTTCGAGGTCGGCCGGATCGGCCACACCGTCGAACAGCCCACGCGGCGGAAAGATCGAAGGCACGATGCGGTGACCAGGGCGCCAGACCACGGCCGCCAGCGGCGGCGTGGCGACCGTCGAGGCGCTCGACTTCATCCGCCGCGCTCGGCGTCGAGGTACTGGCGCACGCGGTACAGATCGACCACCTGCCCGCCCAGCATGTGTTCCAGCGGTGTCTGGCCGCCAAAGGGGGTGGCGCTGTTCGGCCGCTTCACCCAGGCATCGGCGCGCTCTGGCACCGGCAGCAGCACCTGCAGGGCCTTGTAGATGCCGAGCAGGTAGCTGAGCCGCTCGATCAGGTCATGCGGGACGATGCCGATGTCGCCGCGCTTCCAGCGGAAGAAGGTCGAGCGGGCTGGCGAACCCAGCAGAATCTGCTCCTGGCGCGTGTCCAGCCCCCACCGCTGCGCGATGCTGAAAAAGGTGCGCAGGCCGGGGCCGGCAAGGTCATCGGGGGCGAATGCCGGCTCAGCTGCCGGGCGGGCTTCGGCGATGCGAGGTGCGGCGGAGGTGCGGGGGGCGGCCATGGACGAGTCTCAATAAGGACTTCATGTAGATCCTGATCCCGCCTAAGACTTTCGTCAAGTCCTGTTCGAGACCATCACGTGCACAGGAAAAGCTCATGCGGCGCGCGCAGCAAGCCGTCAATCGCGCTCCATGAAGGCTCCATCCCGAATCCCGCGACCTCTCCGGCGCCAACCGTCGCCCCTGCCTGCCAACACGGTTGCACCCCGACTCCGCAAGCCTGTAGCCACGGCACCCCGTGCGCCGCTCGCGCGTCTGCCTCTCGCTGCGCCCGCACGAGCTCAGGCGAGCAGAGCCCGCTGCCTCATTCGAGAACACGCTCGAAGCCGTCCCGGAACACCCGCACCAGGCACTGCGAAGCATCCGCAAACTGTGGGCAGATATCGCAGGCGTCACCTGCTCCATCGCCATCGAAATCCGGCTGCACGCCGGCACTGCCGGGACGCGGAGGGTTGAACGTATCGGGGCAGTTGTCCGCACCATCGGCAATGCCGTCACCGTCCGCATCGCCCGCCGTTGGCAAGCCGCCGTAGGGGAAAGGCAGCGTTCGCGAAGGTCTGCAGCTGCGTTCCAGCTCCGGCGAATCACAGGTGAACAGCGGCTGGCTCAGACCGGCGGCGGCCTGCAGATCGGCAAGGCTGATCGCACCCGCGGTTTCGCGCAGTACACAAGCCCGACGGCTTTGGGTGCAGACCTCGATAAGCTCGCAGTCGGAACCGCCCAAATCCGCGACGAGCGCCGCGTCTCCAAACATCGGCATCCCACCGCGCAGCACCAGCGCGATGTCGCGATTCACCGCATCGACGACCGCGGCATGCGGTTCCAGCCCTCGCGCCGGGACGATCATGATGTCCGCCATGGCGCCGGCGGCAAGCACGCCGATGCGACTTTCCATGCCGGCCACGCGCGCCCCGCCCTCGGTGGCCATGCGCCAGATCGCGCTCGCGCCAAGGCGCCCTCCGAGCACGCTGTCATCAAACTCCCGCGCACATGCCAACTCACGTCCCAAGTGGGGCGATCCGGTAGGTGTCCAGAAGCTTGAAAGCGCAACCGGCACCCCGAGTGCCAGCGCTTCCGCCACGGGCGCGCTGTCGCCGTAGACAGACAGCTGGTGCCGCGGCTGCCAGATCAGGACCGAACCGTCCGCACGCATACGCAGCAGGTCAGCTACAGCCAGGGCGAGGCCTCCCTCGACGGCAGTGTCCGCCATCACATCGACCCCGTCCGCTGCCTGTCCCGAAACGCATCGATACTCGTTGCTCGCGCGCGCGTCGATGCCATCTGCCAGCAGCAGGATGCGGGGAACCGAGCCCGCGAGGCCCGGCAAGGTCGCGTAGGAACAGCTGTCAGTGAGTGTGTTGCCGCTGGAATCACCGAACGGAAAGGAATTGGCGCTGACGGCGGCTCCGCCGAGTTCGGCGGCATCAACGGTTCGATTCAGGTTGCGCGCGAACCCGGGCTGCCCCTCGCTGCCGGTGCTGATGATCGAGGTGACGCCCGCCAGCAGGCCACGCAGTTCGGCCCAACGAATCTGGTTTGCCGTGGCGCTGCCCACCCCTGTGATCTGGCTGTGTCCGTTAAGCCCACGTCGCCAGTCATGCCGATGCTCCCAGCGCTCGGATTCGATGGCGTTCTGATGCGGCGGGTTGGCCGAAAACCCCAGCCGACCCAGCGCGTCGATCAGGCCCGGCGAGATCACCGCATCAGGGCAGTCCAACCGCGTGGCCGCCACCGCGGCAGGCTCTGCAAGACAGCCACATCCAGCGCAGACGATCAGCCCGTCGGCATCCGCCAGCAGGGAGCCGTTGGACAGCGCGCCCTCCGGCAGAAGCAGCGTGCCCCGGATCAACAGACCGCTATCGCCGGAGGTCACCTCACAAAGGCCCATCGCGGGCGGGATGGGCGCAGGCTCATCGCAGGTGGCCGGGCCCTCGGATGCATGGGCCGTCGCGGAAGATACGACCAGCAGCAGCCGGGAAAGAAAGTGCATGACGTTCTCCAGCACGAGGTCCTGAACCCTTAACTACGTGCTGCAGGGCGGGAATACGACACCTGCGCGCCTCAGCGGGACAGAGCCCCACACGACTGCTGGCCACGCGCTTCGCCATGCAGCCAAGCCATCAGGACGCGCTCATGCGGGGCTTGGGCTCGGAGCGTGTGCAGAGAATCCAGACGCCGTCGCGAGGGCGTGGCTGCGCGCTTGTGGCAAAGCGCGGTACGTGAATACATGGGAGCTTGGTGATCCAAATGACCGCAGGGTTCGCGTATCGCGCTGCCGCCACGGGCGTCCAGCGGCGGCCGCAGCAGGCGGGTGGCTTTTCACACATGCTCTCAGCTGGGCCGCGCGCCGGGTTCTGCTGGAGCCCGGCTCGGGTGCCATCGAAAGGAAAGCGCGTGCTTCCAGCATAGAGCCGACGCCGGGATCGACCGGCTACGCCAACACCCACTCCGGACGCACCCAGTGACAGGTGTAGCCATGCGGGTAGCGCTGCAGATAGTCCTGGTGCTCGGGCTCGGCTTCCCAGAACGGGCCGGCAGGCTTGACCTCGGTGACCACCTTGCCCGGCCAACGGCCGGAGGCATCGACAGCGGCGATGGTCTCCAGCGCGATCTGCTGCTGGCGCTCATCCAGTGGATAGATGCCCGAGCGGTAGGACAGGCCGCGGTCGTTGCCCTGGCGGTTCGGCGTGGTCGGATCGTGGATCTGGAAGAAGAACTCCAGCAGCTGGCGATAGCTGAAGACGCCGGGGTCGAACACGATCTCGATGCCCTCGGCGTGGGTGCCGTGATTGCGGTAGGTCGCATTGGGCACGTCGCCGCCGGTATAGCCGACACGCGTGCGCAGCACGCCGGGCAGCACGCGGATCAACTCCTGCATGCCCCAGAAGCAGCCCCCGGCCAAGATCGCGGTTTCAGTGGTGGCGTTCATGCGTGTTCCTTCTGAAGGGCGATGGCGTTGATGCAGTAGCGCAGGCCGGTAGGCAGCGGGCCGTCGGGAAAAACATGGCCGAGGTGGCCGTCGCAGACTGCGCAAAGCGTCTCGACACGCTGCATGCCGTGGCTCAGGTCTTCGACGTAGGCGACCACGCCTTCGGCGACGGGCGCGGTGAAGCTGGGCCAGCCGGAGTGGCTCTCGAACTTGCTGGTGGCGTCGAACAGCGAGGTGCCGCAGCCGGCGCAGGCGTAGCGGCCGGGCTCGAACAGGCCGCACATCTGGGAGCTGAACGGGCGCTCGGTGCCGTGCTGGCGCAGCACACGGTACTGGTCCGGCGTCAGGCGCGCACGCCAGTCGTCCTCGTCCAGATCCAGCCGGCGCGGGGGCGGCGGGTTGCCGCGGCGCGCCCAGCTGAGGATCTGGGCCCAGGTGGGAGGAGGGTCGGGCTGGGACAAGGATCGTCTCCTGAGGGGCCTTGGGCAACCGCAAGCCTAGAGAGTGTGCCGTGAGGCGGCGTGATCGCGCCTCGGGCTGTCCACAAATCCCGAATCCCCAATCCCGGCCTCCAGTGAAGTGATTCAAACTTGAGCGAACGTATCCGCGGCGTCCTCGGCACGGCTGACAGCGTTCCTCCTCCTCGCCATAGCGCTGCTATGACTCGTCGTCACGCCTTGCCAGCCACACGAATCCGCTCGCACCTACTTTCCGCCAGGTACAAATCACCGCACTAGCCCATCGGTTCGAAATACAGCACGTTGGCGATTGGCTGCGCCGGCGCCAGGTAGTGATCCACCAGCAGGAAGGCAAACAACGCCATCAGGTAGATCACCGAGTAGTTGAACACCTCCATCGCGAAGCGCTCCGAGGGCGGCCGCATCAGGCGCAGGGCGTAGTAGAGGAAGACCGCATTCAGCACCAGCGCGCCGCCGAGGTAGAAGCTGCCGCTCATGCCGGTGACCCATGGCAGCAGGGTCACCGCGATCAGCAGCAGGGTGTAGAGCAGCACCTGCAGGCGGGTGTACTCCACGCCGTGGGTCACCGGCAGCATGGGCACCCCGGCGCGCGCATAGTCGTCGCGACGGAAGATGGCAAGCGCCCAGAAATGCGGAGGGGTCCAGATGAAGATGATCAGGAACAGCAGCAGGGCGTGCGCGTGCACCTCACCGGTGGCTGCTGCCCATCCCAGCACCGGCGGCGCAGCGCCGGCGGCGCCGCCGATCACGATGTTCTGTGGCGTCGCACGCTTGAGATACGCCGTGTACACCACGGCATAGCCGATCAGCGAAGCAAAGGTCAGCGCCGCAGTCAGCACGTTGACCAGCAGTCCAAGGATCAGCATCGAGGCGCCGCCCAGCACCAGCGCGAATACCAGCACCTGCCAGCCGACCAGATCTCCGGAAGGCAAAGGTCGATGCTGGGTGCGGGCCATCACCGCATCGATGCGCTGGTCGATAAGGTGGTTGATGGCCGCAGCCGAAGCTGCCGCCAGCCAGATCCCGAGATTGCCGAAGATCAGGGCCTCCCACGGCGGCAGGCCAGGCACGGCCAGCAACATCCCGACAAAGGCGGTGAATACGATCAAGGCCACGACCTTGGGCTTGGTCAGCGGCCAGTACTGGCGAAAGGCGGAAGTCATGAGGTGCAAAGCCTGAGGCCCGGACGCCACGGCTGCAAGCCGCCGTGTCCGGGCCGGATGGGAATCACGCGCGCAGGTGCGAGGCTCGCAGGGTGGTGGGCCCTGCCGCTGTGCGTGCGATATCAGACGGGTTGGGTACGCATCCGCGCCAGCAGCCCGATCAGGAGGAACAGCAGCACAGCCGCCACCGCAAGGTGGGCAGTGGCCACCGCGATCGGCAGGCCGGCCAGCACGTTGGTAATGCCCAGTGCCACCTGCAGGGCCAGCACGCCCCCGATAGCCCAACCGTAAGTGCGCAGTGCAGGCAGCTTGATCAGGCGCAGCACGGCGAACGACAGGTGGCCGATCACGACGATCGCAAACAGGCGATGCATCATCTGGATGGCCGCGCGCGCTTCGGGATCGAGCAAGCCGCCTTCGTAGTCGACACCGATGCCTCGCCACAGCACCAGCGCTTCAGCGAAGTCCATTTGCGGCCACCACTGTCCGAGGCAGGTCGGGAAGTCGGTGCCGCAGGCCATCGAGGCGTAGTTGGCCGAGACCCAGCCGCCCAAGGCGATCTGTATCGCCACCAGAACCGTGGCCACCACCAGCATGGGCCGCAGCCGCAGCGCGGCCGGCACCGGCAGTTCGCGCCCTGGCGTGGAGCGCCAGGCCATCCAGGTCAGCAGGCAAAGCATGGTCATGCCGCCCATCAGATGCGCCATGACCACAATCGGCTTCAGCAGCCAGGTCACCGTCCACAGGCCCAACATGGCCTGCAGGATGATGAACCCCAGCGTGAAGGTGGCGACGCGCGCCAGATCGCTGTTGGACCAGCGCCAGGCGGCCGACAGCAGCGCCGCCTCGGCGATTACCACCAGCACCGAAGAGGTGACGTAGTACTCGCGCATGTACAGCGGAATGGCGATTGCCACCAGCGCACTGGCACCAAACACCGTGGTCCAGCCGAAGCGACGCGCACGGGTGGCCATGGCAGCCATGCCCAGCACCATCAGTCCGAGCAGGGCGGCGATGTGGCGGTGCACCTGTTCGCGCCAGGCCTTTCCGACTTCAACCGGACGCTCGGGGAAGGCCTCGTTGGCCGCATTGATGTGGATTTCCTGCTTCGGCCAGGTCAGCTTGCCGTAGCAGACCGGCCAGTCCGGGCAGCCCAGGCCCGCGTGCGAGAGCCGCACGTAGCCACCAAACGAGATCACGCACAGGCACAGGGCAAGCGCTGCCCAGGCCACCCACTTGAACTTTGGATGGATCATCACTTCACCAGTCGATCGAGATCGCGGCGCATGCGCCCGGGCTCATAGCCCGGGGCATAGGTCACGACGAGGAAACCGTTGTGGTCGATAAGGGCCAAAGCCAGGCCCTGTCGAGGGTCGGGCTGCACTGGCACCTGGGCGCGAAGAGCGTCGGGCAAGTCCATCTCGCGCAAGCCCGGGAAGCGCTCCAACCCGTCGGGCCAAGCCCCCGGCCAGAGCACATCGAGCTTGTCAGCGCGGCGGCCTTCCGAAATCCACACGCGGCGCAGCGTGTCCGCCTGCTCGCGGCAGTCTTCGGCACACTCGGTCGGCGGCAGCACGAGCAGCTGCCAGCGACGTCCGAGCGGATCCAGCGAATAGGCGCTGCCGTCCATCCGCCGCAGCGGCATCGCGCTCCAGTCAAGCGGCGGCTGCACCAGCTCGCCGTAGTTGCGCGTCTGCCCAGGCTGCCAGCCGCCGAAGCGCATCGCCACGGCGGTAATGAAGGGCGTGCCGAAGGCCACCGCCACCAGGATCAGCATCAGACGAGAGCGTTTCTGCGGGGTCATCGACGACTCCGGAAGGAAAGAATGAGGGTGATGACGAGGGCGGCTGCGGACAGCCCCGCCCACTGCAGCGCGTAGCCGCGGTGTTTCTCGGGGGGAAGCGTATTCGGCAGGACGTCCAGATCGCGCGTATGACCAACATCCACCTCGGGATCCAGGCGCAACAGGCGCGGGAGGACCGTTCGGCCAAGTGCAGCGCCAAGTTCCTCGGTATCCAGATACATCAAAAGCACAGCTGCGCCCTCGATCGGCGGATTGGCTGCAAGCCTGAGGCCCTGTCCGGGCAGCGGAGTCAGCACGCCACGTGCATCGAAGCCAGACGGCAGCGGCGGCAGCTCAGGCAGGCTGCGATCCAGCGGCAAGGGCAGCCATCCAAACTCCGCGAGCAGGAGAGGGGCATTCGGCGCGGTCTCCACCAACACGTATTCGCGCAGCCCTACCCTGCCCTCGCGCTGCTGGTTGTCGAGCAGCAGGCGCGGCATCGTCACCACCTCGACGCGACCCGCGACCGGCTCGGCGTAGTCCGAGGGCGGCTGGGACAGCCTCTGGGCAATGGGTTGCGGCGGGGCCGCACGAGCCGATTCGGCCGCCATAAGCCACGCGGCCTTTTGCTCACCGCGCCCCCATTGCCAAGCCGACAGGGCACCGAACGACAGGGCGCAGGCCAGCCCGAATGTGACCAGCAAACCGAACCGGAGGCGAGCGCGCGCGCTCACGGGAGTCTGGCGCCCCACGGTGCGATACTTTCGACAGTCACATTCACGAGCGCACTCCGATGGAAAAGCTGTTGATCGTCGCCTTCATCGCCCTGATCCTCTACAACCTGGGCGCCGGGCTCTATTACATGCTGGCCGACCGCGGGACCACGCATCGGACGGTCAACGCCTTGACGCGTCGAGTGGGGCTGAGCGTGGCCCTGATCGCGCTGGTTCTGATCGGCATCGCCACCGGCGTCATCAAGCCGCACGGCATCGGTGGCTGAACCCGGCGCACATTTGACGGGCGCCGTCAGGAAGGGATATGAAAACGGGGCCGGCTTGCGCCGGCCCCGTTCGCGTTCCGGCTGTGCGCCGCGCTCAGATCACGTAGACGAACAGGAACAGGATGAGCCAGACGACGTCGACAAAGTGCCAGTACCAGGCGACCGCTTCGAAGGCGAAGTGATTGTCCTTGGTGAAATGTCCCTTCAGCACGCGGAAGAACATCACCGCGAGCATGACGGCACCGAGCGTGACGTGCACGCCGTGGAACCCGGTCATCATGAAAAAGGTCGAGCCGTAAATGCCGGAGGCCATGGTCAAGTTCAGATCGGAGTACGCATGCACATACTCATAGATCTGGAACCCCATGAAGACCGTGCCGAGCAGCACGGTCGCTGCCAGCCAGACCAGGACCTTGCCGCGCTCGCCAGCTTTCAGGGCGTGGTGCGAGATGGTAAGCGTGACACCCGAGGCCAACAGCAACAGGGTGTTGAGTAGCGGAATGCCCCAGGCCGGGATCGTCCGGAACTCGCCGCCAAGACCCGCCGGCCCGTTGGTCGGCCATGCCGCGTCAAAGCTGTTCCAAAGGAACTCATGCGTCGCCGCGCCGTCACCGGCGCCGCCCAGCCACGGCACCGCGAACATGCGGGCATAGAACAGAGCGCCGAAAAACGCGGCAAAGAACATCACTTCCGAAAAGATGAACCAGACCATCCCCATGCGGAAGCTGCGATCCACCTGGCTGTTGTACTTGCCGCCGACCGACTCCGCGATCACGTCGGCAAACCAGCCGGTCAGCATGAACAGGGTGACGGCAAGGCCGGCATAGAACACCCACTGGCCCCAACCTTCGCCATTCATCCAGCTGGCCAAGCCAAGCATTGCGATGAACAGTCCGACCGCGCCCACGATGGGCCAGGGGCTGCTGTGTGGGACGTAGTAGACGCTGGCGTCGTCGGCGTGGCTGGTGGCCATTGAGGCTTCCCCGGTGTACGAAATGTCGAGAGTTTATCAGGCCAGCACGCGATCACGGAGCGGGCCTGGAGCAATCCGCATCGCCTCAGTGGGCGTGAACGGATGCGATCCGCGCGGTGGCATGCTCGTTGTTGAAGAACGTATAGGACAGGGTGACCGTGGTGATCTCGCGCGGCAGTGCCGGGTCGATGACGAATCGGACCGGCATCGGTCGCTCCTCACCGGGATGCAGCAGCTGCTCGGTAAAGCAGAAGCACTCGGTCTTGTTGAAGAAAATCGAAGCACGCGCGGGCGCCACGCTAGGGACCGCCTGCCCTACGACCGGGAGCTCGCCGATGTTGCGAGCGTGGTACATCGCCTCGTACATGCGCCCGGGGTGCACCTGCATCTGGAACTGATCGGCGCGGAAGTCCCAATCGAGCCGGGAATTGACGCCGGCGTCGAACTCCACCGTGATCAGCCGTGACTCGTCGACCTCGAAGCTGGCAACCACGGTTTCACCGGTCGGCGTTCGCTCCAGCGTGATGCCAAAGATTTTCTCGCAGGCGATGCGATACAGCGGCACCAGCGAGAACGCGAACATGAAGGAAAGGCCGCAGGCCAAGCCTGCCCGCAGCAGCATCTTGCGGGTTTCGGTGCGGGCTTCGGTGGAAACCTGGGTCTCGCTCATCGGCCGAAGACTCCGGTGAGAATGAAGTAGGTGTAGATGGCAAATGCCAACAGGGCGAGCACCAATGCCGTCTTCTTGGCGGCGCTGCGCTGTTCGGGTCGGGGCTCGACAGGATCGGGGTGGCGCTTCATCGGGTTCCAGTGGCTGCCGCCCGCGCTTGGCGGGCGGCAGCCGTCAGTTGGCAGCTCAGTGCGCGACGTTGCCGTGCGCCAGCTTGCTGTCGTCGATCACCGGCGGGGTGGTGAAGGTGTGATGGGGGGCTGGGCTGGGCACGGTCCACTCGAGGCCCTTGGCTCCCTCCCACACCTGGGCGGTGGCCTTCTGGCCGCTGCGCGCGCAGCTCCAAACGATGTAGACGAACAGCAGCTGCGAGAAGCCGAAGCCGAAGGCACCGATCGAGCTGATCATGTTGAAGTCCGCGAACGCCACGTTGTAATCGGGGATGCGGCGCGGCATGCCGGCCAGGCCCAGGAAGTGCTGCGGGAAGAACAGCACGTTCACGAAGATGGTCGACAGCCAGAAGTGCCACTTGCCAAGCGTCTCGTTGTACATGTGGCCGGACCACTTCGGCAGCCAGTAGTAAACGGCGGCCATGATCGAGTAGATGGCGCCGGTCACCAGCACGTAGTGGAAATGGGCCACCACGAAGTAGGTGTCGTGGTACTGGAAGTCCGCCGGCACGATGGCCAGCATCAGACCGGAGAAGCCGCCGATGGTGAACATGATGACGAAACCGAGCGCGAACAGCATCGGCGTCTCGAACGTCATCGAGCCCTTCCACATCGTCGAAACCCAATTGAACACCTTCACCCCGGTGGGCACGGCGATCAACATCGTCGCGTACATGAAGAACAGCTGCCCTCCCAGCGGCATGCCCACGGTGAACATGTGATGCGCCCAGACGATGAAGCTCAGGAAGGCGATCGATGCGGTGGCGTAGACCATCGCCTGGTAGCCGAACAGGGGCTTGCGGGCAAATGTGGGGATGATCTCGGAAACGATGCCGAACGCCGGGAGGATCATGATGTAGACCTCCGGGTGGCCGAAGAACCAGAAGATGTGCTGGTACATCACCGGATCGCCACCACCCGCCGCGTTGAAGAAATTGGTGGCGAAGAACTTGTCGGTCAGCAGCATCGTGACCGCACCGGCCAGCACCGGCATCACGGCGATCAGCAGGAAAGCGGTGATCAGCCAGGTCCATACGAACACCGGCATTTTCAGCAGGTCCATGCCGGGCGCGCGCATGTTGAGGATGGTCGCGATGATGTTGATCGCGCCCATGATCGAGCTGATGCCCATCAGATGGATGGCGAAGATCGTGAAAGCAACGCTGTTGCCGCCCTGCAGCGACAGTGGCGGGTAGAGCGTCCAGCCACCCGCGGGACCACCGTCACCGACGCCGAACAGCAGCTTCAGCGTAAGCGGCAGCAGCAGCAGGGTGAAGGCGAAGGGCATGATCCAGAAGGACCAGTTGTTCATCCGCGGAAGCGCCATATCCGGCGCGCCGATCATCAGCGGCACCATCCAGTTGGCGAGACCGACGAACGCTGGCATCACTGCGCCGAAGATCATCACCAGCGCGTGCATGGTGGTCATCTGGTTGAAGAATTCCGGATGCACCAGCTGCAGGCCGGGTTGGAACAGCTCGGCGCGGATCACCAGCGCCATGGCGCCACCGATCAAGAACATGACCAGCGAGAACACGAGGTACAGGGTACCGATGTCCTTGTGGTTGGTGGTTAGAACCCAGCGCTGCATGAAGCCGGTCGGCTTATGGTCGTGGTGGTCGTCGTGATGGTCTGCGGTCGTGCTTGCCATGATGTCCTGTCTCCAACTCAATACTGCGCAACGACGGCTGGCGCCGCCGCGGGTTCACGCTGTGCGACGCGGGTGGCGGCGTCGCCGGTCGCCTGCTCCGCTGCCAGCCAGCTCTCGAACTCGGCCGGAGTCACCGCCTGCACGACGATCGGCATGAAGCCGTGGTCCTTGCCGCACAACTCGGCACACTGGCCACGGTAGATGCCCGGCGCGTTGATCTGGGTCCAGTTCTCGTTGATCACGCCCGGGATGGCGTCCTGCTTCCAACCGAACGCAGGCACCCACCAGCTGTGGATGACGTCATCGGCCGTGATCACGAAACGGATCTTGGTGTCGGTCGGCAGCACCAGCGGACGATCGACGTCCAGCAGGTAGGTGCTGCGGCCTGCTGCGTCCGTCACCGTCGCGGGGGACAGGCCGGATCGACGCTGGCGAACCGAATCACTCTCGCGGTCCAGGCGGCTGACGAAACTGACACCGCCGGGCTGGCCCTTGTAGTTGACGATCTCGTAGCGCCACATCCACTGGTAGCCCGTGACCTTCACCGTCATCTCGGAGCCGGTGACATCTTCCATGCGGAACATGGTCTTGGTAGCCGGCCACGCCACGCCGATGAGGATCAGGACTGGGATCACGGTCCAGATCACCTCTGCGGTGGTGTTGTGGCTCCACTTGGCTGGCTCCGCGCCTTTCGACTTCCGGAACTTGAACATGGCGATGGCCATGGCCCCGAACACGATGATGCCGATCACCACGCAGATCCACAGGGTAATCATGTGCAGCCGGTAGACCTCGGCCGCGGTGTCGCTGACGCCCTGCGTCATGTTGAGCTGCCAACGCTCGGGGTTGGCCAGCGCCAGCGCCGAGAACATCAGGGCGGACAGACCCAGTCCCAGTTGGCTCCAGTTGACACGCTTCATCAGCATCACCTTAGTTTTCGATAGATCGATGTACCGCTCGAACACGGGCCAAGCGCAGCCCCTGCTCCAAATCCTTGTGGAGGCGCTCGCGCTCGGCCTCGCCGAGGAACCGCCCCACCGCCACGCGCCTGCCGCCGCTGGTCAGCACCAGGGAGGCGTCGCCCTGCTCCAGCCGCACCCACTGCGGGGGACTGGAGAGCACCTCGACAAGCTCCGGCAGGCGACTCACCGAAACCCGCTCCGGCTCGATGTGGATGACCTCGGAACGTGCCGCATGCTGCGACACCACCCAGAACGCCAACATCAGCACCCCGATCTCCAGCACGGCAAAGATCGGCGCGAAGATATTGCCGATCCACCAGCTGTAGCCCGACACCGCCACCGAAGTGACGATGACCAGCGCAAAAAACATCCGTACCTGCTTGGGTCCGAGCGAGCGATTGGGCCGCAAAACCCAATGCCCAAGCTGCTGCTCCGTTTCCGCGGGCAGGTGCTCAACCATCGCGCTGTCCAGCCGGAGCGCAGGCGCACAAGAATCGCAGGGAAAGCCAAGAGCGGTGCGGAGGCCCGAGCTGCCGCTGGGACCTCTGCACCGCAACTCCTGAATGATAGGCGCAGCCCCTTGGGCCAGCAAGCTCGGAATCGGGAACTTTCATGCCGCCAAGGGTGCGCCACGGCGCGTGCAGAGTGCGCCAAACCGACGTGAAGCCTTACCCACAGCCGGCAAAAGCAGCGGCCCCACCTGCGAGCCGAAGGCGATCAGCCCTTGGAAGCCGATGCCAGCCTCGCGACCTCGGCGGCCTGGGCCCGGAGCCGCTCGGCTTCAGCCGCCTCGACGCCACCGCCTTCAAGCTCGTTCAGGATCAACTCGCCGTCGGCATTCCAACCCAGCCAGGTCGTGACCCTACCCTGCTCACGCACGATCACCCAGGGCTGGCCGTTCTGATAGGCATAGCGGAAAGCCGCCGTGCCGGCATCGGCGAAATTCACCTGCTCGCGGGCGAAACGCACTTCTCCACCGGAGATGAAAGCGTCCCAACCTACGGTGACAGCCTCATTCATGCGCTCGCCCACGACCCGCTGCATTGCACCGATGCCACGCTCCAGCGCCGCAAAATCCTGCTTCATGCGCTCGGTCGGGGCTACCTCGGTCTCGGCCTGGGCGCCACCGCGCACCAGCTCCACGCTGATGCGGCTGCCGTGACCCTCGGTGAGCACGCGTGCGGGCTGCGAGCTGGAATAGAGCGGCACGCCCTGCACCATCAAGGCAACCTGGACCGCATAGCGGCCTTCCTCGTTGATGAGGCTGGGGTCGTAGGGCAGCGCGAAGCGGTGGGGCAGCTGACGCGGCGCCTGGCCGTTGGATTCGGCCACCACGCCCGGCACCTGGGAGGGATCGGTGATGTCCAACAGGCGCAACGACAGATCGAATCCGGGCGGCAACTCGCTGAGGCCCGGCACCGTGATGTCACCGATGATCGCGGTATCGAACTGCGGCTGGGCGGGCGCCGGCGCCGATGCGGGCACCTGCGCTGCTTGCTGTGCCGGCGCCTGCGCGGGCGGCTGGGAGCCGCCGCAGGCACTCAGGAGAGCGGTGGCAATGGCGAGCGTGATCAGCTTGGCGTGCATCGGTGGTCTCCTGGGGAAGGACGTGCGAGAGCGGAGCTAGAGGCATCCGCCGCGAATTCGGTGGGGGCAGGGGGTAGGTCGATCAGGCCGAACGCGGCCAGCCCTGCAGGGTAGCGGCTCGGCAGCGGGCCGCCTAGGGGACTGTGGTCACAGTGCGCAACCGCACGGAGGCCGACATGCCAAACATTGCAAAGATTTGTCTCGCGCCAGTGCTTGGGATGCACTGGCTTTTTCCCCGGCCACACCGAACTGAGAGCCCGTGGGAATCATCCGCCTGCTGCGGCCGCGGCTGGACGCTCGTGGCGGCAGCGCGGTGCGCGAATCCTGCGGTCATCTGGTTCACCAAACTCCCTTGAATTCACGCACCGCGCTTTGCCACAAACGCCCAGCGATGCCCAGCGACGCCCTCGCAACGGCGTTCGGATTTTTTCACACGCTCTGACCCCGCCCGCGCCGGCGGATGCGGCACGCGCCTACAATCCCCTCCCCTTTCCGGATCCACGGAGCCCCATGGGCATCGATGGCCTGCTGACGCTGCTGGTGCTGTCTGGCGCCGTGATCCTGTTCGTCACCGAGCGGTTCCCGGTCGACGTGATCGCCATGATCATCCTTGCCAGCCTGCTGATCCTCGGTCTGGTCACGCCCGGCCAGGCGCTGAGCGGATTCAGCAGCGAAGCCACCATCACGGTGGCGGCGATGTTTGTGCTGAGCGCCGGGCTGACCCGCACTGGCGCGCTGCGTGCGGTCGGCCAGATGCTTGCGCGGATCCGCCAGACCTGGCTGTTCACGCTGACGGTGATGGTGTCACTCGCGGCGATGTCGGCCTTCGTCAACAACACCGCCGCGCTCGCCGTGTTCCTGCCGGTGGTGCTGGGGGTGGCCGCGGCCAACAAGTTCTCGGCGTCAAAGGTGCTGATTCCGATGTCCTATGCCGCGCAGATGGGCGGCGTCTGCACCCTGATCGGCACCTCCACCAACCTGCTGGTCAATTCACTGGCCAAGGACCTTGGCCTGCCGGGCTTCAGCCTGTTCGAGTTCGCGCCGCTGGGCCTGATCACCATGGCCGCGGGCCTTGTCTACATGATGATAGTGGGCCCGTGGCTGCTGCCGGAGCGACGGACCGCCGAGATCACCGAAACCTATGAGCTCGGCAAATACATTTCCGAGCTGCGGGTGATGCCTGGATCGCCGCTGATCGGCAAGAGTGTGGCCGACGCCAAGCTGGGCGAGCGCCACGGCGTGTTCGTGCTGGAGCTGCTGCGCGGCGAGGAAAAGATCTGGTCGCCACGCGCGCAGAAGCTGCAGGAGGGCGACATTCTGCTCACCCGCGGCGACTGGAGCCGGCTGAGCAAGCTCAAGGACACGGCGCGACTCGAAATAGAGCCCGAGTTCAAGCTCAAGGACGAGCAGTTCCGCGACGACAACCAGGTGCTGACTGAAGTCATGGTGGCGCCCGGCTCGCGCTTCGTGGGCCAAAGCCTGCGCTCGCTGGAGTTCAACTGGCACTACAACGCCACCGTGCTGGCCATCCACCGCCGCGGCGAAGTGCTGCGCGAGAAGCTGCGCGACGTCGAGCTGGCGGTGGGCGATATCCTGCTCATGTTGACCAGTCTCAGCGAAATGCAGCAGCTGCGTGGCAACACCAACGTGGTGGTGCTAACCGAACGCGAGGAGGGATCAGCCAACTCGCGCCGCGGCTGGATCGCGCTCGCGATCATGGCTGCGGTGGTGGGCGCGGCTACGCTGGAATGGCTGCCGATCGTGGCCTCATCAATCCTCGGCTGCATTGGTCTCGTGATGTTCCGCTGCCTGCAGCCGGAGGAGGTCTACGAAGCGGTGGACTGGCGGGTGATCATGCTGCTGGCCGGCGTGCTGCCGATGGGAATTGCCCTGCAAAGCAGTGGCGCGGCCGGTTTCATTGCTGACCGCACGCTGGACGTGGTCGGTGGATGGGGGCCCCTGGCGGTGCTGGCGATGGTCTATCTGCTGACGGCCACCCTCACGGAGTTCATGAGCAACAACGCCTCGGCGGTGCTGCTGACGCCGATTGCGGTGGCCACGGCACTGGCGATCGATGCCAACCCCACCCCCTTCGTGGTGGCGGTGGCGTTTGCTGCATCCACGAGCTTCGCCACACCGGTCGGTTATCAAACCAACACCATGGTGCACAACGTGGGTGGCTACCGCTTCTCCGACTTCATCAAGATCGGCGTGCCGCTCAACCTGCTGTTCTGGGCCATTGCGGTGGTGATGATTCCGAGGATCTGGCCGCTGTAGGGACGCATTGCAAAAGAGACCGCTCAAAAGCGCAGAACGGACTCCAGCGGCGCCGATGTGGCCCAGCGCCCCCTCCCGCCCAGGGCCGACAGCTCGATCAGAACGCTCGCACCGCACAGCCGCGCACCCGCCTGCTCCAGCAGGGCCGCCGCTGCCAGCAGGGTGCCGCCAGTGGCCAGCACGTCATCCACCAGCAGCACCCGTGCGCCGAGGGGCAGCGCATCTTTCTGCAGCTCGAGGCGATCTTCTCCGTATTCCAGGCTGTAGCCCTGCACCAGCACTGGACCCGGCAGCTTGCCAGGCTTGCGGATCGGCGCGAAGCCGCAGCCCAGGGCGCGCGCCATGGCGGCGCCGAAGATGAAGCCGCGGGACTCGATCCCGCAGACATACTCGGGCGCAGCGCGCCTCCACGGCGCGCACATACCAGCAATTGCGGCCTCGAACGCCGCCGCATCGGCCAGCAGCGGACCAACGTCACGAAACACAATGCCGGGCTTGGGGAAGTCGGGCACCGCACGGACCAGCGCCGCCAGCGGAATCCCGCTCATGTCGAGTGGCCTGCTTTGTCGGATCGCGTGGCGCGCATGCTGCCGATGAAAATACCAAGCGCGGACACCGCCACGCCCACCCAGTCCAGCGCGTCCGTAGGCCGCGCGAACAGCACCACGTCCATGCCGAAAGCCAGCAGCGGCTGCAGCAGCAGGAGCAGGCCCACCATCGACGCGTCCAGCCGCGGCATCGCCTGCGAGATCAGCAGCCAGCCCAGCACCTGACCGAACAGGGCCAGGCCCAGCAGGGCCAGACCGCTGCGCAGGTCGGGGATGGCAAAGGACTGGCCCTCGGCCAAGCCGGCGCCGCCCAGCATCAGCGCGCACAGCAGCGAGCACCAGCACAGCAGGTACATCGGGCTGGCCGCGCCCACCCGGCGCTGGATGCCGCGGAAGCTCAGCATGTAGACCGCATACGCCAGCGCCGTGGCCACGCCCAGCCACACGCCAAACCGGTAATCGCCGCCGAGGTCCTGCCAGCTTCGACCGACCAGCAGCCACAGCCCGGCGAAGGCCAGCAGCACGCCTGCCATGAAGCGCGGCGACAGCCGTTCGCGATAGAGCAGCCAGCCGGCCAAGGCCATGAAGAACACCTGCAGGTTGCCCAGCAGGGTCGCCAGCCCGGGCCCTACGATCAGGATGCTGCGATGCCAAAGCATCAAATCAATGGCGAACGCTGCCGCCGGCAGCGACAGCGCCCACAGTACCGCCCAGCGCGGCCGCCACGGTGCGCCGACCGCGCGCAGCAGGAACAGCAGCATCAGCCCGCCCAGCAGCATTCGATAGAAGGCCGAGATGGTCGGCGCCACCTCGGCCAGGCGCACGAACGTACTGGTGGTGCTGATCATCACCGCGCCCAGCAGCATGGCGGTGACCGGGCTGCGCTGATCCAGCGCGGCCGGCACGGGGGGCGGCACCGAGCTCACTTCAGGCTTTCGTACTTGGCCAGCCGCACCGGCTCGGCGATGCCCTCGGCGATCCATGCCTGCATACCGGGCAGCGCGAGCAGGGCGTCAACATAAGCGCGCGAGACCGGGTTGAGCTCTGGCCCATAGCCGCGGAAGCGGATCGCCACCGGCGCGAACATCGCATCGACGATGCCGAACCCGCCGCACAGGAAATCACCCGGCCCGGCCGCCTGCCGAAGCTGTGCCCACAGCGCCTGCACGCGATCAATATCGGCTTGGGCAGCAGCATCCCAGCGGTAGGCGTCGGGCTGGCGCGAGCAGTTCATCGGCAGCTGCTGGCGCAGCGCCGGAAAGCCGGAGTGCATCTCGCAGGCCGCCGAGCGCGCCAGCGCGCGCAGATCGGACTCCGCAGGCCAGCCGCGGCCCCCGAGCCAGGTCTCGTTGACGTACTCGCAGATCGCCAGCGAATCCCAGATCACTCGCCCGGCATGGTGCAGTACCGGCACACGCCGGCTGGGCGAAGCCCGGGCCACCGCGTCCGCAAACTCCGGCGTGTGCAGCCACAGCAGACGCTCATCGAAGTCCACGCCGAACTCCCGCAGCAGCAGCCAGGGGCGCAGCGACCAGGAGCTGTAATGCTTGTTGCCGATGTAAAGCAGCGGGGTGTCGCTCATGCGCTTTCGACCTGTGGCGGGAGTGGCGGGATGCATATATTGGCGCAGGACCGAGCTCATGGGCGTCAGTCGATGCCCAACTTGCGGTTTGTCTTGAATGCCTTCATGACCGGTGTCTTGCCCACGCTCGTCTATCACCAGGGTCCACCCGCGCGAGTCCTCCAGGCTAAGCAGCGTCGCTAGTGAGGCTGCGCTGCCCACGCCGCTGCCCTGCCCGGCCAGAAATCTAGGCATTGGCAGCCTGCCTCTCTTGCGAAGGGCTTCAGCCGCGTTCGCGGGAGTGGAAGCTGAAGCAGCAGGAGGAGCGCGTTCGTGCCAATTTCCAAGCCAGAAACGCAAAGCAGTGCGAGTCCAGCCAAGCTGGACTCGTGACCTGCCGGCTTTTTCAGGACCACCGATTAGTTGAGGGAGGCTCGGTGGGTTGATGCTTCGTTCTTCTGCTTCTGTTCGTCCTTGAACTGCTTCGGGGTCCGGTAGCCGAGGCTCGAGTGGGGGCGATCTTCGTTGTAGTGGCGGCGCCAGCTCTCGATGATCACCCGCGCCTCGGCCCGGCTCCGGAACCACTCCATGCTCAGGCACTCGTCGCGGAACTTGCCGTTCAAGCTCTCCGCGGTGCCATTCTGCCAAGGCTTGCCGGGGTCGATGTG
>JAKOMQ010000015.1 GCA_022241605.1 Aquimonas sp. | reverse complement strand
AGCAGGAGGGCATCGAAACGGCGCACATCGACCCCGGCAAGCCTTGGCAGAATGGCACCGCGGAGAGCTTGAACGGCAAGTTCCGCGACGAGTGCCTGAGCATGGAGTGGTTCCGGAGCCGGGCCGAGGCGCGGGTGATCATCGAGAGCTGGCGCCGCCACTACAACGAAGATCGCCCCCACTCGAGCCTCGGCTACCGGACCCCGAAGCAGTTCAAGGACGAACAGAAGCAGAAGAACGAAGCATCAACCCACCGAGCCTCCCTCAACTAATCGGTGGTCCTGAAAAAGCCGGCAGGTCACCTCGCCTGTGTCAATTTCGGAACCGGACACCGGCAGATCGAATTCGACGGCATGGCGGCCGTACCTGAGGTGGCCCGCGACCCGATCCCCGACGCGCCATGGGGCGGAGCGCGTGAGGACCAGGCCCGCCTCGATGTCCTCGTAGCCGCCGCTGCGGACAGCGCCGGGCTGGCTGAGGGTGTAACCGAGGACTTCACCGCGCCGCGGGTCGATGCGCAGCTCCAGCTGCCGACCGCCCATACGCTGCAGGTCCATGACATCCAGACGGCCGTCGTCGGAGAGGGCCCGCGTGTCGGGCAGGGTGTCGGCGAGCACGATCAGCAGCACGCCATCTTCGATCCAGGCGATGCCGCCGACGACCGGGCTGCGCAGGTCGCCCAAATGCAGGTGCCCGCTGACTTCCGCTCGGGCTGGCACGCAGGCCAGGAGAAGGGTCAACAGGGTGACGCGGGCGTGGATTCGCATGGCTTGTTCTCCCGGGACGACAGACGCGGCTGCAGTTCGCCGCTGTTGAGACCACGCAATGCAGTCCCTCCAGGGGCCATCGCCGACGGCTGCCGCTGCCCGGCCAGCCCCGAGCCGGCAGCAGTGGCGCCTGCTTGGGCCTGCGCACGGGTCGCGTTTCGGGTTTTCCGAACCCTCCCATGAGCGCCACCGGAGCGAGGCCGAACACCCCAAGGTGCGCCGAGGCGCACTCGATGCCGGTCTTTGAGGTGGGCAGCGGCTTGCGGTCGCGCTGCTCCGAGACGGTCGCGGACCGCGGCGCCGTTGCAAGAGAACCTAGTCCGTCGCCACCGAGTCGGTTTGCTCGAACTTCCAGGCCCCGTCTTCCATCACCAGGCTGGCGGTGCCGCGGGTGCCGCCGAAACCATCGCGGCCGCTGTAGTCCACCCACGCGCGTTGCGCCGTGGCGCGGCCGCCGTGGAGCTGCAGGCCCTCGGGCTTGACGGTGAAGCTCTGCGCGCGGGCGATCAGGCTGGCGCCGAATCCCTCGTCGACAGCCTCCTGCATTTCGGCACGGTTGGCCGCCGCCTGGCTGGTGAGTAGGATTTCCAGGTCGCCACGTCCAATCGCCTCCACCATGGCTCGGAACACCGCGCCGGGAGCGCCGCCATCGGCGGGCAATGGCGTGCCCGGCTTGGGCAATTCGGTGCCCAGCACGGCAAGATCGAACTCGATGGCATGGCTGCCGTCGTCGAAGCGGCCCTTGACCTGATCACCCACGGCCCATGGCCCGGACGTCGAGAGCACCAGCGCCGTGTCCATGCCTTCATGGCCTCCACTCAGCACCTCGCCGGGCTGGCTGAGCGTGAGTCCCCAGAGCTCGCCGCTCTCAGGGTCGATGCGCAGCTCAAGCTGGCGCCCGCCCAGCTGCAGCAGGTCCATCCGGTCCAGCTGTCCGTCCGCGGCGATGGCGTCCATATCGGGTTCGACATCGGCGAGCACCAGCTGCAGGACCTCGTCCTCGATCCAGGCGATGCCGCCAACGGCGGCGCTGCGTTCGCCGTCGAACTGCAGATGGCCGCGGACCTCGGTCTGGGCGTGGGCAGTGGCGCTGCCCAGCAGCAGGGCGAGCAGGGCGGTGAGGGTGTGCTTGTGCATGGTCGGATCTCCCGTGGTGATGGCTGCAGCTGCAGTCAGCCGCGTGCTGGACCACGCAAATCGAGCGCATCGGGGGCCAGCGCAGGGCATCTCGATGGCGTTGGCCCCTGCCGCCCCCGGCTTGCGTGGACAGAACCACACCCGCCACGGAACCACACCCATGTCCACCCCACGCATCACCCTGCTGTGCGCAGCACTCGCCCTCAGCCCTGGCCTGGCCGCCGCCAGCGAACTGCTGGTCACCCGCTTCGATGATCCGGTGCCGAATGCCTGCAGCCCGCGCGACTGCAGCCTGCGCTCGGCGGTGCTGGCCGCCAACGCCTCGGTCAAGCCGGTGCGGATCCTGTTGCCATCGGGCACCTATCAGCTCAGCCGGAAGCCGTTGGCCTCACAGCCCAACGACGATACCCGCGGGGCCCTGCAGCTGCGTGCCGACATGAGCCTGATCGGCATCGGCAAGACCCCCTCGCATCTGCGCTGGAGCGCCATCGCCGTGGGTCATGCGCAGCCGCTGATCCGTGTGGATACGCTGGGTCGAAAGGTGAGCCTGGAGCACCTGCGCATCAGTCACGGCCGCAATGCCTGGCACGGTGGCTGCGTTCAGGCCGGTGGTGGCTTCGGCAGCTTGAGCCTCACCAGGATGATCCTCGAACAGTGCCAGTCGGAGATGAGCGGCGGCGCGCTCTTCTACTACGACGGAGCGTTGCAGCTGGATGACGTGGTCATGCAGGGCAACTCGGCTTCGCATGGCGGTGCCATGGCACTGCTTCGAGTCCAGGTCAGCTCAAGCAAGACGGCTGTGCGCGGCAATCAGGCCATCGGCACGGGCGGCGCGCTTGCTGTTGGCGGAAACATTTGGGACAGCCGCAACTGGGTGGAATGGCAGGCCTTGGCCGACACCGAGTTCAGCAACAACGCTGCCGGGTCACACGGTGGCGCGATCAGCCTCGGTATGCACAATCTGCGACTGAGCAGCAGCGGCAAGTTCCGGATCGTGGACAACCAGGCAGGCAACGATGGCGGTGCCGTCTCCTCCTTGGGCAACACCATGCTCGCGTCAGGAGCTGTGGACATAACCGGGCTGATCTTCCAAGGCAATCGCGCCAATCTGGGCGGCGCCCTCCATGTCAGACGCGATCTGCACGTCGAGAACAGCTGGTTCAGCGGCAACCAGGCGCTGGCAGGCGGCGGCGGCGCGATTCATCTCGCAGATCCCGGCAGCGCGCTCAGCGTCAGCAACGGCACCCGTCTGATCGCGCAGACCTCCTTCCAGGGCAACCTCAGCCTCAACGGCGGCGCTGCCGTTCACAACGCCGGCCCTGATGTGCACATCGAAAACGCCAGCTTCTCCAGCGGCCAGCGCTACCAGCAGCTGCCGGGTGCCACCGCCGTCTACAGCATCGGCAGCGCCGACCTTCGCCACATCAGCGTGTTCGAGCAGTCGCCGCTGCTGCTCTCCCCCGCGATGAATCGCGCGCTGGTCAAGGACTACAGCACCCAATTCCCCACCGCCCAGATGCGCCTCTCGAACAGCCTGGTGGCCGAGCTCTGCCATGCTCCCCACGGCGGCATCATCAGCCTGGGCGGCAACCAGTACGGCCCGCGCGGCTGGCCCTGCCCGCAGCTGCCCGGGCTTGACCAGTCCGTGAGTGGGGACAACGCGCTGGGCGTGCAGATTGGCAGCTTCGGCGGGGCTTTCCCGGTGGTCGGCTGGCCCAGCGACGGCGCGCACAGGCCGCAGCGTGGGCTGGGCCGCAGCGAGCACTGCCTGCCGGTGGACGTGCGCGGCATGCCGCGCGCAGCAGGGCCCTGCGACAGCGGAGCGTTCGAGCAACAGTAGGCACAGGCGCTTGGCGACTGCGCGGGCTGGCAACAGGCCGCGCAGTCGAAGTGGTCCAGGGCGATGCGGCGGGTCGTTTGCAGCGGATGCGGACAGCGACGCGCGCGGCACGCTATAAGCTCGTCGCAGACAGCCGCGAGCCGGATTTGAACGGGGGCAGGCATGGGTGACGCAACGCAGGCGCGCCGACTGGCGCTGTTCTCCGAGCTGATCGAGCTCGACCCGCAGGCGCGCGAAGCCCGCATGGTGGTGATCGAGGCCGAGTCGCCTGAACTCGCAGCCGCGCTGCAGCGGATGCTGGCCGCTGATGCCGAAGCGGAAGGTCTGCTGGATCGCAGCCTGCCGGGCCTGCCCACCGAGCTCGGCGCTGCCCGCGGTCACGCCGATTGGGAAACGTGCCGCGGTGAACAGCTCGGCCCTTATCGCCTGCTGGAGCCGCTGGGCGAGGGCGGCATGGGTGAAGTCTGGGCCGCGCAGCGCACCGACGGCGTCTATGAGCAGCGGGTGGCACTGAAGCTGCTGAAGCGCGGCCTGGACACCCAGTCGATTCTCCGGCGCTTCGTGCAGGAGCGGCACATCCTGGCGCGGCTGCAGCACCCCGGCATCGTGCGGCTGCTGGACGGCGGCATGAGCGAGGGCGGGCGCCCCTGGTACGCGATGGAACGGGTCGAGGGTGACACCCTGCTTCGCCATGCCAGCGCCCGCTCGCTGGATCTTCGAGCCCGAGTCGAGCTGCTGGCGCAGATCGCCGATGCCGTGGCCTACGCGCATGCGCGGCTGGTGGTGCATCGCGATCTGAAGCCCGGCAACGTGATGATCGATGCCGCCGGGCGGCCGCGCCTGCTGGATTTCGGCATCGCCAAACTGTTGGAGGACAGCGGCGAGGACACGCTCACCGGCACCGGCGTGCGCGTGCTCTCTCCGGCCTATGCCGCACCCGAGCAGATCCTGGGCGAGCCGGTCAGCACCGCCACCGACGTCTACGCGCTCGGCGTACTCGGCTACGAGCTGCTCAGCGGGCGCCTGCCGCACCAGCGCAGCAGCCGCGAGATGGCAGCCCTTGCCGGTGAGGTCAGCCGCGAGACCCAGAGCCTGCGCGCCAGCCAGGCGGTGGCTGCCAGCCATGCCGACGAGATCGGCCGGCATTACGGCCATGTCCTCGACCCGGTCCGGCTCGCCCGCCAGTTGCGCGGCGATCTCGACCACATCCTCGCGATGGCCCTGCGGCCGGAGCCGGAGCGACGCTACGCCGGTGCGGCCGAGTTTGCCGCCGAGCTGCGGGCCTGGCTGCAGCAGCGCCCGGTGCTCGCGCGTGGAGACAGCGCCGGCTATCGCACGCGGCGTTTCATGCGGCGGCACGCGGGGGGCGTGGCGGCGGCCGGCATCGTATTGTTGGCCCTGATCGGTGGGCTGGGCAGTGCGCTGTGGCAAGCCAAGGTTGCCACGGCAGCGCTGGCCGAAGCTGAAGCCGCCACGGCACGGGCTCGCACTCAGGCCGAGGTGGCTACCGCGATGCAGAGCTTTCTCGTGCGCTCGTTTGGTTCCAGCAATCCGGGCCGGGCCCGGGATGGGGCCAATCTGAATCTCGGCGACTTTGTAGAGGCCACGCTTGCGCGGATCGAGCAGGAGTTGACGGTGGCCCCCTCGGCCCGCCTGGAGCTGAGGTCGGAGTTGGCCCAGGTGTTGGTCGAGTTGGGGCGAGAGGAGGCCGCAGTTCGCGAGTTGGACCGGGTGCTCGTCGAACATCGCGAGGGCAGGGGTAGGCTGCCGGAGGGCTCGCTCGCGTCCACCTTGCACGACCGGGCCTCAGTCCACGTGCGTGCGCGTGAGTTCGAGCCGGCACGCGCCCTGATCGAGGAGGCCCTGCAGATTCTCGCTGTCGGGGAGGCTTCAGGCGCGGATGTCGCGCCGCGTCGACTTGCGATCCGCACCACGATGGGCATTCTTGCCACGGCAACCGGTGACCATGCGCTTGGACTGGAAATCGCCGAGGGCACACTTCGTGATCGGATTGCCGTCAATGGCGTTGAGGACGTCCGTTCCGCGGTCGACTACCTCAACCGCTGCGTGGCGCGAACCCTGCTGGCGCAGCACGCGGAAGCGGAATCCGATTGCGCTCACGCTGAGACGCTGCTGCTTTCGAGCCCGTCCGCGCCGCGCGCGCGGATCGCCTGGATCCGTAACGCGCAGGCGATTCTGCTGCGCAACCAGCGACGCAACGAGGAGGCGATCCGATCGGCCGAAGAAGGTCTCGCGGTCGTGCGCGAGTACCTTGGTGAGGAGCACCCCATCGGGATCGGTCTGGCCAACACGCGTGTGCGGGCGCTGTCCGCGCTGGGACGATTCGACGAAGCGTTGGCCCTCGACGAGGCCATCGCCAACAGCAGTGCCTTCCGGGCCGAGCTGGCACGAAACCAGCTTGGCGGGGCTCTGCGTCGCGCGTATCTGATCGCCCAGCTCGGCCGCTCCGACGATGCGCTGGCCCTGCTGGAGCCTGCGGTCGCGGCAGAGCCTGACCGCCTCTCCCTGATGCATCTGCGCGCCCGCCACGTTCTGGCTGCCTTGCGCCAGATCAACGGCGACCACGAGGGGGCCCGCGTACTGTCCGATGCCCTGCTGCCCGAGTTCGACCGGGCCGGACTTGCCGTGCATGACGAGCGCGCCCTGCTGCTGCTGACCCTGGCCGATATCGAGGCGGCCGCCGGGCGCGAAGACCTTGCCGCCCAACGCCGCGGGCAGGCCGCGGACATGCTGGAACAGGTCTTCGGGAGCGACAGTCCGCGCATCGCCGAAGCGATGGCGCTGGACCCGATCACGCGCTTGGTCTGGTAGCACCAGCGCAGCCAGCGGCCCTCGGCGCGAGACGCAGGCGCCCCGCGAGGACCTCGCCTGCCCCGGGCACGTCTGCCCGAATGCCCGGCCGCTCACCCTGGTGTCTCCGTTTGGCCCCTGCGGCTGACGCTTTGCGTGGAAGTGAGGGAGCGCGGGCCCATGGCCCGAATCCGGCCTGTCGCAGTCGCGGCAGCGCCTCCTGTACTCGCTACGGAGTCCCACCTTCATGTCGCCTACCCGATTGGCCCACGTCCTGACTGCCACCCTCACGTTCGCCCTGTTGAGCCCTGCCGCGCTGGCCGCCAGCTTTGTCTACGAAGGCCGACTCGATGACGCCGGCCAGCCGGCCAATGGCCGCTATGACTTGAAGCTCAGCGCGTATACACATCAGATCCTCGGTGCCGCGCTGGCCGAGCCGATCACCTTCCACGGGGTGGAGGTGGTGGAGGGCCGCTTCCGGCTGGACCTTGATCTGCCGCTGCGGAATGCCGACGAGGTCTGGCTGGAGGTGGCTGTACGCGAGGCCGGCAGCGCGGCCTTCAGCGGCCTGCCCGGCCGCAGCCAGGCCAAGGGCGGCAGCATTGGCACCTGCTGGAGCACCACGGGCGATGCCGGCAGCAGCGCCTTGGTCAACTTCCTCGGCACCACCGACAACGTGCCGCTGGTGATCCGCACCAACAACATGGCGAGCCTGCGGATCACCCCCAACGTGGTCTCCGGCACCGCCATCAGCGCCAACGTGGTGGCCGGCTCCAGCGCCAATCGTCCGGCCGCGATCGGCTCTTCCGTGCGGGGCGCCACGGTGGGCGGCGGTGGCGCGCCGGTGGACTCGGATCCGGCGGTGGCGGGCGAGGGCCCGAACCGGGTCACTGACCATTACGGCACCGTCGGCGGCGGCGCCGGCAATCGCGCCGGCAACGACAACCCTGACGCGGCCGATGCCGCGTTCGCCACGGTCGGCGGGGGCGCGGGCAACACCGCCAGCGGGCGCGTCAGCACCGTGGTTGGCGGCCGCGAAAACCTTGCGAGCGCAGAGGCCTCGACGGTGGGCGGCGGGCTGCAGAACACCGCCAGCGGTGTCCGCAGCACCGTCGGCGGCGGCGCCAGCAACACCGCCAGCGGCTCCACCGCCACCGTCGGCGGGGGCGCGCTGAATTGCGCCGGTGGCGCCTGGTCCTGGGCCGGCGGGCGTCGCGCCAAGATCCGGCCGGGTTCGGCATCCGGCGAGCCGGGTGAGGGTTGTACAGGCGTGTTCGCCGAGGGCGTCAATGGCCACCGCGGCACCTTCGCCTGGGCCGACAGCCAGGACGGCAACTTCATCTCCGGTGGAGAGGACCAGTTCCTGGTGCGGGCGCAGGGATCGGTCCAGTTCACCCACGACAACCTTGTCTCCAACAACGCGGCCGCATGGTTCACCATCCGCGCGCCGGAGGGTCGCGATCCGCTGCGCGTGAGCGTTGGTGGCACCGGCGTGCTTACCGGTTTCGCCAACGGCGGCCTGCGGATCGGCAATGTCACCGGCCTGGTCCCACCGACGCCGGGCGCCAATGGGCTTCTGGTGATGGGCGGCGCTCGGCGCAGCGACAACCAGAGCACCTGGGACACGACCTCGGACGCGCGGGTCAAGCACCAGGTCAAGGACATCGAGGCCGCCACCGAGGCGCTGCTGGCGCTCAGTCCCACGCGCTTCCGCTATCGCCCCGAGTATCTCGCCGACAACGGCGGCGAGGATCGCGAGCACCTCGGCTACATCGCCCAGGAGCTGCTGGAGACCCTGCCGAATGCGGTCAGCGTCGATCCAGAGGCTGACCCGAAAACCGCGCCCCTGCTGAGAGTCAACACATCGGATATCCAGGTGCTCACCACTGCCGCCGCGCGCGAGCTCGCGATCCAGCAGCAGGCGCTGGAGGCCGAACTGGTCGACCTGCGCGGAGAGAATGCGAATCTGCGCGCACGTCTGGAGCGCATGGAGGCCCTGCTGCAGCGTTCGCAGGGAGGCCGCTGACATGGCAGGCCGCAAGTTTCGGCAGGGCCATGGATGCTTGGCATCCCGCCGCGGCCCTGGAGTGCTCACCGCGCTTGGCCTGGCGCTGGCGCTTGCTGTGCCAGCCCTGGCCGCTGAGCCCGCGGCGCGCTACGCGTTGCACGGCCAACTGCGGCCAAACGCTGCCAGTGAAGATGGGCGCTTCGTGCTGCTGGCCAAGGCGCACCAAACCGCGGCGCTGGATGCCAACGTGAGCGCGCCCATCGCCACAGGGACCAAAGCCGCCGCAGCTGCCGGCTGCGGCCCGGGCGGGCTGTTCGCCGATGGCTTCGAAGCCGGTGGTTCCCCTGCTGCCTGCTGGAGCAGCGTCGGCAACATTGGCCTCAGCGCCAGCGTTCACTCGGTGGGCACGACAGACGACATGTCTTTCACTCTGGCCAGCAACGGTCAGCGCAGCCTGTGGATCGAGCCACGTTCGGTGGGCGGGTCGACCATCACGGCCAATATCGGTGCTGGTGCCGCCCAGAACGTCCTCGGTGGCAATGCCAGGGGGACGACCATTTCGGGAGGCGGTTCCCCCGTAGCCGGGGACCCCGCCGAGCCCGCCGCCGGCAACCATCTGATGTCGGTCCACTACGGAACGGTGCGCGGCGGTGCGCGCAATGTTGCGGTTGGAGACACCATCGCCTCCGCGTTCAGCGTGATGGGGGGCGGTCTGGGTCACATCGTCTGGTCAGGAGAAGCCACCACCCTCGGCGGAGGCCGCTCCAACGACGCGCACAGCGACAGGGCGACCGTACTGGGTGGCGAGGACAACATCGGCAGCGGTGCAGCCGGTGTCGTGATGGGCGGTGCCAGCAACAGGGCAGCGGGTGTTTCCTCGACGGCCGACGGTGGCGCGCTCAACTGCGCGGGCGGCGACTACTCTTGGGCAGGCGGGCGTCGGGCCAAGGTCCGGCCACGCGCGGAGGGTCTTCCCTTGCTCCGCTGCGGCGACATCGAGGGCGTGGGCGAAGCGGGTGACCAGGGCACCTTCGCCTGGGCCGACAGCCGCAACGAGGACTTCGTCTCCCGCGGCACCAATCAGTTTTTGGCGCGCGCCGAGGGCTCGGTGCAGTTCACCCATGATGACAACACCACCGGCAACAGCGTCGACTGGTTCCGCGTGCGTGCGCCTGCGCAGCGCTTTCCCTTTGTGGTCTCCTCGGGCTTCACCACGGTGCTGTTGACGACCAGCGATGCCGGCGTGCGGGTCGGCAGCGGCGTCCTGGTCATCCCCAACCCCGGCGTCTTCTGGGCAACCGCCGGCGCCCGCCGTAACGATGGCCAGAGCCTCTGGGACACCACTTCCGACGCGCGGGTCAAGCACCGGATCGAGCCGCTGCAGGGGGCGGTCGAAACCCTGCTCGCGCTGCGCCCGGTGCGTTATCGCTATCGTCCGGACTACCTCGCGACGCTGGGCGCAGAAGACCGTGAGCACTTCGGCTTCATCGCGCAGGAGCTCGCCGAGGTCTGGCCCACGGCGGTCACGGTCGAGGAGGTGGCTGCACACGCCGCGGAGGCGCTGCTGCAGGTCAACCTGTCCGATATCCACGTGCTGACCACGGCCGCCACCCGCGAGCTTGCCTTGCGGCAGCGCGAGCAGCGCGAGGGGCTGGTGGATCTGCGCGTGGAGTCTTCCGAGATCGGGCGGCGATTGGATCGCCTGGAGACAGCGCTGGCGCAGCCGCGCTGAGCGCCGATGCATTTCCCAGCGCTCCACTGGGCCATGGACGGCCCGGATGAGCCTCCTCCACTTCAGCAGCGCAGCGCATGACATGCCGCACTGCTGGCCGCTATGCCAAGTGAGTTGCTTGGCTCCCCCTTCGTTATCTTCGAGGAGCAGCGCATGAACACCTGCCGCGCGCCACAGGTTTCCCGATTCGGCGCAGTGTGGGCCGCCCTGCTGGTGGCCTCGCTTCCCGTCGCCGCCCAGTCCGTGCCCGGCTTCACCGTCAGCACCTATGCGGAGCCGGTGATGGGACCCGTGTTTCTGGCGTTTGCGCCGGATGGAACCCTGTACGCCGGCCGCGACCTCTCGCCGCCGGTCGGCAGCATCGCGCCGCAGTTTCTCATCCGTATCGGGCCTGGTGGTGCGCCGATCCAGAACTACGGAAACACGCAGACACCTGATCCTGATCCGGTGGTCTTCGACGGGCTGGGCGTGGTGTCCGGCGTGCCGGGCAGCGTCCTCACCGGCGGCAACTCGACCTCGCCGACGCGCGGCTCGATCAGTGCGGTTCGACCCGATCAGCAGGTTGTGCAGCTGTGGACGTCCACGGCCTGGACCAACCCTTCCGAGATGCGCTTCGATCGTCAGGGGCGCCTGTTCTTCGCCGACGCGGGCTCCGGACAAATCTGGATCAGCGAGGCCGGGGAGGCGCCGACGGTGTTCGCAACACTGCCGAACAACCGCACGGCCTTCCACCTTGCCATTGCGCCCGACGGACGCGTCTTCGCAGCAGATGGCAATGGCCGGATCACCGTCTTTGCCGCCGACGGCAGCCTCTTGATCCTGAGCTATGCGCAATTCCCGTCGCGCGTGGCGCTGGACTTCGGCCCGGGCTGTGCGTTCGGGCGCGGACTTTGGGTGCTGCGGCAGGCGACGGGCACGCTGCACCGGGTCGATGCCCCGGGTCAGATCACCGATGTCGGATCCGGGTTCACCGGCTCGCCCTACGACATCAAGTTTGGCCCCGACCGCAGCCTGTATCTGTCGCACTACAGTGGAGGCCGCATCAGCCGAATCGCGGCGGTCGATGACGACTGCATCTTTGAGGACGGGTTCGAGCCATAAGCCGGCCCTGCCGGAAAGGCGGATGCTGATGACTTCCCGAGGAGTCGCGATGAGCCAACCCGACAGCGCTTTTCCATCCGCCGAACGGCAGGAGACCATCGACATCCTGCGCGGACTCGCGCTGGTGCTGATTCTGGTGGTGCACTGCGCCTTCGACTTCACCGGCTGGGGCTGGACGATCCCCAAGGAGGCGCTTCCCGGCCTGCCGCTCGCCGCGCTGGATGGGTCGGTCGCCTGGGCGCTTGAGTTCTTCCTGCGCGAGAAGTCGCGCGCGCTGTTCGCGCTGATGTTCGGCGTGGCCTTCGCGCTGCAGCTCCAGCGCTCGCAGCAGCTGGGCGAGCACTTCGAGCGCGTGTTCGCGCGGCGCATGGCGGTGCTGGCCGTGATCGGGCTGCTGCACGGGCACCTGCTGTATGGCTTCGATGTGCTGCGCCTGTACGTGATCGCGGGCCTGCTGCTGCTGTTGCTGTGGCGGCTGCCGGGCCGCGCGCTGTGGGCGATGATCGCGTTTGCGACCACGCTGGGGCCGTTCCTGTTCTTCGCGATCGCCCGCATGCTGGGCATGGATCTCGGTGGCGGCATGCCGGACATCGCCGAGATCCATGCCGGCCACACCTCATCCTCGCCCCTGCCCCTGATCGCGCTCAACCACCAGCTCGCGATGGGGCTCTACCTGCCGGTCTCGCTGTTCGGCACGGTGCTGCCGATCCTCGGCTGTTTCCTGCTGGGCCTGTGGCTGGCACGCACTGGCTGGCTGCAGGATGCGCTGTCGCATCGCGCGGACCTGCTGCGGCTGACGCAGCGCGGCCTGCTCTTCGGCCTGCTGCTGCAGGGGGGCTCCACCCTGCTGTGGTGGTTGATGGGGCCGCAGGCGTCACCGGCACACATGGTGCTGGCCGCGCTGATGCACTTCGCCGCGGCGCCAGTGCTGGCGCTGGGGTATCTGGGTGCGGTCGCGGTGCTGGCCACCCATCCGTTCTGGCATGCCGGGCTGCGCTGGCTGGCGCCGGCCGGGCGCATGACGCTCACCAACTACCTGATGCAGTCGGTGCTTGCCTGGCTGATCTTCTATGGAGTCGGGCTGGGCCTGTATGGCCGGATCGGGCCGGCCGTGGCGGTGCCGATCGCGCTGGCCCTCGCGCTGCTGCAGATCGGTCTGTCCGCGCTGTGGCTGCGCCATCACCGGTTGGGCCCGCTGGAGTGGCTGTGGCGATGGGCCATCCGCGGGGTGCGGCCTGGCTGGCGCAGGCCGGTGACGGCCTGACAGCAGGTGGTATAGAAGCCGCCCGGCTACTGCAGCTGCGGCATCTGGGTTTGTTCACACGCTCTGAGGGCTTTTCAATCCCGCGCAGCGGTGCGGGCGTTCTTCAAGAAACCTGAATCCGTCCGCTCGCGCTCTTGGAAGGCGCCTGCTTGCCGGCGACTGCAGCCTGCGCCCCACACCCACCCTGCGCGTCGCGAGCAAGCTCACTCCCACGAACAGCCGGTGTTTGCGGGGGGGCCACGACAAGCGTCGGAGTGAGGGATCAATTTCGTGGGCACATCTGAAAGACCGCCCGCCCTCTGCAGCTGCCGTTGTACGCGCGCAGCGGTAGTGTTCGGATGTTTCACACGCTCTGAAGCTACCGCAGCCAGCGCTGCACAGAGCGGTGATGGACATGTGGCTTCGATGGCGTTGCACCATGCGTGCGTCGAGACGATCCCGCCTGCAGCCGAGGATCGCGGGTGGCCGAGGGCATGCACTGCTTTGCGGATCCCTGCCGAGCGCTGCCTGCCACCCATGCCGGCGTGGCCACGGTAGGATGCAGCCCGTGCGGCGGCAGCCGCGCGCGCCCTTTCCGACCGACGAACGCCGCCGTGTCCGACCAAGATTTCACCCCAGAACGTTTGCTCGATTTCCTCCGCGAGGCGCCGAAACAGGGCCTGCTGAATCCGGCCGTGGCGCGCAGCCGCGCCAACGCGATCGACGCCCTGTTCACCGTGCTGACGCCCGCTGAGCGCGCCGATATCCGCCGCATCGACGTCGACCGCTTGCCCGGACGGCTGCACAAGGTGCAGGGCAGCACGATCCGCCCGGAAGTCCTCGAGCTGTACCGCATCCGCGTTGGCGAGGCGCTGGTCGACTACCTCGCCTGGCTCGGCAACCCCGGAGACTTCGCCACCATCAGCGGAAACGCACTGCGGCGCGATCTGCGCTGCTTTGTGTCGCCGCCTGACAACGCTGAAGAAGCGCGCGCTCTGGAGGACATCGCGCTGGCCGTCAGCGAACGGCGCAAGGACTACCTGACGGTGCCGCTGCGCGACGGTGTGACCGTGTACATCAGCAACCTGCCCTTCGATCTCAGCGCGGCAGAAGCAGGACGCATCGCGCGCGTGGTGATGGCGCTGGCGGCGACGGACGGTGCTGGAGCGGACGATGCGCACCAGTAATGCCTTCTACATCATCCTCTCGATGGCGGCGCTCGCGCTTCTGGGCATCGGCCTGCTGAGCTGGATGATCGTCTACGGCAAGGAGCCGGTATTCGAGAACCTGACGCCGGAGCTGTTCGCGTTCGCGCTGGAGGGCTTCTTCCTGGTCGGCCTGCTGTCGCTGCTGCAGCTCTCGCGCGAGCGCGCCCACCGCATAGAGCTGTGGCTGTCGCTGCGCGGCACCTTGCGCGGCTTCCTGTCCAAGCTCGACATCGCGCTGCTGCCGCCGCACGCCGAACCGGCCCCGACCGCGGTGCTGGAGCAGGACCCGAAGATCGTGCGCCGCTACCTGCGCGAGCTGCAGGGCAGCCGGCTTGACCTCGAAAGCATGGTGGCGCTGAAGACCGAATGCATGGACATCCTCGGCCTGGCCCGCGACATGGTGCCGGTGGCCGCACAGGTCAGCGCGCGCCACATGCGCTGGTGGATCGCGATCGTCGACAGCATCCGCCAGGTGTCGAATGCCCGCTCGCGCGAGCAGCTTGAGCAAGGGGTGACCCTGCTGCTGGAGAACATCAACGAGTTCGACAGCCTGGGCTACTGAATTTGGCAGCGCCTGAGCGCGCAGGGCCGGCGTCCTGGTCAGCGGTACGGCCGCGGCACAATGCTCTGGCTGTGCAGCACGGTGCTGGCCTAGCGGGTGGCCAACAGCCCAGCGAGCTTCGGCTCACCGCCTGTGAAAAAACTCGGACGCCGCAGCGGGTGGGGCGTCCAGCGGCGGCCGCAGCAGGCAGATACTTCTCACATGCCTTCAGTCGCCCGAGCCCGGCGCATCCCGCCAGCGCTGCAGGCGCCGCTCCAGCAGGGCGGTGACGACCTCCAGCGCGCGCGCGTCCTGCGGCCCGCGGGCGTCCGGGCCCTTGCCCTTGGACTGGTTGCAGGTGGCGCAGGCCAGCGCCAGGTTGCGGGCGTCGTTGGGCGCATGGTCCACCCGCGCGCACAGCGCGTCCGCCGCGCGCTTGCCGAACCAGGCCTGCGGCACCACGTGCTCCAGCGAGCCCGCACCCAGCGGCTCGCCGTCGGCCTTGAACTCCAGCCTTGCCCGGCAGTGCAGGCAGCGCGTGCGCCAGCGGCCGTCAGGCAGGTGCTCGGCCTGGGCGTCGTGATCCAGCGCGAGCAGGAACAGGCGTTTGAGGGTGGGGCGCATGGGGTTTGGGCGTAACGCGCTTCTGAAGCCGTTTGCGCGGGAGGGGTCAGGCGCCACGGGCGCCATGCACCTGGCCGAGTACCGGAAGGAAGCTGACCCAGCTCGCGTCTGGCGGGCGTGATGCCCTCGAAGAGCTCGGGCTCAGGTCAGAGGCTCGCACTGCTCGATCTCAGGCGTAAGGTCGTCGCGCCATCGGCGCATGGTCTTTGGTTGCGGCTGATGCTTGAAGTACCGTTCGTACAGCGTCTCGGCGCGCAGTCGGGCGATCTCCGTTTCCTCTGTCGAGAGCTCGTGGTCGGGTGAAAAGCGGTTCCTGGGGCGGGCGATCTGCAGCAGGCGACGCATGGCCTCGGCCTCGACGCGGTCGGTGGGAAGCAGCTCACCCAGCAATCCGTTGGGGCCGGACCTCGCTTCTGCGATCAGCCATGCGGCTTCGGGAGTGCCCATGCGCAGGGCGCGCTCGGCCATCTCCGGCGCCAAGCGATGCCAGAGCGCCAAGCGTTCGGGATGGCGCGCGTACTCACGCGCCAGGAAGGCGCGGCCCTCGGCGAACTCGACCATGGCCAAGGCATCGCCCAGCTCCGCAGTGCGCCTGACTGTATCGAAGTAGTGGCTCTCCAGCCGCTCAAGCTCGATGCCCGCGCAGACCTCGGCCGATTGCGGTCCACCGGGAGCCATCGACTCGTTGAGCGCAAGCAGGTCTATGGCGATATCGAGCTCCGCTGCGCTGGCGTTTCCCTTGGCCGCCATGGCCATCAGCCGCTGGTGCGAGCCGGCGACATCGGCGTACTTCCAACACCGCCGAATCTCCCGATACAGCCGGCAGCCCGCGCGCGCATCGCCGCGCTGCAGGCGGTCGAGCAGTTCATCGAAGATGTCGGCCAGTGGGGCGTCGGCGGGCGGCAGCGGCGCAAGGATCGTGGGCGCCGAGGCGATTGCAGGCAGCGGAATCGCGGGCGCGTCGAGCGGATCGGGCAGGGCTTCCGGCGGGGCGTCAGCCGCGCCTGCTGCCTCGGTCGGAGCGACGGTCTGCGCGGCAGCGGTACGGTCTGCCGGCGGATCCGGGTTGCGCTGGCCAAGCGCCAAGGCAACGGCCAAGGCGGCGAGCAAGGCGACGGCAAGCGCAGAAAACAACCAGCGCCTGCGCGCCGGAGGAGTCAGGAGATTCATGTTTCAAGGCCCATGCAGGGAAATCGATACGGCCCCCAGCAATCGGCGGCCGTCCGCCGTGGCCAGGGGCCGCTGAATGCTGCGAGAGCCTGGGCTGACCGGTCAAGCGCGGGATCGTTCCCTGCCTGACAGTGCGTCGGCGCGGTGCCGGCGCTTCAGCCCTCTGCGATCACGCCCAGCCGCCTGCCGACCTTGATGAAGGCCTCGGCGGCGCGGTCGATCTGCTCGGGCGTGTGCGCGGCGCTCATCTGGGTGCGGATCCGGGCCTGGCCCTTGGGCACTACCGGAAAGAAGAAGCCGATCGCGTAGACGCCTTCGTCCAGCAGCTCGGTGGCGAAGCGCTGGGCCAGCGGGGCGTCGTAGAGCATCACCGGCACGATCGGGTGTTCGCCGGGCTTCAGATCAAAGCCGGCGGCGGCCAGCGTGCCGCGGAAGCGTGCGGTGTTCTCGCGCAGGCGCGCGCGCAGGTCGCCGGCGGCCTCGACGCGCTCGAACACCGCCAGGCCCGAGGCCACCACCGAAGGCGGCAGGGCGTTGGAGAAGAGGTAGGGCCGTGAGCGCTGGCGCAGCATTTCGATGGCCTCGCGCGAGCCGCAGGTAAAGCCGCCAATTGCGCCGCCCAGTGCCTTGCCCAGGGTGCCGGTGATCAGGTCGATCTGCTCCAGCACGCCCTTGACCTCGGCCGATCCGCGGCCGGTTTCTCCGAGGAAGCCGGTGGCGTGGCATTCGTCGATGTGCACGCTGGCGCCGTACTTCAGCGCCAGTGCGCTGATCTCATCGAGTGGAGCGATGAAACCGTCCATCGAGAACACGCCGTCGGTGGTGATCAGGATGTCGCGCACGCCGTCGGCGCGGGCCTGCTGCAGCTGTTTCTCGAGATCGGCCATGTCGCAGTTGGCGTAGCGGTAGCGTTTGGCCTTGCACAGGCGGACGCCGTCGATGATCGAGGCGTGGTTGAGCGCGTCGGAAATGATCGCGTCCTGCTCGCCCAGCAGCGGCTCATACAGGCCGCCGTTGGCGTCGAAGCAGGCGGCATACAGGATGGCGTCGTCCTTGCCGAAGAACTCTGCGATCTTGTCCTCCAGCTGCTTGTGCAGGTCCTGGGTGCCGCAGATGAAGCGGACGCTGGCCATGCCGTGGCCGTGGGTGTCGAGCGCGTGCTTGGCGGCTTCGATCACGCCGGGATCGTCAGCCAGACCCAGATAATTATTGGCGCAGAAGTTCAGCACCCGGCGGCCGTCGGCCAATTCGATCTCGGCTGCCTGCGGCGAGACGATGATGCGCTCGCTCTTGAACAGGCCGGCGGCGCGGATCTCCTCCAGTTCGGCGGCAAGACGGGCGTTCAGGCTTTGGCTCATGAGGGTGGACTCGCAGGCGGTTGCAGACAGGACGCGCATTGTCCCCCAGCCGGCCGTGCAGATACAGGCAGCGTGGCGTGGCGCGCACCTGAACACGTCTTGACCGTGCCCCTTGGCGCTGCCGCTATGCTGGCAGGCATGAGACGTCGATTGCGACTGCCAATGCTTGGCCTGGCCTGCAGCCTTGCCCTGGCGCCTTGGCCCACGGCGGCCCAGTCGCCTGCAGGCGGCCGTACGGCCGAGCGCGTGAGTGAGCGCGCCGAACCGCGCAGCGGTCGCTCGCAGGTACGCCAGGCAGTGCGTGAGGTGCGCGCCAGCGGCCTTGCCGAGGTGCGTATCAGCGGGCTGTCGGGTGCCCAGGCCGACAATGTCCGCGCCCTGGTCGGGCTGCTGCGCCTGGACGCCGCGCAGCGCACTGCCATCACTCCCGGCAGGCTGGCGTTGCTGCTGCGGCGAGCGCCAGACGAGCTGCGTCGCGCCATGGAGCCCTTCGGCTACTACGCGGTGGCCGTGGACGTGCAGGTGAATGCCTCGCCGGCGGGGGCCGTGGTGGAGCTCAAGGTCGAGCGTGGGCCGCCCGTCAGGGTGCGCGCCACGGACCTGCGTGTCACCGGCCCCGGCGCCGACGACCCTGAGGTGCAGGCGGCCCTGCGTGAGTTCCTGCCGCGTCGTGGCGGCATCCTCAACCATGGGCGCTACGAATCCTCGAAGGCGGCGGTGAACCGCGCCCTGGCTGCGCGCGGTTTCTTCGAGGCGCGCCTCGTCGAGCACCGGGTGGAGGTGACCCGGGCCGAGAGCCGCGCCGAGCTGCGCATGGCCTGGGAAAGCGGCCCGCGCTACGCGTTCGGCGAGGGTCGTTTCAAGGGCAGCCAGCTGCGCGAGGGCACGGCCGAGCGCTGGCTCAATTTCGAGCCGGGCGAGCCCTTTGATCAACAGCGGCTGGCGCGCCTCAACCAGCGGCTGACCGACCTCGACTACTTCACCTTCATCGACATCCAGCCGCAGCCGGACGCGGACACCGGTGTCGTCGACATCGCCATCGGGGTGGTCCCGGCGCTGCAGAACATCTACACCGCCGGCGTGAGCTTTGGCACCGACTCCGGTGCTGGCCTGCGTTTGGGGCTGGATCGGCGCTGGGTCAATGACCGCGGCCACAAGTTCTACAGCCAGCTGGATCTGGCTCAGCGCCGCAGCGCGCTCAGCACGACCTACCGTGTGCCGGCCTTCGCCTTGGTCGAGGGCTGGTACCAGCTTGGCCTGAGCGTGCGTGACGAGAGCAGCGATACGGTCGAGGCTGAGATTGCGGAGCTTGTCGCCAGCCGCAGCGGGCGCCTCGGCGACTGGGCCCTGTCCACCGCCATGCACGTGCAGCGCGAGCGCTATTCGATCGGCAGCGCGCGCAGCGTGGGCACCAGCGGCATCGACACCCTGGTGTATCCCGCCGTGCGTGCGCGCTTCCATCGCTATGACCATCCGCTGTACGCCACCCGCGGGCTGACTTTCGGCACCGAGCTGAAGGCTGGCAGCACGGCCATCGGTTCCGACATCGACTTCGCGCAGGTGCTGCTGGATGCGCGCTGGCTGCGCACGGTGGGCGAGCACTCACGCCTGCTGCTGCGCGGGCAGCTGGGGCGCACCTTCTCGGATGACCTGCTGGAGCTGCCGTCCTCGCTGCGCTTCTTCGCCGGTGGCGACCGCAGCGTGCGCGGCTACAACTTTCAGGAAATCAGTCCGCTGAATGCGGCCGGCGACCCGATCGGTGGCCGCAACCTGCTGGTGGCCAGCGTCGAGTTCGAGCGCATGTTCAGCGAGAGCTGGGGTGCTGCCGTGTTCCTCGATGCCGGCAACGCCTTCAACAGCCGCAGCGATGGACTGCGCCGCGGCGCAGGCATCGGCCTGCGCTGGCGCTCGCCGGTGGGGCCGGTCAGCCTCGACGTCGCACGCGGACTCGACGATCCGCGCAGCCCCTGGCAGCTCCACCTCACCCTGGGGCCCGAGCTGTGAGCGCGCCACCGTGGCTGCGCTGGGGGCTGTGGCTGAGCCTGGCTGCGCTGCTGGTGCTGCTGCTGGCGCTGTGGCTGCTGCTGGGCAGTGGCTTGGGCCGCCAGCTGGCGCTGTCGCAGCTGCGCTCGGCGCTGCCGGAGCAGGCGCTGAGCTGGGAGTCCGAGCAAGGCAGCCTGCTGGGCGGGCTGGAGCTGCGCGGCCTGCGCTACCGCGACGAGGCCATCGAGCTCGACGTCGATCGGGTGTCGCTGAAGCTGGTGGCGATGCCGCTGCTCGGCCGGCGGCTGGACATACAGCGTCTGCAGCTGGAAACGGTGCGGCTGCGGCTGCTGGCGGAGCCCACGCCCGAGCCGGTGGAAGCGATGCCTTGGCCGCCTGCGCTGCCGCAGCGCCTGCCGGCGCTGGAACTGCCGGTAGCCGTGCGGCTGCAGTCTCTGGAGCTCGTGGATTTCGCACTGCTGGGTGAGGCGGAAGCGCCCGCTTTCGAGGTCGACAGCCTGCAGCTGGCCGCGGATCTCAGCGGCGGCCAGCTGCAGCTGATGCGCCTGCAGCTGGACGCGCCGCTGGGCCGGCTGGCGCTGGACGGCAGCATCGATACCCGGCCGCCGCAGTGGGCCCTGCAGCTCGAGGGCGCGGGCGCCTGGACGCCGATCGATCAGCCGCCGCTGGATTTCGGCCTGAGCGTCGCGGGCGGCCTCGATGCGCTGCAGCTTGAACTGGCCGCGCGCGGGCCGGAGGCGCTGCGCCTGCGCATCGAGACTCAAGCCGGCCTGCCCTCGCCGCAGGCGCGGATCGAGCTGCAGATGGCTGCGCTGCCGCCTGCCTTGGGCATCGACCTGCCGCTGGCGGCGCTGGCGCTGGAGCTGGAGGGCGGGCTGGAGCGCGTGGAGGCCCGCGGCGAGCTGATGTTCGACGGGCGTCGGATCGAGCTGGAGCAGGCGGTGCTGTCGATCGGCAGCGGTCTGCTGCTCGATATCGAGGCCCTGCGCCTGCGGCGCGAGGGCGGGGCAGTGGCGCTGGCGGGCCAGCTTGATCTGTCCGGGCCAGCGCCGCTGCTCGATGCGCGCGTCGATTTCGAGCAGTTCGTGGTCCATGAGGCCGGCGCTCCGCCACTGCGTATCGACGGCCGCGTTTCGGCGCAGGGTCCGCTGCAGGCCCTTGAGCTGAGCCCCGCGCTGCGCCTGTCCCGCGACGGTCTTGCAGTGGATCTGCAGGGCCAACTGCAGCTGGCCCTGCCTGCGGACGCCGTGCCGGCGCTGGAGGCCATCGCCCTGCAGCTGCGCAGCCCGGAAGGTCGCCTCGATTTGACCGGTCGCGTCACCCTCGGCGAGGCACTGGCCTGGGACCTGCAGCTGGCGCTGGATCGCTTCGACCCCGCGCTGTTGGCGCCGGACTGGCCGGGCGCGGTGGACGCGCGCATCGACAGCCGCGGACGGCTGGGTGAAGGCGGACCGCAGGGTCAGGTGCAGCTGCAGTCCTTGTCGGGCCAGCTGCGCGGGCGCGCGCTTGAAGGCGGCGGCGAAGCCGAACTCGACGCCAGCGGCGCGCTTAGCGGTGATCTCTCGCTGGCGCTGGGCGACAGCCGGCTGCGCCTGCTGGCCGGCGCCCGTGAGGGCCTAGAGGGCCCCCTGCAGGCCCAGCTGCGGCTCGCACCGATGGTGCTGGCGGACTGGATTGACGGCGGCGAGGGGCGTATCGAGGGCGAGCTGCGCCTGTCCGGCCAGCGTCAGGCGCCGCGCATTACCGGTGAATTGGTGGGCAGCGCGCTGGCGCTGGACAAGACTCTCCGCGTCGGCGGCCTGCGGTTCTCGGTGTCCGCTGGGCTGGCCCGGGGCGAAACCGTGGAGCTGCGCTTGGAGGCCTCCAACCTGAGCGCCGCCGGGCAGGATTTCGCCGAGCTGGAGCTGGCCGCGGCGGGGCGCGCCGACGCTCACGACATCGATCTGCGCGTGGTCGGTGAAGAGGGCCAGCTCAGCCTGTCGGCCGCGGGCGGGCTCGCCTTCTCCGCGAACGGCGCGCCCGAGGCCTGGAGCGGGCGCCTGGACAGCCTCGACTTCGAGCCGGGGCGTCGCCGTGCCGGCATGGGCCGCTGGCGCCTGGAGTCGCCGGCGGCGCTGAGCCTGTCGGGCGATCGCCAGCGCATCGAGACCCTGTGCCTGCGCCCGCAGGCCGCGCGCCGCGGCGGTGCGCGCAACAGTGAGGACGCACCCGAAGACGCCGGCGCGCTCTGCCTGCAGGCCGACCTCGCTGCGGGCCGTGGCGAGGCCGCGCTGCGCCTGCAGGCGCTGCCGCTTGCCCTGCCCGGCGGCCTGCTGTCGCGGGCGCTGGAGCAGAACCCGCCCTGGCGCTGGAGCGGCGCGCTGGACGGTGAGCTGCGCCTGCAGCTGCAGGGCGATAGCTGGCAAATCGATGGCGAGCTGCTCAGCGAGGCCGGCGGCATCGCCAGCTTCGAAGCGGCCAACCAGCCCCTGCTGGAGTGGAGCGCGCTGCGGGTGTCGATTGACGCCTCGCCCGCCGCCGCGCGTCTGGCGGTGGAGGGCGGCCTCGGCACAGATGGCCGGATCGATGGCCAGGTCAACCTGCAGCGGCCGCTGGAGCCTGAGGGCGACCTGCAGGGTCAGTTGCTGCTGTCGCTGAACGATCTGGGCGCGCTGCAGCTGCTCAGCGCGGGCGAGATCACCGATCCACAGGGCCGGCTCTCCGCGAGCCTGGATCTGGCAGGGCAGCGCAACCGCCCGGAGCTGGATGCGCGCCTGCGCCTGGACGGTTTTTCCGGCGAGCTGCCGGCGATGGGCGTGCGCTTCGAGCAGGGCGAGTTCGAGCTGCAGACCGGATCGCCCGAGGTCGCTGAGCTGAGCTTTTCGCTGGTTTCCGGCGGGCGCCTTGAGGGCCGCGGTCGGCTGGATTTCTCGCCCGATGCCGAGACCCTGCTGGAGATGGACATCACCGGAGAGCGCGTTCTGCTGGCGGACACGCCGGAGCTGCGCCTGATCGCTTCGCCGCGCCTGCAGCTGGCGCGGCGCGGTGACCTGATCCGGGTGCGTGGGGACGTGCAGGTGCCCGAGGCCCTGATCCGGCTGGATCGTATCGAGGGCACGGCCCAGCCCAGCCGCGACGTGGTCGTGCTGGATCCCGTCGACCCGCGCGCCGAGGTCGCTGCCGCGCAGCAGGTGGACGCCGACGTGCGGGTGGCGCTGGGGGAGGATGTGCGCCTGGAGGGCTTCGGCCTGGACGGTCGCATCGCCGGCGAACTGCGGGTGCGCGATCGCCCCGGCCGCGCCACCACCGGCAGCGGCAGCCTGAATGTCACCGGTCGCTACAAGGCCTACGGCCAGGATCTCGATATCACGCGTGGCCGGCTGGCCTTCGCCCAGTCGCCGCTGGAGAACCCCAACCTCGACATCAGCGCCGAGCGTCGCTTCGACCGTGTCACCGCCGGCATCCGCGTCACCGGTAGCGCGCTCGATCCGCAGTTGAGCCTGTGGTCGAGCCCGGCGCTGGACCAGGCCGACATCCTGTCCTATCTCGTTCTCGGTCGGCCCCTGCGTGCCGCGCGTGGCGACGAAGGCCGCCAGCTCAATGCCGCCGCCGCCGCACTGGGTGCCGGCGGCAACTTCATCGCTGAACGCCTCGGTGCCCGGCTCGGCTTCGACACCGCCGGCATCGAGGAATCCAGCGCGCTGGGCGGTGCTGCGCTCACTGTCGGCAAATTCCTGTCGCCGCGGCTCTACGTCAGCTACGGCGTCGCCCTGTTCGGTGAGGGCCAGGTGTTCACCGTCAAGTACTTGCTCAACGAACTCTGGGACCTGCAGCTGGACGCCAGCGAACGCGAGAATCGCGCCTCGCTCAACTACCGGCTGGAGCGATAGGTCGGCGGCGCGCAATGGGGTTTGCTGGTCCGCCGCGCGGCGGCCCGAGCCGCTGGGGCCGCCGGCAGCGCTTCACTACATCGCTCGCACCCGGAAGCTGCGGCCCTTGATCTTGCCGGCCTGCAGGCCGGCGACCGCGAATGTGAGCACGTCTGCGCGCACGGCCACGTAGCTGCGGGTGGGGAAGACGTCGATCTTGCCGATGGCGTCGGACTTCAGGCCTGCGGCGCCGGTGAGCGCGCCCAGGATGTCGCCGGGGCGCAGTTTGTCGGTGCGGCCGGCGTCGATGCGCAGGGTGCGCATGGCGGGTTTGGGCACCTCGCTGGGGCGCGCGTTGAGCGGCGCGCGATTCCAGCGGATGGGCTCGCCGCGGCCGGCTTCGATGGCCTGCGCGCGCGGCATTTCGCGTGAGGTCACCAGGTTCAGGGCCAGGCCGCTGCCGCCGGCGCGGGCGGTGCGGCCGGTGCGGTGCAGGTAGACGTCGGCTTCGTGCGGCAGCTCGTAGTTGACGACGCAGGCGAGGTCCTTGACGTCGAGGCCGCGGGCGGCGACGTCGCTGGCCACCAGCACGCCCAAGGATCGGTTGGCGAACATCACCAGCACTTCGTCGCGGTCGCGCTGCTCCATGTCGCCGTGCAGGGCGGCCGCCGAGAAGCCCGCATTTGCGAGCGCGGTGGCCACATCGTCGACATCGCGGCGGGTGTTGCAGAACACCACCGCCGACTCCGGCTTCAGCTGCAGCAGCAGGCCCATCAGGGCGGCGGGTTTGGCGTCCAGCGCGACCTCGTAGAAGCGCGCGTCGATGTCCGGCGCGTGCGCCTCGCCTTCGATCGCGACCTCCACCGGCTCGCGCAGGCTTTCCTTGGCGAGTGCGCGGATCTCTTCAGGCCAGGTCGCCGAGAACAGCAGGCTCTGCCGCGCCTTGGGCAGGCGCTTGAGGATGTCCTTGATCGATTTCTCGAAGCCCATGTCGAGCATGCGGTCGGCTTCGTCGAGCACCAGCACGTCGATCTCGGACAGGTCCAGCGCGCGCTTGTGCAGCAGTTCCTGCACGCGGCCCGGCGTGCCGACCACGATGTGCGGTGCATGCGTCAGCGAGGCCAGCTGCGGGCCCAGCGCGATGCCGCCGGTCAGCAGGCTCAGCTTGACGTTGGGAATCGCCATTGCCAGCCGGCGCAGCTCCTTGCCGACCTGATCGGCGAGCTCGCGGGTGGGGCACAGCACCAGGGCCTGGGTGCGGATGGCCGAGGCATCCAGCCGCTGCAGCAGGCCGAGCCCGAAGGCTGCGGTCTTGCCGCTGCCGGTGGGCGCCTGCGCCAGCACGTCGGCGCGCGCGAGGATCGGCGGCAGGGCCAGGGCCTGGATCGGGGTGGGCGTGTGGAAGCCTGCGGCTTCGATGGCCTGCCGCAGGGCAGGGATGAGTTCAAGTTCTTGGAATGTCGACATGCGCCATGATCGCAGGCTTGGGCGCCGAGGGCGCGGGCTGGCGCCGCCGTGCCGCTCAACGCGGCGGATCGCAGCGTCGGCAGCGGGTAGGATGGCGGCGTTCCGGGCAGGCGGGGGCAGGACATGGCGGCAAAGGATCCAGCCGTATGGGCGCGGGTGTCCGCGCTGTTTGGCGATTTGCTGGAGCTCGATCCGGCCGAGCGCGAGGCCAGGCTGGAGGCGCTGGATGCCAGTGAACCCGAACTGGCCCGCGAGCTGCGCGCGCTGCTGCGCGCCGACGAAGCCGCCGCCGGCCCGCTCGACGCCACGCTCGGGCGGGTGGCGCCGGAGCTGGCCGATGCCTCGCGCGGAGCGCCCTGGGAAACCGCCGCCGGCAGCGCGTTCGGCCCGTATCGGCTGATCGAGCCCATCGGCGAAGGCGGCATGGGCGAGGTCTGGCGCGCCGAGCGCGCGGACGGCGCCTACCAGCAGCAGGTCGCGATCAAGCTGCTGAAGCGCGGCATGGACACCCGCGCCATCCTGCGCCGCTTCCTGCAGGAGCGCAGCATCCTGGCCCGCCTCGACCACCCGGACATCGTCCACATCTTCGACGGCGGCATGAGCCCGGATGGCCGGCCCTGGTACGCCATGGCCTGCGTCGAGGGCGAGCCGATCACCGGCTTTGCAGCGCGCACGCAGCTGGATCTGCGCGGACGGGTGCGCCTGCTGGCGCGGATCGCCGAGGCCGTGGCCTACGCGCACGGCCAGCTGGTGGTGCACCGCGACCTCAAGCCCGGCAACATCCTCGTCGATGCGCAAGGTCAGCCGCATCTGCTGGACTTTGGTATCGCCAAACTGCTGGAGCAGACCGAAGGCGAGACCGTTACCGCCACCGGCGTGCGCGTGCTCTCGCCGGGCTATGCCGCACCCGAGCAGATCCTCGGCCGGCCGGTGGGTACCACGACCGACGTGTATGCGCTGGGCGTCATCGGCTACCAGCTGTTGACCGGCCGGCTGCCGCACCGGCGCAACACCAGCGACGTCTCCGCGCTGGCGGCGGGAATCGAGGCCGAGGACACCCGCGAGGCGGCCAGCCGGGCGCTGGCCCAGGCCGAACCGGCTGAGCTGGCCACTGCCTATGGCGCAGCGGTGGACCGTCGCCGGCTGGCGCGCGAGCTGCGCGGTGATCTTGATCTGATCCTGTCCACCGCCCTGCGCAGTGAGCCGGCGCGCCGCTACCAGAGCGCCGCCGCGCTGGCCGCCGACCTGCACGCCTGGCTGGACTCGCGTCCGGTCAGCGCCCGCCGCGACAGCGTGGGCTATCGCATGCGCCGCTTCGTGCAGCGGCATGCCTGGGGCGTAGCGGCCTCGGCGGTGGTGCTGCTGTCCCTGCTGGGCGGGCTGGCCGCAGCGCTCTGGCAGGCCGAGGTGGCGCGCGCCCAGGCCGTGCGCGCCGAGCTGGTCAAGGACTTCCTGGTCTCGCTGTTCGAGGAAAGCGACCCGGTGGCGCGGGCGCGGGTACAGGCGCGCAGCCCGCGCGAGCTGGTGGCCGACGGCATTGGCCGCGCGGAGGCGCAGCTCGCGCAGGATCCGGCGCTGCGGCGCGAGGTGCTTGCCGACCTCGGCAAGCTGGCCCTGGCGCTGGGCGACGTGCCGCAGGCGCTGCAGACCCTGCAGGCCCTGAGCGCGGAGTACGCAGCGAGCGAGGCTCGCCCCTCGATGCGCAGCGCCGAGGTGGCGGCGCTGCTGGCAGCGGCAGAGATGCAGCGCGGCGGCATCGATGTGGCCGAGCCGCTGCTGCAGGCGGCCCTGCCGGTGCTGCGGGCCGGGCTGGGGCCTGAACACCCCACCACCCTGCAGGCGGAGGTGCACTTTGCCCGGACCCGCCTGCTGCGCGGCGACGCCGCCGAGGCGCTGGCGGTGAGTGAGCGCGTACATGCGGCCACGGCGGAGCGCCTGGGAGCGGAGCATCCCGACAGCCTGTCGGCGCTTTATCTGGTGGGCTCGGCCTTGGAGCAGTCGGCGCGTCTGGACGAGGCGGATGCCGTGTTCGTGCGTGTGGTGGACGGCCTCGAAGCGGCGCTCGGGCCCGGCCATGCGCGGCTGGTCAGGCCGCTGTCGGTGCGCGCCGACCTGCTGCGGCGGGGCGGCTATCCCGAGCGGGCGCGGCCCCTGTACGAGCGGGCGATTGCGATCGCCCGCGATCAGGTCGGCGCGGGGCATCCCCTGTTGGGCGCACAGCTGCTGCGGATGGGCGATGCGCTGCGCAGGATGGGCGATGCGGACGCTGCGGCGCAGGCCTTCGATGAGGCCGAGCAGTGCTTCCCCGACGGCAGCGCCGAGCGCGGCCAGATCTGGTTCAACCGCGGCCAGCTGGCGCGAGCCACCGATCAGCCAGAGCAGGCGATCACCGCCTTCGAGACAGCGCATGCGGTGTTTCTGACCGCGCTCGGCGAGCGCGCCGGGCTCACCTGGGCCAGCCTGGCCGCGGCGGCCGAGGTGCGCGCCGAGATCGGGCAGCTCGACGCGGCCGAGCCGGCACTGCTGCAGGTGGCTGAGCGCATGCTCGACATCTTCGGCGAGGGCAGCTACGACCACGCCTATTCCTCGGAAATGCTGGCCAAGCTCCGCATGCTGCAGGGCCGCCCTGCCGAAGCCTTGCCCCTGCTCGAACTCACCATCGGGATCATGGCGGGCATCTACGGTGCCGAGAATCCGCAGATTCTGGCCCTGCGCTTCCAGCGAGCCCGTGCCCTGGCCGGCATCGGCCAGAGCGCCGAGGCACTGGCCGAACTGGACGCCCTCGCTGTCGCCTACGGCCCTGAGGGCCCACTGGCTGGCGATGCCGACACCTTCGCGGCCGAGCGAGAGCGTGTGGCAAGTGCGCTGGCGGCAGCGACCATCGGGATCTGACCGTCTCGGGTCGGCTCGGGCGATCCAAGCCTGGGCGGCGGCCGCAGTCGGCGGATGGTTCTCACATGCGCTCAGGTGGCGCCGGCCCGGATCATCCGGCGGCGGCAGGCTCCGCTGTTCCGGGACGGTCCTGCGCATCGGTGGCGAACTCGATCCGCGCGCGCAGGCCGCCCAGTGCCGAGCGCTCCATCAGCAGAACGCCCTGCAGTGACTCCAGGATGTCCTCGACGATGGCAAGCCCATGGCCGCTGCCGGGCACCCGCTCGTCCAGCCGGATGCCGCGCTGGCGGGCGTTCCGTGTGCCTTCGGCGTCCATGCCGGGGCCGTCGTCGTCGACCTGCAGCCATACGCGGCCCGTCTCGAAGCCGGCGCTCACGCAGACCCGCGAGCGCGCCCACTTGCAGGCGTTGTCCAGCAGATTGCCCAACAGCTCCTGCAGGTCTTCCTCGCCGCAGCCGACGCGCAGCTCGTCTGGGATCTGCAGGTCCAGCTGCAGCGCGTGCTCGGCATGGATGCGCCGCATCAGCTCCATCAGCGAGCGGGCGACCGGCAACAGCTCGGTTCGCGCGCGGAAACCGCTGGCGAGCCCGCCCTGCAGCTGGCGACGGACCACCGCCTGCATGCGTGCGCTTTGCGTCAGCACGGTGTCTGCCAGTTCGGGGCCGGGACGCTGGGCGGCCGCATCCAGCGCCGCCAGCGGGGTCTTCAGGGCGTGTGCAAGGTCCGCGGCGGCATGGCGGGCCCGCTGCACGCTGCGCTCGTGATGGGCCAGCAGTTCGTCGAGATGGTCGGCCAGAGGGCGGAGCTCGGCGGGCAGGCGCGCATCGCCCAAGCGCTCGCGTTCGCCGCGACGCACTTCGGCCAGCTGGGCGGTGAGCTGGCGCAGCGGCCGCAGGCCCAGCCGCACCTGTACCGCCAGCACCACTGCCAGCAGCAGGAACAGCAGGCCGACGGCGATCAGGGTGAAGCGCTGGAAAGCGCGGGTGTCGTCCAGCAGCGGGGTTACGTCGCTGGCGACCCAGACGGTCACCGGCGCTGCGAGCCGCGGGTGTGTCACCTGCTGGCGCAGCACCCGCAGGCGCTGGCCGGCCGGGCCGTCGACCCGGTCGAGCTGCGCGCGTGCGCGCGCCGGTGAGTCGAACTGCACCCGGAAATCCCAGAGCGAACGCGAGGTCAGGCCGCTGGCCTCGTCACCGATCTGCCAGTAGCGGCCGGAGAAGATGCGCTGGTAGTCAGGGTCGCCGGGCCGATCGCGCAGTTCGAGCTGCGCTGCGTCGCCGACCTCCATGCGACCGACAAGGCCGGCCAGCTCCTGCTCCAGGATCCGCAGCTGTGCGCGCTCGGCGGTGCTCCGGAAGGCTTCGCCCAGCAGCCAGGCGGCGCCCAGGCTGACCAGCAGGCCGCCCAGCAGCCCCACCCACAGCAGACGCCCGTGCAGCGAGCCGGCGCGAGGCAGCCTCAAGCTTCGGATTCCAGCCTGAAGCCCTGGCCGCGATGGGTGTGCAGCAGGCCGGGGCCGATCTTGCGGCGGATCCGGCCGACCAGGACGTCGATGACGTTGGAGTCCGGATCGTGGCCGCCTTCGTAGACGTGCTCGCCCAGTTCGCCGCGGCTGACGATGCGGCCGATGTTGTGCAGCAGGTAGCCGAGGATGCGCGACTCCTGCGCGGTGAGCCCCAGGCTGGCGCCGTCGAGCGCGAAGCGGCCGCTGTTGACGTCATGGCTCAGTGGCCCGCATTCGATCACCGGGCTGGCGTGGCCGCTGGAGCGGCGGATCAATGCACGCACCCGCAGCACCACTTCGTCGAGCAGGAAGGGCTTGGTCAGGTAGTCGTCGGCGCCGGCGTTGAAGCCGGCCAGCTTGTCGTGCCAGCGGCCGCGCGCGGTCAGCACCAGCACCGGCAGCTTGATGCCCTGCTCACGCCAGCGATGGAGCACGGACAACCCGTCCATCGAAGGCAGGCCCAGGTCCAGCACGGCGGCGTTGAAGGCCTCGGTAGCGCCGCGGAACTCGGCCTCGCGCCCGTCCGCACAGGCCTCCGCGGCAAAGCCCGCCTCGGCCAGAGCGGCGCACAGGCGGACCGCAAGTTCGGCATCGTCCTCGGCCACCAGGATGCGCATCAGTCCCGTTCCTTGCTCTTGAGTTCGCCGCTGCTGGCACGGTACTCCAGCTCCCAGACCCGGCCCAGCGCGTCGAGGATTTCGATTTCGTACTCGTCGTCCTCCGCGTCCAGCTCGACCTTCACCACCCGCCCCGGCACTCGACGCAGCGCGTCCTCCAGGATGCGTTCGAGCGGCGCCAGTCGACCGAGCTGCACGGCCTCGCGCAGGCTGCGGGTGTCCTCCACCGCGGCTGCAGGCACAGGCGTCGTCAGCAGCGCCAGCAGCAGGGCACAGCACGCCGGGTGGCGGAGCGAGGCAGATCGGGCACGCATGCGCAAAGGCTGCCGCAGCCGATTAAACGCGCCGTGAACCGGCGCTTCATCGGGGGTTTCCGGCAGCCCGGCAGAGTGCCCAGCACGCCGGTCCCGCAGATCGGCGCCCATCCCATCACCGCAAGGACAGTCCCATGCACAAGCGCATCCGCCCCCTCAAGCGTTTCCACCCCTTGGCGCTGGCCGCCCTCACGGGCCTGGGCCTCAGCCTTGCGGCCGTGGCCGCCCCCGTGCAGCAGGCCGGCGAAGTTGCCGCGCTGCTGCAGCAGGCCGGCTATGCCGAGGTCCGTGACATCGAGCTGGATAGTGGACTCTGGGAGGTCGAGGTACGGCGCGACACCGGCCGCTGGGGTGAGATCCATGTCGATCCAGCCACCGGCGAGATCTTCGATCGTCACACCGGCCGCGCCCTGCTGGATGCCGAGGCCATCACGCGCGCCTTGGAGGCGCAGGGCTATCGCGACATCAAGGATCTGGATCGCGAGGGCGCCACCTGGGATGCGGACGCCATGAGCCCGGAGGGCTATGAGGTCGATCTACGGGTGAGCGCCCACGATGGTCGCGTGCTGCACAGCGAGCGCGACGACTGAAACCACTGCCGTCCGCCGCAGGAGGTTCAAGCCTCCTGCTGCGGCGGCTCATCATCCCGCGGTCGGCGCGCGTACTCCACGCCGCCCAGCCCGCGCAGCGGCTGCGGATAGAGGCTCATCAGTTCAAGCACGCGCTCCGGCATCTCGATGTCCACCTTGAAGCCGAGCTCGGCGATCTGTTCCGGCATGATCGGGTAGTCGTGTGTCCAGCGGCCTTCGGTCAGGGCTACTGCGACTTCCTCGGCGCGCTCCTTGCCCAGCCGCTCGACCAGCAGGTCGACCAGGCTTTCGCGCAGCTGGCGGATCGCCATCTGCGCCTGATCAGCCAGGATCAGGGTGCCGTCATCGACGTCCTTGGCATCCTTCTGCGCCACCGCGCGCAGGATCGAGGCGGCGGGCACGCCCTCGATGGCGGGGTCAAGCGGGCCCAGCACCGCATGTGGGCTCATGATGATTTCATCGGCCGCGATCGCCAGCAGGGTGCCGCCCGACATCGCGTAATGCGGCACCAGCGCCCGCACCGGCCCTGGGTGCCGCGCCAGCGCGCGGGCGATCTGCAGCGAGGCCAGCACCAGGCCTCCGGGGGTGTGCAGCACCAGGTCGATGGGCTGTTCCGGCGGTGTCTGGTGCACCGCGCGCACCACCGATTCGGCGTCGTCCATGTCGATGTAGCGCAGCAGCGGCACACCCAGCATGCTCATGCGCTCCTCGCGATGCACCAGCAGGATCAGGCGGCTGCCGCGCTCTGCCTCGATCCGATGGCGCAGCTGCTCGCGCTTGCGCGCCAGCCACAGCCGGTGCACGAAGGGCTGAAGCAGCACCAGCAGGACGAACAGGGCGAGCAGGCTGAGCAGGGTCATGCGTGGGATTCACAAGATAGGCGTGCCGTGGATGAAGCCGCAGCGTAGCCGTCGGGTCAAGCCGCGGCGCGTGGCCGCAGCGACGAAGCCTTCAGCGTGGCCGGGTGGCGTGGCCACCCTTCACCGTGTTTGGCCGCTGTCCGAGTGGGGGCTTGGCCTTTGCCCTCATGGCCGGCCGTCGCCGGCGAGCTGCAGTTCGATGCAGTGCTCCTGGCCGTCGTCGCGAAGCGCGAGGCGGAAGCCACCGTCGTCCAGCGCTTCGATGGCCACGTCGCTGTCGTTCCGCCAGGCCGGCTCGCCCTCGACCCGCGATTCCGGATGGCGCTGGCGCAGCAGGATCCGATAAACACTGCTGCCGAAGCGGTAGTCGATCCGATACTCGCGCCAGTCGGCGGGAATGCAGGGACGAAGCACCAGCGCAGGGCCCTCGCGCTGCAGGCCGAGCAGGGATTCGACCAGCAGGCGATACATCCAGCTGGCCGAACCCGTGTACCAGGTCCAGCCACCGCGGCCGATGTGCGGGGCAACGCCGTAGACATCGGCGGCCAGCACGTAGGGCTCGACCCGGTAGCGCGCGGCCGCCTCGGCATTCAGGCTGTGCCCGATCGGATTGATCATCCGCGCCAGCTGCCAGGCGCGTTCGCGGTCGCCAAGTCTGGCGAACGCCATCGCCGCCCACACCGCGGCATGGGTGTACTGGCCGCCGTTCTCGCGCACGCCGGGCACGTAGCCGCGAATGTAGCCGGGGTCTTTCTCGGTGCGGTCGAAGGGCGGGTGCAGCAGCTGGATCAGGCCGGCGTCGGCGCGCACCAGGTGCGCGTGCAGCGATTCCATGGCCTGACGCGCGCGCGCCTCGTCGGCTGCGCCCGAGAGCACCGACCAGCTCTGCGAGATCGAATCGATCCGGCATTCGTCGCTGCTGGCCGAGCCCAGCGGCGTGCCGTCGTCGTACCAGGCGCGCCGGAACCAGTCGCCGTCCCATGCGTGTTCCTTGAGGCTGCGCCGGAGCCGCTCTGCCGCCTGCAGGCACTCCCCGGCGAAGCGGTCGTCGCCGTGCGCCTGCGCCACCTTCGCGAATCGGCTGAGCACGTCGAACAGGAAAAAGCCCAGCCAGACGCTTTCGCCGCGGCCTTCGATGCCGACCCGGTTCATGCCGTCGTTCCAGTCACCGCTGCCGATCAGCGGCAGGCCGCGTGCCCCCTGCAGGCGCATGCCGCGCTTGAGCGCGCGCACGCAGTGCGCATACAGCGGCTCCTGCAGGCCGGTGACGAGCGGCAGGTCGTAGTAGGACTCCTCGTCGGCGTTGAGCGAACGGCCTTCCAGATACGTCGCCGGCTCGTCGAGGATGCCGAAGTCGGCGGTCACGTCCAGATAGCGACAGGTCGCCAAAGGCAGCCACAGGTAGTCATCTGAACAGTGCGTGCGCACGCCGCGGCCCTGCGGCGGATGCCACCAGTGCAGCACGTCGCCCTCCACGAACTGCTTGGCTGCGCAGCGCAGCAGGTGTTCGCGGGTGAGGGCGGGCTCGGCGTGCAGGCTCGCCATGGTGTCCTGCAGCTGGTCGCGGAATCCGAAGGCCCCGCCCGACTGGTAGAAGCCGCTGCGCCCCAGGCATCGGCTGGCCAGGGTCTGGTAAAGCAGCCAGCCATTGGCCAGCAGGTCGAGGCCGGGCTCGGGGGTGTGCACCTGCAGCTGGCTTAAGGTCCGCTGCCATGAATCGCGAACGTCCTGCAGGGCGGCATGGGCGGCAGCGCTGCCTTGGCTGCCCAGGGCCAAGCTGCTGGCCGCCTGCGCGTCGATGCCGACCCCGAGGCGGAAACAGGTCTCGAAATGCTCACCGGGCGCAAGCTCGAACGGAATCTGGATCGCTGCACAGGGATCCAGACCCACGCCCAGCCGCCCCGACAGGCGCTCGCGGCGCAGCGCTGCAGGCTGCCCGAGGCTGCCGTTGCGGCCGAGGAACTCGCAGCGGTCCGCGGTGAAGCTGCGCGGCCCGGCGTCGGACGCCGAGCGGGTGTCGGCGTCGGCATCGAAGAAGGCCACGCGGCCGCTGAACTCCTCGCTGTAGGGATTGTGTGCGCGCAGCGCGCCACTCAAGGGATCGAGATCGCAGGCCAGGTGCATCTGCGTGCGCAGGCGCAGATCGCCAAGCACCCACTCCACATAGCCGATGGCCGACAGCCGGCGCGGGCGCTGCGAGCGGTTGTGCACTTTGAGCAGCGCGAACTTGATGGGTTCCTCGCGGGCCACGAACACCCAGAGCTCGCTGGCGATGCCGTCCTGCTCGTGCGTGTACACGCTGTAGCCGAAGCCATGGCGGGTGCGATAGTCGCCGCGCCCACGCAGCGGCAGCGGCATCGGCGACCAGGCCTCGCCGCTGACTTCGTCGCGCAGGTAATAGGCCTCGCCGCCGCTGTCGGCCACCGGATCGTTATGCCAGGGCGTCAAGCGGAAGGCGTGGGCGTTCTCGAACCATGTGTAGCCGGGCGCGCTCTCGCTGACCACGCTGCCGAAGCGAGCATTGGCGAGCACGTTGCACCAGGGTGCTGGCGTGGGGTGGCCCTCGCGCAGATCGATCACATACTCACTGCCGTCGGCACTGAAGCCACCGAACGTGTTTTCGAACTGCCGGGCTTCCGCCGTGCCGCTTGTGCCAGGCCCGCCTTGCGCGGGCTGAGCCCAGGGCGATTGTTCCGGCGGCTGCGCAAGCGTGTCCGGGCCGCCTTGTGTGCGTTCAGCGGCGGCCGGATCGGCCAGCAGCGGGGGCGGCAGGCGCACGGCTGGCGGCCGCCTGTCCATCTGTGCCGCGAGGGTGCCGTGGCGGTCTCCCACCACTACCCGCGCCACCGCCTGCAGCAGGATCCGCTCCTCCTGCGAGATCTGCTGGATCGGGCGCACGAAGATGCCGCCCGGCTTGTCGAGCACGTTGCCCTCCGGTCCAGCCGAGACCAGGGCCAGGATCTGGTCCTGCAACTGTTGGCGATACCCGGCCTGGTCCTCGTTCCAGATCACCAGATCCACCTGCAGGCCCTTCAGTCGCCAGTAGGCATGCGCCTGCACCATCTGGCGGACCAGCTCGATGTTGGCGACATCGGCGATCTGCACCAGCACGATCGGCAGGTCGCCGGAGATCGAATGCCGCCAAAGTCCGGACTGGCCGCGGCGGTTCTGCAGCAGCACGGCGGGGTCCGAGCGCAGCAGCGGATTGGCGAACACCATCAATCCGGCAAGACGCTCATAGAGCTGGGCGTCGGCCTGGGTGGCATTGATCTGCAGGCGAACCACCTGGCTGTGGGTCCAGGCCAGGTCGAACACGCGGTCGGCGAGGGTGCGGTCGCGGTACTTGTCGATCAGCTCGGTGCAGGCATGGCGGTCGGCGCCGACGCCGGTCACCATGTCGATGACCGCGCTTTGCTCCGGCTGCAGCAGCAGCTGGCAGCGGATCGCGACGATCGGATCCAGCACCGAGCCGGCGCTGCCGGACAGCGAGGCCCCCGGCTGCAGTGCCTGCGGCTGCCGCGGGCTGCCGCCGCGGCCCAGGAAGCGGCTGCGATCGGTCTCGTAGGACACCGCCATCGCATCGGCATCGTGCACCGCCATCAGGTGCAGCATCCATGGCGGTATCTCTTCGTGCGAGCGCGCGCGGCGCGTGCACAGCAGCGCCTGCTTGGCGGCCAGCACCTCGGTCTGCACGAACAGATTGCTGAAGGCCGGGTGCAGCTCGTCCGCCAGCGGTGGCGACAGCGCGACCTCGGCATAGGTGGTGATCTCGATCCGCCGTGGGCCCCGCGAGCGGTTGCGCAGATGCAGTCGCCGCAGCTCGATGTTGTCTTCGGGCGAGATCGCGATTTCGAGATGGGTGTCGATGCCGTGCAGCCGCGTGCGGTACTCGGCCTTTGCATCCGAGAAGATCGCCTCGTAGTGCTCGAACTCGACGCAGCTGGGCTGGTAGGTTGCCGACCACAGCGCACCGCTCTCGAGATCGCGCAGGTAGCAGAAGCTCCCCCAGTTGTCGCGGGTGCCGTCCTCGCGCCAGCGGGTGACGGCCATGTCCTGCAGGCGACTGTAGCCGCCGCCGGCGCTGCTCAGCAGGCTGTGGTAGCGCCCGTTGGAGAGCAGCTGCACGGCCGGCTGGCTGCGGTTGGGATCCCTGATGATGCGCAGCTGGGTTTCGGCGGCGGGTGGTGCCGCGCGGCTGTCGTTGGCCTCGGCCTGGTGCGGATGGAAGAAGCCGGCATTCGGAATCCGCTCCTGCAGCAGAAGCAGGGTGGCCTGGATCTCGGGGTCGGCGCAGAAGCGCTTCTGCATGGGCTGGTCATGCAGCAGGTGCGCGAGCGCCAGCAGGCCCATGCCCTGGTGGTGGGCCATGAACGAGCGCACCACCGCATGGGTATGTCCACGCGGCAGACGTTCGGGTGTGTAGTCGATCGCCTCGAACAGGCCGAAGCGGCCGGCGAAACCTTCCGCAGTCAGCCGCTGCAGGTTTTCGCAGGCCTCAACCGGCGCCACCATCAAGGCCATCATGCTGGCGTAGGGCGCGATCACCAGGTCCTGGCTGAGCCCGCGCTTCAGGCCCAGGCCGGGCACGCCGAACGCGCGGTACTGGTAGTTCAGGCGGGCGTCGCGGGCGTTGTAGCCGGATTCGGAGATCCCCCAGGGCAGGCCGCGGCGCTTTGCGTACAGCCGCTGGGCGTGCACGGCGTGGCGGGCGGTCTGGTCGAGCAGGGTGTCCGGGTAGCTGGGCATCACCAGCTGCGGCATCAGGTACTCGAACATCGAGCCGCTCCACGACAGCAGGGTGGGCTTGCCCTCGGTCGAGGTCAGCAGCCGGCCGAGCGCGAACCAGGTTTCCTGCGGCAGCCGGCCCTGGGCGATGGCGACGAAGCTGCACAGGCGAGCCTCCGAGGCCAGCAGATCGTAGTGGCCGCTGTCGAGCCGACGCTCCTCGACGCTGTAGCCGATCGCCAGCAGGCGGCGTCCGCGATCGTAGAGAAAGTCGTAGTCCAGCAGCGCGAATTGTCCGGCGCGATGCGCCAGTTGCTCCAGCACCTCGATGCGCTGCCGGGCCCATTCGGCGGCAGCGGGGCTGTGAGCGGACGCAGACATCTCACGCAAGGTGGGCAGACGCGCCGGCTCGACGCTCGCGCGCTCCGCCGCAGTCTCGCTGCCCGCTATCGGCGCAAGCGGCGCAAGCTCGGTCCGTGCATGCCTGCACGCCTGCTGCAACGCCTGTGGCCAGAGCGGCTCGGCTGCGCCCGCAGGATCGTCGGTAGGTGTAGGCCAGGCAGTGGCGATAGCCGCGGCCAGCGCCTCCAGCGCTGCCAGGCCCTCGGCCGCGGCAGACGGGCGTACCTGCGGGCTCAGCTGCTCCAGCTGCAGCCGAACCCGGAAGGCGGCGATGGCAGCGTCCAACTCCATTGCGCGTTCCGCGGCAGGCAGACGCGTGCGCGAGTCCTCGAGCACGCCCAGCGTGTCGGCCAGGCCCTGCAGGCTGGCCGGCGCCAGGATCGGCGCGTCGATCAGCGCCAGCAGGCCCTGCCGCAGGGTCAGCAGATGGCCGGCAAGGTTGCCGCTGTCGACGGTGGAGACATACAGCGGCTGCAGCGGCAGCAGGGTCTCGGTGTCGTACCAGTTGTAGAAGTGCCCGCGGTAGCGCTGCAGACGATCGAGCGTGTCGAACACATTGCGGGTTCGTTCAATCACGCCCTCGGACTGCAGATAGCCGAAATCACGGGCCGCAAGATTGGCCAGCAGCGACAGTCCGATGTTGGTGGGTGAGGTGCGTCGTGCGACTACCCAGGCAGGGTGCTCCTGCACGTTGTCCGGCGGCAGCCAGTGATCTTCAAGGCGCACCTGCGCTTCGAAAAACCCCCAGGTGCGGCGCGCGAGTCGGCCGAGAAACGCAAGATCGGCGGCCGCCAGCGGGGCGCGGCGATGCGGTCGTGGCCTGCCCAGCCAGGCCATGAGCCCCGGAGACAGCAGCCAGGCGCCGAGGATGGGCGCGGCCACGCACAGCGCGCCCGGATTGAACTGCCACAGCAGGCCCGCGCCAAGCAGCGCGAAGCCAGGCGCGAAGAGCATGCTGCGCAACTCGGGGCTGGCGCGCGCGCCCAGGCTGCGCTCGACTTCGCTGGAGGGGTTCCACTGCAGCAGATGACGTCGGCTGACGCCGGTCCGCCACAGGCTGCGCGCGGCGGCATCCAGGCTGTACCAGGCCTCGAAGCAGAGGCAGGCTACGCCCACCAGCGCAGCCGCGAGCCGGCGTCCTGCCGCTGCCAACACCTGGCGGATATGCGGCCGCACCGCCATGCCGGCGGGCTTTTCCACGAGCGCAGGAAGCGTCGGCAGCAGCACCGGCAGCAGCGGTACGCCGAGCAGCCACAGGGTCCAGACCAGGGGCGCGTCGAGCACGCTCCAGCCGATCATCAGCAGCGCGGTGAGCGCCGCCGGCACCAGGCTTCGGCGCAGGTTGTCCAGCAGCTTGCCGCGCGCCAGCAGGCTCAGCGGATTGCGCTCATGCCCGCCGGCTGCGCGGGGCACCCACGGCAGCAGCCACGCCAGCAGCTGCCAGTCACCGCGGATCCAGCGATAGCGGCGCTTGGCATCGACGGCATAGCGCGAGGGCGGCGTTTCGTAGAGCCAGACGTCGCTGACCAGGCCAGCGCGCGCATAGCAGCCCTCCAGCAGATCGTGGCTGAGGATGCGGTTGTCGGGCAGGCGGTCGTGCAGCGCATGCTCGAAGGCATCAACGTCGTAGATGCCCTTGCCGATGAAGGATCCTTCGCCGAACAGATCCTGATACACGTCCGAGGTGGTCAGGGTGTAGGGGTCGATGCCGGCGCTGGCGCCGAACAGGCGCGTATAGCGGGTCACTGCGCCACTGCCGCTGCAGCTGCTGCCAACGCTCGGCTGCAGGATGCCGTAGCCGCGTTTCACGGTGCGCCGCAGCGGGTCGAAGCGTGCGCGGTTGAGAGGGTGGGCGATGGTGCCCACCAGCTTGCGGGCACTGTCGCGCGGCAGCGTGGTGTCGGTGTCCAGGGTGATCACGTAGCGGACGTTCAGCAGCGGTCGGACGTCTCCGACCACGCGCTCGAAGCCCGCCAGGGCGTGCTCGTGGATGACGTTGCGCAGCAGGCGATTCAACGCCGACAGCTTGCCGCGCTTGCGCTCAAAGCCCATCCACACCCCCTCGCGCGGGTTCCAGGCGCGGGCCCGGTGGAACAGGAAGAAAGTGTCGCCACGGGCATCCGCGTAGCGCGCATTGAGGCCGGCCACACCCGCCTCGGCCTGGGTCAGCAGGGCGTCATCCTCGGGCAGGTGTTGGCTGCTGGCGTCCAGCAGGTCGGTCAGCAGAGCAAAATGCAGGTTCGCACTTCGATTGCCGAGGAACCGCACCTCCAGCGCTTCGATCAGGCCGGCTACCGCTCGCGCATTGCTCAGCATGCACGGCACCACCACCAGAGTGCGCGCCGTGCTGGGGATGCCCTTGGCGAAGTCGAGCCGCGGCAGCGGCTGTGGCGCAACCAGCCGGGTCGCGGCCCCGTTGACGAGCGCGATGCCGAGGTCGCTGAAGGCGATCAGGCCCAGGCCTGCGACCAGCCAGGGAAGCGCGCCGAGCGCTTGTCCGGACGGCAGTTGGATCAACAGCGCGGCCGTGAACGCCGCCGCGGTCAGGCCGATCGGCAGCAGGTACAGCGGCAGCGGAAGGCGTGGCCGGCGCAGCCGCAGCGGACGCCGCTTGGCCCCGGCGAGATCTCCGGCGGCGGCGATGGAGCGCTTGCTCTGTTGCTGGCCTTCATCGACAAGGTAGTAGCCGACATGGGCCTCGATGGCGCCCGGCAAGGGGCCCTGGTTCGCCTGCGCCTGGGCCAGGTCGAGCACGATCCGGGCTACGTCGGTCTCTGCCAGGCCGGTTTGTCGGGCCATCCGCTCTACCGCATGCCGATAGCTGTCGCGGGTGGCGAAGTCCATCTGGGCGTAGGTGCCGGCCGGATCCTGGCGCAGGGTCTGTTCCACCGTGCTCAGGGTCTCGACAAACTCGCGCCAGTCCATGTTGGAGAGAAAGCGCAGGCTGCCGATGCTGTTGCTGATCGCGACCTGGTCGATGGCCTGCTGCTGGCTGTCGGCATTGACCAAGGTCTCGATGCTGTGACCGGCATCGGCCAGCCACTGGTCGATCCATTGGATCGGCATGGCCAGCGCGGCGGAGCGACCGTGCAGGCCGCGGCTGAGCTCGGCCACGAATGCGCCGGTCAGCGGAGGCGCAGAGCGCGCCAGGTCGGCCATCACCAGCACGATGTCCTTGGGGTTCTGTCCGCAAACTGTATTGAGGCGGGTCGCCCAGAGCCCCGCCAGGCGGCGATCGCCCGCGGCATCCACCACCCGGTCGCAGACGCAGCGCAGGTTTTCAATCAGGGCCAGGCGCAGCATGATCGGTATCGCCCACAGCTCTCCCAGCTTGAGCGGCGTCACCGTCTGGTAGGCGCTGATGAAGCGGCTGATGGCTTCGGCATCAATGCGCCCATCGGCGTGGCGGATGCTGTCGGAGGCAAGGTCATACACCCGCGGCAGCTGCGCCGACGGCCCGTGGCTCAGCGTCGGCAGCTCGCGGCTGTAGCCGGGCGGCAAATGCCGACGCGCGGTCTGGATCTGTTCCTGAATGAGGTAATGGTTGTCGAGCAGCCATTCGCCGGCCGGGGTGATGCGCAGCTCGTCCTGGACCATCTGCAGCAGCAGCGCGCAGCCGGCGTCGATGCTGGCCTCGTTGGAACGCAGTCTGCCCAACAGACGATCCGGGCGCCGCCCGGGATGCAGGCGGTGGAGGCGTCCAAGCGCTTGTCCACGCTGCTCGATCTGCTCGCCCGCCAGCAGCCGTAGACCGTGGGGGCGCGTGTCGAGGCAGCGGTCTTGCGGATCCGGGCGTCGCAGCAGGTCGCCCAGACGCCGTGCCCACCTCTTCGCAAGCGTCGGCAGCTCTGGCATCGCTAATCCTTTTGAGGCCCGCCAGGACGCGGGCGTAGCGAGCCGGTGAGCGGGTGCTCGCCGGCGTGACCGATGCGGCGGCACTGCGGGCGTTTGCGGTCGCAGGGCGGTCGAGTGAATTGAGGGCGCGGATGCCACCGCGCTGCATGCGCTCTGCAGCGTAACTGTCTGGCAGGAGCGCGTCTGTACGGCGCCGGACAGACGCCGCTGCCGCTGGCCTGATCTAGTGGGGGTTGAAGTCGCGTGCCCGCGCGCGTCGCCTGCGCGAGAACGAGATGCCGTGTGCTGCGTTCGATCGGTTCAGATTCGTCTGCACTGGGCAGGCCGAAGCGCCGCCCAGCGTCTCAGCGCAGCGGCTTGGTGAGCCGCTGCAGCAGTCGCGGGTCCAGCGGGCGACGGCCGAACAGGCCCTGCTGGGTGCCTGACAGCACGCTCAGGCTCTGGCCGCGGCTGAGGGGCAGGCGCGACAGCGGCAGGAACAGCAGGTCGCGCAAGCGGGCAAGGGCGATATGGTGGGATTGAAACAGCGGCGTCAGCCAGCGTGACCAGAGCTGGTAGATGCCGACATGGCGCCGCCGCTCGGCGGCATAGCGCCGCAGCGCGGTCTGGACGTTGGGCTCGGCGCGCAGGGCATCGCTCAGGGCGAGCGCATCGAGCAGGGCCATGTTGACGCCTTGGCCAAGCTGCGGGCTCATCGCATGCGCGGCATCCCCGACCGCGCACAGGCGTCCGTGGTGCCAGCGCTTGGGCACGGCGTCGCGATAGGTGGCGCGGGCCAGTCCAGCGGGGTCTTCGGGCAGCTGCTCGAACACCCCGCATGCCTGCGGCCAGAGTGCGTTGAGCTCCTCGCGCCAGGCCGGCATGCCGCGAGCGCGCCAGCGCTCGAAATCGCTGGTCGGCAGGCTCCAGAAGAAGCTCAGCCGAGGGCTGGCGTCGGTCACTCGGCCGCCCACCGGCAGCAGCCCGATCATGCGCTGTGCGCCCCGATAGCGCTGGCGCAGCTCATCCACATGAGGCCAGTCGCGCACCGGCAGCAGGCACCACAGCGCACCCCAGGGGTAGGGCCGGTTCAGACGCTGCGGGCCAAGCGCCTCGCGCAGGCGCGAGCCGGATCCATCGGCGGCGAGCACAAGGTCGAAGGGGCCATGTTCACGGCCGTCCGCGGTGCGCAGCCGCCCCTGCTCGGCGTCAACGGTTTCGACGTTTGCAGCAAAGTGCAGCTGGGTGGCGCTCGTGCGTGCGGCGTGCAACAGCTCGAACAGGGCCGTGCGCTGCATGCCGAGACCAAACAGCTGCGGCTGCAGTTCGGCATAGCGCATGTCCATGATGCGACGCCCGCCCGGTAGATCGCCGAACAGGCGTCGCACTGGTGCGCCCAGCTGCAGCGCGGCATCCAGCAGGCCCAGCTCCAGCAGCACGCCCATGCCGGTGGGCTGCAGCAGGAATCCGGCGCCTACCGGCCCAGGCGTGGCCACGCGCTCGAAGACCTCGACGCGATGACCGTCGCGGGCCAGCAGCAGGCTGGCCGCCTGGCCCGCGGTGCCGTAGCCGGCGATGGCGATGTGCAGGGGCTTCACGCGCGGCGCCTTGGAGTGCTGAGGGCGCCAAGTCTGCCTGCTGGGAACGCTTCAGTAGTAGCGCAGCTGCGTCGCCTTGCCCCAGAACACCCGGTAGGTGTAGGCCGAGTAGGCCAGAATCGCGGGCAGGGTGATGGCCACGCCGAACAGGATGATCAGCAGCGAGCCCGGCGCCGCGGCGGCCTCGTGGATGGTGATGCGGTCGACCACGAGGTAGGGGAACAGGCTGTAGGCCAGCCCCAGGAAGGCGAACACGAACAGACCCACCGAGCAGGCGAAGGGCTGCCACTGGCCGCGCAGCTCACCGCCGCGCATGCGCTGCAGCGCCCGCACGGCGATGAAGAACAGCACGGCGGTGATCAGGGGGATCTGCAGCAGCAGGATGAAGTTCGGCAGGCTGAACCACTTTTCGAAGATACGCGCGCTCACCAGCGGGGTGGCGATCGACACGGCAGCAATGCCAATGCCGGTCAGCCACAGCGACCACTGCGCCCAGCGCACGGCTTTCATCTGCAGCGCGCCTTCGGTCTTCATCAGCAGCCAGGTCGAGCCCAGCAGTGCATAGCCGGCCAGCAGGCAGACGCCGATGAAGGTCGCGAAGGCGAAATTGGCCAGCCCCCATTCGAAACCGAGGATGTAGGCGCCCAGCATGAAGCCCTGCGACAGTGCGGCCAGCGCCGAGCCGGCGAAGAAGGTGCGGTCCCAGAGGTGCTTGTGCTTGGCACGGGCCTTGACCCGGAAGTCGAAGGCCACGCCGCGCAGGATCAGCGCGATCAGCATCAGGGTCACCGGCAGGTAGAGCGAGCTGAGGATGACCCCGTGGGCGATCGGGAACGCGATCAGCAGGATGCCGACGCCCAGCACCAGCCAGGTTTCGTTGGCGTCCCAGAACGGTCCGATCGAGGCGACCATGGTGTCTTTCTGGGCGTCGTCGCCACCGGGCAGGAGGATGCCGACGCCAAGGTCGAAGCCGTCCAGCACCACGTAGGCCAGCATGGCGAACGCCATCAGCGCGAGGAAGATTTCCGGCAGCCAGGCGCTCATGCCGGAGCCCCCTGCGCAGGCGGCAGCATCGTCTCGGCCTCTTGCGCGGACTGGCCCTGCATCGCCTTGTGCATCAGGTGGAACAGCACGCTGATGTAGGCCACCAGCAGCACTACGTAGATCGACAGGTACAGGCCGAGGCTGATGCTGATCAGCGGCGCGGGCACCGCCGATGCGGCATCTGCCGTGCTGAGCACGCCGTAGACCACCCACGGCTGGCGGCCGATCTCGGTGACATACCACCCGGCCAGCGTCGCCACCCAGCCCGAGAAACTCATGCCCACCAGCACCCGCAGCAGCCAGCCGGCGGGCTCGCCGCGGCGCTTGAGCTGCCACACGCCGAGCCAGCTCACCGCCAGCATCAGCATGCCGATGCCAACCATGACCCGGAACGAGAAAAACACGGGCGCCACCGGCGGGATGTGCTCGAACTCGTTGAGCCCCTGCACTTCGCCGTCCAGCGAGTGGGTGAGGATCAGGCTGGCCAGCTTCGGGATCTGCACCTCGAAGCGGTTGCTGCGGGTCTCTTCGTCGGGCCAGGCGAACAGTCGCAGTCCGGCGCCGCGCTCGGTCTCCCAGATGCCCTCCATCGCCGCCACCTTGGCCGGCTGGTGCTCCAGCGTGTTGAGGCCATGCATGTCGCCGGCGAGGATCTGCAGCGGAATCAACACCGCGCCCAGCACCAGACCCGTGCGCAGTGTGGCCTGCACTTCAGGGCTGCGGTCGCCGCGCAGGCGCCGCCAGGCTGAAAGGCCCGCGACCAGGAAGGCCACGGTCAGACCTGAAGCCAGCAGCATGTGGGTGAGTCGGTACGGGAACGAAGGATTGAAGACGATCGCCAGCCAGCTGGTCGGATGCGCCTGGCCGTCGATCATCTCGAAGCCCACCGGGGTGTGCATCCAGGAGTTCAGCACCAGAATCCAGAACGCCGACAGCGTGGTGCCGAACGCGACCAGGAAGGTAGCCACGGTATGCACGCGGTCTGACACCCGGCCCTGGCCGAACAGCATGATTCCGAGGAAGGCCGCCTCCAGGAAGAACGCGGTCAGCACCTCGTAGCCCAGCAGCGGACCCGCGATGTTGCCGACGCGCTCCATGAAGCCCGGCCAGTTGGTGCCGAACTGGAAGCTCATCGTGATGCCGCTGACCACGCCCAGCGCGAACGACAGGGCAAACACCTTCACCCAGGTCCGGTAGGCCGCATTCCATTTGGCGTCGCCGGTGGCGCGCCAGCGCAGCTTGAAGAACAGCAGCAGCCAGCCCAGCGCGATGGTGATCGTGGGGAACAGGATGTGGAAGCTGATGTTGGCCGCAAACTGGATGCGGGCCAGGAGGATCGGGTCGAGGATGTCCATTTTGGGAGCCGGGATTCGGGATTGGGGATTCGGGATTCGTTGGAGCGCGCTTGGCGCAAGCTCTCAGCTTCTCGATCTGAGCCTCTCTCCCATCGGAGCGAGCCGGGCCGCATACGGATTCCCGGAGGGAGTCCGTGGCTTGGTGAGCCCGAGCGCAGCGAAGGTGGGGCTGGGGAGAGGGCGGAGCGTTGGCAGGCCGAGGCAAGCCAGCGCCGTTGTCAGTCCACCGCCTTCAACGCGCGCTCACCCGATTCAGGTGGCGCTTTCGTTTCAGGCTCGCTGCGGCGCCCGCCACCCATCACGCGCTCCTTGAGCTCCAGCAGCTTGACCACCTTGCTGCCCAGGCCCATCAGGCTCTGCAGGGTTTCCGGCGAGAGCTTCCGCACCTCCGCGAACCAGTCGGTGATCTGCTCGATCAGTTCATGCATCTTGCGCATGCGCTCCTGCGCATAGGCGTCTTCGCTGCCGCCGGCGGGCTCCAGCAGGGCGTCACGCAGCATCGAGAGCGTGGGGTCCACCTCGCGGCGCTGGCGCTCCTCGGCGAGGGTCTTGAAGATCTGCCAGACATCCTCGGGGGCCGAGTAGAAGTCGCGGCGGTCACCCGGATGGTGTTCAAGCTTGACCAGCCGCCAGCTCTGCAGCTCCTTGAGGCCCATGCTGACGTTGCTGCGCGAGACGCCCAGCTTCTCGACGATGTCGTCGGCGGTCTGTGCCTCGCGGCTGACGTAGAGCAGGGCGTAGATCTGCCCGACCGTGCGGTTGATGCCCCAGCGGCTGCCCATCTCGCCAAAGTGAAGCACGAAGGACTGACTGAGCGGGGGAAGGTTCATCGTGATCTCCGTTGTTTCAGAAGTTTCTGAAAACTGGATACGGAGGATTATCTCGGCCCTGTGATTGCACGGTGAATGCGCTGCTGCCCGCGCAGGAGAGGTGCTTTCTGCGCTGCCAAGCCACAGGTGCATATCGCCAGCGTCCGCCTTCGGCTTATGCCCTGAGGCGCTGACCTGCCAAAAGCCGCGGGCGCCGGGCCGGACCCGCGCCAATTCAAGTTTGGCTGACCTGCCTCCGCGTACGCTCGGCCCCGGAACGCATCTGGAGCCGTCGATGTCCGCTTGGAACCTGCCGTCCGCACACCCCGCGCGCCACGTCTTGAACGACGAGGTGCATGCGCGGCCGCCCTTGCCCCTGTCCGCGGGCGACCAGCTTCACTACGTCGCGCTGTTGATGGATACCGAGGATCGCGCCCGTGAGACCGAGGCGCTGGCAGCGTGCATGGTCCGCATGGGTGAGCCTGTGCCGACGCGCATGCCCTCGCACTGGGTCGCTGAAACGCAGGCGGACGGCCGACGTCTGCGCTTGAAGTACGAGCGCCACGGCGAGTTCAGCAGCTGGTGGGTCTACAGCCCCGCCCCCGAGCCTGATGCGCGGCACCGCGATGTCGAGACACTGCTCGGCGAACGTGGATTCGAGGCACTGCCAGGCCGCCTCATGGTTGCGATCCACATCGATACCCAGCCGTCGCGGGTCGCGCCTGACCTTCGTGCAGCGGCAGAGAGGCTGCAGAGCGGACAGCCAGTGGGCAGCGATGTCGGGGGAGGCGATGGGCGCGTCTATACCGGATTCCGGATTGACCGCCGCGGCTGGACGCGCATGCTGCTGCATAACGAGAGCATGGGTGAGTGTCAGGCAGGACGCTATGTGCAGCGCCTGGTCGAAATCGAGTCCTACCGGATGATGGCGCTGCTGAGCTTGCCCATAGCTCAGGCCGTGCTGCCCCAGCTGGAGGGCGACGAGCGGGAGCTCGCCGCCATTGCCGAGGAGCTGGCCGGGGCCGCCGCCGGGGTGGATACGGCCTCCGATCTGGGTCTGCTGCGCCGCTTGAGCGCGCTCGCGGGGCGAGTCGAGGGCCTGATCGCCGCACACGGGGTGCGTTTCACCGCCGCCGAGGCCTACGGTGAACTGGTTGCCCACCGCCTTGAGGAATTGAAGGAAAGGCCGCTCGCCGGCGTGCAGAGCCTCAGGGAGTTCATGGATCGGCGCCTGACCCCCGCGCTGCGCACCTGCCAATGGACGGCGCGCAGGTTGCACGAGCTGTCGCAGCGCATCGCGCGCCAGAGCCAGCTGCTGCGCGCCCGCGTAGAGGTGGAGCTGGAGCGGCAGAACCAGAGCCTGCTCGCTTCCATGGATCGACGCGCACAACTGCAGTTGCGTCTGCAGCAAACCGTCGAGGGCCTCTCCGTGGTTGCCATCACCTACTACGCGGTCGGTCTCGTCAGCCTTGGCCTGAAAGCTGCGAGCGACGCCGGCGTTGCGGTGCAGCCGACCTTCTGGACCGGAGTGGCGGTGCTTCCGATTCTGTTGCTGGTAACGCTCGGCCTGAAGCGAGTGCGGCATCGCATGCGGCATTGAGGCCAAGCTTGGAGCCGCCGCCACGGGCGCCCAGCGGCGGCTGCGGTAGTCGGGGGCAGAGCCCGAGGGCGCTTCTCAGCCCACGTGGCGGCGCAGCGCCGTGCGCTGCACCAGAAGCGCATGGCTCGCCAGACACAGGGCCCAGGTTGCAGTGACGGCCAGCGCCAGCTTGAGCAGCCACGGCAGCTCCAGCTCGAGCAGCAGGAACTGCAGAACAAGCACCAGCGGCAGGTGAATCAGGTAGGTCCAGTAGGGGCTGGCCGCCAGCCGGCCGCCGTGCAGCAAGCTCACCGAATCCGCCAGCTGCTCGATGCCCTGACTGGGGGTTGTGCTTGCACAGGCCGGAGACGGCAAAGGCAGTGCTCATGGGGTGGTTCCTTCGAGGCGGGAGTGGGGCAGGCCGCGCGCATCCAGGGCGGCCTCCAGTTGGCCATGCAGCTCGCTGCGCGCAAGCCCGAGCCGCTGTCCGCTGTCGGCGGCAGCGTCGAGCTGCCGGGCCGGCTCCTGTCGCAGTAGTTGTCGGGCGAGATCGGGCCGATCGGCCACCACCGAGCCCTTGCCGTGACGGGTCAGGATCACCCCGGCGGCCTCCAGCTCTTCGTAAGCGCGTTTGACCGTGATCACGCTGACGCCGCAGCTCGCCGCGAGCTCTCGGATGGAGGGCAGGGCCTGGCGGCGCCCAGTCCCCCGCAATCACCCGTGCGGTGATCTGATCGATGATCTGCTGGTCCATCGGCCGCGGGTCCGAGGCCGAAAGGAGCAGGAGCGGTTCCACGCGGGTACTTACTGTGCATGTGTAATGGATACGGTATGCACAGTGGATTCGCCCCCGGGCAAGACTGGCCTGATGGACGCGCAACGCAAGAGGGCGGGCCTCGCGGCCCGCCCTCTTGGCGTTGGATTGCAGCGCTCGGACTGCGCGGGGCGTATATCAGCCCGTGATCAGCGCATCCCACCCCGGCCGCGGAGTAAAGCGCGGGCCGTGGCGGCTGGCGAGCTGTTCGAGGCGGGCCTTCAGCTTGGCTGCGCCCTCGCTGCACACGTACTGGATCGGGCCGCCGCGGAAGGGCGCGAAGCCGGTGCCGAAGATCACGCCGGCGTCGAGCAGGTCGGCATCGGCGACCACGCCCTCGTGCAGGCAGGCCACGGCCTCGTTGACGAAGGCCAGCACCAGCCGGTCGGTGAGGTCTTCGGGGGCGGTGTAGTCCTTCGGCACCTCAGGCTTCCTGGCGCGGCCATTTTCCCAGGTGTAGAAGCCCTGGCCGTCCTTGCGTCCGCGCTTGCCCGCGGCCAGCAGGCCATCGAGGCCGCTGGGGATCGGCAGGTTCAAGAACTCGGCCATGATCTTGCCGACGCTGGCAGCGACGTCGAGGCCGACGGTGTCGGCCAGCTCGATCGGGCCCATCGGCATGCCGAAGGCCAGCGCGGCTTTGTCGATCACCGGGCCGGGCACGCCTTCGCTGTAGAGCGTCATCGCCTCCAGCAGGTAGGGCATCAGGATGCGGTTGACCAGGAAGCCCGGGGTGCCGGCGACCGGCACCGGCAGCTTGTCGATGGCGCGGCAGAAGGCGGCCAGGCGACGCTCGGTGTCGGCGTCCATGCCGTCGTGCCGGACGATCTCGACCAGCGGCATCATCGACACCGGGTTGAAGAAGTGCAGGCCGGCGAATTGGGCCGGATGCTTCAGCTCGGCACGCAGGTCGGTGAGCGGGATCGACGAGGTGTTGGAGGTGAGCAGGCTGCTCTCCGGCAGGCTGGCTTCGACCTCGGCGTAGAGCTCTCGCTTGGCGTCGAGATTCTCGAAGATCGCTTCGATGACCAGATCCGCCTTCGCCACGCCGGCGCCGTCGACATCGGCATTCAGGCGTGCAATCGCCGCGGCGCGCTTGTCCTCACGTTTGATTTTCTTGCCATAGAAGGCATGCGCGCGGGCAATCGCCGGCTGGATCTGCTCCATCGCGCGGTCCTGCAGCGTGGTCTCGAAGCCGCGCAGTGCACTCCAGGCCGCGATGTCGCCGCCCATCACGCCCGCGCCGATCACGTGCACATGCTTGATCGAATGATCCTTGCCGCCCAGTCCCTTCAGACGCTCCTGCAGGAAGTACACCCGCACCAGATTCTGCGCGGTCGGCGTGCCGGCCAGCTTGGCCACGGACTTGGCCTCGGCCACCAGCCGCGCTTCGGGGGTGCCACCGCTGCGGCGCCAGGTTTCGATCAGCGCATACGGCGCGGGGTAGTGCGCCTTGCGCGCCTTGCGGCTGACCTGCTTGACCAGCATCGGCGCCAGCGCCTGGCGCACCGGCCACCAGTTGGTGGCCCAGCCCATCAGGCGCTGCTTGAGCGGGCGCTTGGCGCCGCGCTTGAGCAGGCCGAGTGCGGTGTCGAGCAGCATGGCCGGCTCGCAGGTCTTGTCGACCAGGCCGATCGCGCGGGCGTTCGAGGCCGACAGGGCGCGGCCGGTCAGCATCATGTCGAAGGCTGCAGGTGCGCCGACCAAGGGCGGCAGACGTACGCTGCCACCCCAGCCGGGATAGATGCCGAGCTTGACTTCTGGCAGGCCGATGCGGGTGCTGTCATCGGTGCTGGCCACGCGGTAGCGGCAGGCCAGCGACAGCTCGGTGCCGCCGCCCATGCAGAAGCCGTGGATGGCCGCGACGGTGGGGCAGGGCAGCTCGGCCAGCTTCTGGAAAACACTCTGGCCGTAGCGGATCGATTCGAAGACCGTGCCACGCTCGTGGTAGGTCTTGAACTCGGCGATGTCGGCGCCGGCGACGAAGCCGGAGGCCTTGCCCGAAATCACCACCACGCCCTTGGGCTTTTCGATCGCGATGCGCTCGATGAGCTGCTCCAGCTCCTCCAGTACCTCGTGGGCCAGTGTGTTCACGCTGGACTCGGCGCGGTCGAAGGTCAGCACCACCACGCGCTCGTCGCGAAGCTCAGGGCGCCAGTGCTTGAAGCGCAAACCGTCGAACATGTGAGTCTCCTGCTTGGGGCGGATCGGCCGGGCGAGTGCACCGGCGCAACCTGGGCCGAAGGGCTTATGATCCGGACTCGCGTGCACCCGGGTCAATCCGGGAGCGTACGGCAGACACCAGCAGGGCAGCAGAGCTGCTCGTCAGGTGCGCTGGCCGCAGCGGCAGATGCAAGCGTCGCCACATCCGAGTGAACTTTCACACTACACCCGGGGTCGGAGGTCGTCATGAATGCCTCCTCTGCCCTGAACCTGTCGTCTCCGGCCGCTCTTCTCGGCTTCGAGGCTCCCTTTTCCCGAGTGCGGGAGATTTCCAGCACCGTGTCCCCCCGCATCGACGCCCCCGAGCATGTAGCGCCTGCAGCCGCAGGTTCAGCCGTCCCCGACTCCCCGCGGGCGGCAGAAAACGCAGTCGATCAGGAGCTGGTGCGGCGCGTGCAGGCCGGCGACAAGAGCGCGTTCGATCTGCTCGTGCGCAAGTATCAGCACAAGCTGGTCAGCGTGATCTCCCGCTACATCAACGACTGGAGCGAATGCCAGGATGTGGCCCAGGAGAGTTTCATCCGCGCCTATCGCGCCCTGGGCAATTTCCGCGGCGATGCCCAGTTCTACACCTGGCTGTACAAGATCGCCGTCAACACCGCGAAGAACCATCTTGTGGCCAAGGGCCGGCGCCCGCCGACCGACGATATCGATGCCTCCGACGCTGTCCAGTTCGACGGTGGTACCTGGCTGCGGGACACCGACACCCCTGAGCACGAGCTCGCCCGCCAGGAGGTCGAGCGCACGGTCGCCGAAACCGTGGAGGCGCTGCCCGAGGAACTGCGGATGGCGATCACCCTGCGCGAAGTGGAAGGCCTCTCCTACGAGGAAATCGCCCAGACCATGGGCTGCCCCATCGGCACCGTGCGCTCGCGGATCTTCCGCGCCCGCGACGCCATCGACCAGAAATTGCGCCCGCTGATGGGCACTGAGCGAGTCCGTCCATGAGCAATGAACCCCGCTCCAGCGCTTCCCCCGATATCAGCGAACAGCTGTCGGCCCTGTGCGACGGTGAGCTCGCCGCGGATCAAAGCCGTTTCCTGATCCGCAGGCTCGGTGACAATGCTGAGCTGAAGCAGGCCTGGAGCCGGTATCACCTGATCGGCGACGCCCTGCGTGGCCACTCCGCACCGCCGCTGCCCTTGGACTTCGCCAGCCGGGTGCAGTCAGCACTTGAGGCGGAAAGCACTGCGCCGGCTGGACACGGCTGGTTGCGCTGGGCAGGAGGCGGTGCCGTAGCCGCCTCGGTTGCGCTGTTGGCTTTGCTGGTGGTGCCACAGCCCGCGCGCGAGCCTGCCCTGCAGCCTGCAAGCCTGGTCGCTGAGGTTGTGACCAGCCCGCTGCGCGAGGCCGATCTGCGGCCCGATCTAAGCCGCGCAGCCCAGGCTGTCGCCGGTCAGGCCGGCCTGGAGCCATCGCCTGCTGCGGGCAGCGTGCCGATCCGGTACATCCCGGTGCTGCAGCCCGACGGGAGCCTTCTGCTGGTCCCGTATTCGCCTCTGCAGCCGCTGCCGCCGCCCAGCCACCCGCTGGCGCCGCCGCTCAAGCCTGTTGGACAGCACTGATCGCGCTGCGGATGGCAAGCCGGCGTGCCGAGGTGCTCAGCGTCCGAGCCGATGCGGTTGAACTGCGCTGCACCCAGCGTTGCAGCGATTGCCAGGGCTGTGGCGGGCGCTGCCAGATTTTCCTGACCGGCTCCGATGATCGGCTGCGGCTGCCATCGGCGCGGCTGCCGCACGGGCTTACGCCGGGGCTGGAGGTGGAATTGCTGCTTCCTGATGACGTATTGAGGGCGCAGGCTCTGCGTGGCTACGGGATGCCCCTGCTGGGGCTGGTCGGTGGCGCTGCGGCATTGCAGCCCTGGGGTAACACCGCTGCGGCTCTCGGCGCCTCGCTTGGGGTGTTGCTCGCGGTGTGGATGGCAGGCCGTCTTCCGGCCATTCAGCCACAGCTGAGGATGTTCACGGCAGCCACGCTGGCGGCGTCCGACACTCCTGAGACTCCACGTTGAATGCAGTGTGCTCGCTTGAATCCTGCGGCTTGAGTCCGCATCGAATCACTTCGCGCCCGCGGCCCGCGGCGCGCTCACGCCATTCCCATGTCACCACGAGGACAGGACGCCCATGCGCATGACCCACCCCCTCCACGCATTCTGGCTCGGTGCCGTGCTGACTCTATTCGGCAAGGTCGAGGCGCAGACCCTGCCGGACTTCACCGAGCTGGTGGAGCGAGCCGGCCCGTCCGTTGTCAACATTTCGGCCACCCGCACCGCCGAAGCCTCGGCCGCCCGCGGCTCCAGCCCAATGGACGAGGAGGAGATGCCCGAGCTGTTCCGGCGTTTCTTCGGTCAGCCGGGGATGCCGCAGATGCCCCGTGACCGCACGTCAATGGGCACCGGCTTCATCATTTCGGCTGATGGCTACGTGCTGACCAACCACCACGTGATTGATGGCGCCGACCAGGTGATCGTGCGCTTGAGTGATCGCCGCGAGCTGGAGGCCAGCGTGGTTGGCTCCGATTCGCAAAGCGATGTGGCGCTGCTGAAGCTCGACCAGAACGGCTTGCCGCCTGCGCAGATCGGCGCCTCCAGCGTGCTCAAGCCGGGCCAGTGGGTGGTGGCGATCGGCTCGCCCTTCGGATTCGAGAACTCGGTCACCGCCGGCATCGTCAGCGCGCTTGGTCGCGCCTCGCAGATGGCGGGCCAGCAGTACGTGCCCTTCATCCAGACCGACGTGCCGATCAACCGCGGCAACTCGGGCGGCCCGCTGCTGAACATCCGCGGCGAGGTCGTGGGCATCAACTCGCAGATCTTCTCCAATACCGGCGGCTACATGGGCGTGTCCTTCGCGATCCCGATCGAGACCGCGATGGACGTGGTCGAGCAGCTCAAGGACCAGGGCTTTGTCTCGCGCGGCCTGCTGGGAGTGAACATCCAGGACGTTACCCGCGAAATGGCGCAGACCCTCGGACTGCCGCGCCCAGGGGGTGCCCTGGTCGGCGGGTTCAGTCCGGACAGCGTCGCCGAGAAGGCCGGCATCCAGCGCGGCGACGTGATCCTCAAGTTCGGTGACAGCGACATCGTCCGCAGCAGCGATCTGCCGCCGGCGGTGGGCGCAACCCGGCCCGGTACCCGGGTCAACGTGACCGTCTTCCGCGAGGGGCGCGAACGCCGCATTCCTGTGGTGGTCGGTGAGCTGCCGCGCGATGCAGGCCAGGCCGCGCGCAGCACCCGTCCGGGCAGCGAGGCGCCGACGAACCCGCTGGGTCTTGACGTCGAGGACCTCACCGCGGAGCAGCGTGAACAGTTGGGCTTGAAGGCCGGCGAGGGCGTGCTGATCACAGGCGTGCGCGGGATCGCCGGACGTCGCGCTGGTATCCAGAGCGGCGATATCGTGCTGATGGTCGGCCGCACTGCGGTCGGCAGCGCGAGCGCTTTCAATGCTGCGGTGAAGGATGCGCGTGCAGGTGAGCCGATGATGCTGTTGATCCGCCGCGGCGACGCAACCCAGTTCGTCACTGTCACCCCGCCGCGCGAACAAACGCGCTGAGCCGGCGCGGGCGGGCAGCCCTCAACGACTGCCCGCCCCCGCTTGCTTGCCGCGACTGCGAGCTGCCGGCCTGGTTCGGGCCGTCGTCGGGTACTGAGAGCATGTGAAAAAACCATCCGCCTGCTGCGGCCGCCGCTGGACGCTCGTGGCGGCAGCGCGCTGCGCGAATCCTGCGGTCATTTGGCCCGCCAAACTTCCTTGAATTCGCGCAGCGCGCCTTGCCACGAACGACCAGCGACCCCCTCGCGACGGCGTCTGGATTTTTTCACACGCTCTGAGCTCAGCCGCTAGGGTAGTGATTCGTACTTGGCAGGCAGTCGCTGCGCGCGGATTTGTGTGGCTGGCAAGGCGCGACGACGAGTCATCGCAGCGCTATGGCGAGGATGAGGAACGCTGACAGCCGCGCAAAGACGCCGCAGATACGTCCGCTCAAGTGCGAATCACTGCACCAGGTGTGCCGCGCATGACACATCGCGAGCTGTCCGGCGGCGGAACGAGGCGGCAGGAGCAGCCAAGGTGCGGCCGTGGCGACGATGACCACCGCCGATCCGTACCAAAGACCCGTCAAGCGCCGATAGCTTCTGCATTCGGCACATTCGCCTTGAGTGAGCCCGCGGAGTCCCGCCACCGGCAGCCGCAGTAGGCGGATGGTTTTTTGACACCCTCTCAGTAGTCGTCGCTGCCCAGCAGCTCCCTCTCCAACTCGTCCGCCTCGGCGGCGACGAAGCGGATCGCCTCGCGCACCATGGCCGGGCTGGCCTGGCCGGGGATCCGGGCGATGCTGAAGACCCTGTCGTCCTGCACGGCCCAGAAGCCCACGGTGTAGGTGTTGTTGGCTTCCAGCAGTCGTCGCGCCAGCGCCGGATCCAGGCCGCGCGACAGGTCGAACTGGTAAGCAGTCGAGTAGATATCGCGGAATTCAATATTGCGGTAGCGCCGGGTGCTGGACTGCAGGCGCACGAACTGGCTGCGCGAATCGTCGCTGAAACGGATCAACACCTCCAGATCGCCGCCGTGCCCGACCGTGTACTCAAGGCCTTCGGCTTCCAGCACGGCGCGCAGGCGCGGGTCGACCAGCGCCTCATGGTCTGGTGGGTCGTGGTCTTCAGCGGAGTGCGCGTCACCTTCAACCAGCCCGTGTTCGGCGACGCGCTCGACTTCGCTCGGAGGAGTCTCCGCGTGCGCCTGTGCAGGCACCAGCACAGGGCAGCCGAGACCCAGCACGGCGAGGACCCGTCGGAGATTCATTCAGGACGTCCGCCGACGCGCCCGGCTACCTGCACCACCTGCGGCAGTTCTGTGTCCAGACGCAGTGCGGTGAGCTTGCCTCCCCAGACCGCGCCGGTGTCGATGGCGTGCACGCCAAAGCCCTGGAACAGGCCAAGCGTTGACCAGTGGCCGCAGACGATGCGCAGCTCGCGGCGGACGTGGCCGGGCACTTCGAACCAGGGGTAGAGCCCCGGCTTCTGGGTGCCGGGCGTGCCTTTGCTCTCGAAGCTCAGCGTGCCCTTGGGCGTGCAGTAGCGCATGCGCGTGAAGATATTGATGATCGCGCGCATCCGGTCCATTCCTTCGAGCTTGGGGCTCCAGGTGGCCGGTTGGTTGCCGAACATGCTGCGCAGCAGTTTGCCGTGGTTCGGTCCATGCAGGCGCGCCTCGACTTCCTCGGCGCGGGCGCGCGCGATCTTCACGGTCCATTTCGGCGCCAGCCCCGCGTGCACCATCATCCAGCCGAGGTGGTTGTCGACGTGCACCAGCTTGCGCGTGCGCAGCCAGTCCAGAAGCTCCGGGCCATCGTCGGCGAACAACACCGCCTGCAGCTCGGCATTGGTGCGGCGGCGCTCGCTCTCCGGACGCGCGGCGATCGCCAGCAGGGAGAGATCGTGGTTGCCCAGCACCACGGTGCTGTGGATGTCCAGCGAGCGCACCAGCCGCAGCACCTCCAGCGACTGACCGCCGCGGTTGACCAGGTCTCCGCAGAACCACAGGCGATCGGCCGAGGGATCGAAGCGGATTGCCTCAAGCAGCCGCTGCAGCGGCTCCAGGCAACCCTGCACATCGCCGATCGCCCAGACCGCCATCAGTGCAGCACGCGCGGCATGCTGAGCACGAAGCCATCAATCGGCGAGCGGAAGTGCTCGTCGTCGTCGGTCTGCCAGCCGTAGCTTCCGCTCATCTGCCCGACCGGCGTGCGCAGCACCGCACCCGACGTGTATTGGAAACTTTCGCCCGGCTCAAGCCGCGGGTGCTGACCGACCACTCCGGGACCGCGCACCTCCTCGCTGTGCCCATCCGCGTCAGTGATGATCCAGTGGCGATCCAGCAGGCGCGCCGGGGCACCCCCCTCGTGGCTCATGCGCACGGTGTAGGCGAAGGCATAGCGCGCCGCCTCAGGCTGGGACTGCTCCGGAAGATAGCGGGTCTCGATCTCGATGCGGATGCGCGCGGGGCTGGTGGTGCTCATGCCGTGCATTCTAAGGCTCTGACACGCACACATCGCCGAGCGCGTTGGCCAAGGCGACAAAGCCAGCCACCGGCACTGTTTCGGCGCGGCAGCCGGGGTTGATGCCGCAGGCTTCGATAACCTCGGATCCGCAGACCGTGGCCAGCGCATTGCGCAAGGTCTTTCGGCGCTGTGAGAAGGCAGCGCGCACCACCTGCTCGAAGCGCTTGGGCTGCGTCAGCCCCAGCTCGGCCGGGTCGCGCGGCGTGAGTCGAACTACCGCGGAGTCGACCTTCGGTGGCGGCCGGAAGCAGCCCGGCGGCACCCGGAACAGGGGAGTGACATGGCAGCGCGCCTGCAGCATCACCGACAGCCGGCCATAGACCTTGCTGCCGGGGCCTGCGGCCATGCGGTCAACGACTTCCTTCTGCAGCATGAAGTGCATGTCGCTCACCACGGAGAGATGGTCCAGCGCGTGGAACAGGATCGGCGAGGAGATGTTGTAGGGCAGGTTGCCGACGAGTCGGATCAAGCCTGTGCCGGCCAGCTCGGTGAAATCGACGGCCAGCACATCGGCGTGGACGATGGTGAGTTCGGCGCCGAGTTCCTCGCCCATGGCCGCCAGCGGTTCAATCAGGTCCCGATCGAACTCGATCACGGTCAAGGTCTGGTGACGCTGCAGCAGGGGGCGGGTGATGGCGCCGGCGCCGGGGCCGATCTCGACGAGTCGCTGGCCCGGCCGCGGGTCGACCGCGCGCACGATCTTCTCGATCATGCCGGGGTCGGCGAGGAAATGCTGCCCGAGGGATTTCTTGGTCTGGTGGCTCATCTGGAGCGCCGGTTGAGCGCCATGCGCTCGGCGGTGGCGAGCGCCTCGGCGAGGCTGGAGACGTCGGCGCGACCGCTGCCGGCCAGGGCCAGCGCGGTGCCGTGGTCCACTGCTACCCGCACGAAGGGCAGGCCGAGGCTGATATTCACCGCCAGCTCGAAGCCGCTGTATTTGAGTACGGGAAGACCCTGGTCGTGGTACATGGCGAGGATTGCATCCAGCCCTGGCAGCAACTGTGGCAAGAAGGCGGTGTCGGCCGGAAGTGGGCCGACCAGATCGAGGCCTTCAGTGCGCAAGGCGTCCAGGCAGGGCGCGATGACTTCGATTTCCTCCCTGCCAAGGTGGCCATCCTCGCCGGCGTGCGGATTCAGGCCGAGCACGCCGATGCGCGGCGCAGCGATGCCGAAGTCGCGGCGCAGGCCGGCGTGCAGGCTGCGCGCCACCCGCGCGATGGCCTCGCCGGTGATCGCATCGGGAACCGCACGCAGCGGCAGGTGGGTCGTGACCAGCGCTACACGAAGCGTTGGCGAGGCCAGCATCATGACTACGTCAGCGCCACCGGCCTGTGCGGCCAGTCGCTCCGTCATGCCACTGAAGGCCTCGCCTGTCGCGTTGATGATGCCCTTGTGGACCGGGCCGGTGACCAACCCATCGAACTCGCCCGACAGGCACAGGGCGACGCCGCGGTCGATGCAGCGCAGGACGTGGGGGACATTGTCGCGGTCTAGGGTTCCGGGCTGCGGCGGTCGTGCCACGGGCTCCGCCAGCACTGGAAGGTGACCGGCCCGCCGATCGACCGACCCTCCGGACCAGGGCTGGACCTGCAGCGCAAGGCCGAGCCGCTCGGTCAGGTCGAGCAGGTGCTGGGGGTCGGCCAGCGCCACCAGCTCCACGTTGCGCGGCCGCAGGGCCAGCTGCAGGGCCAGCTCGGGGCCGATGCCCGCAGGCTCACCGGGTAGCAGAAGCAGCCGCGCCGGGCCCGCGCTGCGGAGCGGCGGCGCGATCATCGCGGGGCTCAGCCGGCGAGGCGCGTTTCGACGTAGGCCTCGTCGCGCAGCTGGCGCAGGAAGCGTTCGTATTCGTCCTCGGCCTTGCGGCGACCGATTGCCTCGCGTGCTTCGTCGCGACGGACCCGCTCGGTGATGTCCTGCTCGCGCGATCCGTTGCGCTGGACGATGTGCCAGCCGGCCTCGCTGGCGAAAGGCTGCGAGACCTGCCCATCCTCAAGTGACAGCACGGCGTCGCCCACGGCCTGACCCCAGCCATACAGCGGGAACCAGCCCATGTCGCCCCCGGCATTGCGGGTCATGGCGTCGTCGGATTCAGCGCGCGCCAGCTCGGCGAAGTCAGCGCCGCCATCGAGCCGGGCCTTGAGCTCGCGGGCGCGGTCGCGCGCGCGCTCATTGCTGACGATCTCGGTGGTGCGAACCATGATGTGGCGGGCGCTGTACTCGGTCACGGTCTGCTGCCCAGAGTCGCGGCGCTCGACCAGCTGCAGGAGATGGAAGCCACTGGGGCCGCGCACGGCGGGCGAGACTTCGCCAGTGCTCATGCCTTCGAGCATGCGCGCGAACAGCGGCGGCACTTCATCGAAGCGGCGCCAGCCGAGGTCACCGCCCTCCAGCGCGTTGGGTGCGTCCGAGTAGCGGATCGCTGCCGCCTCGAAGCTCATTTCACCGCGATCGATCAGGGCGCGCACGCCGTCGATCTTGGTGCGTGCAAGCTCGAGCTGCTCCGCGGTGGCGCCATCCGGAAGCGCAACGAGAATGTTGGCGGCGCGGACCATGCCGGACTGCAGGCTGTCGCTGGCCAGCAGGATGTCGATCTCGCTCTCGCTGACCTGCACCCGGCTCTGCACGATCGACTGGCGAAGTCGCTGGACCACGATTTCCTCGCGCAGCGACTGCGCGAACTCGCTGAACTCGATGCCATCCATTGCCAGCTGGCGACGCATCTGGTCAAGGCTGATGTTGTTCTGCTGGGCGATTCGGCCGATTGCTTCCTCGACTTCGGCGTCGCTGATGCGGACCCCGCCCTCGCGTGCGCGCTGCACCTGCAGACGCACCAGCACCAGACGCTCCAGCACCTGCCGTTCAAGCGCCGACTGCGGCGGCAGCTGGTCGCGGCGGTCGGCGAACTGGGCCAGGATGTTGGCGACTGCGCGATCCAGCTCGCTGCGCAGGATCACGTCCTCGTCGACCACGGCGACCACGCTGTCCACTGGCTGCAGCGGCTGCGCCAGCTGAGCGCCCGCGGGCAGGGAGGTGCCGGCCAGCAGGGCTGCCAGCAAGGTGCAGGAAAAGGCGTGCAGGAATTTGGAGTTCATCGGCGGAGCGTCTCCGTCAAGCCCGGGCGGTAGCCTCGGCGCTGGGTACTGGCGTGGGGGCATGCAGCGTGGCTGCGTGCCAGAAGTAGCACGCTCGCATGCGGCGCATTGATCGGGCTTGAACGCTGCGCGGCCGGCGCTGGAAGGGGCCCGCCGGCGTTCCGCCCGGTAGGGCCCGGCCGATCAACGCGAGTAGCCCAGAATAGCACGCTGCAGAAGCTCCTCGGAGTCGCGCCCGAAGCGGCCGAGGCCCTTGAGTTCGACTTCCAAGAACAGCGCATTGTTCTTCTCGCCTTCACGATTTCTGACGTAATGACGACCCAGAACGCGCACCGCCAGGCAGCAGCTCTCCCACTGGAGGCCGGCGAAGGCCTCGATGGTTCGGCGGTCGGCGATCGAGTAGTTCCAACGGCCCAGCAGGCGCCAGTTGGGTCCGATCGGGGCCAGCCAGCTTGCGTCGACCTGCTCTACCGGCGTGCCCGAGGTGCGTCGGAACCGATACCCGATGTTGGCGACGGCGCCCTCATCGCCACGGTACTGCGCGCGTATCGCGCTCAGGTCGGTGCGTCGTTCGTCCGGATCCCACTGGCTGCCGATACCCGCCGAGAACCGGCGGTTGAAGTTCATCGCCACCTCGCCGACGAAGGGCGACGCGCGCCGCTCGCCGTCGGGCTGCATGCCGTCGAGTCCGACTCGGGGGGCGTCGAAGTAGCGGACCTGGCCTGCGCTTACCGCAAAGCGTTCGCGGCCGTCGCCGGTATCGAAAAAGCGACTGCCCAGCGCAAGCGTCAGCTGGTTGGCGTCGGCCTGACGGTCTGCGCCCGTGAAGCGGTTTGGCCGGAACAGCTGGGCGAAGCTGAAGGAAAGTTCCTGGGTATCGAACAGCGGCAGGTTCGATTGGTCCTCGAAAGGCACCCGCAGGTAGTAAAGACGCGGCTCGAGGGTTTGGTTGAGGGCTTGGCCGAACAGCTTTGCCGGGCGCTCGAACAGCAGGCCGGCATCAACGCTCACGATCGGTAGGCTGCGCTCCGGGCTGCGCTCGGGCAGGGCATCGAGGAAGCCGCGCTCCAGCTGATAGCGGGTGTGGCGCAGGCCAAGCTCCGGCCGCAGGAAGCCCCAGGCCCGCTCCACCGGCCAACGCAGCCAGGGATAGAAGTCGTAGCGCTGGCCGGCATCACGATCGCTGTGACCGAACGCCACGGCTTCCGCGCGCCCTCCCGCCTGCAGGCCGCCCGCAAGTGGCCGCGCAATGCTGTAGCGCAGCTGTGGCAGCTGCTGGAAGGGCGCGGCGGAATTGGGGATCAGCGGGTCAACCAGCTGGAAATCACGCAGCACCGCGCTGGCCTGCCAGGTGTCGCCGCGGCCGTACACGCCAACCAGGCTCTCCAGCAGGGTGGTGCTGATGCTTGTCAGCGAGTCACCGAAGTCCTCGAAGTAACGGTCGTCGGAGACGTGGTTCAGGTCGGCGCGCAGCAGCCAGGTGTCCGAGAGTCGTCCGCCGTGGCGGTAGCGAAAGGCGCCGCGATCCCGGTCGGAGACGCGGTCGTTGGGTAGCCAGTCGGCCTCAAGGATGCCGTCGAAGCTGCGGCCGAGGTAGCGGAATTCACCGCCAAACATGAGGCCGCGTCGCCCAAGGCTGCGCAGGTTGAGGGTGGCGTCGTAATTCGGGGCCAGGTTGAGGTAATACGGCAGCCGGATGTCCAGGCCGTTGCTGTTGCCTGAGCTCACGCCGGGGTAGAGGAAGCCGCTGCGCCTGCGCTCGTCGATCGGGAAGCTGACGTAGGGAAAGTAGAAGACCGGCACGCCGCCCAGTTCGACCCGCGCGTTGCGCGCGTAGCCCACGCCCTCGGCGGTGTCGAGATCGATCCGCTCGGCCCGGAACAGCCAGGCCAGCTGTTCGGGCTCGCAGGTGCTGTAGGTGACGTCGTCGAGGCTGCTGACGTCGCCCTCGACCCGGGCCCGCCGCGCTTCTCCGTTGCCGCGCTGGGCGACCAGCCGGTAGCGCAGTGCCTCCAGTTCGCTGCGGTCCGCGCCAAGGTCGCCGCGCGCGCGCTCGGCTTCGACAAGCAACATGCGGTCCTGATAGCTGAGGCCTTGCTCGGCTTCGTAGGTTTGCAGGTCGACCCGGTAGAGCAGTTGAGGCGCCAGCAGCCGCTGGTCCAGTCGGATCAGCTCGGCCTGATCTTCCAGCAGGTAGCCGCCAGCGCCGTCCACGCTGAAGCGGCGCGCCGAGATGTCAACCGGGGCCGCATTGCGGTCGCCCGTTTGCGGCAGGCCAGGAAGGAAAAACGAGGGCATGGCGCTGGGCCGACAGAGGCTCCAGTCGAGTCTGGCGGCAGGGCTTGCCGATGCAGCCGGCGCCAGCAGTGCGCCACAGGCCAGTGCGGTGGCTACGGCGAGGCGCTGCAGGCGCGGCCTGTTGCCCGGAGGAATTCTGGATTGGGGGCGCAGCGTGGCTGGGTTCAAGGTTTGGCGCCGTTGCGAGGGGCCGGGCGCGGAGTTTGCATGCCGCCTGCGCCCGACGGGCCGCTAGCTTGCTTCAAAGCGACCCGGGCCGGCAACGGCGGGCGCGAGCCGGGCGGGTATAGTCGGAAGAAGCGGCCTTGGGCGCGATCGGCGGCAGCGGGCCGCCTCTGCGCAGCCGGAGCGTCGGCAAAGACTGCAAGGTTTGGCAGCGTGAGTCAGGGGGGGCATGTGGGTCTGATCGACGCGTTCGCACTGTCCGAGAGCGTGGCCGCGCTGCTCAGCGCAGAAAGCGGCTGCTTTCTTGCCGTCAATCCGGCCTTCGAACGGGTGCTCGGCCACCGCGCGGAAGACGTGGTGGGTCGAATGCCGCTTGAAATCGACCTGTGGCCGGATCTGAGCACGCGCGCCTCGATCTGGGCGAGTCTGCGCGAGCATCGGCGGGTGTCCAACCTGGCGGTGTCGGTACGCCACGCAGACGGACGGGTGCTGTCCTGCTGCGTGCAGTGCGAGCTGGTGGACGTGGCCGGCAAGGTCCAAGTGTTTTCGCTGCTGCAGGTGCTCGGTGAAGGGCGCACGGACGATGGCTGCGTCGAGCCGCCCCGCGAGAGCTATCGCTCGCTCTACTGGCATGCGGCGGAAGGCCTGTATCGCAGCCTTCCCGGCGCCGGGCTCATCGACGTCAATCCCGCGATGGCGCGGATGTTCGGATTCGACAGCCCGGCCGAAATGCTGTTGGCGTGCCGCGAAGACGTGTCCGCGCTGTATGCGAGCCCGGCGGATGCCGAAGCGGTGCGCGAGGAACTCGCGGCCGCCGGTCGCGTTCGCGAGCGGCGTCTGCGGATGCGCAGGCGGGATGGCCAGCTGATCTGGGCCAGCGAGAACGCGCGCACGGTTCGTGATGCGCTGGGCCGCAGCCTGTTCTTCGAGGGTTCGCTGGTCGATATCAGCGCCCAGCAGCAGGCGGAGTCCGCGCTGCGCGAATCCGAAGCCCTCTACCGGTCGCTTGTACACAACTGCCGCGACGGTGTGTTCCTGATCCAACGCGGTCGGATGCTGTTCGTCAACGAAGCGCTGGCCGAGTCCTTGGGCTATGCGCCAGCAGACCTGATCGGCAGTCCCTACATGAGCCTGGTCGCGGAAGAAGACGCGGCAGCCCAGGCCGATCGTCGCAAAGCCCGCGAGGATGGATCCTTGGACGTGCAGCGCTACCGGATCCGGGTGCTGCACCGGGACGGTGGCAAACGGGTGTTCGAGGTGCATGCGGATGCAATCGAGTACCAGGGCGATATCGCCTCGACCGGGATCATGCGCGACGTTACCCAGGACGATCAGCAGCAGTCCGCCCTGCTGCAGGCCGAGGCCCGCTACCGGGAGCTGTTCGAAGGCTCTCCGGTCGGTCTGTTCCGCAGCACCGAAACCGGGCGAATGCTGGAGGCGAATGCGGCGCTGGCACGAATGCTCCGCTACGCCACCAGCGTGGACCTGGTCCAAGGCGTCGATTCGGTTGAGCGCCTGTACGCCGATCCGGGTGACCGCGAGCGCCTGTTGGCGGAGCTGTCCGGGTGCGGCGAGGTCCGTGACTTCGCCACTCGCCTTATCGGAGCCGACGGCAGTTTGGTCTGGGCCAGCCTTTCGGTCAGCCGCGGCGCCATGAGCGAGCAGGGCTACGAGTTGGTCGGGTCGGCGATGGACATCAGCCGCCAGCGCGAGGCCGAGCACCTGCTGCGCTTCCACGCCAACTACGACCCCCTTACCGGACTCCCCAACCGCTGGCAGTTCGAGCAGAAGCTGCTGCTGGTGCTCGGGGAGGCCCAGGCCAGCGGGCGCACGGACTACGCGGTCCTGTTTCTTGACCTCGATGGCTTCAAGTGGGTCAACGACAGCCTCGGGCACGGTGCCGGTGATCGGCTTCTGGTCGCCATTGGTGAACGGCTCAGCCTGCAGGTGGGGCGTCAGTGCCTGCTGGCCCGCTACGGCGGCGACGAGTTCGGCCTGCTGCCGAGCGGCCCCTGCTCGCGCGAGCAGGCGCTCAGGCTCGCCGGTGAGGTGGCCCGCCTGTTCGAGCGTCCATTCGTGGTGGACGGTACCGAGGTGTTTTCCGCGGCCAGTATCGGAATCGTGCTGGGGCGCCCGGACTATCGCTGGCCGGAGCAGGTCCTGCGCGATGCGGATACCGCCATGTACCAGGCCAAGGGAGCCGGCAAGGCACGTTTCGTGGTCTTCGACGAGGCGATGCACGCAGAGGCGCAGCGGCGCTTCGAGCTGCAGACCGACCTGCGGCTCGCACTGGAGCGCTGTGAGTTCGAGCTGCACTTCCAGCCCGTGGTGAACCTCGCGGACGGTGGCCTGCTCGGCTGTGAGGCGCTGGTGCGCTGGCGACACCCGCGACGTGGACTGCTGCTGCCGGGCGAGTTCCTCGGGCTTGCCGAAGAGACCGGGCTGATCGGCGACATCGACCTGTGGGTGCTGCACACGGCCTGCGCCCAGCTTGGGCGATGGCGCCTGAGCAGCCCCCAGCTGTGGATGAGCCTCAACATGGACGAGCGCCTGGTCGCTTCCGGAACCGTGGCTGGGCATGTCCGCCAGGCCCTGCAGCGGTCGCGGATTCCAGCATCGGCCCTGCATGTGGAGATCACCGAACGGGTTTTCCGCGCCAGTCAAAGTGCCTCGGTCGAGCGTCTGCAGAGCCTGAAGGCCACCGGCGTTTCGCTGGTGGTGGACGATTTCGGTACCGGCTATTCCTCGCTGGAGAGCTTTGCCAGTTCGCCTTTCGATGCGCTCAAGATCGACCAGGGCTTCGTACGCGACATGTTGGTCAATCCTCGGCACCGCGCGATCGTGCGCACGATAGTCGGCTTCGCCGGCGACCTCGGGCTGCACCTCACGGCGGAAGGCGTCGAAACGGAGGCCCAGCGCGAGGCCTTGCTGCATATCGGCTGCAGGCAGGGCCAGGGCTGGCTGTTCGCCCGTGCGCTGCCCGCCGCCGAATTCGAAGCCTGGCTGGACGCGCGGCCGTCGCCGGGCGGCCGGCGCGAGAGGGGCGAGCTGCGGTCCTGATAAACTCACGGCGTCCGTGTCTGTCCGGAAGCCCATGACGCCAAGACCCGCCGCCACTGCCGAGGCTCCGATGGGCCGCGATGCGCGAAGGCGGCTCAGTCGGACGCAGCTGACATCCGCAGCGCTGGAGCTGATGGGCGCTGGCCGCAGCTTCGCCTCACTTGGCCTGCGCGAGATCGCACGCGCAGCCGGGCTGGCCCCGGCGGCCTTCTACCGGCATTTCCCCAATCTCGATGAGCTCGGCCTCGCGCTCGTGGACGAGTGTGGCGCCACGCTTCGCCGCCTGCTTCGCGAAGCGCGCCGAACGGGCCTGCCGCCGACCCAGATCCTGCGAAGCTCCGTGCTGATCTTCCGCGACTACGTGCGGGAGCATCGCGCACATTTCATGTTCATCGCGTCCGAGCGCGGCGGAGGCGCTCCGGTGATCCGTCAGGCGATCCGCACCGAGGAGGGGCACTTTGCCCGCGAGATGGCCCAGGACATGCGTCGCCTCGGACTGATGGACGATCTCGATGGTGACGATCTTGCGCTGCTGTGCAGGCTGACCGTGTCCACGGTGATCGATGCCATCACCGACATCCTCGATCTGCCGGAAGCCTCGCACAAGGCCGAACGCGAGCAGATGCAGGAGCTGGTCCTGCGCCTGCGCATGATTTTCCTCGGCGCCCGGCACTGGCGCGAGCCAAGGCCAGCGAACTGAGCGGGCGGCTCAGTCGCGGAAGTTCTCGAACTGCAGCGGCAGCTCAAAGTCGGACTTGCGCAGCAGCGCGATCGCTGCCTGCAGATCGTCGCGTTTCTTGGCGCTCACCCGCAGCTTGTCACCCTGGATCTGGCTGTCGACCTTGAGCCCGCTGGCCTTGAGCGAGGCAGCGATTTTCTTGGCGACGGCTTGCTCGATGCCCTGTTTGACCGCGACCGACTGGCGCGCGCCGGCGACATTGGTTTCCGGCTCGGACGGATCCAGGCAGCGGACATCGATGGCGCGTGCGGTCAGGCGTTGACGCAGGATCTCCATCATCTGCTGCAGCTGGAATTCGCTGTCTGCACGCAGCTGCACGCGGCCATCCTCGCGATCGAAGGCGGCTTGGCTGCCGCGGAAATCGAAGCGTTTGCCGAGCTCGCGGTTGGCTTGATCGACCGCGTTGGTCAGCTCGTGGTCGTCAACCTGGGAAACGGCGTCAAATGAGGGCATGGCAATTCCGATGTGTTGAGGAGGGCGGGGGCGGTTCAGGTTGGCGGCTGGCGTTCGCCACAGCGACAGCGCCGATGCTCCCCGGGTCGCGGCCAACGATCCGGCACCGGGTCTTCGCCGCCATCGCACAGCGGCTGGCAGCGCAGCAGGCGACGCAGCGTCAGCCAGCTTCCGCGCAGCGCGCCAAAGCGCTCGATCGCCTGCATCGAATACTCGGAGCAGCTGGGCTCGAAGCGGCAGTGTTGGCCCAGCAGCGGGCTGATGAACCGCTTGTAGCCACGCAGGAGTAGGATCAGGAGGTGGCGCATGCTGGGTGGCGAGCTCGGTAGGGGCGGTCACGAGGCTGGGCACGAACGCCTTCTGATCGTACAGGTAGCGATGCAGGTGCAGTATCCGGGGAAGGCGCGAAAAGTCTCTGCTTGCCCCCGGGCGACGCAGCAGCTATAACACGCGCCCGCTGGGCCTCAAGGCAACTCATAAAGGAAGGGCTAACGTGGCAGCGAAGTCGAAAGCGGTTAAGGCGCAAGCCAAAGGGGCGGCCAAGGCCGCCGGCACTCAACGGACAGCGCCCAAGGCCGCCGCGCCGAAGACCGCCGTCAAGGCGGCGTCCAGGCCGGCAGTGGCCAGCGCTCCGGCGAAAACGGCAGCCAAGAAGGCTGCGGTGAAGGCGGCTGGTGCCAAGGTAGCGGTCAAGCCTGTGGCAAAGACCAAACCTGCAGCCAAGACCAAACCTGCAGCCAAGACCAAGCCTGCAGCCAAGCCCAAGCCCAAGGCTGAGGCCATTCCAAAGGCCAAGGCCAAGGTCCAGCAGAAGCCAGCGAAGCCTGCGGCGAAGCCGGCAAAAACGGTCAAGGCGGCCGCCAAACCGGTCAAGCCTGCCAAGCCCACGCCAGCGGCAGCCTCCAAGGCTGCGGTCGGCAGCACGGTTGCCACCAAGGCGGCTTCCGCGGTGAAGAAGATTGCCCAGGCGGTGGTCGGTATGGTCAAGCGGAGCGAGCCTAAGGCCGCTTCTTCCAACAAAGCGAAGCCTGTCAAGAAAACCACAGGCCGCACGGTTAACGTGATCGAGGCGCCCCCGCCGGCTCCGGCGGCGCCCGCGCCGACTAAGGCCGGCAGCCCGCGCAGGGACGCCGCGACCGCAACAGGGAACACGATGAAGTCAGGTTCAAGCAAGGACAAGAAACCCGCCGCACCCGTTGTCGAGGAAGGCACGCGCGCCCGCGCGGTGAAGCCCAGCCGGCCGGCCGTGGTGGAGCCCATGGCGCCGGTGCAGACAACGCGCGTGGATCTGCCGGCAGGCTACAAGCCGCGGGCCGGCGAGGAGTACATGGGCCCGACCCATCTCGAATACTTCCGCCAGAAGCTGATCAACTGGCGCGCGGAGCTGGTCGAGGAGTCGAAGCAGACTATCGACAACCTTCGCGAGGAGGTTCGTGATGTCGGCGATGAAGCAGAGCGCGCCACCCGCGAGACCGAAAACTCGCTTGAGCTCCGCACGCGCGATCGTTACCGCAAGCTGATCAACAAGATCGAAAAGGCACTCAAGCGGGTGGATGACGGTTCCTACGGCTACTGCGAGGAAACCGGCGAGGAGATTGGCATCGACCGTCTTGAGGCACGTCCGATCGCCACGCTGTGCCTGGACGCACAGGAGCGCTGGGAGCACCGCCAGAAGCTGATGGGCGACTGAAGGAAACCACTCGCTGCACCTCCTCTGTCGTCCTCCGGGGGCGAACGCAATATCCGTTCGCCGACGGTGGGCGTCGCTGGATGCCAGTGAACGCAGCGCGCCATGCACGTTCAGCGCGCACCGTGCTCTTCAGGGTGGCAAGTCTTGATGCTACGCACGCTGCCGGTAACGCACGGCGACGCCTTCGCTGCCGCGTCGGCACGTCCGCTCGCTCCGGGCGCAGCCAAGCTCAGCGTAACTACGTCAGCCGGCCCTTGGTTGCCGTGGCGCCAGCCCGCTCGCGAGCTGTCGCGCGCGACGCGCCGCGAAAGATCGGATCAACGCCGTCCGCGAGTTGAGCAGACGTCGCACGTCCGGCGACGGTCAGGATTGAGTCACGCTGAATCGAGTACTTGCGTGCCAGCTTCGCGGCCGCAGCAGGCGGGTGGTTTTTTCGCAGGCTCTCAAGCTCTGCCCAGAATGCAAAGGCCCCGCAGATGGCGGGGCCTTTGTCTTTGCCGGAATCGATGGCCGGATTTCAGTAGCGATTCGGCGCGCGTGGCGGCCGCTTGCCCGTTGGCTTCGGTCGTACCGCTGTCATCGCTTTGTCCTGTGCGCTGGCCTGACGCAGGCGCAGGCGCTGGCCGCCGACGCGGACTTGCTGCAGATGTTGCATCAAGTCCTCTGGCATGCCCTCCGGCAGGTCAATCAGGCTGTGGTCGCCCCGGATGTCGATACGTCCGATGTGCTTGGCATCAATGCCCGCTTCGTTGGCGATGGCGCCGACCAGGTTGCCGGGCTTGACTCCGTGTACGTGGCCGACTTCGACCCGGTAGGTTTCGAAGGCGTAGTCACTGGCCATCTCGCGCTGCGGACGCGGCTCCCGTTCGGCCCGTTCACGCGGTGCACGGTCCTCCCGTTCAGAGCGATCGCGCGGCGCGTGCTCGGAACGCTCGCCGCGCTCGCGCTCGCGCAGGGCCGGTGTCGGTCGGTCCGGAGGCAACAGCAGAGGCGTGTCTCCGCGGTGCAGGCGGGCGAGTGCGGCGGCGATCTCGATGGCCGGGATGTTCTGCTCGCTCTCGATACGCTCGATGACGCTGCGATAGCCGTCAAGCTGCGGGTCGGTGAGCGCCTCCAGGATCTGTTCGCGGAAGCGATTGAGGCGCTGCTCGTTGACCGTGTCCACAGACGGCAGGGCCATCGGTTCGATCGGCTGGCGCGTGGCGCGCTCGATGGTGCGCAGCAGATGACGCTCGCGCGGCGCGACGAACAGGATCGCATCGCCGCTGCGGCCCGCACGGCCGGTGCGGCCGATCCGGTGCACGTAGCTTTCGGTGTCGTGGGGAATGTCGTAGTTCAGCACGTGGCTGATCCGTTCCACGTCGAGTCCGCGGGCCGCCACGTCGGTCGCCACGATGATGTCGAGATCGCCATCCTTGAGCCGCTGCACGGTGCGTTCGCGCACCGCCTGCGGCACGTCGCCGTTGAGCGCGGCGGCGGAGAATCCGCGGGCGGCAAGTTTCTGCGCCAGTTCCTCGGTGGCCTGCTTGGTGCGGGCGAAGACCAGCATTGCCTCGAAGGTTTCAGCTTCGAGGATGCGGGTAAGCGCATCCAGCTTGTGCATGCCCGATACCAGCCAGAAGCGCTGGCGGATGTTCTTGGCGGTGGTGGTCTTGGCGGTGATCGTGACTTCGCGCGGATTGCGCAGGTGGGTCTGCGCGATCGCGCGGATGCGTGGTGGCATCGTTGCGGAGAACAGCGCGACCTGGCGGCTGGACGGGGTCTTCTTCAGGATGGACTCGACATCGTCGATGAAGCCCATGCGCAGCATCTCGTCGGCCTCGTCCAGCACGACAAAACGCAGCTTTGACAGATCCAGCGAGCCGCGTTCGAGGTGATCGATGATGCGCCCCGGCGTGCCGACCACCACGTGAGCGCCGCGCTTCAATCCGGTGAGCTGCGGTGCGTAGCCCTGTCCACCGTAGATCGGCAGGACATGGAAGCCCGGCATGTGCGAGGCGTAGCGCTGGAAGGCTTCGGCCACCTGGATGGCCAGTTCGCGAGTGGGCGCCAGTACGATCGCCTGGGGTGCTTTTTGCGACAGGTCGAGGCGCGACAGGATCGGCAGGGCGAATGCGGCCGTCTTGCCGGTGCCGGTCTGGGCCTGTCCGAGCACATCCTGGCCTGACAGCAGCGTTGGGATGGTGGCCGCCTGGATCGGCGAGGGTATCTCGTAGCCTACCGAGGTGATGGCTTCGAGCAGGGCGGGCGACAGCCCGAGATCGGCAAAACGAACACCGGCCGCGTCGGCGGCAGTGGATTCAGCGTGCATGTTGGAGCTCCGCAAGGTGGAGTGGATCGCACCTTGCAGGCCGGAGAGAGCGCTCGATCGCCAACGCTGTTGGCGGCCCGCCGGTCCGTGCGCGTGGCAAGGACACTCGTAGGACGGGGGTGGGAGCGGAAACGACGGGGCCGAAAGGCGCACACGGGTTCAAGCGGGGCGCAGTTTAGCAGCGCAGAGGCTCCAGCAGTGCTGCGCGCGAAGGCCGCCCGGGGCTCGCGTTCAGCCAGCAGCGTCCGCACGGCCACGTCTATGCAGCAAGGTGCCCGGATGCGCCGGCGTTGGCCGTGCCTTGGCGGATATCGCGCTCGCGCTGGACCGCGGCAGCGGCGGAGGCTCCGCGAGCGCGCCAGAACCGTTGCCGCAGCCCGACGGTTTCGGCGCATCGGCGTAGGCGCAGCCCTCGGGTCGCGCAGCGAGCATCGTCGGTCTGCCTTCACTGCTGCTGGACGCTCCCGGCGGCGGCGCGCTGCACGAATCCTGCGGCCAGCTTCGTGCCGAACTGCCGGGTACTCGTGCAGCGCGTCGTGCTGCGGACTCCCGGCGACGCTCCCACTACGGTGCGTCAGGCTTTGCGCACGCCCGGATAGCGGCCAGCGAGGCTTCCGGCAGCTGATACAGTCGCGACTGCTTCCGCAATTCGCGAGTTGGCCTTGGCGCGTCGACGCAGCCTTCTGCATCGTTACCTCACCCACGGCGGGCGGTTCGGGCCGCAGGACCCGGACTATCGTCGCGTGGTCCTGCTCAACATGAGCCTGCTGGTGCTTGCGGTCATGGCCTGCGGGTTCCTGCTGCTCAATCTTTTCCTGCTTGGCCAGCCCCGCATCGCCGTGCTGGACGCGATCGCGGCGGTGGCCGCTCTGGCTCTGATGGGCTGGTACCGGCGCCACGGCCAGCTTGATTTTGCTGCCTGGTGTGCCGTCGCCCTCGTTGGCCTTTTCATTGCCGGCTATATCAGCCTGATCGGGCTGGGCCATTACAGCCTGATTTGGCTGGGCCCCTTCCCGAGCCTTGCTTTTTTCCTGCTGGGACGTCAGCGCGGCCTCTGGGCCTGCGTCGGGCTGGCCCTGCTCACGGCGGCCGGCCTGGCCCTGCTGGCGCCCCCGGATTCGCCGACGGGATTCGACCGTATCGCACAGTTCAATCTGCTCGGCGCCCTGCTCTGTCTGGCGCTGCTCGCCCTCTATGCTGAAATCTCACGGCAGCAGGTGCTGCGCGCATTGCTTGAAAGCAACCGCCAGCTGCATCAGCTGTCCACCCATGATCGCCTGACCGGCCTCTACAACCGCCTCAAGCTGGAGCAGCGCCTGGCCGAGGAGCTGGCCCGCGCGCAGCGCCATGGCTCGCCCTTCAGCGTGGTTCTGGTCGATATCGATCACTTCAAGCACGTCAACGATCGCTGCGGCCATGCCGTAGGCGATCTGGTGCTCCAATGCCTGGGCCATGTGCTGTTGCGGGGCCGCCGTGCGAGCGACATGGTGGGGCGCTGGGGCGGAGAGGAGTTCCTGCTTATCTGTGCCGAAACGCCGATCGAGGGCGCGGTCCTGGTCGCTGAGCGGCTGCGGGAAGCGATACAGGAGGCGCCCATGCCGGAAGCGGGTCGGGTCACCCTCAGCGCCGGCGTGTCGGCCTACCGCTCCGGTGACACCATGGACAGCCTGCTGGCGCGTGCGGATATGGCTCTGTATGCCGCCAAGTCCGGTGGACGCAATCAGGTGCGTTGTTCGCCTGCTTCCGTCGGGGGTTCGGGCTGAGAGCCTGTGAGACCCATCCGCCTACCGCGGCCGCCTCTGGGCGCCCGTAGCGCCAGCGCGCTGCGCAAACTCCGCGGTCATTCGACCCGCCAAACTCCCTCCAATTCGCGCACCGCGCTTTGCCACGAACGCCCAGCGACTCCCTCGCTACGGCGTCTGGGTTTTTCACGCGATCTGAGGCGCCGGTCCGGGAGTAGAGTGTCCGGACACGAAGGGTGGAGGTGGGCGATGCGAGTGCTGGCGGTGGCCTTGGTCTCGGTGGTGGTGATCAGTCACCTCGGTTTTCTGGTGCTGGAGATGTTTTTCTGGACGGCGCCGCTTGGCCTGCGCATCTTCGGCATGAGCGCCGAACAGGCCGAAGCTTCCCGCGTGCTGGCCATGAACCAGGGCCTCTACAACGGCTTTCTTGCTTTCGGCCTGATCTGGGCGCTGTGGACACGCCGTCTGGATCTCAAGCTGTTCTTCCTCGGCTGCGTAGTCGCCGCCGGCCTGTTTGGCGCCATCACCGCCAAGCTCAGCATCCTGTGGGTGCAGGCGATGCCGGCGGCACTCGCCATGGCTTGCGTCCTGCTGGCGGAGCGCGATCCGCGCCGGCGCAGCTAGGCGCGCGTGCGCAGCGGCGGGCTTCGCGACAGAAGCCCGAAGCGGGGTTACTTCGAGTCGGCCGCCCGGTGCGCATCGGCGCTGCCGCAGGCCCTCCCGATGGCTGCCCGGCCTGAGCCTCCGCGCCTGCGCTCGCCGAGGAGCCCGACCGGACGCTGGAGGGAGTCTTCCCGCCCATCGCCAAGCTGTCCCCGAGCCTGCGCCGCACGCCGCCCCCAGCAGGGCCATGGCGGCTCTCCAGCGAGGCACGGGCGACCAGGAAGTCGCCCGTGCTGTCTACGCAAAGGTGTCGGGCGCAACGCCGATAGGGCGCTTCGCAGCTCTTCAGGCGTATCCGAGGCGTCCGTGTGCGCCACGCCCCGCCGCCGCCTCTAGCCATGGCATGTCGACGCAGCCTGCCGGTTACGCGGTGCGACTCTCGGATACCGTTTCTGGCTGACGACGCTCCGCTATTCAGCGTTGCCGTTGCCGTTGATGTCCGTGAAACGGTCTTCGATCGGGCGCACGCTGCCCTCGTAGTGCTCCAGCTGCGGGGGCGCCGGCAGCGGCTCCAGCTCAAGCGCCGGCTCAGGTGAGCTGTGGCTGGGCAGGTGGTCAAGGAAATGGCGAATCAGATTCAGCCGGCCTCGGCGCTGGTCGTTGAAATCGACGACCCACCAGGGCGCATGCGCGCTGTGGGTCGAGCGGAACATGGCTTCGCGGGCGTTGCCGTAATCGCCGTAGCGGCTGCGCGCAGCCAGATCCACCGGGCTGAGCTTCCAGCGCTTGAGCGGATCGGCGGCGCGCTCGGCGAACCGCAGTTCCTGCTTGGCCTGGTCGACCGCCAGCCAGTACTTGAACAGCAGTACGCCATCATCCACCAGCATCTTTTCAAACGCAGGCGCCTGCACCAGGAAGCGCTGGTATTCGGCGTCGCTGCAGTAGCCCATGACCTTTTCGACCCCGGCCCGGTTGTACCAGCTGCGGTCGAACAGCACGATTTCGCCAGCGGCGGGCAGTTCGGCCACGTAGCGCTGGAAATACCACTGGGTGCGCTCGCGGTCGCTGGGCTTGGGCAGTGCCACCACGCGGCAGGCGCGCGGGTTCAGGGTGTTGGCCATGGCGTTGATCACGCCGCCCTTGCCGGCGGCATCGCGCCCCTCCAGCAGGATCACGATGCGGGTACCGGTGGCCTGCTGCCACTGCTGCACATGCACCAGCTCCCGCTGCATGGGCTTGAGGAGGGCGTCGTAGGTCTTGCGCTTGGTTTTCATACTGGCCTTGGCTGGCGGGGGCGTGCTGATGGTAGCCGAGCCCGGCGCCGGCGCTATTGTCCGAGCAGCCGGAGCTCGTCGACCTGGGCTTCGCGGGTCAGAGCCTGCACCAGTTCGCCGAGGTCGCCGGCAATGATTTCCGGCAGCCGGTACAGGGTGAGGTTGATGCGGTGGTCGCTGATCCGACCCTGCGGGAAGTTGTAGGTGCGGATGCGCTGGCTGCGGTCGCCCGAGCCCACCTGCAGGCGCCTTGACTCGGCCTGGGCCTGCACCTGCTGGCCGCGCTGCGCGTCCAGCAGGCGGGCCTTGAGCAGGCTGAGGGCGCGCGCGCGATTCTTGTGCTGGCTGCGCTCATCCTGGCACTCCACCACCATGCCGGTGGGCAGGTGGGTCATGCGGATGGCCGAGTCGGTCTTGTTGACGTGCTGCCCACCAGCGCCCGAGGCGCGGAAGGTGTCGACCTTCAGGTCGGAGTCGCGGATTTCGATGTCTTCGATTTCGTCCATTTCGGGCAGGATGGCGACGGTCGCAGCCGACGTGTGGATGCGGCCCTGGCTCTCGGTGGCGGGCACCCGCTGCACGCGATGGGTGCCACTCTCGAACTTGAACGCCGAGTACGCGCCCTGACCCTCGACGCGGGCGATGACTTCCTTGAAGCCGCCGTGCTCGCCTTCGCTGGCGGACAGCAATTCAACGTTCCAGCGCCGAGATTCTGCATAGCGCGTATACATGCGGAACAGGTCGCCGGCGAAGATCGCCGCCTCGTCGCCGCCGGTGCCGGCACGGATTTCCAGGAAGATGTTGGCCTCGTCGCGCGGATCATGCGGCAGCAGCAAAACGCCAAGCTGGGTGTCGAGTTCCTCCAGGCGCGCCTGCAGTCGCTCGATCTCCTCCTGCGCCATCTCGCGCATGTCGGGATCGGAGAGCAGCGCGCGCGAGGCCTCCAGCTCAGCACTGGCGGTGTCGTACTCGGCCAGTGCACGCACGACCGGAGCCAGCTGCGCGTACTCCCGCGAAAGCTCCCGGAAGCGACCGGCATTGGCGGCGACCTCATGCGTGCCGAGCAGCAGGCCGACCTCTTCGTGCCGTTCGGAGAGGACTTCCAGCTTCCTGCGGATGCCAGGACTCATGCCGGGTCCTCGGGGTTCGTATCAGTCGTCGACGCGCCCTCGCGCAGCTCCGGGGCGGGCAGGGCGAACAGCTGGCCGGCAGCGCGGAACAGCTCGGCATCGCCGCGTTGGGCAGCCGCACGAAGCCCGGCGGAGGGTGCGTGCAGCAGCTTGTTGGTCAAGGTATGTGCCAGATACTGCAGGGCCTCTTCGGGGCTGCGCCCCTGCTGCAACATCTGCCGCGCGCGCGCCAGCACGGCATCGCGCTCGCGTTCGCCGATCCCGCGCAGCTCGCGGATAAGCCCTTGCTGCTGGCTGGCCCGCCACCATCCAAGGAAGTGCTCCACCTGCAGGTCGATGATGGCTTCGGCCTGGGTCGCCGCCGTCTGTCGTGAGCGCCGGTTCTCCTGGATCACCTGATCGAGGTCGTCCACGGTGTAGAGGAAGACGTCCTCCAGCGTGGCGACGTCTTCAGCGATGTCGCGGGGTACCGCAAGGTCGAGAATGAACATCGGTCGATGGCGACGCTGGCGCAGCGCCAGGGCGAGATCGGCCCGGTTCAGCAGCGGCTCGCGCGCTGCCGTGGCGGAAATGACGATATCGGCCTCATGCAGATGCTGTCGCAGGTCTTCCAGCGGCAGCGCATAGCCGCCGACCCGGGCGGCCAGGGCCTGCGCATGCTCCAGCGTTCGGTTTGCCACCAGCAGGCGCCGCGCGCGCTGTTCCACCAGATGCCGGGCCGCCAGCTCAATGGTTTTGCCCGCGCCGATCAGCAGCACGGTGGCGTCGGTGAGGTCGCTGAACACCTGCTGCGCAAGCCGCACGCCGGCGAAGGCCACGGAAACCGGATGGGCGCCGATGGCGGTGTCGGTGCGGACCCGCTTGGCCACCGCGAAACCGTGCTGGAACAGGCGATCGAGCCCGCCGCGAAGGGCGCCGACCTCACGTGCGAGCTGCCACGCGTCCTTGACTTGACCGAGGATCTGCGGCTCGCCGAGCACCAGCGAGTCCAGGCCGGTGGCGACGCGGAACAGGTGGCGCACGGCGGCAGCGTCCTCGTGCTGGTACAGGCAGCGGCGCAGGGCCTCGCCCTCCAGTCGATGGTGATCGGCGAGCCAGCGCGCCGCTTCGGCTTCGGCACCGGGTTCAACCGCCGCGTAGACCTCGGTGCGGTTACAGGTGGAAATCAGTGCGGCTTCCTCGATTCCCGGCCGGCCGAGCAGTTCGGCCAGCGCCGACGCCAGCCGATCAGCTCCGAACGCCACCTGCTCGCGCAGGGCGACCGGCGCCGTCTGATGGCTGAGGCCCAGCGCCAGCAGGCGCCGCTGCGGCCGGTCGGAAAGAGGGTTCGGGTACACTGGTGAGCGTTGTTCCGGGGCCGGTGCGCCGCAGCCTGCGGCAGGTGCCGGACGCCCCTGTGAAGGTCTAATGAGCCGCTCCGGATTCTACCTGCTGTTGCCGCTCGCGACGCTGCTGGCCGCATTTGCCCCTTGTGGTTCGGCCCAATCCACCGACCCGGAGTCTCCGCTGGTCGGCCTCGCTGCGCCCCGCGCCGACCTCGGCGAGGCCCTGATGCAGCTGCTGAAGGGCGAGTTCGCCCTGCAGCAGGGAGATAGCGCTGCGGCCGCGCGTGCCTACGTCGAGGCGGCCCTGCTTTCGGCAGACCCCGAGCTGGCCGAGCGTGCCGCCCGGATCGCGCTGCTGGCGGATGATCGCGGCCTGCTGGCGGAAGCCCTGCGCCGTTGGCTGCAGCTGGCGCCGGATGCCGCTGCGGCGCGCCAGCTTGCCCTGGTCCACGCCATCCGCGAGGGCCGCCATGAAGACGCCGCCGACGGCCTGGCCGAACTGTTTGCTGGCGATGAGGACGCGCGCCGACTGGCGGTGCAGGCCCTCGCAGGCAGCGGTCGCGGCGCCGTGCCCAGCCTGCGCCTGCTTGTAGAGGATCCGCGCCTGCCGCCCGAATTCAGCGTGTGGGTGGCCCTGGGCGGCCTCGCCCAGCAGTGGAGTGCGCCGGACCTGACCGTGCGCGTGCTCGAACTGGCGGCAGCTCGTTTTCCCGAAGATCGTCGGGTTGGCCTATGGCGTGCCGAGGTCCTGTTGCGCCAGGAGCAGCCTGAAGCCGCGATTACCGCTCTGGAGGCGGTGCTTGCGCTGGGCTTGGGCGATATTCCCGAGCGCCTGCGCGCAGCCTCGCTGCTGGATGGCCTTGGCCAGACCGGGCGGGCCGCCGAGCTGCTTGCCGAGGGCGAGCAGACCGACGCCACATTTGCCGGCCGTGCGGCCTATCTTGCCCGGGTCGGCGAGTCAGGCGCGCTCGAGCTTCTTTACGGTCAGATCAAGTCCGATGCGCTGGCCACGCTCAACCCGGAAGATGCGCGCGACGAGACTTCGGTGTTCGGCGCTGTCCTCAGTGACGACCGGCGCTTCCTGCTTGGCCAGATTGCCGAAGTGTTGGAGCGCGGCGACGAGGCCCAGCGCTGGTACGAGGGCGTGACCGACCCCGCGCGCCGCATGCAGGCGCAGCTGCGCATTGCCGTGCTGCATGAGGACGCAGGCCGTCTGGAGGCGTCGATCGCTACCCTGCGGGGCTTACAGGCGCTGGAGACCGACGAAGGCGAACTGCTGCGCAATGCCTTCCTTCTCGAGGGCGAGCTGCTGAATCGTCGGGGCGAGCTGCTGGCCTCGATCGATGCGCTCAATCGAGGGCTGCAGATCTTCGAAGATGACCGCGCCCTGCTCTATGCGAGGGCGCTGACCTTTGAGCGGCTGGATCGCGTGGCCGAGGCCATCATCGACCTGCAGGTGCTGGTGAGTGAGGATCCTGAAGACGCCGACGCCCTGAACGCGCTCGGCTACATCATGACCGACCGCACCGACGAGCATGAGGAGGCCTTGGGTTACATCCGTCTCGCTCTGCAGCTTTCGCCCGACCAGCCCGCGATTCTCGACAGCATGGGCTGGGTGCTGTTCAGGCTTGGCCGTGCCGACGAAGCCCTCGACTATCTGCAGCGTGCCTTCGAGGGCCAGGCGGACGCTGAGATCGCCGCGCATCTGGCAGAGGTTTTGCTCGTGCTGGAGCGTGAGGAAGAGGCCCGTGGCTGGTGGCTGAAGGGCATCGAGCTGGATGCCGAGAACCGCGCTGTTCAGCGCCTGCGCGAGCGCTTCGAGCCATGAGCTGTCTCCGGCGCCGAACGCGGGGCCGCGCGGTCCGCGTGCTGTGCAGCCTGCTCGCGCTGGTGCTGCTGGCCGGGTGCGTCCGCGCACCGCTGCTGCGCGATGCCGACCTCGAACTGCTCGCCGCCCAGACAGAGCGCGAGCGCGTGCTTGCCCTGCAGCAGAACTGGAGTTTTTCCGGGCGGGTGGCTGTGTCCGGCGGCGGTGATGGCGGCAGCGGGCGCATCGAATGGCAGCAGCAGGGCGATTCCTTCAGCGTCTCGCTGTCGGCGCCGGTCAGCCGCCAGAGCTGGCGTCTGACTGCAGGTGAAGGCTGGGCGCGGCTGGACGGCGTGGAACAGGGGCCGCTGGAGGGCAGCGATGCCGAGGCCCTGCTGGCCGAGGCTGCCGGCTGGAGCATGCCGCTTGCGCAGCTGCGCGCCTGGGTGCGTGGCGCCCGCGCCGAAGCTCAGTCGCAGCTTGAGTTCGACGCCCAAGGGCTGCCGGCGCGCTTGCGCCAGCACGGCTGGCAGATCGAGTACCGCGGCTGGGACCAGCGCAGGCAGCCACCGTTGCCGCTGCGGGTGTTCGCCGAGTCCGGCGAACGCCGCGTGCGGCTGGTGGTGGACCGCTGGGAGCCAGAGGGTGGCTGAGCTGGAGCTGCGCCTGCCCGCCAAGCTCAACCTGTTCCTGCAGGTGGTGGGCCGGCGCGCCGATGGGTACCACCTGCTGCAGACCGTATTCCAGTTGATCGACCTTTGCGACGAACTGCGGCTGGGCGTTCGCGCTGACGGTGAGCTGCGCTTGCTGTCCGGCGCTGCCGGCGTGGAGCCCGCGGACGACCTCGCTCTGCGCGCGGCCCAAGCCCTGCGGGACGCCACTGGCTGCGCGCAGGGCGCGGACATCCTCCTGCACAAGCGGATCCCGATGGGTGGCGGCCTGGGCGGCGGCAGCTCGGATGCAGCCGGCGTGCTGCTGGGCTTGAACACGCTGTGGGGCTGCGGTCTGGGGCCTGACGCGCTGGCTGCGCTTGGGCTTGGCCTGGGCGCCGACGTGCCGGTGTTCGTTCACGGGCATTCGGCCTGGGCCGAGGGCGTGGGCGAGCGTCTGCAGCCGCTGGCGCTGGGGTCGTCGAGTTATCTCGTGCTGGACTCCGGCGTGCAGGTACCCACCGCGGCCTTGTTCCAAGCACCTGAATTGACACGCGATGCGCCCCCCGCGACAATTGCGGGCTTTGCGCGGGGCGAGTATCGCTCAAACGTCTTCCAGCCAGTGCTGTTGGCGCGATCGCCCGCGGCGGGCGCAGCGCTTGAGGCCTTGGGCGATGCCTGCGCCGGGATGGCCCTGCAGATGGGTTTGAGCGGCACCGGCGGCTGCTTTTTCGCGCGCTTCGAGCGCGCCACGCAGGCCGAGGCTGCCCAGGCAAGGCTGGGGTCGGGCCGGCGCAGCTGGGTGGTTGACGGGCTGGATCGCTCGCCCGTGTTCGAGCAGCTGGCGCAGGCGGCCTGAGGCCACCGGCGGCAGCGGATTTTCGTGTTGGGGCGTCGCCAAGTGGTAAGGCACCGGATTTTGATTCCGGCATTCGCAGGTTCGAATCCTGCCGCCCCAGCCAGTTCCAATCGTCCGATCGCCGGGGACCTCCCGGCGGTCGACACGCCGGTGGCGGGGCAGGGCGCCTCGCCGCGGGCTTTCCCGGGCCCGCCGCGGTGGACGGGCCCCCGCACAGCGCAGGTGCACAGTGAATACCGACGGCATCCTCGTTTTCACCGGCAACGCGAACCGGCCGCTTGCCCAGGCCGTCTGCCGTGAGCTGGGCGTACGCCCAGGCAAGGCGCTGGTGGGTCGCTTCTCCGACGGCGAGGTCTCGGTGGAGATCGAGGAGAACGTGCGCCGGCAGGAAGTCTTCGTCGTGCAGCCTACCTGCGCGCCCACGGCCGAGAATTTCATGGAGCTGCTGGTGCTGGTGGATGCGCTCAAGCGCGCCTCGGCAGCCAACGTCACCGCCGTGGTGCCGTACTTCGGTTACGCGCGACAGGACCGTCGGCCGCGTTCCGCGCGGGTGCCGATCACCGCCAAGGTGGCTGCACGCATGTTCAGTGCCGTTGGTACCGACCGCGTGCTGACGGTCGATCTACATGCCGACCAGATCCAGGGTTTCTTCGATATTCCGGTCGACAACGTCTATGCCTCGCCTCTGTTGCTGGCCGATGTCTGGCGCACCCAGGGCACCAAGGACCTGATCGTGGTCAGCCCGGATGTCGGCGGCGTGGTCCGCGCCCGGGCCATTGCCAAGCGCCTCGACGACGCCGACCTCGCGATCATCGACAAGCGCCGGCCGCGGGCCAACGTGGCCACGGTGATGAACATCATCGGCGACGTCTCCGGCAAGACCTGCGTGCTGGTCGATGACATCGTCGACACCGCCGGCACCCTCTGCGCCGCCGCAGCAGCGCTCAAGGACAACGGCGCGCGCAAGGTGGTCGCCTACTGCACCCACCCGGTGCTGTCGGGGGCGGCGATCAGCAACATCAACGGCAGCCAGCTCGATGAGCTGGTTGTGACCGACACCATCCCGCTGTCGGACGAGGCCCGCGCCTGCGGCCGCATCCGCCAGCTCAGCGTCGCCGAACTGCTGGCGGAAACCATCCGCCGTATCGCATTCGGAGAATCCGTCAGTTCGCTCTACGTGGACTGATCACTACGCCCACCCTGGTCGCGGGGCGGGCATTCCGGCGTCGCAAGGCGCCGTTCCCCAGCAAGAAAGGCAACATCCAATGGCAACCCAGCATGAAATCAAGGCCACCGTCCGCACGGACGCAGGGAAGGGTGCGAGCCGCCGCCTGCGTCGTACGGGCCAGGTGCCGGCCGTGGTCTACGGCGGCCACGCCGAGCCGTCCAGCGTCGAGCTGCTGCACAACACCGTGTGGCTGGCTTCGGCCCATGAGTGGTTCTACAGCTCGATTCTCGACCTCAATGTCGACGGCCAGATCCAGAAAGTCATCGTTCGCGACATGCAGCGTCATCCGTTCAAGCCGTTGATCATGCACCTGGACTTCATGCGCGTCTCCGCCGACGAGGCGATCCGCGTGCGTGTGCCGCTGCACTTCCTCAACCAGGACATCTCGCCGGCCGGCAAGGCCGGTGGCGTCGTGATCACCCACGAAGTCAACGAAGTGGAAGTGTCCTGCCTGCCGGGCAACCTGCCGGAGTTCATCGAGCTTGACCTCGTCGGCCTGAAGGCCGGTGATACCGTCCATCTGTCTGACATCAAGCTGCCGGACGGCGTCGAAATCCCCGAGCTGAAGCTCGGCAAGGAACACGATGTCGCGGTGGTGATCGCCCGCCAGTCCAAGGCCGGCGAGTCGGAAGAAGCCACGGAAGAGAAAAAGTAAGCCCCGTCCATCCCGCCGGCACCTTGCCGGCGGGATTGGCACTGCCGCATGAGCGCGCTGCGATTGATCGTCGGCCTTGGCAATCCGGGCGCCGACTACGCCCTTACCCGCCACAATGCGGGCTTCTGGTTTGCCGACCGGCTGGCTGGGCAGGCCGGCGTGCGTTTCGCCCATGAAGCCAAGCTGCACGGTGAGACTGCCCGCGCCTCCTTCGACGGCCACGCGATCTGGCTGTTGAAACCCAGCACGTTCATGAATCGCAGTGGTCAGTCGATCGCGGCCGCATTGCGTTACTTCAAGATCGAGCCCGAACAGATGCTGGTCGCCCACGATGAGCTTGACCTGGCGCCCGGCGTGACGCGGCTCAAGTTCGACGGCGGCCACGGCGGCCAGAACGGCCTGCGCGACACCTTCAACCACCTTGGCCACGGCAAGTTCCACCGACTTCGCGTCGGCATCGGACACCCGGGGCAGAAGGACAAGGTCACGCCCTGGGTGCTCGGGCGCCCCAGTCGCGACGATGAGATTTCGATCCAGCGCAGCCTCGATACCGCCCTCGACCAGCTGCCGCTGCTGCTGCGCGGCGATTTCAACGAGGCGATGAAGCGGTTGCATACCAACACCGGGATTCGGGATTAGGGATTGGCGCCGCGCTGCGGCTTGCCTCAACCTGCCGCTCCGAATCCCCAATCCCCAATCCCCAATCCCCAATCCCCAATCTCCAATCCTGAATCCCCAATCCCGGAGTCAAAGCCCATGGCCCTCAGATGCGGCATCGTCGGACTCCCCAACGTGGGCAAGTCGACCCTGTTCAATGCCCTGACCCGCGCCGGCATCGCCGCGGCCAACTTCCCCTTCTGCACCATCGACCCCAACGTCGGCGTGGTGCCGGTGCCGGACCCGCGCCTCCAGCAGCTCGCTGAAATCGTCAAGCCCCAGAAAGTGGTTCCGACCGCGGTCGAGTTTGTCGACATCGCCGGCCTCGTCGCCGGGGCCAGCAAGGGCGAGGGGCTCGGTAACAAGTTCCTGGCCAACATCCGGGAAACCGACGCCATCGCGCACGTGGTGAGGTGCTTCGAGCACCCCGACATCGTGCACGTGGCCGGCAAGGTGGACCCGATCGCCGATATCGAAACCATCGATACGGAGCTGGCGCTGGCGGATCTGGAGAGCGTCGAGAAGGCGCTGAACCGCTTCGAGCGAGCGGCCAAGGCCGGCGACAAGGACGCCGCCTTGCGCCGCGATCTGCTGACGCGGGTGCGGGCCCACCTCGACCAGGGCCGGCCGGTTCGCTCGATGCGCCTTGATTCCGAGGAGCGAGGCCTGCTGCGTGAGCTGTTCCTGCTCACCGCCAAGCCAGTGATGTACATCGCCAACGTTCGCGAGGACGGGTTCGAAAACAATGCCTACCTTGATCGCGTGCGCGAGCGCGCCGTCGAAGAGGGCGCCGAGGTAGTGCCGGTCTGTGCGGCCATCGAGGAGGAGCTGTCCCAGCTAGAGGACGCCGACCGTGACGTGTTCATGGCCGATCTGGGTCTGGGCGAGCCCGGCTTGGACCGCGTGATCCGTGCCGGCTACCGGCTGCTCGGCCTGCAGACGTATTTCACCGCTGGCGTGAAGGAAGTCCGCGCCTGGACGGTCAAGGCCGGATCAACCGCGCCGCAGGCCGCGGCGGTCATCCATACCGACTTCGAGCGTGGTTTCATCCGCGCCGAGACCATCGCCTTCGACGATTACATGCGCTATCGCGGCGAGGCTGGTGCCAAGGAAGCGGGCCGTCTCCGGCTGGAGGGCAAGGAGTACCTCGTGAAGGAGGGCGATGTCCTGCACTTCCGCTTCAACGTGTGAAACAGGGCGGGGCAGGGAAGTATTTGAAGACGAGGCATTGACAGAACGCCCCGACACACCGAAAATGCGTGGCTCTCTGTTGGAGGGATACCCAAGCGGCCAACGGGGGCAGACTGTAAATCTGCTGGCTTACGCCTTCGGTGGTTCGAATCCACCTCCCTCCACCACCGTTTGAAGGCTTCAGCTGGCAGCACGCAGGCGGGAGTAGTTCAATGGTAGAACCTCAGCCTTCCAAGCTGATGGTGCGGGTTCGATTCCCGTCTCCCGCTCCAGGCTGTTCGCTGGGGTCTTGGCTTCAAGGCTGCCAATGAGGGCGGCCCGGTTGCCTGGCAGCCACCCCGACCCCGGGGTGTCGCCAAAGTCAAAACGCGTGCTCATGTAGCTCAGTCGGTAGAGCACTTCCTTGGTAAGGAAGAGGTCGCTGGTTCGATTCCAGTCATGAGCACCACCTTCTCGCAGCATCCATCCAGACCCTCCGATTCTTGAGTTCACCGGGATACCAAAGCCATGGCCAAGGAAAAATTCGAGCGCACCAAGCCGCACGTGAACGTGGGCACCATCGGTCACGTCGACCACGGCAAGACCACGCTGACGGCTGCGCTGACCAAGGTGGGCGCCGAGCGTTTTGGCGGTGAGTTCAAGGCCTACGACGCGATTGACAAGGCGCCGGAAGAGAAGGCGCGCGGCATCACGATCTCGACCTCGCACGTCGAGTACGAATCGCCGAACCGYCACTACGCCCACGTCGACTGCCCCGGCCACGCCGACTACGTGAAGAACATGATCACGGGCGCGGCGCAGATGGAYGGCGCGATCCTGGTGTGCTCGGCCGCTGACGGCCCGATGCCGCAGACCCGCGAGCACATCCTGCTGGCGCGCCAGGTCGGCGTGCCGTACATCGTGGTCTACCTGAACAAGGCGGACATGGTGGACGACGCGGAGCTGCTGGAGCTGGTCGAGCTGGAAGTTCGCGAGCTGCTGTCCAAGTACGACTTCCCCGGCGACGAYACCCCGATCATCAAGGGTTCCGCGCTGAAGGCGCTTGAGGGCGACCAGTCGGAGATCGGCGTGCCGTCGATCATCGCGCTGGTGGAGGCCCTGGACACCTACATCCCGGAGCCGGAGCGCGACGTCGACAAGACCTTCCTGATGCCCGTGGAAGACGTGTTCTCGATTTCGGGCCGCGGCACCGTGGTGACCGGTCGTATCGAGCGCGGCATCATCAAGGTGGGTGAGGAAGTGGAAATCGTCGGCATCCGCGCGACGGTCAAGACCACGGTCACCGGCATCGAGATGTTCCGCAAGCTGCTGGACCAGGGCCAGGCGGGCGACAACGCGGGTCTGCTGCTGCGCGGCACCAAGCGTGACGACGTGGAGCGCGGCCAGGTGCTGTGCAAGCCCGGTTCGATCAAGCCGCACACCAAGTTCGAGGCTGAGGTGTACGTGCTGTCGAAGGACGAGGGCGGCCGCCACACGCCTTTCTTCAAGGGCTACCGTCCGCAGTTCTACTTCCGCACGACCGACGTGACGGGCAGCTGCGAGTTGCCGGAAGGCGTCGAGATGGTGATGCCGGGTGACAACATCAAGATGGTGGTGACGTTGATCGCCCCGATCGCGATGGAAGACGGCCTGCGCTTCGCGATTCGCGAAGGTGGCCGTACGGTCGGCGCCGGCGTCGTCGCCAAGATCTTCGAGTGATCAATCAAGCCGGGGCCGGGCTCGCCCGGCCTCCAGTCTGAAGGGCGATGGCGGGTCGATTCACGACTCGCCATTGGCCTTTTCAGGATCGGGTTTTAGCAACATATGTACGCCAGTAGCTCAATTGGCAGAGCAGCGGTCTCCAAAACCGCAGGTTGGGGGTTCGAGTCCCTCCTGGCGTGCCACTTCAGAAGAGCCGGATGAACGCAAAGGTCGCTCAGAACGAGACGGTATCCACGCTGGACATCGTCAAGTACGTCGTCGCCGTCCTGCTGGTGCTGGGCGGCTTGGCCGTTTTCTACTGGTTTTCCCAGTGGCCAATGGTGTTCCGCGTGCTGGCCATGCTCGGCATGTTTGCCGGATCGATTGTGGCCTTCATGCTCAGTGCCAAGGGGCGTGACGCCCGGGAGTTTCTCTACGAAACCCGCTTCGAGCTGCGCAAGGTGGTGTGGCCGACCCGGCAGGAAACCCTGCGCGGTACTGGTCTGATCATCGTAGTGGTCATCATCGTGAGCCTGATCCTGGCGTTCTTCGATCTGATCATTTCCTGGGTGGTCCGCGCCCTGCTGGGCACCTGAGGAGGAAACGATGAGCAAGCGTTGGTACGTGGTACAGGCCTACTCCGGGTTCGAGCAGCAGATTCGCAAGGCCCTGACCGACCGCATTGCGCGTTCCGGTTTCGAAGAGCGCTTCGGCGATGTGCTGGTGCCGACCGAGGAAATCATCGAGATGCGCGCCGGCCAGAAGCGTCGCACCGAGCGCAAGTTCTTCCCGGGCTACGTGCTGGTGCAGATCGAGACCGACGGCGAAGGCGGCGGGCTGAGAATTGACGACGAATGCTGGCACCTGGTGAAGACGACGCCCAAGGTTCTGGGATTCATTGGCGGCACGGCCGACAAGCCGCTGCCGATCAAGGACAGCGAAGCCGACCGCATCCTGCAGCGCGTGCAGGACGGCGTCGACAAGCCCAAGCCCAAAATCCTGTTCGAGCCCGGCGAGATGGTGCGGGTCGTGGACGGACCTTTCAACGACTTCAACGGCACGGTCGAGGAAGTCAATTACGACAAGAGCCGCTTGCGCGTAGCAGTACTGATTTTTGGTCGATCGACGCCGGTTGAACTTGAGTTCACCCAGGTCGAGAAAGCCTGAAGAGCCGGGATCGGGGGTTGGGGATTCGAGACTGACGCGCGCCAGGCAAGTGTGCGCCCAGTCTCGAATCCCCAGCCCCCAATCCCGTTCCGAAACCAGACGGGGAGCCAAACCCATGCGAGTGGGCCGGCGCTTGAACCCGAGGAGCCTTTGAAATGGCAAAGAAAGTCGTTGGTTACATCAAGCTGCAGGTCAAGGCCGGACAGGCCAACCCCAGCCCCCCGGTTGGTCCCGCACTGGGTCAGCGCGGTCTCAACATCATGGAGTTCTGCAAGGCATTCAATGCCGCGACCTCCAAGCTCGAGCCGGGTCTGCCCACGCCGGTGATCATCACCGCTTATTCCGACCGAACCTTTACGTTCGTCACCAAGAGCACGCCGGCATCGGTCCTCTTGAAGAAGGCTGCCGGAATCACCTCGGGCTCGAAGCGCCCGAATACCGACAAGGTCGGCAAGGTGACGCGCGCCCAAATCGAGGACATCGTCAAGGCCAAGCAGGCTGACCTGACGGCGGCTGATATCGAAGCGGGCGTGCGTACGATTGCGGGCTCCGCTCGCAGCATGGGTCTGGTGGTGGAGGGCTAAGACATGGCAAAGATCACGAAGCGTTTCAAGGCAATGCAGAGCCTGGTCGAGCCCGGCAAGAGCTATCCCATCGACGACGTGCTGCGCATCCTGAAGGACAACAGCAAGCTGAAGTTCGTCGAGTCCGTGGACGTGGCCGTCCGTCTGGGTGTGGATGCGCGCAAGTCTGACCAGCAGGTTCGCGGCTCAACCGTGCTCCCCAACGGCACCGGCAAGTCCGTGCGCGTGGCCGTGTTCTGCCCGCCGGGTGCCAAGGCCGAAGAAGCCGCCGCCGCCGGTGCGGAAGCCGTGGGTATGGATGATCTGGCCGAGAAGATGCAGGCCGGCGACCTCAACTACGACGTGGTGATTGCCACTCCGGATGCGATGCGCGTGGTGGGTAAGCTTGGACAGGTGCTGGGCCCGCGCGGCCTGATGCCCAACCCCAAGGTGGGCACGGTCAGCGCCAACCCGGCCGAGGCGGTCAAGAACGCCAAGTCGGGTCAGGTACGGTATCGCACCGATAAGGGCGGCATCATCCACTGCACGATCGGCAAGGCCAGCTTCGACGCTGACGCCCTCAAGACCAACCTGCACGCGCTGCTCGGCGATTTGCTGAAAGCAAAGCCGGCGACTGCGAAAGGCCAGTATCTGCAGAAGGTTTCGCTGTCCACCACCATGGGCATTGGCCTCACGGTTGATCAGTCGACGCTCTCGCTGAAGGTTTGATTCAAGTTTTGAACGTCCCCGCGGCCCACCGCCGCGGGGCATGGATTTGGAGGCTGCCACGCATGTGGCCGCCGTCAAAGACCGCAGGTGCCCGGGCAGGGCACGGCGCCGGGCCTTGCCCGGGCCAGACGACATGGACGTCGATCCCCGCCCCGGCTTAATCCGGCTGCAAAGCCACGCCTGCGTAGATGGTGCCGAGCTTCTGGAAACATCTGAAGACACGGCTACCAGTGGAGCGTCGCCGACGCTCCCGATGTCCACGGACGGGCATCGAAAGGGACCATCGTCGGCCCTGCGCCGCGGTGGAAGTTCATACGGAGGAGTGCAATGGCTCTCAATCTGTCTCAGAAGCAAGTAGTGGTCGCCGAGCTGGCGGAAATCGCCGCCAAGGCCCACTCCTTGGTCGCAGCCGAGTACGCGGGCCTTACCGTCGCCAAAATGACGGAGATGCGCAAGAAGGCACGCGAGACCGGGGTGTACTTGAAAGTTGTCAAGAACACCCTGGCAGCGCGCGCGGTGGAGGGTACCGACTACGAGTGCGTCAAGGACGCTCTGGTCGGCCCACTGCTGTACGCGTTCTCGCTGGAGGAACCCGGCTCCGCCGGGCGCCTGATCAAGGAGTTCGCCAAGGGCAACGACAAGCTGCAGCCGAAGGTGGTGTCGATGGGGGGCAAGTTGCTGCCCGCCGCCCACGTCGACGTGCTGGCCTCGCTGCCGACCCGTGACCAGGCACTGGCCATGTTCCTCAGCGTGCTGGTCGAGCCCGCCACCCGCTTCGCGCGCGTGGTCAAGGCTGTCGGCGACAAGCAACAGGAACAGGCGGCCGCCTGAGTTCCCGGTGCGTCCCCTCGCGGCCGCTCCGTCCAACCGTTTCCAGATAAAAATCCAGAGGTAATGAAGATGTCCCTCACCCACGAGCAGATCCTCGAGGCGATCGCCGGCATGACCCTTATCGAGGTCATGGACCTGGTCAAGGCCGCTGAAGAGAAGTTTGGCGTCACCGCTGCCGCACCGGTCATGATGGCCGCCGGCCCCGCCGCTGCCGCCGCACCCGTCGAAGAGCAGACCGAGTTCAACGTGATCCTGGCCGAAACCGGCGCCAACAAGGTGAACGTGATCAAAGCCGTCCGCACCATCACCGGTCTTGGCCTCAAGGAAGCCAAGGATCTGGTGGAGAGCGCCCCGGCTACGGTCAAGGAAGCTGTCAGCAAGGACGATGCGGCCAAGTTCAAGAAGGAACTGGAAGACGCAGGCGCCAAGGTCGAAGTCAAGTAAGCGACCATTGCGTCGCGCGCTTGCCGAACGAGCGTGCAGCCTGGGGGCGAAAGCCCCCGGGCTTTCGTCCGTCTCCACGTTTTCTGCGGCATTCTTCTGCTATTGGACATGCTTCTTTCCCGTGCCTTCGCTCACGGGTTCCAAGGCGGCAGCTCCAATTGCGGGCTTTTGAGGCACCCCGCTTCGCGGCGGGCCTGCGAACCATGATCTTTCCCGGGGTCCTTGCCTTCAGGCGGGGGTCCAGCACAACCAGGGTGGTACCGGCACCATGACCTACTCCTTCACCGAGAAGAAGCGCATCCGCAAGGATTTCGGCAAGCGGTCCTCGATCCTCGAGGTTCCTTTCCTGCTGGCGATCCAAGTGGACTCCTACCGCGAGTTCCTGCAGGAGCACATCGCTCCAGCCCAGCGCAGCGAGCAGGGCCTCCACGGCGCCCTCAAGTCGGTCTTCCCGATCAGCAGCTACAGCGGCAACGCTGCCTTGGAGTACGTCAGCTACAAGCTGGGCGAGCCGGCTTTCGACGAACGCGAATGCCGCAACCGCGGCATGACCTTCGGTGCGCCGCTGCGCGTCACCGTGCGTCTCGTCATCTATGACAAGGACAGCCCTGCCTCCAACAAGGCCGTGAAGTACGTGAAGGAGCAAGAGGTCTACATGGGCGAAATGCCGCTCATGACGGACAACGGTACCTTCATCATCAACGGCACCGAGCGCGTCATCGTCAGCCAGCTGCATCGCTCGCCGGGCGTGTTCTTCGATCATGACCGCGGCAAGACGCACAGCTCGGGCAAGCTGCTCTACAGCGCCCGCATCATCCCCTACCGCGGCTCCTGGCTGGACTTCGAGTTCGATCCGAAAGACGCGCTGTTCACCCGCATCGACCGTCGCCGCAAGCTGCCGGTGACCGTGCTGCTGCGCGCGCTCGGGTTCTCCAACCCCGGGATCCTGGAGACCTTCTTCGAAATCAACCGCTTCAGCCTGCTGCCAGAGGGCGTCGAACTCGAGCTGGTAGCCGAGCGTCTGCGCGGTGAAACCCTGAACTTCGACCTGGTCGCCGACGGCAAAGTCATTGTCGAGGCCGGCAAGCGCATTACCGCGCGCCACGTCAAGCAGCTGGAGCAGGCCAACATCACGGCGCTGGAAGTGCCTGATGAATACCTGGTCGGACGCATCCTTGCCCACGACGTGGTCGATCCGAGCTCCGGCGAGCTGTTGGCCACCGCCAATGATGAGCTGCACGAGGACCACCTGGCCAAGCTTCGCAAGGCCGGCGTGCAGACCCTGGGCACGATCTGGGTCAACGACCTCGACCGCGGTGCCTACATCTCCAACACCCTGCGCATCGACCCGACTCGCACGCAGCTGGAAGCGCTGGTCGAAATCTACCGCATGATGCGTCCGGGCGAGCCGCCCACCAAGGAAGCGGCCCAGAACCTGTTCCAGAACCTGTTCTTCTCCAGCGACCGCTATGATCTTTCCGGCGTCGGCCGAATGAAGTTCAACCGTCGGGTCGGGCGCAAGGAGGTTCTCGGTTCGGGCGTGCTCGACAACGAAGACATCCTGGCGGTGATGAAGGTTCTGATCGACATCCGCAACGGCAAGGGAACGGTCGACGATATCGACCATCTCGGCAACCGCCGCGTGCGCTCGGTCGGTGAAATGGCCGAGAACACCTTCCGGGTCGGCTTGGTGCGCGTGGAGCGCGCCGTCAAGGAGCGCCTGTCGCTGGCCGAGAGCGAAGGCCTGACTCCGCAGGAGCTGATCAACGCCAAGCCGGTGGCTGCGGCGATCAAGGAGTTTTTCGGCTCCTCGCAGCTGTCGCAGTTCATGGACCAGAACAACCCGCTGTCGGAAGTCACCCACAAGCGCCGCGTCTCGGCGCTGGGTCCGGGTGGCCTGACCCGCGAGCGCGCAGGCTTCGAAGTGCGCGACGTCCACCCGACCCATTACGGTCGCGTTTGCACCATCGAAACGCCGGAAGGCCCGAACATCGGCCTGATCAACTCGCTGGCCGTGTTCGCCCGCACCAATCGCTATGGCTTCCTCGAAACGCCGTATCGCCGCGTGTTGGAAGGCAAGGTCACCGACCAGATCGACTTCCTTTCGGCGATCGAGGAATCCGATTTCGCGGTGGCCCAGGCCAATGCGAACCTCACTGAGGACGGGCGTTTCGTCGAGCTGTTCGTGCCGTGTCGCTACCAGGGCGAGTCTTTGCTGAAGGCGCCGGCCGAGATCCATTACATGGACGTCTCGCCGATGCAGACCGTGTCGGTGGCGGCGGCACTGGTGCCCTTCATCGAGCACGATGACGCCAACCGTGCGTTGATGGGCGCCAACATGCAGCGCCAGGCCGTGCCCACGCTGCGTGCCCAGACTCCGCTTGTCGGCACCGGCATCGAGCGCGACGTCGCGCGCGACTCCGGCGTCAACTCGGTGGCCCGCCGCGGTGGCGTGATCGACCAGGTCGATGCCGCCCGCATCGTGGTTCGGGTGCATGAGGCTGAAATCGGCGAGAACGATCCCGGCGTGGATATCTACACCCTCACCAAGTACACCCGATCCAACCAGAACACCTGCATCAATCAGCGCCCGCTGGTGAACGTGGGCGATGTGGTTGCGCGCGGCGACGTGCTTGCCGACGGTCCTTCGACTGACCTCGGCGAATTGGCGCTGGGGCAGAACATGCTGATCGCCTTCATGCCATGGAACGGCTACAACTTCGAAGACTCGATCCTGATCTCGGAGCAGGTGGTACGCGATGACCGTTACACCACCATCCACATCGAAGAGCTGACCTGCGTCGCCCGCGATACCAAACTGGGCCCGGAGGAGATCACTGCCGATATCCCCAACGTGTCCGAGCAGGCGCTTGGCCGTTTGGACGAGTCCGGCGTGGTCTACATCGGCGCCGAGGTGCAGGCCGGCGACATCATGGTCGGCAAGGTCACGCCCAAGGGCGAGAGCCAGCTGACACCGGAAGAGAAGCTGCTGCGCGCGATCTTCGGCGAGAAGGCCTCGGACGTGAAGGACAGCTCGCTGCGCGTGCCGCCGGGCATGGACGGTACCGTCATAGACGTGCAGGTGTTCACCCGCGACGGCATCGAGAAGGACAAGCGCGCCAAGCAAATCGAGGAGATGGAAATCCGTCGGGTCAAGAAGGACTTCGACGACCAGTTCCGTATTCTCGAAAGCGCCATCTTTGCCCGCCTGCGTACCCAGATCGGCGGTCGCGTCGCCAACGGCGGCCCGCAGGCGCTCAAGAAGGGTAGCGAGATCAACGACGCCTACCTCGACAGCCTCAAGAAAGACGAGTGGTTCTCGATCCGCATGAAGGACGAGGACGCCGCGGATTTCATCGAGCGCGCCCAGAAGCAGATCGAGGCCCACAAGAAGGAATTCGAGAAGCGCTTCGCCGACAAGCGGGCGAAGATCACCGCAGGCGACGACCTCGCTCCCGGCGTGCTGAAGATGGTCAAGGTGTTCCTCGCCGTGAAGCGCCGCATCCAGCCGGGCGACAAGATGGCGGGACGTCACGGCAACAAGGGTGTGATCTCGATGATCCAGCCGATCGAGGACATGCCCTACATGGCCGATGGTCGTCCGGTCGACATCGTGCTGAACCCGTTGGGCGTACCTTCCCGAATGAACATCGGGCAGGTGTTGGAGACGCACCTCGGGTTTGCCGCGAAGGGGTTGGGCGAGCGTATCCAGAAGATGCTGGAAGCGCAGGCCAAGGTGACCGAGCTGCGTGCCTTCCTGGAGCGTATCTACAACCATGACAAGGTGATCGAGGGGCGCGTTCGCGTCGACCTTGCCGAATTCAGCGATAAAGAGCTGCTGAACCTCGCCAGCAACCTGACCGGCGGCGTGCCCATGGCGACGCCTGTGTTCGACGGCGCCACCGAGGCCGAGATCAAGCAGATGCTGGAGCTTGCGTACCCCTCCGATGATCCGGACGTGCAGATGTTGGGCATGAACGAAAGCAAGACCCAGGTCACCCTGTACGACGGGCGGACGGGCGAGGCCTTCGACCGCCGCGTCACGGTGGGCTACATGCACATGCTCAAGCTCAACCATCTGGTCGACGACAAGATGCACGCCCGCTCCACCGGACCGTACTCGCTGGTCACGCAGCAGCCGCTGGGTGGCAAGGCACAGTTTGGCGGACAGCGCTTCGGCGAGATGGAAGTCTGGGCGCTGGAAGCCTACGGCGCGGCCTACACCCTGCAGGAAATGCTGACGGTGAAGTCCGACGACGTGCAGGGCCGCAACCAGATGTACAAGAACATCGTCGACGGCAACCACGAGATGGCAGCGGGCATGCCCGAGTCCTTCAACGTGCTGGTGAAGGAAATCCGCTCGCTGGCGATCAATATCGAGTTGGAAGAGCACTGAGGAGCTGGGAATGGGGGATCGGGAATGGGGACTCGTTGAACCGGCGTCTAGCGCCGACATCGACTCCCGCAAGGCCCGGTTCCCCGCTCTGATCGATTCCCAAATCCCGATTCCCGATTCCCGGAGCATCCCATGAAAGACCTGCTAAACCTCTTCAACCAGCAGCGCCAGACGCTCGATTTCGACGCCATCAAGATCGCGCTGGCCTCGCCTGACCTGATCCGTTCGTGGTCCTACGGCGAGGTGAAGAAGCCCGAGACGATCAATTACCGGACCTTCAAGCCCGAGCGCGACGGCCTGTTCTGTGCCGCCATCTTCGGGCCGATCAAGGATTACGAGTGCCTGTGCGGCAAGTACAAGCGCATGAAGCACCGCGGCGTGGTCTGCGAGAAGTGCGGTACCGAAGTCACCCTGGCCAAGGTGCGCCGTGAGCGCATGGGCCACATCGATCTGGCCAGCCCGGTCGCGCACATCTGGTTCCTCAAGTCGCTGCCCTCGCGCATCGGCCTGATGCTGGACATGACCCTGCGCGACATCGAGCGCATCCTCTATTTCGAGGCCTACTGCACCATCGATCCGGGCCTGACCCCGCTTGAGCGCGGGCAGTTGCTGACCGAAGAGCAGTACCTGCAGGCGGTCACCGAGCACGGCGACGAGTTCGACGCGCGGATGGGCGCTGAGGCGGTGTACGAGCTCCTGAAGTCGATCGACCTCAGTTCAGAGCTCGCCCAGCTCAAGGAAGACATCGCCGCCACCAACAGCGAAACCAAGCTGAAGCGTCTGTCCAAGCGCATCAAGCTCATGGAAGCTTTCATGGACTCCGGCAACCGCCCGGAGTGGATGGTGATGACCGTGCTGCCGGTGCTGCCGCCGGACCTGCGTCCGCTGGTGCCGCTGGATGGCGGCCGTTTCGCCACCTCTGACCTGAATGATCTTTACCGCCGGGTCATCAACCGCAACAACCGCCTGAAGCGGCTGCTTGAGCTCGCGGCTCCCGACATCATCGTGCGCAACGAGAAGCGTATGCTGCAGGAGTCGGTGGACGCGCTGATGGACAACGGCCGTCGCGGCCGCGCCATCACCGGCACCAACAAGCGCCCGCTGAAGTCGCTTGCTGACATGATCAAGGGCAAGCAGGGCCGCTTCCGCCAGAACCTGCTTGGCAAGCGCGTCGACTACTCCGGCCGCTCGGTCATCGTGGTCGGCCCGACCCTGCGCCTGCACGAGTGCGGCTTGCCCAAGAAGATGGCGCTTGAGCTGTTCAAGCCCTTCATCTTCTCCAAGCTGCAGCGTCGCGGCCTGGCCACCACCATCAAGGCGGCCAAGAAGCTGGTTGAGCGCGAGTCGGCTGAGGTGTGGGACATCCTCGAAGAGGTCATCCGCGAGCATCCGGTGATGCTGAACCGGGCGCCGACCCTGCACCGCCTCGGCATCCAGGCTTTCGAGCCGGTGCTGGTGGAGGGCAAGGCGATCCAGCTGCATCCGCTGGTGTGCACGGCGTTCAACGCGGACTTCGACGGTGACCAGATGGCTGTTCACGTGCCCCTTTCGCTGGAGGCCCAGCTGGAAGCGCGTGCGTTGATGATGTCCACGAACAACATCCTCAGTCCCGCCAACGGCGAGCCGATCATCGTGCCGACCCAGGACGTTGTGCTCGGCCTGTACTACATGACCCGCGCACTTGAGAACAAGAAGGGCGAGGGCATGGTCTTCGCGAACCTCGCGGAGGTTCAGCGGGCCTATGACAACCGCATGGTCGAGATCCATGCCAAGGTCAAGCTGCGCCTGAAGCAGACCACCATTTCCGAGGACGGCGCCCGCAGCGTTGGCACCTCGATCGTTGAGACAACGGTCGGCCGCGCCCTGCTGGCTGAGATCCTGCCGGAAGGGCTGCCATTCGATCTGGTCAACACCGAGCTCAACAAGAAGGCGATCAGCCGCTTGATCAACGCCTGCTACCGTCAGCTGGGCCTCAAGGAAACGGTGATCTTCGCCGACCAGTTGATGTACACCGGCTTCCGCAACGCGACCCGCGCCGGCGTCTCCATTGGTATCGACGACATGGTGATTCCGGACGCCAAGCGCCAGATCCTTGCCGGTGCCGAGCGCGAAGTGCTTGAAATCCAGGAGCAGTACCAGGGCGGATTGGTCACCGCAGGCGAGCGCTACAACAAGGTTGTCGACATCTGGTCGCGCACGAATGAGCAGGTGGCCAAAGCGATGATGGAAGGCATCGGTACCGAGAAGGTGCCGAACGCCAAGGGCGAAACCATCGACCAGAAGTCGATGAACTCGATCTACATCATGGCCGACTCGGGTGCCCGCGGTTCGGCAGCCCAGATTCGCCAGCTGGCAGGTATGCGCGGCCTGATGGCCAAGCCGGATGGCTCGATCATCGAGACCCCCATCAAGGCCAACTTCCGCGAAGGCCTCGACGTGCTGCAGTACTTCATCTCAACCCACGGCGCCCGTAAGGGACTGGCCGACACGGCTCTCAAGACTGCCAACTCAGGCTACCTGACGCGTCGTCTGGTCGACGTGGCGCAGGACGTGGTGATTACCGAGGTTGATTGCGGTACCCACAATGGTTTGACCATGACGCCGATCGTCGAAGGCGGTGACGTGGTCGAGCCATTGCGCGAGCGCGTGCTGGGCCGCCTGGTTGCCGAAGACGTCTACCTGCCGGGCAATGACGAGGATCCCTTCGTCACCCGCAACACCCTGCTCGACGAGAAATGGGTGCAGAAGCTCGAAGATGCTGGCGTGCAGATCATCAAGGTCCGTTCGACCATCACCTGCGAGTCCAGCTTTGGCGTTTGCGCCCACTGCTATGGTCGCGACCTCGCTCGTGGCCACGTGGTCAACATCGGTGAGGCCGTGGGCGTCATTGCTGCCCAGTCGATCGGTGAGCCGGGCACCCAGCTGACCATGCGTACCTTCCACATTGGTGGTGCGGCTTCGCGTGCGGCTGCGGTGGATAACGTCTCCGTGCGGACGAGCGGCAGCGTCAAGTTCAACAACCTGAAAACCGTGCAGCACGAGGCAGGCCACCTGGTGGCGGTCTCGCGCTCGGGCGAAATCTCGGTGATGGATGGGCATGGTCGCGAGCGTGAGCGTTACAAGCTGCCCTACGGCGCCGTGCTGAACTTCAAGGACGGAGACGCGATCAAGGCAGGTGAAATCGCCGCCAACTGGGATCCCCACAACCACCCGATCGTGTCCGAAGTGGCGGGTTTCGTCCGCTACGTCGACCTCGTCGAGGGCGTGACCGCGATCGAGAAGATCGATGACCTGACCGGCCTTGCCAGCATCGAGATCACCGATCCGAAGCGTCGCGGTTCCGCGGGCAAGGACCTGCGCCCGATCATCCGCATCGTCGATGGCAACGGCAAGGATCTGAACATTCCCGGAACCGACCTGCCTGCGCAGTACCTGATGCCGCCGCGCTCAGTGGTGAACCTGCAGGACGGTGCTCAGGTGCGCGTTGGTGATGTGGTCGCAAAGATTCCGCAGGAGGCGTCGAAGACACGCGACATCACCGGCGGTCTCCCGCGCGTGGCTGACCTGTTCGAGGCGCGCAAGCCCAAGGATCCTGCGATCCTGGCGGAGCGTTCGGGCGTGGTCAGCTTCGGCAAGGACACCAAGGGCAAGCAGCGCCTGATCATCAAGGACGGCGAGGGTGGCGAGCATGAGGAGCTGATCCCCAAGTACCGCCAGATCATCGTGTTCGAAGGCGAGCACGTGGAGAAGGGCGAGACGGTGGTGGATGGCGAGCCGAACCCGCAGGACATCCTTCGCTTGCTTGGCGTCGAGCCGCTTGCCGCCTACCTGGTCAAGGAGATCCAGGATGTCTACCGCCTGCAGGGCGTGAAGATCAACGACAAGCACATCGAAACGATCATTCGCCAGATGTTGCGCAAGGTCGAGGTCACCGATACCGGCGATACCCGTTTCCTGCGTGGCGAACAGATGGACCGGATCCGCGTGCTCGAGGAAAACCAGAAGGTCCTCGCGCGGGACGGTATCCCCGGCAAGTACGACCCTGTCCTGCTCGGAATCACCAAGGCTTCGCTCGCGACCGAGAGCTTCATCTCGGCGGCATCCTTCCAGGAGACCACGCGTGTGCTTACCGAAGCGGCGGTGCGTGGCACCCGGGATACCTTGCGGGGCCTCAAGGAGAATGTTATCGTTGGTCGCTTGATTCCGGCGGGCACTGGTCTTGCGTACCACAGCAAGCGCCGTCGCCGGGATACGGAGCTGACCGACGCCGAACTCGACATTCTGCGCGGGGCTGGTCTGGGCCATCCGGAAGTCGCACTGGAGCCCTCTGTCGAGCCCTCTGCGGGCGACGACGCCTAAGCGATCAACTCCACTGCGTATGTGCCGAGGCGTCTGGTGCGCCTCGGCAGTCTCATCCAAGGGTCTTCGCCGGCCCTGAACCAACGAAATGAGGCGCAGGATGCGCCTCGTGTTCGCGGCACGGAAGCTGTACCGCCTCAAAGACTGTCACACGTTGACGGTCTTTGTGCGCTCACGCTAAAATTCTCGGTCTTGGCGGGCCTGGGTTGGCTCGTCCTCGTTTTCAAGAAGGCTCCTGCAATGGCAACCATCAATCAGCTGGTGCGCAAGCCCCGGCAGCCCAAAACCTACAAGAGCGCCTCGCCGGCGCTGGCCAACTGCCCGCAGCGTCGCGGTGTGTGCACGCGCGTCTACACCACCACGCCCAAGAAGCCGAACTCGGCCCTGCGCAAAGTGGCGAAGGTGCGTTTGACCAATGGCTTCGAGGTCATCAGCTACATCGGTGGCGAAGGCCACAACCTGCAGGAGCACTCGGTCGTGCTGATCCGCGGCGGTCGCGTCAAGGACCTGCCGGGCGTGCGCTATCACACCGTGCGCGGCTCGCTGGATGCTGTTGGCGTCGCCAAGCGGCGCCAGGGGCGCTCGAAGTACGGCGCCAAGCGCCCCAAGAGTTGATTCCACGCGCCGCAACGCGGCGTCAGGTTCAGCTGATCTGTTCAACCGATCTTTCCAAATCAGGTTCGCATCATGTCCCGTAAAGGTTCGCCCGGTACCCGCTCTGTCTTGCCCGATCCGAAGCACGGCAGCGAGTTGATCGCCCGCTTCATCAATATGGTGATGAAGAGCGGCAAGAAGTCCGTCGCCGAAAGCATCGTCTATGGCGCGATGGACGTCATCGGCGAGAAGAATGCCAACGCCCTCGAGTTGGTCGAGAAGGCCCTGACCAATGTCGCTCCGGCGGTCGAGGTCAAGTCCCGCCGCGTGGGTGGTGCGACCTACCAAGTCCCCGTAGAGGTCCGGTCCTCCCGTCGCAACGCCTTGGCGATGCGCTGGGTGATCGAGTTCGCGCGCAAGCGCGGTGAGACCTCGATGCCGCGCAAGCTGGCTGGCGAGCTCCTGGACGCGGCCGAAAGCCGCGGCGGCGCTGTCAAGAAGCGCGAGGAGACTCATCGAATGGCAGAAGCCAACAAGGCCTTCTCGCACTATCGCTGGTAAGCAATCCGGCCGTGCCCCCAAAGGGTGCGGCCGCGCTGCTTTGCCGACCGCAGACTTCAAAGGAATCACCCCGTGGCTCGCAAGACCCCCATCGAGCGCTACCGCAATTTCGGCATCATGGCGCACATCGACGCCGGTAAAACGACGACGACCGAGCGCATCCTGTTCTATACCGGCGTGAACCATAAGATCGGCGAAGTCCACGACGGCGCCGCCACCATGGACTGGATGGAGCAGGAGCAGGAGCGCGGAATCACGATTACGTCCGCTGCTACGACGTGCTTCTGGAAAGGCATGGACCAATCCTTGCCGGACCATCGCTTCAACATCATCGACACCCCCGGGCACGTTGACTTCACCATCGAAGTCGAGCGTTCGTTGCGCGTCCTCGATGGTGCGGTGTTCGTGCTGTGCGCAGTGGGCGGTGTGCAGCCACAGTCAGAGACTGTTTGGCGCCAGGCCAGCAAGTACAGCGTTCCGCGCCTTGCGTTCGTCAACAAGATGGATCGCACTGGCGCCAACTTCAACAAGGTGATGGAGCAGCTGCGCTCCCGCCTCGGCGCTTCCCCGGTGCCGATGCAGGTGCCGATCGGCGCGGAGGACACCTTTGAGGGTGTCATCGACCTTTTGAAGATGAAGGCCATCTTGTGGGATATGTCCACCAACGGCACCACCTTCACCTACGGGGATATTCCTGCGCATCTCATGGATGAGTGCGAATCCGCGCGCTCCTTCATGGTCGAGGCCGCCGCCGAAGCCTCAGAAGAGCTGATGAACAAGTACCTCGAGGGCGGTGAGCTGACCGAAGACGAAGTTGTTTTCGGCATTCGCGAGCGCACCCTCAAGTGCGAAATCATTCCTGCGTTCTGCGGCACCGCGTTCAAGAACAAGGGCGTGCAGGCCATGCTGGACGCCGTCGTCCAGTTCCTGCCGTCGCCGGCTGATCGCCCGCCTGTGCAGGGCATCAATGAGGACGAGCAGGTGGCCGAGCGCGGCTCTGGTGATTCGGAGCCTTTCTCCGCGCTCGCGTTCAAGATCATGACCGACCCGTTCGTCGGTTCGCTGACCTTCTTCCGCGTGTACTCGGGCTCGCTCAAGTCTGGTGATCAGGTCTATAACCCGGTCAAGAGCAAGAAGGAGCGCATTGGCCGCATCCTGCAGATGCACGCAAACAACCGCGAGGAAATCAAGGAAGTTCTGGCGGGCGACATTGCTGCCGCCGTCGGTCTCAAGGATGTCACCACCGGCGACACGCTGTGTGATCTCAACCAAGTCATCACGCTGGAGCGGATGATCTTCCCCGAGCCTGTCATCTCGATGGCGGTGGAGCCGAAGACCAAGTCCGACCAGGAGAAGATGGGCATCGCCCTGGGCCGTCTTGCCCAGGAGGACCCTTCGTTCCGCGTCCGTACGGACGAAGAGTCCGGTCAGACCATCATTTCAGGCATGGGCGAGCTGCACCTCGAAATTCTCGTCGATCGCATGAAGCGCGAGTTCAACGTCGAGGCCAATGTCGGCAAGCCGCAGGTGGCCTACCGCGAGACCATTCGCAAGTCGGTCAAGCAGGAAGGCAAGTTCGTGCGTCAGTCCGGCGGCCGCGGTCAGTACGGGCACATCGTTATCGAGATGGAACCGCAGGAGCGGGGCGCCGGCTACTCGTTCGAGAACGCCATCGTAGGTGGTGTGGTTCCGAAGGAGTACGTTACCGCCTCCGACAAGGGTATCCAGGACGCCATGACCACGGGTCCGCTGGCCGGATACCCGGTTGTGGACGTCAAGATCCGCGCCGTTGATGGCAGCTTCCACGACGTTGACTCGAACGAAATGGCCTTCAAGGTGGCCGGCTCGATGGCGTTCAAGGAGGCCTTCGGCAAGGCCAGCCCGGTGCTGTTGGAGCCGATCATGAAGGTCGAGATCGTCACGCCGGAAGATTACCTCGGCGACGTCATGGGCGACGTGAGTCGTCGTCGTGGAATTCTGCAGGGCTCGGACGACAGTCCGTCGGGCAAGATCATCAATGCGATGGTTCCGCTCGGTGAGATGTTTGGTTACGCCACCACGCTGCGCTCGATGAGCCAGGGTCGCGCGACCTACACCATGGAATTCGACCACTACGCGGAAGCGCCGGCGAACATCGCCGAGAGCATCGTCAAGAAGGGCTGAGCGCACGGCGCCGCTCCTTTCAATCCCATCCACACGATTTGATTATTGAGGTTTGCCAACATGGCCAAGGAAAAATTCGAGCGCACCAAGCCGCACGTGAACGTGGGCACCATCGGTCACGTCGACCACGGCAAGACCACGCTGACGGCTGCGCTGACCAAGGTGGGCGCCGAGCGTTTTGGCGGTGAGTTCAAGGCCTACGACGCGATTGACAAGGCGCCGGAAGAGAAGGCGCGCGGCATCACGATCTCGACCTCGCACGTCGAGTACGAATCGCCGAACCGCCACTACGCCCACGTCGACTGCCCCGGCCACGCCGACTACGTGAAGAACATGATCACGGGCGCGGCGCAGATGGA